>DASQLT010000017.1:0-64129 GCA_035629855.1 Allosphingosinicella sp.
AACCCTGCCCGAGTCGACCCGATCAATCGACGAGGGCGGGAATTCGGCCGAGGGGTTCGCCCCGAGGCCGGCGGCCGGCGCGAAGTCATCCGGGAACGTTTGAGCTCGCGTCTACCGAAGAGCCGTGACTGCGATTGTCCTCCGTGAGGATTTGGAGCGGCTTCGAGCGTGAAGAGCCGGCGCCCGGGCTTAGGGCGTGAGGAAGAGACCGAGGCCTTGGCCGAAGATCGCTTCCAAATCGGGGCCAGCGACCCCGGACGGACTTGAAGCGCAAGAGCCTGCTCCAGGCACCGAACGGCGGCATCGCCCCCCACAAGGGGCGGCGCCGGTGCCACTAGCCTCGCAGAAGCGAAGGCAACGGGACCCGGCGGCTCTTCACGAATGAAGACTGGACGCTTTCGAGTTAACGACACGAAAGCAAAAGCAAAAGTCGTCCAGCCCCGGATGCCCGTGGCAAGGACGCGCCGGCCGTTTCTTCCCCCCGTCTCCAGCGGACGCACCCGTGCGCCCTTCTTCCGTCATCCCGGCAAAAGCCGGGACCTCAGGACGAGAAGGCACGACGGGTCTCCCCGAGGTCCCGGCTTTCGCCGGGATGACGAACCCTCCGCGAAGCGGCATCCCTTCCTTCCTGCGTCGTGCCTTCGCGCCGTCGCGCCTTCTCTCCAAAACCGGAGCCCTGCGGCCAAAGCCAAGGCGAGGATTCCGGGCCGAGCGCAAGGCCGGCGCTGGCGGCCCCGGTACCCACCGCCTCGCCTAACTCCGCCCGGCCCCACTCCCGCCTTCCGCTCCGCGGGCCTTTTGGTTACGTTCCCGCTCCGGGAGGACGGGTCATGGACGCTCCGAAGGGACGCTACCGGGTCGAGGAGAAAGACCGGCGGCTGACGGTGATCGACACTGCCACCGGCGCGCCCGCGACGTCGGTGATGTCTTCGCCGCGGACTCCAGCCGCGCCGCCGAACCGGCCCGGGGCATCGCCGGGCCCGGACCGTCCCGCGGCGGTTTCGAGCCCAGGGCTCTTCGACCGCTACACCCGCCTTCTGCTCGGCCTCGTCGTCAAGCGCTGGGACGAGGAGGGCCGGGCGCTGGTGGCCTGGGAATGGGAGCAGAACGGCCGCAAGCAGCGCTGGGACGCCGCGCTCGGGCCGGCGGAGCAAAAGCGGCTCGGCCGGGCGATGGTCGCCATCACCGCCTTTCCGATCTTCGTCCTGCTCACGATCGTCACCGGCTTCGCGCTGACCTGGCTGCTCCTCCCGATCGCCCTGCCGGCTACCGCCTGGGGCATTTGGTCGCTCACCCGCCTGCAGCGCGAGACCGGAAACCCTTAGAGCGTACCGACGTTCGATCGTGGGTCCGCTTGCCTAACGCACTTTGGCTCTTCGCCGGCCGGCTGCTAGGCTCCCCCGGATGAGGCCGGCTTCGCGCACCGAGCCGCCGGCGGCGGCGACGCTCGGCTTTCGGGCCGATATCAACGCGCTCCGGGCGATCGCCGTGCTTGCGGTGATCGCCTATCATTTCGGGCTTGCGCCGGGCGGCTTCGTCGGGGTCGACATCTTCTTCGTCATCTCGGGGTATCTGATGACCGCCCTCATCCTCGCCCGGGTGGATCGGGGAACCTTCTCGCTGTCCGCTTTCTATCTCGACCGGGCGCGGCGGATCGTGCCCGCTTTGGCGGTGCTGATCGCGACATTGCTCGCGCTGGGCGGCTTGATCTTGTTGCCCGACGATTATGCCCTGCTGGGGAACCACGCCGCCGGCAGTGCCGCATTCGTCTCCAACCTCCTCTACTGGCAGGAAACCGGCTATTTCGAGCCGGCGGGCCACCGGAGATGGCTGCTCCACAGCTGGTCGCTGTCGCTCGAGTGGCAATTTTATCTCCTCTATCCCCTGCTTCTGGCCCCGGTCGCCCGGCTTGCGCCGGGGGCGTTGCGGCCGATCCTGGCGGGCGGGGCCCTGTTCTCCTTCGCGATCATGCTCTGGCTCAGCCACGTCTCGGTCGCTGCCGGTTTCTACTGGCTGCCGCCGCGAGCCTGGGAGCTGGTGGCCGGCGGGCTCGCCTGCCTGGCGCCGGCGCTGGCGGGCGCACGGGCGCGGGCGGCCGAGGCCGCCGGCTTCGCCCTCATCGCCGCGTCGCTTGTGCTTATCGGCCCGGCCGCCTGGCCCGACGCCAGGGCGCTGGCGCCGGTCGCCGGAACGATCCTCGTCATCCTCGCCCGGCGCCCCCCCTCGCGCCTGACCGATCACCGCTTTCCAGCCTGGATCGGGCTCGCTTCCTACTCGCTCTATCTATGGCACTGGCCGGTGGTGGTGTGGCTCGATCATTCGGGCCGCGGAGGGGACTGGCGATGGGCGGCGGCGGGGATCGCCGCCACATTCCTGCTCGGCCAGCTTTCCTGGCGCTTCGTCGAACGCCGGACCCGCCCGGCCGCTTCCGCTCCGCATATCCGGGTCGGCCGGACCGCGGGCACTTGGCGGGCGCTCGGCGCCTACGCGCTCGCCCCGCTGGCTCTGGTCCTGGCGGGGCTTGCGATCGGGCGGGCCGACGGCCTTCCGGAGCGCTTCCCGCCTTCCATCCAGGCGGTGGCGCGGGAGGCGGCCTATCGAGGAGTGGAGGGCGCGGAAGGCTGCTATGTGGCGGCGACCGATCTGCCGGAACCCTGCCGGCTCGGACCGGAAGGAGCGCCTTTGATTGCGACCTTCCTCGGCGACAGCCACGCCGATGCCCAGCTGCCTGGCCTGGTCGAGGCCGCCGGCGGGCGCGGGACGATCGCGTTCAACGCGCTCGCCGGCTGCCCTCCCGTGATCGGCGCCCGATCCATCCATCCGGGGAACGCCTGCGGCGCCTTCAACGCCCGCTTCCTTGCGCCGCTCGCCGAGCCTCGGACAAGTCCGATCATCCTCGCCGCGAGCTGGGCCGGCTATCTGAGCGAGCCGACCTTCCGCTTTCCCGGCGAGCGCGGCGCGAGCGCCATTTCGGCCTCGTTTCGAGCCCAGGTGCTGCGCTCTTCCTGCGCTCTCGCGGCCGCGGGACCGACCTATGTGGTACTGCCCACACCCCACTTCCCCTCTGAAGTGGCGAAGGCTTTGCAGCGCCGGCTGGTCGCCGATCCGAATGCGCCGGATATCGCTCTGCCGCGCTCCACCCACGAGGCCCGGAACCGCGCCGTCGTAATGCTGCTCAGGGAGGCCGAGCGACAGTGCGGAGTAAGGCTGCTCGATCCGGCGCCCTACCTGTGCTCCGGCACTATCTGCTACGGCTCGCTCGCTCATCGCCCGCTCTATCGTGACAACCACCATCTGACCCGCCTCGGTGCGCTTCGGCTCGCGCCGATGTACAGGGCGGTGTTCGCCGATGTCGGCCGACGCTCGGCGAACGACGAAGGCGACATGAACCCGAGGCAACGATCCGTTCATGAAACCCACCGGCTCTCCGCCCGTTGAACCCGCGACCCCGCCCGCTTTCGGGGCCCGATTCCTAAGGAGAGTAAGATGCGTAACTTCGTTCTCGCCGCCGCCACGGCGGCCTGCGCCCTGCCGGTCGCGTTCGCCGCGCCCGCTTCCGCCCAGCGCGGCCCCGAAACCCGCCAGGAAACGCGCGAATGCCGCCGCGAGCTTCGCAATGCCGACAGCCGGCGCGAGTATCGCCGCGAGTCGCGCGAATGCCGGCGCGAAATCGGCCGCGCCCAGAATCGCGATTGGCGCACTTACCGCAACTATGATTACAATCGCTACGAAGCCGGCAACAACGCTTATTACGCCGATCAATATTATCGCGACGGCCGTTATTACGGCGAGACTCGCCTCAGCCGCAACGACCGGGTCTACCGCGGCCGCGACGGGCGTTATTATTGCCGCCGAAGCGACGGCACGACCGGTCTCATCGTCGGCGGCGCGGTTGGAGCGCTCATCGGCAATTCGATCGACAACGGCCGTTCGAGCATTCTCGGCACCCTGATCGGCGCCGGCGCCGGCGCTGCCTTGGGCCGCGAGATCCAGCGCGGAAGCGTTCGCTGCCGCTGAGCCTTCGGGTAGAAGGACAGGGAAGGGGGGCTCGAGCTTTCGGGCCCCCCTCCTAGCGAGGTTATTCGCTCGCCGTAACCAATAGCCCAAGGCGCACGCCTCTGTTATCGAGCCCCCGGTGGGGCTTCGTCCCGGGGGAGCGCGAATGAGCCGATATCGCGGCGAAATGCTGGACTGGCTTGCCGCCGGGCGCGTGTCGCCGGGCCGCGAGCGATCGGCGCTTCGCTCCGCCGGACTGGTCCCGGATTCCGCCGAGTGGCGGGTCTATCTCGGACAGCTCACCTTGTGGCTGGGCACGATGGCTCTGGCCGCCGCGATCATCTTCTTCTTCGCCTTCAACTGGGACTCGCTCGGACGACTGGCCAAATTCGGCCTCGTCGAAGCCGCGATCCTGGCCGCCCTGATCGCCGCCTGGCGCCTCGACCTGGACGCCATGGCCGGGAAGGCCACGCTCACCCTCCTGGCCCTGCTGGTCGGCGCCCTGCTCGCCCTCACCGGCCAGATCTACCAGACCGGCGCCGACAGCTGGACCCTGTTCGCCTGGTGGGCGGTCCTGATCTTGCCGTGGGTGCTGGTCGGTCGCTTCGCGCCGCTCTGGCTGCTCTGGCTCGCTCTGCTCAACCTCGGTGCCTGGCTCTATTTCTCTCTGGCGTCGAGCGGCGACACGCTCCTGTGGGTGCTGCTCGCTCTCGACGGCCTGGCCCTCGTCGCCTGGGAGGCGGGGCACCGATCCGGGATCGCCTGGCTGGGCGATACCTGGCCGCCGCGGCTTGCGGCGATCGCCAGCGGGGTCATGGCGACCGCACTCGCCATATGGGCGATCTTCGACGGCGGCCCAGGACTGCTCGGATGGGCCGCCTGGATCGGCCTCGCCTATTTCTGGTACCGCCACGTCCGCCGCGACCTGTTCGTGCTGGCGGGCGGCGTGCTCAGCTTCATCGTCACCGTCGTCGCCTTCCTTTCGCGGTTCATGCTGGAAAGCGCCAGCGGCGGCTATCTGTTCATCGGGCTCGCCGTGATCGGCCTGTCGGCCGGCGGCGCGATCTGGCTCAACGGGCTTGCCCGGGCGCCGGCCTCGTGAGCGCCCAGGAGTTTTGGGACCGACTCGCCGCCGAGGGGCTGGTCGAGGGCGAGCGGCCGGCGCCGGAGCGGGCGCAATCGCCCTGGTACGTGCGCGCGATGCTTGGAATCGCCGGCTGGATCGGGGCGCTCTTCCTGCTCGGCTTCGTCGGCACCGCCTTCGCGCTCGTGATGAAGGACACCAGCGCCGCCCTGATCGCCGGCGGCCTATGCTGCACCGGCGCCTTCGCTTTATATCGTTCGGTTCGAGGCCAGGATTTCGGTGACCAGTTCGCTTTGGCGCTGAGCCTCGCCGGGCAGATGCTCCTGATCTACGGCCTCACCGACATCCTGGCCCCCGCCGACCCTCCATTCTATTTCGCGGTCGCGGCGATGCTGGCGGGGCTGACTCTGGCGATCCCGAATTTCCTCCATCGAGTCCTGACCGCCGCCGGCGCGGCGCTCGCGCTTGCGCTCTTCGTCGCCAAGCTGTCGCTTCACGGCCTCGCCGCGCCCTTGCTGTGCGCCGGGCTCGCCTGGGTCTGGCTCGATCCGGCGAAATGGGCGCGAAGCGGCCAGCTGTGGCGGCCGATCGGCTATGGCCTCGTGCTGGCGCTGCTTTTGATCGAGACGTTCCGCCTGCTGGGCGTCACCCGGTGGTTCGGCCTCGCCCAGGAAACCCCGGGCTGGATGCAGATCTACGGACCCCTGATCGGGCGCGGCCTGTCCGCGGCGCTGCTGGTGGGGGTGGCATTCCTGCTCGCGCTTCGCGAAGGCGAGGGTCCGACGAGCCGGGTCGCCCTGGCCGCGGCGGGCGGCGCCCTGGTCCTCGGCTTGCTTTCGCTCGGAGCGCCCGGCCTGGCCTCGGCGCTGCTGATCCTGCTGCTCGGCTTCGCCTCGGGAAACCGGCTTTTGATGGCCCTCGGCGTGCTCGGACTGTTCGGCTTCGCCAGCCATTTCTACTACAGCCTGCACGCGACCCTGCTCGCCAAATCGGGGCTGCTGGCGCTGACCGGCCTCTGCCTGCTCGCCGCTCATTGGGTCATCGCCCGCCCGCCCGCCGACGCCGGGGAGCCGCGGCATGCGTAAGGCGATCCTCATCCTCGCCGGGCTTGCGATCCTCGCTTTCGTCAATTTCGGAATCTACCGGAGCGAGCGGCTGCTGACCGAGGGCCGGATCGTCTTCCTCCGGCTCAGTCCGGTCGATCCGCGCTCGCTGATGCAGGGCGATTACATGCGGCTGAACTTCGAGGTCGCCGACCGCGCCTTTCCCGCGATCGCCTCGGTCCCGAAGGCGGACGGGCACGTCGTCGTCTTTCTCGATCCTCACAATATCGCCCGGTTCCGGCGCTTCGCCGACGGGCGCCCGCTCGGGCCGGGCGAAATCGCCCTTCGCTATCGGATTCGCGGCGGCCGGGCGAATTTCGCGACGGACGCTTATTTTTTCGAGGAAGGGCGGGCGAAGGACCTTGCCGGCGCCGCCTTCGGAGCGTTTCGGGTCGGCGCCGACGGCGACATGATCCTGACCGGCCTGCGCGGTCCCCGCCTTGAGCCCTTGTGACCGTCCAACCCGAAGCTTCGAGGAGAAACCATCATGTCCGATGAAAATGTCGCATTGGTTCGAGCCATTTACGAGGCCTTCGCGGCCGGCGACATCCCCGGCGTGACAGGCCTGATGAGCCCCGACATCGTCTGGAACGAGGCCGAGAATTTCCCTTATGCCGACGGCAACCCCTATCGCGGGCCGGAGGCGATCCTCGGCGGGGTCTTCGCCCGCTTGGGCTCCGAATGGGAGGGTTTCGCCGCGCGGCCGGAGGAGTTCCTCGGTGCCGGCGAGGCGGTGGTGGTGCTCGGCCGCTACGGCGGCGCCTGCAAGGCGACGGGGCACGTCCTGGACGCGCAATTCGCCCATGTCTGGCGGGTCGAGGGCGGCAAGGCCACCCGCTTCCAGCAATATACGGACACGCTCCAGGCGGCGCGGGTGAGCGGCGCCGTCTAGGCCGGAAGGGACGAAAGGAGACGAGTCATCATCCGTCTGAGACAGATGTCGTTCGGGTCGCAGGTGAAGCTGGTGTTCGTCCTGGCCCTCTTCACCGCCCCGGTCATCTTCGCGCTGATGCTGGCTCTCCAGCTTGCCGATGCGCCCGTTTCGAGCGACGGCGACGACAGCGTCCTCATGCTCGCGGCCGTCGGCCTGATCCTGGCGCTGATGATCGCGGTTCTGCAGGTCGCCGGTCTCGGCCTGATCCGCCTTCTCCCCTGGCGAGGACCCTCGCTCAAGGTCGAAGGCGGCGATCATCTGCGGCGCGTTTTCGAATGACTCGAAGGTCACGCCTGGCGCCCGCCGGCGGGCGTCCGGAGTCTTCGGGATTGCCCCGCCCGCGCCGACGCCCCATCTAGGATCGATGCGAATCCTCGACGTCGATTCCGCGCCGGCCGCCGGCGCCGCCGATCTCACCCCCCACCTCGTGACGGGCGAGACGGTCCAGTCCGCCTTCGTCGCTCCGACGGGGGTCATCCTGTTCACCGACCGGCGAATCATGATCGCCCAGCGCGAGCATCTGCTCGAGGCCCGGATCGAGACCAGCTCCTATCCCTATCGGACGGTTCGGCATTTTTCGATCCAGGAAGGGGAGGCGGCCGAAAGCCGCTCGACAATCCGGATCTGGCTCGGCGACGAGCCCCAGCCGCTCCACCTGCGCGCCAATCCCGGCACCGACCTTCGCCCGCTCCAGCGCCTGCTCGCCGACCGGCTCCTCTGATCTCCGCCGCCTCGCTGGGAGACGACAAATCGCCTCAGCGCATCAGTCCGGCCTTGCGCAGCGCGTCCTCGATCACCTGCTGGACTCCGCTCGCCGCCTGCGGACGCGGCCGGGCGCCGGCGGCCGGGTCCCGGCGCCGCGGCGCCGGCACGGACTTGGGGACGTCGCCGGGCTTGCCCACCTCCTCGAGCGGGGCGATCCCGAAGAATTCGGCGATCCGGGCGGTCGAGCTCAGGCCCACGTCGAGCATGTGTGCGCCCGCTTCGCCCAGCGAATCCTCGCCGCTTCCGTCCAGCGGGATCCCGTGGGCCATTCCGGTGATCGTATATTGCTCGACCAGAGGCTCGCCCTCGGCCCCGAGCCAGACCTGGCGGGGATAGCCTTCCACCCGATCGCTTCGGTCCGGCTTCGCTCCGAGCCCGTGAAGGTGGGTCCACTGAAGCGCGATCGCGTCGGCGTTGCTCGCGACCACGGTTCGATCGGCGCTGCCCTGCCAGACCTGGACCCGGGGCCACGGCCCCTTGTGCGGCGAAGCGCCGCGCACGCTCGCCCCAAGCGCGCCCGCGTCGCTCCGGGCGCGGCCGCCCATGCAGTCGAACGCCTGCGCGACGTCGCCCGCGCAGCCATAAGCGACTCCGGCGATGATCGCTCCGGCGGCGAAGGTCTCGGGATAGGTGGCGAGCATCGCCGAGGCCATGGCCCCGCCGGCGCTGAGGCCGGTGACGAAAACCCGCTTCGGATCGATTCCGTGCGCTTTCTTCATCGCCTCGATCATCGCCCGGATGGAGGCGGCTTCGCCCATGCCGCGGGTCGTGTCCTGGCCGGAGAACCAGTTGAAGCACAGCATCGGGTTGTTGGCCCGCTTCTGCTCCGGGAAGAGGAGGACGAAGCCATGGCGGTCGGCGAGCGTCGACCAGCCCGAGCCGTGATCGTAGACCGCGGCGTCCTGGGTGCAGCCGTGAAGCACGACCACCAGGGGCGCCGCTCCGTCGATCCCGGCCGGCACATAGCAGCGGGCGTTGAGGCCGCCGGGATTCTCGCCGCTCCAGTCGAAGTCGGAGAGTCGGTCGCGGGTCGCGGACGGAGCGGCAAAGGCACTCCGCCCCTTGCGGCTCGCCCTCAGGCGAAGGCGCGGTTGAATCACAGGCATAAGCTTACTCTCCCCAAGCCCCCGGAGAGAGGGCATCTGGCATGAGAACGATATGGGAAGGCTTTTGTTGCAGTGCAACATAATAGGGCGGCCGGAGCCTGAAGCCCGCCGGACATTCGCCGCTGGCAATCCCCGGGAGGATATGGTTCCCTCGCCGAATGCCTTTCGAGCCTCTCGTCGCGATGGCGATGGCCATCGCCCAACCTCTTCCCGCGCCCGCGCAGCAGCCTTCGCCGGCCGCGCCTTCCGCGCCGGAACTGATCGAGGGCTGGGAGGTGTCGCCCGAAGCCGGTCCGAAGAATCGGGACTGTGACGCCCTCAGCGAGCCGAGGGTGTGGGCGCTGAACCCTCCGGAGCGGGAAGAGTCGGTCAGGCGTCTCGAAAAAGCCATCGCCCTGCCGCTCGGCGAGGCCGAAGCGGCGCGCTTGCTCCGTAGGAAGCCTGAGCGCGGAAGGCCGCTGGCCACCGCCCTGTTGGAGGAACGGCTCGACCAGCTCCGAAGCGTCCGGGACTGTCTCATGTTGCGCCAGAGCGACCGCTGCCGGCCCGAGGATAAGGATGTGGGCTGGGGACCGCTTGACGAGGAGAAACTGGCGAAACTGACGGCCGACCATGAACGCGGCGACCACCGCAAGCATCGCCCCTATCTCGTCCGCGGCGTGGCGAAGTTCGGCGATCATGGCGGTCCACCCTACATGTTCGGCGCTCTTTGCGGCGGCGACCTGTTCCTCGTCACCGGCATGTTCTCCTACACCGTCCCGCCGTCGGTGCGGGTCCCCGCAATCGTATTCCTTCCGCGCCCGCCCGAGCGGATCTGGGCGTCGGTCTACCTGGCGATGTGAGCTGCGCGGTAAATGTCCTTTTTCCACCCGTAACGGCCATAAGGCGCGACGTCGGCACCCGGAGCGGCGAATATTTCGCGTCCGCGGGGCTGGCAGGAGGGACATGAAGGGGCGGTTTTGGCTGTAAGCGGACGGTCTGCTCCTTGGCGAAGTCGCACGAAGCGGACGCTTTCATTGCGTTACGGCGGGACTTCTTTCGACCCGATTGTCTATTCAGTCCTGAGAGCCTCGATCGGCGAAAGCCTGGAGGCACGGACGGCAGGCCAGCCGCCGAAGAGCAGCCCGACCATCGCGGAGAAAAGGATCGCGCCGATTGCGGTACCGACGCCGATCGGCACCGGGAAATCCGCCTGCGCCTGAAAGACGGCGGCCGCGGCTATCGCAAGCAGGAGGCCGATCGCGCCTCCTATCATGCACAGGACCGCTGCCTCGACCAGGAACTGGTTGCGGATGTCGCTGCGTTTGGCGCCCAGGGCCATTCGAAGGCCGATCTCGCGAGTGCGCTCGGTGACGCTGACAAGCATGATGTTCATGATTCCGATGCCGCCGACGAGAAGCGAGATCGACGCGATGGCAACGAGTACCGCCTGGAATATACCGGTCACCATGGCGGATTCCTCCATGAACTCTTCGGTGGTGCGAATGGTGAACGGGCTCCCCTCTCCGTCGCGCACCCGGTTACGGTCGCGCAGCAGCCGCGATATCTCGCGCTTCGTCTTCCCCAGGGACACCCCGTCCTCGATGCCGACGAACAGGATTCGAAGATCGTCGGGGCCCAGCGGACGGTCGGTCGTGAAACGTTGTCTCGCCGCGCTGATCGGCACGAGGGCGAGATCGTCATTGTCCTCACCCAGGTTCGATCCCTTGGCTTCGAGAATGCCGACCACCGTGAACGGCACCTTGTTCACGCGCACGGTCTCGCCGAGCGGATCGTAGTCGCCGAACAATTTCGTGACGACCGTGCGGCCCAGGACGATGACTCGGGCGGCGGTGCGCACGTCGGCGTCGGAGATAAAGCGGCCCGTCTCCGCTACGGCATTGGTGACCTCGGCATAGCCGGCCGTCACGCCGATGGCCTCCGTGGCGGCGTTGCGCCCGCCGCTGACGATCTGAACGTTGGCGTGCAATTGCGGAGCGATCGCGGTGACGCCCTCGACCTGGCGTTCGATTGCGACGGCATCCCGCATCGTCAGCCGTCCGCGTTCGGCGACGCGGCCGCCGCCCTCGTCATCGGGGAAGGGAAATACGATCGCCATGTTGGAGCCGAGCGAATTGATCGCCCCCATCACCGACACCTGCGCTCCCGATCCGACGGCAACCGCAAGCACGACGGCGAAGACTCCGATGCTGACGCCCAGGGTGGTCAGGATCGAGCGCATCAGGTTCACGCGAAGGGCCGTGAGGGCAATACCCAGGTTGAAGGCCGCGCGGCTCGCCGCTTTTCGAAAAGCCGACGTCACGGCTGGACCAGCCTGCGGCTCGTCACCGGCTCATCCTCGATCACCTTGCCGTCGCGGAACAGGATCCTGCGGGAGGCATGATCGGCGATTTCCCGCTCATGAGTCACCAGCACGATGGTGTTGCCCGCCTCGTTCAGCGTCTGGAACAGGTGCATGATGTCTTCGGAGGTCTGGCTGTCGAGCGCGCCGGTAGGCTCGTCGGCGAGCAGCATCAGCGGCTCGGTGACCAGCGCCCGGGCGATCGCCACGCGCTGCTGCTGGCCGCCGGACAGCTTCGCCGGCGAGTGATCGAGCCGGTCGCCCAGCCCCATCGCTTCCAATTTCGCCCGCGCCCGTTCCTGCCGCTCGGCGCGGCCCACCCCCGCATAGATGAGCGGCACCGCGACATTATCGAGCGCGGTGGTGCGCGGCAGCAGGTTGAACTGCTGGAAGACGAAGCCGATCTTGCGGTTCCTGAGCTCGGCCAGAGCGTCCGAATCCATCGCGCTGGTGGCGGTTCCGTCAATCCTGACGTCGCCGGAACTGGGAATATCCAGACAGCCGATCATGTTCATGAAGGTGGACTTGCCGGAACCGCTGGCGCCCATGATGGCGACGAACTCGCCGCGCGCGATGGCGAGCGACACGCCGGCGATGGCATGAACCGTGCCCCCGCCGGACGCATATTCCTTCACCAGCGACAGCGTCTCGACGAGCGGAACCGTCATTGGCCGCCGCCGCCTTCATCCTCTTCGTCGCTTCCGCTTTCTTCCGCCTCCACCAGGGACCTCGATCGCATCAGGACCTTCTCGCTGGGCTTGAGCCCGCCCACCACCTCGACGAATTCCTCCCCCTGGAGCCCGAGCCGCACCGCGCGCTTGACCGGCTTGTACGGGTCGGCGCCTACGACCCAGACGAAGACCGGCTTGTTTGCCGGCGTCTTTGAAGGCGCAACGGACTTTGCTGCCTTCTTCTCTTCCACCGGACGGTCCCCGGCGCGGGGCCGGAAACGTGTCGCCGCGACGGGAAGCCGAAGCACGTCGGCCTTGCGCCCGGTGATGATATCGACATTCGCGGTCATGCCGGTGAGCAGTTTGCCGGCGCTGTTATCGACGTCCAGGATAACGAGATAGCTGACGACATTCTGCGTTTCCGTGGCCGACTTGCGGATTTGCCCGACGACCGCGGCGAAGGTTTCTTCGGGATAGCTGTCGACTGTGAAACGGACCTGCTGGCCGACCTGCACCTGCCCGATGTCGGCCTCGTCGACGGAGGCTTCGACCTGCATTCGGCTGGTATCGGCGGCGATCTCGAACAGGTTGGGCGTCTGGAAGCTCGCCGCGACCGTCGCGCCCGGCTCTACCAGCTTGTTGACCACCACGCCGCTCGCGGGCGCCAATATGCGAGTGCGCCTCAGCTCGAGCTGCGCCGTCGACAGTTCGGCATTGCTCTGGGCGATCTGGGCACGGCCGCCCTGCGCCTGGGCGATGGCCGTCTTCAGTGCCGCCCGCGCGGTCGACAAATTGTTCTGCGCCTGGTCGATCGAGGCCTTGGAGATGAAGCCGCGCTCGACGAGCTGCTTGCGGCGCGCATATTCGCGCTCCTGGATTTCGACATCGGTCCGGGCGCGGGCGATAGCGGCCTCCGCCTGTGCGAGCCCTGCCTGCGCGACTCCGACCTGGGCGCCCGTCTGGGCGACCCGGGCGCGGGGACGAGTCCCGTCGATGACCGCGAGCACCTGCCCGGCGCGCACCGGCGTGTTGAAATCGACATAGACGGCGGTGACCTGGCCCGAGACTTCGGATCCCACCTTGAAAGTATTGAGGGCCCTGAGCTTTCCACTCGCCGAGACTATCCGGACCACTTCTCCGCGGTCGGCTTCGGCGGTCACATATTCATAGTCCGGCGGTGACGGCGCGAATATCTGATAGAGCAGGAACGGCAGGGCGAGGCCCAGGAGGCCCGACCACAGCGGATGACGACGCACCCATCCAAACAACTTTTGCACTGTTCCTCCCCCGGCACACCTTACCGAGGTGTGTTAGTCATAGCATACACATAAAATCCGGCGTGGGAATGATTCACCGGATTTTTTTGTGTCGTCCAGCCGCCGCGGGCGCAGGTCGTGCGCGCTCGGCCTTCCGGCGGCAGGAGCCAAAGTTGTTCTGGCAGGGTCGGTTTTCCGCGCTACCAAGCACCCTCTCAACCGGCCCAGGCGCCCTCTCAACCGGCACGGCGGTCAGCGCCGCTCCGGCGCACAGGACGGAGGCGGCGGCCAAGCCGTCATCGGCGAAAGGCGCCGGGCATGAATGCCGCGGTCGCCCGGCGAGAGGCGGCGCAGGAGGGCGATGGTCTCGCGATCCCACAAGGTGCGCCGCGCGGACTGATCGCGCTCGCGCGCGGCCAAGGCACGTTCGAGCCGGTCGAGATCGACCGGGACGGCATTCGCCGCCTCCGACAGCTCCCGATCGATCCCTCGCTGATCGGGCAGGGCAAGCGCAGCGGCCCGCGCCCGATCCTGCGCCTCGATGACGGTCCGAATACCGGGCTCGGAGAGGCAAGATTGCCGCAACTGTCTTTCCCGGAACTCGCGCTCTCGAGCGTAGCCGGCCGTACCCGGACGGGCAGGCGCGGGCGGCGCCGGCGAGGGGACCAAACGCGGCGATCGGTCGGCTGCCGCCGATCCCGATTGCGGCGACGGAGACGCTAGCGCAAGCAGCGGCAAGACAACAACGGCAAGGCTCATCGCGCCTTGCTAACGGCGCCGCGTGAAGATTGCGTTGTAGTCCCGCGACGTCGCTGGCGCTGGGGGCACCGGACTCGATCGTCGTGAGTCGTTGCTGGGCAGACGAGGGTACGGGCGGATTGCCCTCAAGCAAAATCTGAGCGAGCCGGATTACAGGCTATCCCCGGCGCTTCGTTTCTGCTATGTTCTCATTCTGCCGCACCGCCTGCGCCAAGGTCGGCACTCGGCGGAAAGGAGGGTTAGGGTCAGTGTCCAGCGCGCGAGCGGCCGATCCACTTCCGGTCCACGACGGGCTCGACCCCGTGTCTCGCCGAGACTCTCCGCGCGAAGCTCACGAAAAGCCCGACACCATGAACTTCGTGAACTTCGCCGGCAAAAAGGCTTTGTTGTCAGACGCGCCGCTCAGGCGTTGGGATCGCGTTTCGGGACGTCCTGCCCGTCCATCGCCCGGCGAAGGCTCAGCGGCCGCATGTCGGTCCACACTTCCGCGATGTACGCCATGCACTCCGCCTTGCTGCCGGACTTGCCGGCGTCGTTCCAGCCCGCCGGGTTCTCGCGGTCGGCGGGCCAGATCGAATATTGTTCCTCGTGGTTGACGACGACCTTGTAGGTTGTCGTGTCTTCCTGCTCGTCGCGGTTGCGCATCCATTTCCTCCCGGCCCTGTGCCGACCTGTACCATATTCGCCGCCGTCGGCCAGCGGCCGCGGGGCCCGCTTGGCCAAGTTGACGCTCCCCGCGCCCGGTCCTATCCCCGCCGCGCACCCCGAAGGAGCCTCGAGTGACCGACCAGCGCAGCTTCGACGACCGCGACGGCTTCATCTGGCTGGACGGAGCCTTGGTGCCGTGGCGCGAGGCGAACGTCCATGTGCTCACCCACGCGCTTCATTACGCCTCCTCCGTGTTCGAGGGGCAGCGCGCTTATTCCGGCGAGGTCTTCAAGCTCAGCGACCACAGCCGCCGCCTTCGCAACAGCGCCCGATTGCTCGGCTTCGAGATCCCGTTCGGCGTCGAGCAGATCGACCAGGCCTGCCGCGAGGTGCTCGAGGCCAATAAGCTCGAGGACGCCTATATGCGCCCGCTCGCCTGGCGCGGATCCGAGCAGATGGGCGTGTCGGCGCAGAAATCGAAGATCCACCTCTCGATCGCCGTCTGGCCCTGGCCGGCCTATTTCGGCGAGGAGGCGATCGCCAAGGGCCTTCGACTCGCCATCTCGAAATGGCGCCGGCCGGCGCCCTATACGGCGCCGACCGAGTCGAAGGCGTCGGGGCTCTACATGATCTGCACCCTCGCCCGGCACCAGGCGCAGGCGGACGGCTTCGACGACGCCTTGATGTTCGACTGGCGCGGCCAGGTCGCCGAGGCGACGGGCGCGAACGCCTTTTTCGTCAAGGACGGGGCGCTCCACACGCCGACCCCCGATTGCTTCCTCAACGGGATCACCCGCCAGACCGTGATCGAGCTTGCCCGGCGGCGCGGGATCGAGGTGGTCGAGCGCGCGATCTGGCCGGAAGAGCTGGAGGGCTTCGAGCAATTCTTCCTGACCGGAAGCGCCGCCGAAGTGACCCCGGTCGCCTCCGCGGGCCCGTGGAGCTTCGAGGTGGGCGCGCTGACGATGCAGCTGAGGAAGGATTATCTCGACCTCGTCCACCGGCGGATATCGAACGTCTGAGGGCGCGGCGCGGCCGGTTCGGTCCCGGTTTTCGCGGAATGACGGGGGTTTCGCAATCCAATCCGGCGGTTATAAGCCGCCGCGCCTGCTGGGGCGTCGCCAAGTGGTAAGGCAGCGGCTTTTGGTGCCGCCATTCGCAGGTTCGAATCCTGCCGCCCCAGCCAAGCGTTAGCTAAGTCGTTGATTTCGTTGGCTCCATTGTAAGGAGCTGCAGCTCATTGTGAGCCCGCGAGCTCGGCGCCATGCTGGAGGGCACTCAGGCGTCCGGGCCGGTGACCGGACGGTCGTTCGGGGCAGAGCGGATACAAATCGCGACCAATTCCAAGGAGATCGGACACATTTGCGCTACGGCTCGGTTTCATATGTGCTCGTACGCCAACGAGGCGTCAGGATGCACAAGGAGTGAGTTCATGCGTAAAGTGCTGCTTTCCATCGTCGCGGCTTCGACCGCGCTTACCGCGGTACCGGCATCGGCCCAGATGTGGCGCCTCCAGCCCACCGCCCAGCGGGAAATCCGCGCCGACGTCGCCCAGCTGCAAAACCAGATCCAGCGCGCCGCGCAGCGGCGAACGGTCTCGCAGCGCGAGGCGACCGGCCTGCAGCGCGAGGCCCAGGGCATTCGGCAGCTGCTCAATCAATATTCGCGCAACGGCCTCAGCCGGCCGGAGGTGACCGCGCTCGAAACCCGGGTCAACCGCCTCCGCCAGAAGCTTCGTCTCGAGCGCCGCGACTGGGACGGCCGCCGGGGCTGATCGCCGGCCAACGAACGGAAAGGGCGTCTCGAGAGAGGCGCCCTTTCTATTGACCGAGGGTCAGCCGCCGGGCTCACGAAGAACGAGGGTCGCGATCAGCCCGGGAGCGCCGTCGGACAATATCAGCGAGCCTCCGTGGCTCTCCGCAACGGCCTTGGCGATCGCCAGGCCGAGCCCGGCTCCACCGGTTTCGCGGCTTCGAGACGATTCGACCCGGTAGAAGGGCTCCAGCACGAGCCCGAGCTGCTCCTCGGTCAGGCCCGGCCCATCGTCCGCGACCGCGATGCGCACCTCGCCCGCCGCGGGCCGGACCGAAACCTGAGCGGAACCGCCATATTTCAGGGCATTGTCGATGAGATTGCGAAGGGCGCGCCTGACCAGGAGGGGCTGGACCCGGAGCACCTGGCGCTCCGCCGGTTCGAGATTGACGGCCTGCCCGAGATCGCGAAACTCCTCGACGACGGCGTCGACCAGGGAGGCGACGTCGATCCGCCGAGCCTCCTCGCGGGCCCGTCCGGATCGGGCGAGGACCAGAATGTCCTCGAGCATCGCGGTCATTTCCTCGATCGGCCCGATGATCCGCTGGCGGTCGCTCTCGGGCTCGACTTCTTCCGCCCTGATCCGGAGCAAGGCGAGCGGGGTTCGAAGATCGTGGCCGATGGCGCCGAGCATCCGGTCCTTCTCGTCCAGCAGGGCCGAGACCCGGCGGTTCATGGTGTTGAAGGCCTCGATCGCCTGGCGGAGGTCCTCGGGGCCTCGCAATTCCACCGGGACCGCGTCGCTGCGCCCTCCGAAAGCTTGCGCCGCCCGCGTGAGGTCCCTCAGCGGCCGTACCATCCGGATGGCGATGAGCAGAGTGACTCCGAGCACCAGCGTGTAGAGAATGATCGTCGCTCCGGCCAATCGCGCCTTGAGCCAGGGATCCGCTCGAGGCGTCGGCAGCCGGCCGTTCACCCATACGGAGCCGAGGCGCGCGGACAGGCCGAGCATGTGAATGTCCCGGCGGCCGCGTTCGTTCTTCAAAGAACTAAGCGGACGCTCGGCGACCACGGTCCGGGTCGCCGCTCGCACCTCGGCGGCTTCGAGCCCCTGTTCCCGAAGCGCCTCCCGAAGGCGCTCCTCGACGTTCGGCTCGCGAGCTTCGGCCGCGGAGACGCTGCTGGCCGGCGAAGTGACGAATTGCATCCCGCGCCGGCTGTTGTCCTTGAGGATGGCGGGCCGGGCTTCCGCCCGGGCCTCGGCATAATCGCTCGCCACCGCGGCGAAGCGGGTGATTGCCGGACCCTGATTCTGGGCGAGGCTCAGCTTCTCGCGTTCGTTCAGCAGAAGCCAGAAATTCACCAGCTGGGCGGCCAGCAGCGCCAGGCCGATGAGTACCGCCATCTGGGCGATGAGGCGGCGCGGGAGGAATCGTCTCACAGGCGCCGGACCTCGGCCGTCAGCATGTAGCCGCCGCCCCATACCGTCTTGATCAGCTTGGGATCCCGCGGATCCGCCTCGATCTTGCGCCGCAGCCGGCTGATGTGATTGTCGATGCTTCGCTCGAACGCCTCCAGCTCGCGCCCCTGGGAGAGGTCGAGAAGCTGGTCCCGGGTCAGCACGCGCTTGGGATGAGTGACGAAGGCGAGGAGCAGATTATACTCGCCGGTCGAAAGCGCGACCGCCACCCCGTCGCTTCCGACAAGCTCCCGCTCGCCGGACTTCAGCACCCAGGGCCCGAAGGCGTATCCGTCGGCATCCGGGGCCCGTACCGACGAGTCGCCGGAGCGGCGCAACACGGCTTTGACCCGGGCGAGGAGCTCGCGCGGACTGAAAGGTTTGGTCACGTAATCGTCGGCGCCGAGCTCGAGGCCGACGATCCGGTCGGTTTCTTCCGCTTTGGCGGTGAGGAGGATGACGGGAATTTTGGTCGTGGCTCGAACGAAACCGGCGAGCGAGAGGCCGTCCTCGCCCGGCATCATGATGTCGAGGAGGATGAGATCGATGGCGTGCGCCGAAAGGATCTCGCGGGCGGCCGCGGCGTTCGCGGCCTTGGTGGTCCGAAGTCCGTTGCGGCCGAGATAGGCGGCGAGCTCGTCCCTGATCTCGCGCTGGTCGTCGACCAGGAGAATGTGAGGATCGCCCGCCATCGTCAGCCTCCATCTGCTGCTTGCCTAGACCGGTTCGACCAAGGTCGGATCGGTCTAGGAGTTTTAAGCCGCGTTTTCCGAGCCGCCGGCTGTTCCAGCCGGCTCGAAAACGTTCCGGGAACAAGCGAAAGACCCCGGGATGTCCTCCCGGGGTCCTCCACGTTGCACCGCGCTCTTAGAACCGGTTGGCGAAAATAGCACCGATGATGCCGCTGGTGATGGCGACGAGCACGGCATTGTTGTCCGACTGGACCCACTGATAGCCGCGGGGCGCGTCGTTCAGTCGGTAGGCCCTCGGGTTCTGGATCACCCGGTAGTTGCGGGCCTGGCGGCGGTCGAAGCGCTCGCCCTTGCGCCAGTTGCGGGCCTGGACCTGCCGGACCTTGACGACCTGCCTGGTCTTGACGGCCTGCCGGCCGCGAACCTCCTGGGCGTGGCTCCGGTCGTCGCGGCCGTAGCCGGGAGCGGCGGCGACCGGTGCGGCCAGGACCGAGGCGGCGACGGCGGCGAAAATGAACTTCTTCATGGTCTGTCTCCTTGCGAACGCCGCGATGGCGTTGAGACCCAGATGGACCCGGCCCGTCGCTGAACTATCGCCGGCACGGGGCAAATTGGTCGCTAATTGTCGCAATGGGAGCGTCGCTCCCTATTCGTGCCGAAGGGCGTCGATCGGGTTCAGCGACGCGGCGCGCCGCGCAGGGAAATAGCCGAAGACGATGCCGATCAGGGCTGAGAAGCCGAAGGCGATCAAATTGATTTGCGGATCGAACAGGAAGGGGACCTCGATGATCGGCGCGAAGACGATGGTTGCGACCAGCGCCAGGAGCAGGCCGATGATCCCGCCCAGGCAGGAGAGGACGACGGCTTCGACGAGGAATTGGAGCAGCACCTCGCGGGCGACCGCGCCGATGGCGAGCCGGATTCCGATCTCCCGGGTTCGCTCCGTCACCGAGACCAGCATGATGTTCATGATCCCGATGCCTCCGACCAGCAGGCTGACGGCGGCCACGGCGCCCATGACCGTGGTGAGGATCCGGGTGGTGCCGGACAGCGCCTCGGAAATCTGGGCGGTGTCGAAGATGTTGAAATCGTCCTGCTTCGCGCCGGTGATGTTGCGCCGCTCGCGCAGCAGCTGCTGGATCGACGCCTGGACGGTCGCGGTTTCGTAACGGTCGTCGACCGCGACCATGATGTTGCGGATGTCGCGGTTGCCCAGGAAGCGGCGCTGTACGGCCTTGAGCGGCATGATCACGACATCGTCCTGATCGGCGCCGCCGCCGCCCTGGCCGCGGGCGGCGAGCGTTCCGATGACCTGGCAGCTGACGTCGCGGATCCGGAACCGCTCGCCCACCGCCTCTTCCCCGGCGAACAGGTTTTGCTGGACCGTGCTGCCGATGATGCACACCGCCTTGCCGGCCTGCTCCTCGGCGCCGGTGAAGATCCGGCCTCCGCTCAGCTGCCATTGCTGGGCGGTGAAGAAGGACGAGGTCGTGCCGTTGATCGTCGTCGACCAATTGGCGGCATTGTGGATGGCGACGCCCGACGATTGCGCCTGGGGCGCGACGGCGCTGACCCCGGCGATCTGGCGTTCGATGGCTTCGACGTCGGCCATGTCGAAATCGGGCGACTGCGGCCCGCCGCCGCCTCGGCCGAAGCCCTGCCCGGGCCGGATCTGGAGGATGTTGGCGCCCAGGCCCGAAATCTGCTGCTGGACGGCGGCGGTGGCGCCGTTGCCGAGCGTGACCATCGTCACCACCGCGCCGACGCCGATGACGATCCCCAATATCGTGAGGAAGGAGCGCAGCAGGTGGCGCCGGATCTCGCGCACCGCCAGAATGAAGGTCGTAAAGAACATCAGATCGGCCTTCCCGCCGCTGCGGCAGCACCGGGCGCGGCCTCGATCCGCTCCACGAGCCCGTCGCGGAAGTGGACGATCGTCCGGGCATATTCGGCCATGTCGGGTTCGTGGGTGACCATGAGCACGGTGATTCCGAGATCGCGGTTGAGGCCCGTCAGAAGGTTCATGATCTCCACCGAGGTCTTGCTGTCCAGATTGCCGGTCGGTTCGTCGGCGAGCAGGACGTCCGGGTTGGTCACGATGGCCCGGGCCACGGCGACTCGCTGCTGCTGCCCGCCGGAAAGCTCCGCCGGCGTATGGTCCCACCATTTGGCGAGCCCGACCTTTTCGAGAGCGGCCATTCCGGCTTCGTGGCGCGCCGCCTTGTCCTCGCCGCGGTAGAGCAAGGGCAGCTCGACATTCTCGAGCGCATTGGTCCGGGCGAGCAGGTTGAAGCCCTGGAAGACGAAGCCGAGATAGCGGCGGCGAAGCAGAGCGCGCTGATCTCGGTCGAGCGCCTCCACTCGGACACCCTTGAACAGGAAGCTGCCGCCGGTGGGGACGTCGAGGCAGCCCAGGATGTTCATCGTCGTCGACTTGCCGGACCCGGACGGACCCATGACCGCGACGAAATCTCCCCGAGCGATGTCGAGGTCGATCCCCTTCAGGGCCTGAAAGGCGGTCGGCCCGGTGCCGAACGTCTTGGTGACGCCCCGCAGCGATATGATGGTCTCAGCGTCCATTGGCGGGCGGAGTCGCGGCGGGTTGCGAGGGAGCCGACCCGTCGGCGCCGCCGCTTCGACGGCCGGAACGACCCTGGGCGGCGCCACTCGCGCCGGCCTTGCTCGAAGCCGCCTCGCCGCTCGCGAGCCGCCCGGTGATCACCTTCATGCCCTCGCGCAGCCCGGTGCCGGTCACCTCGGTGTCGGAGCCGTTGGTTTCGCCGACCGTGACCCGGATCGGCTGCGGCTCACCGTCCTCGCCCTGTACGTAGAGGGTCTGCTGGCTGCCTCGGCCGATGCCGATCTCGCGCTGAGCGCCGCCGCCACGTCCGCCACGCCCGCCCCGCTGCGGAACGAGGACCTTGGTGACCCCGCCGCCGCCCTTGCGTGCCTCCTGAGCGGCCTCGCGCTCCGGCGAATAGCGAAGCGCCGCGTTGGGCACAAGCAGCACTCTGTTGCGCTCGCTGGTGACGATTTCCGCCGTCGCCGTCATTCCAGGCCGAAGGATCATCTGCGGGTTCTGGACGGAAAGCACCGCGGTATAGGCGACGACGGTCCCCGAAGCGGCGCTCGTCGTCCCGGAGGAGGCGCTCGAGCCCGAGGCGTTCGCGCCTACGTCGACCCGGAGGATCTGCGCCGGAAAGGAACGGCCGGGGAAGGCGTCGACCGTGAAGGTGGCGCGCTGCCCCGCCTTGACCTGGCCGACATCGGCTTCGTCGACCTTCACCTCGAGCTTCATGTTGCCGAGATCCTCGGCGATCACGAACAGGACCGGGGCGGAGAGCGAGGCGGCCACGGTCTGGCCGGGATCGACCTGCCGCGACAGCACGACTCCGGTGACCGGCGAATAGATGGTCGCCTTGGAGAGATTGGTCTGCGACGAGGACAGAACGGCCCGGGCCTGGGTCACCTGGGCCTGAGCGGCGCGAACTCCGGCGATGGCACGCTGGCTCTCGGCCCGGCCGGTGTCGAGCTCGACCCGGGATGGCACCTTGCCCCCGGATACCCGCCACACCTGCTCCAGCCTGGCGAGGTTGGCTCGGGCCTGCACGGCCGTCGCTTCCGCCTGGGCGACCTGCGCCTGGACCGCGGCAAGCGCCGCCTCGTTCTGGATGATCGTGTCGCGAAGCCGGGACGTATCGAGGCGGGCCAGCGGCTGGCCCTTGGTCACCTGGTCGTTATTGTCGACATAGACGTCGGTGACGAGCCCCGACTGCTCGGAGCCGATCTCGACCTGGTTGGTCGGCAGAAGATTGCCCGTAGCCGAGATGGTGACGGTGAGATCGCCGCGGCGCACCTCCTCGGTCGCATAGCCGGCTTCGGCGCTTCCGGCGAAGCAGCGGGAAAGAAGGAGGATCGCCAGTGCCAGCAGGACGAGCCCGCCTATCATCGCGCCGCGCCGCCGCCAAAGCGGCGGGGCGGGCGCCCCCAGGAATTCGTCGAGGTTCGGCGAGGCCGGATCGACGGCGCTCGGGGCCGCGGCGGCTTTGGGGGAATCGTTCATGATCTGGTGTCCGGTGCGGCTGCGACGAGGGGATCCCAGCCGCCGCCCAAGGCGCGGTAGAGCTGGACGAGGGCGAGCGCCTGCTCGGCTCGCGCCGAGGTGAGTCCGTCCCGGGCCGAAAGCAAAGAACGCTCGGCCTCGAGCAGGGTCTGGAAATCGGTGAGACCGGCCCGGTAGGTGCTTCGGGCGAGAATGGCCTGGTTGGTGGCGGCGTCGAGGGCGACGGCGAACTCGCGCTGCCTCGCCTTCGCGGCCTGAAGGGCGACGAGGCCGTTCTCGACGTCCTCCAGGGCGGTAAGGATCGTCCCGCGATAGGTCGCGAACGCGCCTTCGGCCGCGGCCCGCTGCGAGCGGACCTGCGAGCGCAGCCGCCCGCCGTCGAACAGGGTCTGGCCGAGGCTCGCGAACAGGCTGCCGGTGACGGCGTCGACCAGGTTGCCCAGCGACAGGCCCGAGGTGCCGATATTGCCGGTGAGCCGCAGATTGGGAAGCAGCGCCGCCTGGGCCACGCCGATCCGCGCCGTGGCCGCCGCGAGCGAGCGCTCGGCGGAACGGATGTCCGGCCGGTTCCGAAGCGTTTCGGCGGGAATTCCGGTGGCGATTTCCGAGGGGCCGAGGGGAATCGGGCGAACCGCCTGAAGCTCCCCGGAAACCGACCCGGGCGCCTGACCGGTCAGGACGGCGATTCGGTAGGCCGCCGCGGCGAATTCGCGCTCCAGGCTGGGAATGGAAGCGGCGGTCTGGGCGCGCTGACCGCGCGCCTGCTCGATATCCAAGGACGATACCAGGCCCGCCTGGACCCGCCAGCGGGTGATCTGGAGGTTGTCGTCGGCGATCCCGAGCGTATCCCGGGCCGACGCCAGCCGCGCCTGGGCCTGCCGAGCTTCGATATAGTTGGTCGCGACCTCGCCGACGATGGCCACTCGTACCGCGGCGAGGTCGAAGGCCACCGCCGCGGCGTCGGCCCGCGAGGCTTCGATGCCGCGCGAGATTCCGCCGAACAGGTCCGCTTCCCAGGCGGCGTCGGCGCCGAGCGACAGATTGGTGTCGGCATTGCCGCCGCTGTCGAGGCTTTGGCCCAGTCCCCCCGAGGCGCCGACCGTCGGCACCCGAGCGGCCCGAGCCTGCACCAGGGCCTCCCGGGCCTGGCGGAGGCGGCTCTCGGCGACGGCGAGGTCGAGGTTGCCGGCGATGGCTCGAGCTACCAGGCTGTCGAGGAGCGGGTCGCCCAATTGCGTCCACCAGGTCGCCAAATTCTGGGCTTCACCGGCTTGCGACGTCTCGAAAGAGCGCTCGGGGCCGAAATAGCGCTCGGGGACGCCGAGCTCGGGCGGGCCCGGCGCTCGATAATCCTTGCCCACGGTCGAGCACCCGCCAAGCAGAAGCGCGAGCAGGCTCAAAGGCGCTCCGGCGCGGGCCAATGCCTTGGAGGATTTACGAAACATAACATCCTTGCGTTGCTCGGGCCCGGGAACCGTGGACGCCCGACGAGTGGACGCCCGACGAATCGCAGCGATAACCGGCAGGTGTCGCAAAAATGTCCTCACCCGCGGACGAATGTGTCGCCATATGTCGCCGCCCCTTAGGCGGGTGCGCACCTCGACGCCGATTTTCTCGTCGCGAGGTTCCTGCCTCAGGTTGATTTCGTTGAATCGGCGCTATGCTTTCAGCAGACGGCGAAAAGCAGCCGAAGTGGGGAGGCGGCCGAACGCCTTCCATCGACCGCCAACTCGACCGATGCCCGCCGCCGGCCCGAAAGCCTCGAGCGGCTCTGCATCGATTTTCTGCCGCAACGCATATCCGGCGCCGGGACCGGAGGCGGCGGATGCGCTAGAGCCGGGCCATGTCCGAACCCTTGGCCCAGACCCACGAAGGCACGATCCGCGGCGACCGCCGGCAAGGCGTCGTCCGTTTCCTGGGCGTGCCCTATGCGGCCGCGCCGGTCGGCCCGCGCCGCTTCGCGAACCCGATTGCCCATGAAGGCTGGACGGGGGTCCGGGATGCCTCGGCTCCGGGGCCGAGCGCTCCCCATTCGGTTAAGCCCTTCCCGGGACTCGACGTCGAGCCGTTGATCGGCGCCGGCTGGCGCAAGGGCGACGAATATCTCAACGCCAATATCTGGGCACCCGACGGAGCGGCGCCCGGAGACCGCCTCCCGGTCATGGTCTGGATCCACGGCGGCGGCTTCGTCATCGGCAGCAATTTCGCGGCCATCCAGGATGGGTCGGCCTTCGCCCGCTCGGGCGTGATCTGCATCGCGATCAACTACCGCATGGGAGTCGAAGGCTTCCTTCCGATCCCGGGCGTGCCCACCAATCTCGGCCTGCGCGACATAGTGTTCGCGCTCCACTGGGTTCGGGACAATTCGGCGGCCTTCGGCGGAGACCCCGGCAACGTCACGATCTTCGGCGAATCCGCCGGCGCCATGGCGATCGCCGATCTGATGACCTCGCCGCTTGCCGAGGGCCTGTTCCGGCGCGCCATCGTCGAGAGCGGCCACGGATCGATGGTAAGGCCTATCGACGTGGCGCAGCGGCTGGTTCGAAAGGTCGCCAGGCTCCTCAAGGTCACTCCCGACGAAGCGGGCTTCCGAAGCGCAAGCCCCGAAGCCTGCGTCGCTGCGGTCGAGAAGGTCTCGCTTCCCACCACGCGTATCGACCTGCGCGACGGCGAGGGCCGCGAACCGGTCTTCGGAATCAGCCGCTTCGTGCCCGTCTACGGCGACGACGTGCTGCCCGAGAAGCCGCTCGCCGCCCTGGCGAAGGGCGCCGGCGCCGGAATCGAATTGCTGATCGGCACCAATGCCGAAGAGATGAACCTGTACATGGTCCCCACCGGGATCCGCGACAGGATCGGGAGCCTGCTCGCCTGGTACGTCCTCGGCCGTTCGCAGCCGGGCGCCCGCAAGGCCCTCAAGGCCTACGGCCTCGGTTCGAAAGGCACGAAACCCGGCCAGGCGCTCACCGACGCCATGAACGACCTCGTCTTCCGCTGGCCGGCGCGGCGCTTTGCGGAGGAGCATCGCGGCCGAACCCACTTCTACGAATTCGATTGGCGCTCTCCCGCCTTCGGCGGCGAGCTCGGCGCCAGCCACGGCATGGAGCTGCCCTTCGTCTTCGACACGCTCGCCTGCGTCACCGGAGAGCAGGGGCTGGTCGGAACCGCGCCGCCCCAGGCGCTGGCGGACCGGATCCATCGCCTGTGGGTGGACTTCGCCACCGACGGGCGACTCCCGTGGGCGGAGTTCGACGGCGAGACCCGGCAGGTCTTCCGGCTCGAGAAGGGCGAGGCGGCGCACGAGCCGGTGATGCCGGCGGCGGCGTTTCTGCCGTGACGCGAAAATCCTCCCCGGCATCTGCCGGGAGGATTTGAGGGGCGATGCTGCTCCCAAACGATTTTCGATTGAACTGAGGTCACCCATGTATCTCGACAAGCTCCGCCTCGACGGCCGGGTCGCCTTCGTCACCGGGGGCGGGCAGGGGATCGGCGCCGCCGCCGCCGACGCTCTCAGGGAAGCCGGCGCGACGGTGGTCACCGGCGACCTGAAAGGGGCCGACGTCATCCTCGACGTCACCGATTCCGCCCGGGTCGCCGAGGTCGCCGACGAGATCGCCGGCCGCCACGGCCGGATCGACATCCTCGTCAACAACGCCGGAATCGCCCGGAGCGAGACTGCGGCCGAGGAAGTCGCCGACGAGCATTGGCTGAACGTCCTCGACGTCAATCTGAATGGAAGCTTCTGGTGCGCCCGCGCCTTCGGCCGGCACATGCTCGCGGCCGGCAAGGGCGCGATCGTCAACGTCGGGTCGATGAGCGGGATGATCGTCAACCGGCCGCAGCCGCAAAGTTATTACAATGCCTCCAAGGCGGCGGTTCACCAGCTCACCAAGTCGCTCGCCGCCGAATGGGCGCCGCGCGGAGTGCGGGTGAACGCGGTCGCTCCGACCTATATCAACACCCCGATCAACGCCTTCGCGGATCGCGAGGGCGAGATGTACCGGCGCTGGGTCGACGGAACGCCGATGGGCCGGCTCGGCGAGCCGGAGGAGATCGCCTCGATCATCCTGTTCCTCGCTTCGGACGCGTCGAGCCTGATGACGGGAAGCGTCGTCGTCGCCGACGGCGGCTACACCTGCTGGTAAGTCAACCGATCCTGCCGATCGGCACAGCCTGCATACCTTTCAGATAGGTTCATCCCCACCTATCAGACAGGTAACGAAAAGACGGGCGCCAAGCCTGCCTGCACCCCAGGACGAGGACTTTCACATGCGGCGTATCGCCCAGCTGCTTGCCGGCACCACTCTCGCTTTCGCCTTTCCTTCGCTGGCGCTCGGCCAGGAAGCAACCGTTCCCGATCCGACCGAGGCTTCGGATGCCATCACCACGGCGGCCACCTCCGAGCCGGAGATCATCGTCACCGCCCGCAAGCGCGAGGAATCGCTTCAGGACGTGCCGGTGGCGATCAGCGCCATCACCGGCGACACGCTCGAATCCCGCGGCATCACCTCGATCCGCGAAGCGGCGGTCCTGACACCGGGCCTCAACATCAACAGCGACGGCGCCGGCCGAGCCTTCGTCGCCATCCGCGGAGTCGGGGTCACCCTCGTCCAGTCGGTCCAGCCGGGGGTGGGCCTGTTCATCGACGGCATCTATCAGCCCAACACGTCGTACCTGAACAACCCGATCGTCGACGTCGAGCGGATCGAGGTGCTTCGCGGGCCGCAGGGAACGCTCTACGGCAAGAACACTCTGGGCGGGGCGATCAACGTCATCTCGCGCCAGCCTTCCAACGAAGTGCGCGTCCGCGGCATGGCCAGCTATGCGGGACCCGACGACAGCTGGCTCGTCTCCGGCTCGATCAGCGGCCCGATCGTCGCCGACAAGCTTCAGGTGCGGGTCGCGGCCGCGCATCGCGAGCAGGAAGGCTTCCTCCGCAACAGCGTGATCGGCCGCAAGGCCAATCCGTTCAACACCGACACGCTCAACGCCACGATCCGCGCCCGGCCGGGCGGCGACGTCACTTTGACGATCAACGGCTATTACGACTGGGTCGAGGGGGTGAACACGCCTTACGCCCGGGTCGCCGGTCCTCGCGATTATTCGCGCAACATCCAGTTCAACACCCTTAACGCCGTCGAATATCGCTATCGCGGGATCAACGCCCGGCTGGAAGTTCCGGTCGACGGAATCAACACCCGGATTTCCCTGATCGGCGCCTACGACGCGCGCGACGGCGAAACGGCGGACGGCGAGGGCGATTTCGGACCCGCCGACATCGTCCGCTCCGCGAGCACTGAACAGCTTCGCACCAAGACGGCGGAGCTTCGCTTCGACAGCGAGTGGAGCGACCAGTTCAGCAGCCTGCTCGGCCTGTTCTACAGCCGCGAGACGACCGCCGCGACCAACCAGGTCCGGATCATTCCCTTCGGGATCACCAACAACGCGGTCGCGGCCACCGAGGCCGACACCTACGCCGCCTTCGGGACGGTGTTCTGGCGCCCGAACGCGGCCTGGGAAGTCGCGGCCGGCCTTCGCTACGATCACGAGCAGCGCGACGCCACCGGCGGCGCCGTCATCGGCGGCAACGTCGTCCCGATCCCGCCGGCGGCGATCGAATCCGACCAGGTCGAGCCGCGCATCACCGTTACCCATCATTGGAACGACCGGATGATGTCCTACGCGTCGGTCGCGCGCGGCTATCGCGGCGGCGGCTTCAACTCGCCGCTGGCGCCGATCCGCACCTACAAAGGCGATTCCGCCTGGACCTACGAGCTGGGCACGAAATTCACCTCGCTCGACCGCCGCTTCTCCCTCTCGGGCGCGATCTTCTACAGCGACTATAAGGATTATATCGGCCTCAACTCGATCGCTCCGTCCCCGGCCGGGGGGCTGGTCACGGTCGATCTCAACGCCGGCGACGTCGAGAGCTACGGCCTCGAGCTGGAAGCGACGTTCCGGCCGGCGCGCAACTGGACGATCAACGGCGGCTTCACCTGGGTCCACGCCCGGCTGACCGACACCAGCCCCTACACCGCCGTCACCGGCCGGGTGCTCTCGTCCGACCGGCTGACCTTCCAGCCCGATTGGAACTTCAGCCTGTACAGCGACTATGTCGTTCCGCTCGGCAAGGACAGGCTGACCTTCACCGCGGGCGTGATCGGCAAGGGCAGCCGCCTGGCCGGGACGCTCAACGAGACGACTCCGACCATCCTCGACGAATATTTCCTGCTCAACGCCCAGGTCGCCTACCGCCACGGGCCGCTGGAGCTGTCGGTCTTCGCCAACAATCTGCTTAACGAGGATTATTTCGAATCCTATATCGAGCGCACGACCCTCGTGCTGGCGGGCCTGCCCGCCTCGGACCTCGGCATCGTCGGCGACCGCCGTCGGGTCGGGATCCGCGCCCGCCTGGAGTTCTGAGCGTGGGCGCGCCCTTGCCGGACGGCTTTACCGACTGTCTTCGGACGCTGGTCGGCGACCGTCTCCAGCTCGGCGAGGCGATCCGGCTCCAGCACGGAAGCAGCGAGACGCATTTCGCCGCCGCCCTGCCCGACGCCGTCGTCTACCCGATCTCGACCGAGGAGGTGGTCGCCATCGTCCGGCTCTGCGTCGAGGCGGAGGTTCCGATCATCGCCTTCGGCGCGGGCACCTCGGTCGAGGGCAACGTCACTCCGGTGCGGGGCGGGATCAGCCTCGACATGTCGCAGATGGCCGAGATCATCGAGGTCAATCCCGAGGATTTCGACTGCACCGTCCAGGCCGGAGTCCGGCGCGAGCAGCTCAACGAGCATCTGCGCGACATGGGCCTGTTCTTCCCGATCGATCCGGGCGCCAACGCGACTTTGGGCGGAATGGCCGCGACCCGCGCGTCCGGAACCAACGCGGTGCGCTACGGGACGATGCGCGAGGCGATCCTGTCGCTGCGCGTGGTCACGCCCGACGGGCGTGAGATCCGGACCGCGCGCCGGGCCCGCAAATCGGCCGCCGGCTACGACCTCACCCGGCTCATGATCGGCTCGGAGGGAACGCTCGG
Organism: Allosphingosinicella sp.; assembly: GCA_035629855.1. Taxonomy (GTDB): domain Bacteria; phylum Pseudomonadota; class Alphaproteobacteria; order Sphingomonadales; family Sphingomonadaceae; genus Allosphingosinicella. The sequence goes on from DASQLT010000017.1 coordinate 29,663, forward strand.
GATCATCACCGAAGTGACCCTTCGGCTCCACGGCATCCCGGAGCAGATCTCGGCGGCCGTCTGCGGCTTCGAGACTCTCGAAGGCGCGGTCGACACGGTCGTCCAGTCGATCCAGCTCGGAGTGCCGCTGGCCCGGGTCGAGCTCCTCGACGACGTCCAGATGCGCGCCGTCAACCTTCGCTCCGGGCTGGATTATCCCGAGGTCACGACCTTGTTCTTCGAGTTCCACGGCTCGCCCGCGGGCGTAACCGAGCAGATCGAGACCGTCGCCGCACTCGCCGAGGCCAATGGCGGCGGCGCGTTCCAATGGTCGAACCGGCCGGAAGAGCGCTCCAAATTGTGGAAGGCCCGGCACGAGGCCTATTATGCCGCGGTCGCGCTTCGCCCCGGAGCGGTCGGCTGGGCGACCGACGTCTGCGTTCCGATCGGCCGCCTCGCCGAATGCATCGTCGAGACCAAGAAGGATCTCGAGCAGACCGAAATCCCGGCGCCGATTCTCGGCCATGTCGGCGACGGCAATTTCCACGTCATCTTCGTCCTCGATCCCAACAAGCCCGAGGAGGAAGCGGAGGCCAAGAGGCTCAACCACCGACTGGTCGAGCGGGCGCTGGCGATGGACGGGACCTGCACCGGCGAGCACGGAATCGGCCTCGGCAAGCAGGAATGGCTGGTCGAGGAGCTGGGCGACGCGGTCGAGACGATGCGGATGATCAAGCGGGCGCTGGATCCCAAGGATCTGTTCAATCCGGGCAAGATTTTCGCTTTGTGAGATCCTCCCCGCGCGAAGCGCGGGGAGGGGAACCATGCGAAGCATGGTGGAGGGGTATATGACGATGATTCAGAAGATCTCGCGGGAAGCCTCCACTTCGGAGCCGGTTACCCCTCCACCATCCTCCGGATGGTCCCCCTCCCCATCTCGCGATGGGGAGGATAAGAGCAGTTTCGCCGCCGCCCTTCCCAAGCTCATCCTCCTCGGCCTTACCGTCGGGCTCGGCTTCACCATGATGGGGTCGTTCAGCACGGTGCAGGAAGGCGCCAAGGCGGAGCTGGCGCTGAGCGACCACGCCCTCGGCCTGGTCCAGGGCCTGTCCGCCGCCATCCCGCTCCTCCTGCTGTCGATCCCGATCGGGATCGCCGTCGACCGGACGAACCGGGTTCGGCTACTGATCGGCCTCGCATTCGCCTGGACTTTGGGCACCGCGCTCACGGCGATCGCCCCCGGCACGCCGCTTTTGTTCGCGGCACGGATGCTGACCGCGATCGGGACGACGGGCGGGCTGACCGCGGCTTTGTCGCTCACCGCCGATTATTGCGCGCCGGCCATGCGCGGGCGCGGCACCCTGGTCGTAAGCCTCGGGCAGCGGCTCGGCATTGCCGCGGCTTTCGCCTTGCCGGGATGGCTGTTCGGCCAGCTCATCGCGGGGGCGCTGCCCGCGGTCGGCGACCTCGAGCCCTGGCGGTCGACGCACGTCCTGCTCGCCCTTCTGAGCGCCGCCTTGCTCATCCCCCTGCTCTTCCTTCGCGAGCCGGAACGGCGCGAGGTCGAGGCCGGGCCGCACGCGCCGTTCCGGGTCGTCGCCGGTGAGCTGTGGCAGCGCCGGGCCTTCCTTCTGCCGCTCTTCGCCGGCCAGGTCAGCGTCGTGATGGCCGATTCCGCTTCCTTCATCTGGGCGGCGCCGGTCCTGTCGCGCGAATACGGCCTCCATCCCGGCGACTTCGCCGGCTGGATGGGGCTCCTCATCTTCGGAAGCGGAATAGGCGGCGCGGTGCTGGGCGGCATTTCAGCGGATCTCGGCCAGAAAAGCGGGCGGCACGGCTTCATCCTGCTCGGCGCGGTGATCGCGGCGGGCCTCGGTATCCCGGCCGCTCTGTTTCCGATCAGCGGCGACATCGCCCTGTTCGCCTTCGCGCTTGGACTGCTGGTCCTGTGCGGGACCCTGACCGGCCTCGTCGTCGCCGTGGCCCTCACCGTCCTTCTCCCCAACGAGCTTCGCGGCCTGTGCATCGGCGCCTTCATCGCCTTGGCCGGACTGATCGGCTTCGGAGTCGCTCCGAGCCTGGTGACGGCGGCGAGCTCGCTGATGGGCGGGGAGCAGCATCTGGCCCCGGCGCTGGCCCTGGTCGGGGTCGTCACCAGCGCCATCTCCTTCTTCGCCTTCGCCTTGGCGATGCGGCGGGTTCCGGAGGGGCTGTCGCGGTGAGGTTCGGAGCCGTCATCCCGGCGGAGGCCGGGAACCATGAACATCGTGGTTGGCAGTGCAGGTGAAACCTCGTCGCCTTGATCTTCCGGCTTCCGTGTTCATGGATCCCGGCCTCCGCCGGAATGACGCCTCTACTCAACCTATCTGAGAGGTCTTGACGAACCTATCAGACAGGTCTATCCGAGTTTTGCCACCCGCAAAGAGGTGGGTGGAGTATAGGATGCGACAGCAATTGCCCGGCTCGGGAACCGCGGGACCGATCGAATGGATCGAGGTGTCGCCGGAGATGACGACCATCCTGGGACGCGGGTCGATCTCGGCCGCGCCGCTTCCCGCCGACCCTGTGGTCCTCAGCTTCGATCTCGGCGTCGCCGGCACTCAGCCGGCCGTCAGGATCGGCGAGTCGGTCGACAGCGACCGGCTGTTCCTCGTCGTGGCGCGAGCGGCCCTGCTCCGCCTTGGCGGGCGCGATCCGAATGTCGACGACGGATCGGGATATCATTTGCCGAGCGAGCTTCGCGCCATCGCCCTGGCGCTCAGGGACCCCCCGCTTCGCGGCGAATCCCGCACCGTCTACCGGCTCGCCAAGAGCATCGAATTGCTGTGCGAGACGATCCGGCTGCTCCGCGACTCCGAGCTTGCGCCGCTCGCCGCGGAGGGCGGCCTCTCGGTCGCCGATACCGGCCGGCTGATGGCGGCTCGGCGGATGATCGACGAGCGCTGGCAGGAGAAGCTGACCTTGCCGACGATCGCCCGAGCCTGCGGCCTCAATCGCGCCAAGCTGACGAGCGGCTTCAGGGACCTGTTCGGCTGCACGATCGCCGAAGCCCTCGCCGAGCGGCGGCTGGGGCAGGCGAGCCGGATGCTGCTCACCACCGACCATCCGGTCTCGTCGGTCGGCTACGCCAACGGCTATCTCAACAACGCCAGCTTCGCGCGCGCCTTCGGCCGGCGCTTCGGCGTAACCCCCTCCGGCTTCCGCGCCTGCGGGGTGGCGGCATGAGCGAGCTCGGGCAGATCGTCCCGGAAAGCGGCTCGCTCGTTCGGCGCGCCATGCAGGCGGTCACCGGCCACATCAGGAACGAGCGACTGCGCGTGGGCGACACTCTGCCGGGCGAGGCCCATTTCGCGGGCGAGATGGGCGTCAGCCGGGCGGTCATGCGCGAGGCGTTCGGAGCGCTCGCGGCGCTGAAGCTGATCGACGTCGGCAACGGGCGACGACCGCGGGTCGCCGCGCTCGACGGCTCGGTCATGGCGGCCTCGCTCGCCCATGCCATCTCCACCGCGCAGGTGACGGTCCCGGACATCTGGGACGTGAGGCGGACGATCGAGCTTCGCACCGCGGTCCTCGCCGCCGAGCATCGTTCCGACGACGAAGCCGCCGTGATTCTCGGCCTCGCCGAAGCGATGGCCGCCGACGGCGACGATCTCGGCCGGATGACCCGGCACGACATCGCCTTTCACGAGGCGATCGCCCGAGCGAGCCACAACGCCCTCTTCGTCCAGATCGTAGCGTCGTTCGGGCCCTTGATGGAGGTCGCGGTCCCGGCCGCCTGGCGCACTCGGGTCGCCGAGCGGGAGCGCGACACGATGATCGGCCGCCATCGCATGCTCGCCGAGGCGATCGCCCGCCGCAGCCCGGAAGCGGCAGGCGCCGCGATGGACGCGCATTTCGACGCTTCGATCGCCGACATCCTCAAAGCCGACGCGGCCGCGAGCCTGCCTTGATCCTGATCGCCGGCGAGGCGCTCGTCGATGTCTTCGCGGACGGCGCCGTGCGCCCGGGAGGGTCTCCCTACAACGTCGCCATCGGCCTCGCCCGATTGGGCAAGAGAGTGGCGCTGGCGACGCAAATTTCCGACGATGCCAACGGGCGATTGCTTCGCCGAGCGCTGGAGCGCGACGGAGTCGAGACGGATTACCTCCGGCGGTCGCCGCGGCCGACCCCGACGGCGACGATCAGGCTCGAAGGCTTCGGGTCGCCGACCTACGGCTTTACGGGCCTCGCCGAGCTGGAAGTGCACCCCCTGCGGCCGATCGGCGCCGACGTGGCCTGCTTTCACACCGGCTCTTACGGCATCGTCTCGAAGCGCTCGTCCGCCGCATTGCTGGAAATGTTCGCCACCGCCCCACCCGGCGTTCTTCGCTCGCTCGATCCTAACATACGATTGTCGATGGAGCCGAGCGGAGGGCGATGGCGTGAAGGCGTCGCCGCTTTCGCCGCCCATTGCGACCTGCTCAAGGTGAGCGAGGAGGATGTCCGGACGCTTTTCGGTCCCGATTCCGACGTCGACTCGATCGCGCGGAGCTGGCTTTCGGAACGCTGCGCACTCGTCGGGCTGACTCGGGGCGAGCGCGGCGCCAGCCTGTTCACTCGCGGGGACAGGATCGACAGCCGGGCTTTCCCAAGCGCCCTGGTCGACACGGTCGGCGCCGGAGACGCTTTTCAGGCCGCCTTGATCGCCGGCCTGACCGATCGATCAGCGCGGGCTTCAGGCAATTTCGGCCGCGAGCTTCTTCAGGGCCTTCTCGATACCGCGGTCAAGGCGAGCGCCCTTACCTGCGCCCGGGCCGGCGCCGATCCGCCGACGCGCTCGGAGCTGGAGGCCGGCTGACGGATCAACGTGCGGCGGAAAAGGCGACAATTCGCCGGTCCGGATCCGCTTCGACCAGTTCGACCTGAAGGCGGTCCCCGGCCTCCGCCCCCTCGGCGGCGACCCGAGCGACCACCGGGAGATCGCTCAGCTGGATTCGAGCGCCGCGAGGATCGACTTCGGTGACGATCGCGGCAAAGCTGCGGCCTTCCTGCCCCTTCAACATCACCGCCTCGGCGAGGTCGATGGCCGCCCGCTCGATTCGGGAGGCCAGAGCGTCGGCCCGGGCCATGACCGGCGGCAGCCGCTCGAAGGCGTCCCTTGCCGCGCTCGAGACCGACTTTCCCGCGACCAGATCCAGTACCGCACCCACTACATAGCGATCCGCCAGCCGGCGAAGCGGCGCCGTCGCGTGGGCGTAGGTGGCGGCCACGGCGGCGTGCCATGGGCGTTCTCCCTCCCGGAACGGCGCGTAGGCCGCGCCCGGGCTGGAACGCCGGATGGCCAGCATGAAGGCGGCGTGCTTCGGATCGGCGGGATCGAGATTCCGCTCGAACTCGGGGAGCGGGCGGGCGGCCGGCCATTGGAGCCCCAGTCCGGCGGCGGCGTGGCGAAGGCGGTCCACCGCGCGTTCGTCCGGCTCCGCCATCACCCGGAACAGGCCGGTCCCGTGGGCGTGAAGCAGATCGGCGATCGCGAGGTTGGCCGCCAGCGAGAGCGCGGCGTTGCGGACCTCCGACTCCAGCTGCGGCCGGAACAGAAGCTCGAATCGGCCGTCGCCTCGAGACGCGATCTCCTGGTCGGGCGCATTCACGCGGGAGGCGCCGCGCCTGTCTTCGGCCGCCTTGATCCGGCGGGAGAGCTCGGCGAAATCGGGCGGCAGGTCCGAGACGCGCACCGTGTCATAAGCGAGCTTGGCGCGGCTTTGGACGATCGCGCGCTCGGCCCCCTCGAGCCGGACCTCGCCATCCGGTTTTACCAGAACGGTAAAAACCACGGCGGGTCGCGGACCGGTCGGGAGAAGGCTTGCGGCGCCCTCGCTCAAGACGGGCGGATAGAGGCCCGCCTTGCCGTCCGGGAGATATTGGGTCGTGCCGCGACTCCAGGCCTCCTCGTCGAGGGCGTCCCCGTCCTCGACGAACCAGGCGACGTCGGCGATGGCGTAGCGCAGCAGCAGGTCGGTGCCGCGGCGGTCGATCGTGAACGCCTGGTCGAGATCGGTCGACGCGGCGGGGTCTAAGGTCACGAAGGGCCAATCGGTGCGGTCGACATGCCGGGTGGGCGTGCGCCGGGCCGCGGCCTCGGCGGCCGCGAGGACCGGCTCCGGGAAGGAGGGGGGGACCTGGAATTCCCGGCGTATCGACTCCAGGCCGCGTTCGAGCGCGCGGTCGGGATCCGCGATCGCCTTCATCAAGGCCTCGAGCTCGAAATCTTCATGTTCAACCGCCCGCCCGCCTCTCGAAATAGGGGCTCCTCTTAATCGGGTCCGTCAAGCGGAACGACCGATTTCTTCGACCGCCGATAGGGCCTCGACAAGGGCGGGGCGCGCCGCCAAGGTGCGCGCGCTTCAAGCCATAGGATGCCCGGTGGATTTCGTCTCGATCCTGTCGATCTTCGTGCTGGCGTGCTTCGTCGGCTATTACGTCGTCTGGTCGGTGACCCCGGCCCTTCACACGCCGCTGATGGCGGTGACCAACGCCATTTCCTCGGTGATCATCGTCGGCGCACTGATCGCCGCGGCGGCCGCGGGCGTGCCGGGGGCCAAGTGGCTCGGCCTCGCCGGGGTGGTGCTCGCGAGCATCAACATCTTCGGCGGCTTCGCGGTGACGGCGCGGATGCTGGCCATGTACAGAAAGAAGGAGAAGAAGGGGTGAGGGCGAGGCACGTCGCCCCAGCGAAGGCTGGGGCCCCAGTGAGGGTTCGCATCGGCGGCCTTTCCGAGCCTTTCCGCCCTGGGGCCCCAGCCTCCGCTGGGGCGACGGGATTTGCCCATGCACGGTGAGGCCGCCGCCCCACCGGCCTGGGTGATGGTCGCCTATCTGATTTCGGGCGTCTGCTTCATCCTCGCGCTTCGCGGCCTCTCCAACCCGGAGAGCGCGCGGCGCGGCAACCGGGCCGGGATCATCGGGATGGGGCTCGCTCTGGCGACGACCCTCATCCACTACATGCCGACGAGGGACGAGGAGTTCCCGCTCCAGTGGCACGAGCCCATCCACTGGGACAATCTGATGCTGATCGGAGGCGCGATCCTGATCGGAGCGGTCATCGGGCTGGTGACGGCCCGGCGGATCGCGATGACGGCGATGCCCCAATTGGTCGCGGCCTTCCACTCGCTGGTCGGGCTCGCGGCGGTGCTGGTCGCGGGCGCGGCCTATCTCAATCCCGATGCGTTCGGGATCGCCTTGCCGTTCAGCGCCGATATCAGCGGAGACCTCATCTTCGGCAGCGATATCGATCCGGTCAGCCGGGTGGAGATGAGCCTGGGAGCGGCGATCGGCGCGGTGACCTTCTCGGGCTCGGTGATCGCCTTCCTCAAGCTCAATGGCAACATGTCGGGCAAGCCGATCCTGCTGCCCTTGAGGCACGTCCTCAACCTCGGGATCCTGGCGGGCATCGTCGGCCTGATCGCCTATTTCACCACCGACCAGAGCGCCTGGGTGTTCGTGACCCTGATCGCGCTCGCTTTCCTGGTCGGCTTCCTCCTGATCATCCCGATCGGCGGCGCCGACATGCCGGTCGTGGTGTCGATGCTCAACTCCTATTCGGGCTGGGCGGCGGCGGCGATGGGATTCACGCTCCAGAACAGCGCGATGATCATCACCGGCGCGCTGGTCGGATCGTCGGGCGCGATCCTTTCCTACATCATGTGCCGGGCGATGAACCGGAGCTTCATCTCGGTCATCGCCGGAGGCTTCGGCGGCGATACCGCGGTCGCCGGCGGCGGCGGCGCGTCGGACCGGCCTTGGAAGCGGGGATCGGCGGAGGACGCCGCTTTCCTGATGAGCCAGGCCGAGCAGGTGATCATCGTTCCCGGCTACGGAATGGCGGTGGCTCAGGCGCAGCATGCGGTCCGCGAGCTCGCCGACCAGCTCAAGAAGGAGGGCGTGACCGTCAAATACGCCATCCATCCGGTGGCGGGACGGATGCCGGGGCATATGAACGTGCTGCTCGCCGAGGCCAACGTGCCCTATGACGAGGTCTTCGAGCTCGAGGACATCAACAGCGAGTTCGCCCGAACCGACATCGCCTTCGTCATCGGCGCCAACGACGTCACCAACCCGGCCGCCAAGACCGACAAGACCTCGCCCATCTACGGAATGCCGGTGCTCGACGTCGAGAAGGCCAAGACGGTATTGTTCATCAAGCGCTCGATGGGCGGAGTCGGCTACGCGGGGGTCGACAACGACCTCTTCTACCGGGACAACACGATGATGCTTCTCGGCGACGCCAAGAAGATGACGGAAGAGATCGTGAAGTCGCTGGGCTGAGATTTCGCAACTCGGTTTGGGTGAAACCGTCACCCTGAACTTGTTTCAGGGTCCAGTTATCCGCTTCTCTGCCGCGTCGTGACTGGATGCTGAAACAAGTTCAGCATGACGAGGGGCTAGCGGTTCGGCGCATTGCCGAAAGCGCCGGACCGAAAGCGCTTTTCCTCGCCGGGCGTGCCCGCTAACGCCGCGCCATGCGCAAATTAGGGATGATCGGCGGGACGAGCTGGTTCTCGACCGCCATGTATTACGAGCAGATCAACAAGGCGGTGGCCAAGGCGAAGGGCGGACTTAGCTCGGCGCCGCTCGTCCTCGAGAGCCTCGACCTGGCGCCCGTCGCGGCGCTCGAGCTCGCCGGCGAATGGGACAAGGTGGGCGAGATCGTCGCCGCCGCCGCGGCCCGGCTCGAGGCGGCCGGGGCGGAGGGGCTGATCCTGTGCAGCAACACCACCCACAAGGTCGCGCCCGCGGTCGAGGCCATGATCGGGATACCCTTGCTCCACATCGCCGACGTCACCGCCGATCGGCTCGCCGCCGACGGCGTCCAGAAGGCCGGACTGATCGGCACCCGCTTCACCATGGGCGAGGGCTTCTTCCGGGACCGGATCGAGGCCAGGGGGATCGTGCTGGCCCTGCCCGATGCGGAAATGGCGGCGCATGTCGACCGGATCATCTTCGACGAGCTCGCCAGGGGGCAGGTGAGCCGAAGCTCGCAGCGCCTGCTCAAGACCTGCGTCACCGAGATGGGGAAAGCGCGCCAGCAGGCGGTGATCCTGGGATGTACCGAATTGGTTCTACTCGTCGACCCGGGCGCCAACGTCATCCCGGTCTACGACACGACCGCGCTCCACGCCGCCGCCGCCGCTCGCTGGATATTGGAGGAAGTTTAGTCCGAAATGGATGAGCTTCGCCGACAGGAAAAAGCGAAATGAACGACTAACCTGGGTTCCGCTACCGCTGGGGTGAGCGGGCTTTCCGCTGCGGGCGCGCACTTTAGCTTCCGCGGCGGATATTCACCTTTCGGATGGGAACCCCCGAATGGCGCTCGATCTTCTCCATTACGGATCAATGTGGGCCTGCAATCCCTCCGGAACGGCGGCAATCTCACGCCGTGGGCAGATCGGGGCGGGGATGGCGACGGCAATGAGTCCCGAGGTCGGGAAGGCCGAGGCGACGGTGCGGCTTCAGCAATTGAGCGAAGAAGTCGGGCGGATCGCGAACGTGCTCGCGGCGCTGTCCGAGCACGAAGCCGCGGCCGTGGCGATCGCGGCGGCCGATGCCGCCCCGAACGGTGAGGGCGAGCGGCTCGACGCCGCCTTCATCCGTTCGATCATCCGGGTACGGCGGCTTCGCGATCATTTCTTCAAGAGCGACCTGTTCGCGGATCCCGCCTGGGACATGCTGCTCGACCTCATGGCCGCCCGGGTGGAAAGGCAGCGGGTCGCCGTGTCGAGCCTGTGCATCGCCGCCGCGGTGCCGCCGACGACGGCGCTGAGGTGGATCAAGGGCCTGTGCGACCAGGGCCTGTTCGTCCGGGTCGCCGATCCGGAGGACGGCCGGCGGGTCTTCATCGAGTTGTCCAACGAGACGGCGGCGCGGATGGAGGCCTTCCTGAAATCGGCGCAGCGCTTCGGAACGCTCATCGCCTGAACGGGGTGGCGAACGCCGGGCCCGCCACGGAAACAATTTTTCTACGGAGTGTAGCGGCAATCGTCCTGCCGCGGCCGAAGGCCGCAATTTGGTTCGCACAAAGGCACGAAGGCACAAAGGCGCCTCGCGGGCGCTGCGGCTTCAGCTTTTCGGATATTCAGTGAGATAAGCCGCTTCGCGGAATCTTCGTGCCTTTGTGCGAACCCTTCTACTTTCGGCCTTCTGGGCGGGCGGGGATGCCGGATGAGGCCCTGAGGGGCGATCCGGGTCCACGCGTGCGACCCCAGGCTTGTGCGGCCTCGGTGCCGGTGGCAGAGGCGGCGGCGCGGGCGCTTAGCTCAGTTGGTAGAGCGCTTCCTTTACACGGAAGATGTCGGCGGTTCGAGCCCGTCAGCGCCCACCAGCCTTCGCCGCTTCGCGGCTTCGGCTGGCAAGCCAGCCCCTTTTCGTCATCCCGGCGAAGGCCGGGATCCCAGGGGGTGAAAGGCTCGGCGGGTTCATTCGCCGAGGTCCCGGCTTTCGCCGGGATGACGATCAGAGGTTCCGGACCAGCTTCGTCGCCATTGCGATCCAGAGCGGATCCGCGATGACGAGCTGGCGGCGGCCGCCTCCCAGCGGGAGCAGGTGGAGCTTGCCCTCCTCGCGGCCGATCAGCCGGCCGAACAGGAAGCGGCCGGCCGGCCGGGGGAAGAGCACGTCGCGATTGAGGGCCCGGCCGAAAGATCCGTGATCGAGGCGCAGGCACCAGATTTCGTCGCCGCTTCGATAATCGCCGACGCTCGACTGGACCGACACGGCCACCATGTCGGGCTCAGGCCGGGGCGGCAGGACCACGCTCGGCTGGCGCGGCGCATGGGCGCCGTCTTCGCCGAGCAAGGCGGCGAGCGGCATGTCGTCGTCACGCTCGGCGAACTCCACGAGGTCGGTCGGCTCGACCGCCAGTGCGAACGCGATCCGGTTGAGCCAGGCCAAAGAGACGGTGCGGGTCCCGGTCTCGAGGCGGCCGATCGTTTGCGGGGTAGTCGGTGGATCGCAGCGGTTGGCGACGTCTTGAAGAGTCAGCTTCTTGGCGCGACGGACTTCTCGGATACGAGTAATCATACAATTCCCCACGAACGCATGCGAATTCGTGATTTCACTTTCGTACATACTTGTCGACATAGCAAGTGTTCCCGATATGTACCGTATCGGGGAGATGGATATGAAGATCGAGCGGGCAAGACGGAACCGGTTGCTGGCGGAGCGGCCGGTACCGAAGGACGGGGCGGAGCGGGGCAAAGGGCGCGGCCGGCCCGCGGCGCGCTCGGTGACGGTGAATCTCGCGGAATCGCCGCTGGGCTGGCTACGCTCGCGCGGCCATGTCTGCGAGCGCCAGTTCGCGGCCGGCGAGCAATTGCGAAGCGACTGGGAGCGTTCGGGGCTGCCGCCCCGAGTGACGATGTGCTGGGATTCGCCGCCGCCCGACCGGAATTCGCGCGGGCCGGCCGGCCCGGCGTCGGCGACCAACGCCCAGCTCGCCGCCCGCCACCGCTTCGATTCGGCGGTGAAGGCGCTGGGTCCCGGCCTTCGCGACATCGCCTGGCGGGTCCTGTGCGCGGGCGAGGGCATGCGCGAGGCGGAGAGCGCGCTCGGCTGGCCCGCCCGGGCCGGCAAGCTGGTGCTGACCATGGCCCTCGATCGGCTGGCGGACCATTATCGGCTGAGGTGAGGATCCGGGGCTGGCGGCGTCGCGGCGCCCTGCTAGGGTCGAGGCTCCCTGCGGAGCAGATTGTCCTGGCGCTCGTGACCCTCTTCGTTTTCGTCGCCGCCGCGGCCGAGCCGGCAACGATCGTACCCAGCGACTTCGAGCTGAAATCGCCGCCGATGCCGCTTCGAGTCACTCCCGAAGACTGTCGGCGGACGGCGGCGGCGGGCGAGATCGTAGTCTGCGGCCGAAGCCCCGATCACTATCGGGTGAAGGAACTGAAGCCGCCCAAGGGCATCGAGATCGACGCGCCGGGAGTCGTCGGTCTCGACATGGGCTCAGCGCGGGTGGAGCCGCAGCTCCAGCAGGTCCAAATGCCCGACGGGAGGTTCAGCAAGCGGGTGATGGTGACGGTGAAGGTGCCGTTTTAAGTAATTGCCTCCCCATCGCCAGATGGGGAGGGGGACCACGCGAAGCATGGTGGAGGGGTAACCGCACAGGCCTCGCCTTTCACCCCTCCACCACCTTCGGTGGTCCCCCTCCCCATGCTGCGCATGGGGAGGCAATTAGGGGCGCGAAAGCCTCGTCATCAATATCGCGGCGCGCTTGGCCTGGCGGGGGATGCTGGCGAGGTCGACCGTCTCGCCGGGGGCGTGGGCGCCGCCGCCCGCGGTGCCGAGGCCGACCAGTCCGGGGACGAGATGGGCGACGAAGCCGATGTCGCCGGCGCCGCGCTTCAGGGGATCGAGCTCGCCCATCTCGGCGAGGCCGAGATCGCGGTTGACGGTGTTGAGCCGGCCGAGCAGCGCTCGGCTCGCGGGAGTGGGCGCCATCGGCGGATAGCCGCCCTCGTCGAAGGCGAGCTCGGAGTCGCTGCCGGGCAGGTGACGGCCGACGATGTCCTTCATCTTCGCGATCGCGCGCTGTTGCTGCTCGAGCGACAAGGCGCGCAAATCGCCCCGGGCGATGGCGACGGGCGGGACGATGTTGGTCTTGCCGGTCGCCGTGCCGCGGATGAGGTCCTTGTCGAGCTCGGCGGTGGCGCCGCCGACGACGAGACCGACGTTGAAGGTGAGGTTGGGCTCGGGAAGCTCGGCCCGGAAGGCGGCGAGGATCCGGGCCAGCTCGTAGACGGCGCCGTCGCCCATCGCTTCGCTGAAGATTCCGCTCGAATGGCCGGTCCGGCCCCTGGCGGTGACCTGCCAGGAGGCCGAGCCCCGGCGGGCGATCGAGCCCATGTCGAGACCCGATTCCTGGGCGAGGCCTTCGAAATCCAGAGCGATATCGGCGCGGCCGCCGGCGGCGAGGAGATCGCGCCGGGCCAGGGCGATCGGGCTTCCCGAATCCTCCTCGTCGCCGGTGAGGACGATCTCGATGTCGGCGTCCTTCAGGGTGCCGGCCGCCTTCATGGCGCGAAGAGCCGCGACCATCACGACCATTCCGCCCTTGTCGTCGCCGATGCCGGGGCCTTCGGCGACGCTGCCGTCCTTGCGGGCGAAGCGCTGGAAGGGGCTGTCGGGCTCGAACACCGTGTCGAGATGGCCGATGAGGAGCATTCTTTTGCCCCGGCCGCTGCCCTTGTGAACGGCGAGGATGTGGCCGGCCCGGCCCGCCTCGGCCATCGGCACCCAGCGCACCGCGAAGCCCAGGGGCTCGAGCTCGGAGCGAATCATCCTGCCGACCGCTTCGACCCCGGGGAAGTTCAGCGAACCGCTATTCTGGTTCACCAGCCGCTCGAGCAGGACGACGCTTCGGTCCCGCTCGGAATCGACGATTCGGACGATCTTCTGCTCGGCGGGGGCGAGCTTCGCCGCGGCGGGGGTGGCGAGGAGGGCGAGGGCGAGGAATATGAGGCGCATGAAGGGCTCCATCTGTCCTCCCCATCGTGAGATGGGGAAGGGGACCAGCCGTAGGCTGGTGGAGGGGTAGTCGGCGAGGCGCAAGTGGGTTCGCACGGGAACCTGCGAGGCCTGCGCCGATTACCCCTCCACCATGGTTCGCATGGTCCCCCTCCCCACCGCTTCGCAGCGGGGAGGACAAGGGTCGGCCTCCCGTGCTAGGTTTTCGAGATGCACCGCCTCCTCCTTGCCCTCGCTCTCCTCGCCGCTTCGCCGGCTGCCGCCCAGGAGTGGCGGATGGCGCCCGAATATGACGTTCTGCTGACGGCCTACGACATCCAGCCGAGGGAGATCAGGCTGAAGGCGGGCGAGCCGGTGCGGCTTCGCTTCGTCAACAACAGCAACGAGGGCCTTCGCTTCTCGGCCGAAGGATTTTTCCGCGACTCGAAGCTTCGGCGGCGCGATTCGGGGCTGGTCAAAGGCGGGAGCCTCGAGGTGCCGCCGCTTTCGACCCGGACGATCGTCCTCGTTCCGAAGGCGGGGCGCTACAAAGCGACCGGCGCCAATCTCCTCCATCGGCTGCTCGGGATGAGCGGCCGGATCATCGTCGAATAGGAGCTTCACGAATGGCCAAGGTCGAGAAGAAAGCCAAGAAGGGCAAGGACAAGATCAAGATCCCGAAGCGGGTCACCGGGGTGAAGATTCCCAAGGCGGTCCGTCAGGCGGGCAATGCCGCGCTCAAGCTCGCCGAGCAGCCGGCGGTGAGCGAGACGGTGGCGGCCGCCCTGCTCGCGGCGGCGGCGGCCTTGCGCGATCCGCCCGCGACGAAGCGGGCGGCGGGCGCCGCGGCCGGCGCCGCGGGCGAGGCCGGACGGGACGCGATCAAGCTTGGCGATTCGCTTCGCAAGATGGCGATCGACATGGCGCGGCGAACGCTCGACGCCTGGGAATCGGGCGATCCCAAGCCGCGCGGCGATGGCGGCGGCGACTCCGGCGAAGGCGCCGGCCGAGGCTGAACTTACCCCCGTTATCCTCATTATCCACAGGCGGATTGGCCTTTCCCGAATCGGTCAAAGCTGACAGCTTTCGGATGTGGCCGGAAAGGCGGCGGGCCGGAAACGGACCGCCAAATCCAAGGCCGCAGGCCCAGGCCGAAGGCGCCATCGCTCCCCCAAGGACGCTGGCGCTCGAGGCGGAAGGCGCAAGGCGGCGGACGAAGCCGCGCCTGCATCAGCGAAAGCGGATGCCAGGCGGGATTTCACGAAACCTCCAGGCAATGCCGAAAGGCTCGTTCGCGAGCCGGAAGGCCTGCCGACCGGCGAAGGCCGCGGGAATCGCCCCGCGGCTGGAGCCGGCGGGAGACGGGGAAGGGCTCAGGCTCCAGCCGCGACCCGAAACGGGGTCTATCGAAGAGGCTTCGGCCTTGGACACGGGCTCCGGGAGAGCGGCAAGGCCCTCGGGCGGCGCTGCGATCCGAAAGGGGAAGCGGCGGCGGGATTTCGGTCTCGCCCAAGCGACCCGACGGGAATCGCCGAAGGGCTTCACGGCTTTTCGTCGAGACCCACCGGGTGCCGAACGGGGCTTCGCGGCCTCGCTCCGGGATCCGAGGAGAGCGAAGCGGGCGTTAGCGCCCGCCTCGCAATCCAAAGCCGCCCAGCGAGAGATGGCCTCGCCACCCAGCGACGGCAGTCAAAGCTGGGACAAGTGGGGGCCGGTGGCGACACCGGCCCCCATTATGATTCCGGCATCATGATTTCGACGCTGCCCGGCCTCCAGCGGATCGCCGGAAATGTCGCGCCTTTGGGCCGAAGGCCAATCCATGGGTTCGCGCCAAGGCCCGAAGGCACAAAGGCGCCCCCGCCCGGGCGAGCCGAGGGCGTCTCCTGTTGGCTTCGGACAAGCCGCTTCGCGGGGTCTTCGTGCCTTCGTGCCTTGGTGCGAACCCCTCTTTTCCAGCCTTCGGGCCGGCATGGTGGATGGAGCGTAAACCCAAGACGGTAGGGGGGCGCTAAGCCCGATGGTCCAAAGTGGCCGTCATGGCGGGGATTTCGACCAGCTCAGGACGGAAGGCGCGCCTCGCGGCGGTGGCGGCGCTCGCTTTGGCCGCGCCGCTTCTGATCGGAGGCACCGGGCGGCTGACCAGCCTCGACGAGAGGCTGCTCGCGGCCCATAATCGCGAGCGCAGCGCCGCCGGGATCCCGGCGCTCGCCTGGGACCCGATGCTGTCGGCGGAGGCGGCCTCCTGGGGGCGGGAGCTGGCGGCGAGCGGCGAATTCGAGCACGACCCGGACGTCGACGAGGAGGATCCGCAGGGCGAGAATCTGTGGGCCGGAACGCTCGGCGCTTATGCGCCCGAGGAGATGGTGGACGGCTGGATCGAGGAGAAGAAGCATTTCCGAGCCGGCCGATTCCCCGACAACAGCCTCACCGGCGATTTCGCCGACGTAGGCCATTATACGCAGGTGATGTGGCGCGAGAGCGATCGGGTCGGCTGCGCCCTGGCGCAAGGGGCCGACGAGGAGGTGCTGGTCTGCCGATATCGCACCGCCGGCAACGTCGTGGGCGAGCGGCCCTTCTGAAGGATTCGGTGCCAGGCACCGAATTGCAAGGGCTCGAAAGGCGCCGATCTGGATTGACGGGCTCGGCATCGCAGAGCCGACCCGGATTCACCCAAAGCACCAAGAACCAAAGGACCGGGGCGGCGAGGGTGAGCGCGATTGCGCTGGAGGCATCGTCGAGCCGCGCAAGACCGCGTAAAACGCTTCGCGCTCCTTTGGTTCTTCGGTGCTTTGAGTGAAACTTCAGGCCGGCGTCAGCGGGCGAGGCGCTTGTCGGCGGCGCGGGGCTTGTCCGGGCGGAGGGACGTGGGCGGCGGCCGGCGCGGCGTCGCGAAGCGCCGAGCTGCCTTGCCCTGGACGGCAAAGCGGATCAGCATCCTCGCCGGCCGGCCTTTTGGACCGGAACGGGAGGGCAAGCCATGGCGCGAACGATCAAGCTCGACAAATATCGGAGCCTTCGGGACCTCGAGCGCCAGCTCAGGCGATACGAGGCCGTCTTCGGGGCGCTGCAATGCCTCAGGCGCCGGCAGAACGATATCCTGGCGACGTTCGAGACGGGGCGCGAGCCGAAGGGAAAGCTCGGACTGATCCGCGATTCTTCGGGGAGGACCGCCTTGCCCGCCGGCGCCGAGATACTCTTCCGGGGCATCGTCTATGCCAACGGCAGGCCGGCCCGGATCGTCGCGTTCCGAAGCGCCGCCGCCGAGCGCAACCTGACCCCGGCCGTGAGGGTTCGCCGGGGCGTCGGGACGGCCGCGATCGCGGGCGCCGGGCTTCGCGGGCGTTCTCGAAGCGCGGCCGCAAAGCCCAGGGCCCGAAGCGCCGCCCGGCGGGCCTGGGACGAGACGGAGGCCTCGGCGCATGAATCGCTGTCCGACGGCATGGGCGGCGCCATCGAGTCGAGCGCCGACTGGGTGACGGACGCCGGCGAAGCGTTCGCGCCCGTCGAGCAGGTCAAGTCCAACGAATATCGAATCTGGTTCGGCACAAACCGCAAGCCGATCGACGCCGCCGACATCTCGAAGGGTTTTTCGGGCGCCCGCGGCGGCCGCACCCGCCACGGCTATTGCGACGTCTTCGTCCCCAAGTCGCACGAGATCGGCTCGATCGGCTCCTCGGCGCTTCGCCGGCTACTGCGCTGGTCCGACGACCGGCTCAAGCTTCGCCAGGTCGCCGCGCTGGAGCCGGAGCCCTATTGGGCCGCGGTGGCCGACCAGGTCGCTCAGATCGAACCCGGCAAGCGCCACGCGGTCGTCTTCATTCACGGCTACAACGTCTCGTTCGAGGAGGCCGCGATCCGGGCGGCGCAGATCGGCTTCGACCTCGGCGTCGGCGCAATGGCCTTCTTCAGCTGGCCGTCCAAGGGCCTGCCCACGCGCCGGGCCTATCAGTCGGACGGGCAGACGATCGGCGCCAGCGAGGCCGCCATTGCGGATTTCCTCGTCGACTTCGCCCGGCTCAGCGGGGCCGAGACGGTCCACGTCATCGTCCATTCGATGGGCAATCAAGGCGTGCTTCGAGCGATGAACGGGATCTTCACCGACGCCGAGCGGCGGGGCGGCTGCCGCTTCGGCCAGATCATCCTCGCTGCCGCCGACGTCGACTCGGAGACGTTCGGACGGCTCGCCGACGCCTATCGGAGGCTGTCCGCCCGGACGACGCTCTACGTCTCCAAGCGCGACCTCGCCCTCAAGGCCTCCGCCTGGTTCGCCGATTATCCCCGGGTCGGGCTCTATCCCCCGGTCAGCGTCTTCGACGGCATCGACACGGTGAGCGTCTCCAACATCGACCTGACATTGCTCGGCCACGGCTATGTCGGCGAAGCCAGGGACGTGCTTCAGGACATGCACAGGCTGATCTTCGACGGCGCGCCGCCGCCGCGCTTCGGCCTGAAGGAATGCCGCAACGACGAGGGCAAGGCTTATTGGGAGGTCGGCGCCTGAGCCGAGGGCGCGGGACTCGGCTCCGGCAGGATTCGCGGCGGCGGATTCGCGGGCGGCGAATCGAGGCGAAAAAGGGCGCCTGAAAATAAAGTTTTTTTGAATAGGGCGTCGAAAAATAGGATTTGAGCGGCCGAGTAGCGGGCTCGAAAAATCGCACTTTCATTCCAGCCGGAGCCCCGAAAAAATAGGATTTGACCGGAGCGGTACAAAAGGCTTGACAGCGTCACGCTGCCGGGGTACTATTTAGTCACGCTGCAGAATTGTAGCTGAAGAAGATCGAGCAGCCGGCGCGGGCCATCCGCGGCGGCTTTTTCTTTGCGCGTCGTACGGGGCGCCGGCGAGGCCGGGCCCGGATTTCGACCAGTGGGCGCGCAGCGCGGCCGTCATGTTCTTTTCTGAAATCCTCCCCACGCGAAGCCTGGGGAGGGGGACCAGGTACAAGCTGGTTGAGGGGTGGTTCGCACGGGGGTGGGGGTTCGAGCGAGCCTCGGCGACCTGTGCCAATTACTCCTCCACCATCCTTCGGACGGTCCCCCTCCCCATCCGACGATGGGGAGGATTCAAGGCGGGCATGGCGGCCGTTTCATTTCGAGGAGAGTGAGATGAACGGGAAGCCTCAATCGGTGCGCGGCGCGGATGGCCGTTTCGCCGGTACGAAGGACGGCGAGGCGGCGGCCGGAAAGGCCCGGGCGCCGGCGGCGAAGGGCAAGAACGGCTGGACGGCGGCGAAGGAGGCCGTCTTCTTTCGCGAGCTGGCGACGGTGTGCAACGTCAGCGCGGCGCTCAGGGCCTGCGGAATGTTCAGGCGCAGCTCCGACGTCTACGACCGCCGCCGGGAAGAGCCGGCCTTCCGGGAGCGGTGGGATTCGGCGGTCGACGAGGGCTACGCCCTGCTCGACCTGGAGATGCTCGAGCGGGCGCGGTTCGCAAGCCGTCGGCCGCCGCCGCAGACCGACGCGGAGAAGCGGCTTCGCGAGGTTCCCACCGGTCTCGGGCTGCAGCTCCTGAAGCTCTATCACGTCCGGAAGGCCAAGGCGCCGCCGCCGCCTGCCGCCAGGGCCACGGCAGCCGCCCGGCGGATCGACGGAGCGGCGCTGCGCCGCGAGTTCGACGCCATGCTGTCCGACTTCAACCGCCGAATGGGCGGCCAGGGATAAGGAGAGGGACATGGAGAGATTCACGCATCTGGGCGAAAGCGAGCTGAGTGCCCGCTGCTCGCTCGCCGAACGCCTGGCCATGCTTGAGCCGGCGACCCGGAGCGCCTTCTTGAAGACGCTTCCGGCGCGGCTGAAACGGATATTCCTGAGCGACTGGCACATGCTGGCCCGGCCCGCGCAGGTCGCCCCGCAAGGGGATTGGCGGATCTGGCTGATCATGGCGGGGCGCGGCTTCGGCAAGACCCGGGCGGGGGCGCAATGGGTGCTCGAGCGGGCGGAGGTCGGCGGCCGGCGGATCGCCCTGGTCGGCCCGACCGAGGACGAGGCGCGGGGGGTGATGGTCGAGGGCGCCTCCGGAATCCTCGCCTCGGCGCGCGATTCGGAGCGCCCGATATGGGAGCCGTCGCTGGCCCGGCTGACCTGGCGGAACGGGACCCAGGCCTTCGTCTATTCCGGAGCCAATCCGGAGGCGCTTCGCGGCCCCGAGCATGATTTCGCCTGGTGCGACGAGCTCGCCAAATGGGCGCGGGCCGAAGCGAGCTGGGACAATCTGATGTTCGGGCTTCGGCGCGGCACCCTGCCGAGGGCGCTGGTGACGACGACCCCGCGGCCGACTCCGCTGATGCGCAAGCTGACGGCGCTCGGCGGGGTCGTGACCACCCGGGGACGGACCGCCGACGCGGCGCTGCTGGCGCCGAGCGTGGTCGACTATCTGACCGGCCTCTACGGCGGCACCCGCTTCGGGCGGCAGGAGCTGGACGGGGAGCTGATCGAGGACGTCGAGGGGAGCTTGTGGCCGAGGGATCTGATCGAGCGGTGCCGGACGGCGTCTCCCCCGAACCCGCGGCCGGCAGAAAATCGTGACAGTTACGCATTTCGCGAAGGGGCCGGCGAGGCCGGGGCGCAGGCGGAAATTCGTAACTGTCACCATTTTCTTCACGAAATTTCTGGGGCAGAAAATCGTGACAGTTACGCATTTCGCGAAGGGGCCGGCGAGGCCGGGGCGCAGGCGGAAATTCGTAACTGTCACCATTTTCTTGGGGGGAGGATCGGGCGGATCGTCGTTGGGGTGGATCCGCCGGTGTCGGCGCGGGGGGATGCCTGCGGGATCGTGGTCTGCGCCCTGGGCGAGGACGGCGTCGCTTATGTCGTCGAGGATGCCAGCGTCTCGGGGCGAAGCCCGGAAGGATGGGCTCGGGCGGTGGCTGGGGCGGCGCGCAAATGGGGCGCGGACCGGATCGTGGCCGAGGGCAACCAGGGCGGGGCGATGGTGGCGAGCGTCCTTCGCGGCGCCGACGTCGACCTGCCGGTGACGATGGTCCACGCGAGCCTGGGCAAGTCCGCCCGGGCCGAGCCGGTGGCGGCTTTGTTCGAGCGCGGGGCGGCCAAGTTCGCCGGCGCCTTTCCGGCGCTGGAGGACGAGCTGGCCGGGCTGATCGCGGGCGGCGGCTACGAAGGACCGGGCGGTTCGCCGGACCGGGCCGACGCGATGGTCTGGGCGATGACCGAGCTGATGCTCGGGCGGCGAAGGGCGGAGCCGCGGATCCGGAGGCTTTAAGCCGCGAGGGGGTGGAGCGAGGTTTCACCCGAAGCACCAAAGGACCAAAGAGGCCGCGCCAAGTCGCGGTCCCCGACCGTTCGACGAGCATGGAAGGAGCGACGAAGTCGCTCATCAAGAACGCGTCGAATGAAAACGCGGCAGCCGGCGTGCGCTCCGAGCTCTTTGGTCCTTTGGTGCTTTGGGTGAAATCCTTCCCTTCCAAGGCGGGGAATAGTGGGGAGTATCATTATGAAATCGTGGTTCGGACGGAAGGCGGCGCCGGCGGCGCGGCCGTTGCTTCATCGCGGCTATTCGGGAGCGGCGGGGGTCGGGGACTGGCCGCGCAATTACGAGGCGCAGGTCCGCGACGCCTATCTGGGCAATCCGGTGGCGCAAAGGGCGGTCCGGCTGGTGGCGGAGAGCGTCGCCTGGGCGCCCGTCTACCCGACCGACGGGGAGTCGGGGGCGGCGGCCTCGGCGAAGGCGCTGGCGCTGGTGACTCCGGCCCTGCTCGACCAGGCCGCCTCGCAACTGCTCCTCCACGGCAACGCCTTCGTCCAGATCCTGCAGGGCGCCGACGCGGCGCCCGCGGAGCTGTTCGCCCTGAGGCCGGAGCGGGTGACGGTGGAACCGGACCCGGGCGGCTGGCCGGCGGCCTATGCCTACCGGGCGGGGGCGGTGAAGGCCCGGCTTCCCGCCCGCGACGGGCTCGGCCGGCCGGGGGTGATCCATATCAAGGCGATGCACCCGCTCGACGACCATTATGGGCTCGGCTGCCTGGGCTCGGCGGCGGGGGCGGTGGCGATCCACAATTCGGCGACTCGGTGGAACAAGGCCCTGCTCGACAATGCCGCCCGGCCGTCCGGAGCGCTCAGCGTCGAGGGCGAGGGGGCGCTCGCGCCCGAGCAATATGACAGGCTTCGCGAGGAGCTGGAGCTTCATTTCGCCGGGACCGCCAATGCCGGGCGGCCGCTGCTTCTGGAAGGCGGGCTGAAGTGGCAGGCGATGAGCCTGACCCCCGCCGACATGGATTTCGCGGGCATGAAGGCGGCGGCGGCGCGCGAAATCGCCCTGGCCTTCGGGGTTCCGCCGATGCTGCTCGGGCTTCCGGGGGATTCGACCTACGCCAATTATCGGGAGGCGAACCGGGCACTGTGGCGGCTGACCGTGCTTCCGCTCGCCGACAAATTGCTTGGGGAGATCGCGGCGGCGCTCGGGGCGTGGTGGCCGGGGCTCAGGCTCAGGCTCGACGTCGACCAGGTGACGGCGCTCGCCGAGGACCGCGAGCGGCAATGGACGCAGGTGATCGCGGCCGACTTCCTCTCCCGCGAGGAGAAGCGGGAGATGCTTGGGTTCTGAGGCCGTCGTAGGGCGGCGGCTCGGAAAGAATTTCACCCAAAGCACCAAAGGACCAAAGGGGCTGCGGCCGGTTCGAAGGTCGGGGCTGAGCGCCAGATATTTGAAGGAGCGACGTAGTCGCTCATCGAGGGCGCGCTCGAGGAAAAACCGCGGCCGCGGACGTGCGCTCCAGCATCTTTGGTCCTTTGGTGCTTCGGGTGAAATTCTTTTCCCTGGTGGGAAACAAGGAAGGACAGATCCGATGGACGAACAGGGCGAAAGGATGCTCGCCTTGGCCGCCGCTCGGGCGGAGGGGCAGGGGGCGGGGTGGGCGGTGCGGACAGTGCCGGCGCTTCCGGTGCTCGGGATGCGCTTCGGGCTGGGGCCTTTGGAGCTCGTGGAATGAGGTTCGCGGGGTATGCGGCGGTGTTCGGTTGGGCGGACCGGGGCGGGGACGTGGTCCGGGCCGGGGCGTTCGCGAGGAGCCTGAAGCGGGGCGGCTCGGTGCCGCTATTGCTCCAGCACCGGCAGGGCCGGGCGGTGGGCCGGATCGAATATCTTCGAGAGGACGGACGCGGGCTGAGGGTCATCGCCCGGCTTTCGGGCGGAGCGGCGGGGCGGGAGGCGGCGGCGCTGCTGCGGTCGGGAACGGCGGCGGGGCTGAGCTTCGGCTACCGGGTGCGGCGGTCGAGCGGAGCGGGGCCGCGGGCGCTCGAGGAGGTCGAGCTGGTCGAGATCAGCCTGGTGCGGGTGCCGATGCAGCCCAAAGCGCGGGTTCACGCGGTGGAGCTGCCGCCCTCGGCCGGAACGATGGTGAAGCCGGGGAGCGGCCGATTTTCGGGGCCATCGTGATACATGTCCATATAGACGTCGACGGCGGCCGCGCCGGTGCAGGTCACGGCATAGTGATCGATGATGTTACCGTAGACCCCGGTGCCGACATTGCCCTTGCGGTCGGCGGCGGGCGTGGACCCGTCGGCGCAGCGCAGCCGGCGGAGATAGTCGAGCTCGCCTTCGGGCATGTTCTCGCGCACCGGGTTGGCCTTCGAGCCGAGCGGGCTGCGCTCCGCTTTCTCGATCGCCTTGGCGAGCTTCTTGGGCGACAGGCCCTTCATGCCCATCGAGCGCATGATATCGCGCGCCTCGTTGGGGCGCTGCTGAGCGGCGGCGGGACCGGCGAGCGCGGCGGATCCCAGCGCCGCCAACGCGATCATCAGCTTGAAAGTCATGGCTTGCTCCTTGCGCACCCCGATGGCGGCCGCGGGGAGGATAACGCGCGGGACGCGGGAGCCAAGGGCTAAAAGGCGGCGCCGGGCCGAACCGAGGCCGGGCAGCCGAATCGTCGAAGGGAAGAAGCTGGATTCCCGCTTTCGCGGGAATGACGCGGTGTGTGCGTCGAACTTGAGGGAGAATGAGAATGCTGGAAGTGAAAGCGGATCCGCTGGAGGCGACCTTCGAGGCGCTGGAAGGCGCGGAGGGCGAGGTCGCCGAGCTTCGCGAGGAGATGGCGCAATTGAAGTGCCGGATGGACGCCCAGGCGGTGGCGTCGGCTCGGCCGGCGCTGAGCGGGGCGCGGGACGCCGGCTCGCCCTTCGTCGATTCCTACCTGAGGAAAGGACTGGAGAGCGGGGTCGAGCTGAAG
This sequence comes from Allosphingosinicella sp., assembly GCA_035629855.1. Classification (GTDB taxonomy): domain Bacteria; phylum Pseudomonadota; class Alphaproteobacteria; order Sphingomonadales; family Sphingomonadaceae; genus Allosphingosinicella. The sequence continues at coordinate 53,296 of DASQLT010000017.1, forward strand.
GCTCTGGCCGGGACGACCGAGGCGGCGGGCGGCTATGCGGTGCCCGAGGAGATCGACGCCGAGATCGCCCGGCTGCTGACCTCGATCTCGCCGATCAGGGCGATCGCCAACGTCGTCCGGGTCGGGAGCGCGGGCTATCGCAAGCTGGTGACGGCGGGCGGCACCCCGTCGGGCTGGGTAAGCGAGACGGCGGGGCGGCCGGAGACGGCGACCCCGACCTTCATCGAGGTCGCTCCGCCGTTCGGCGAGCTCTACGCCAATCCGGCGGCGAGCCAGGCGATGCTCGACGACGCGGCGTTCGACGTCGAAGCCTGGCTGGCGAGCGAGATCGCGACCGAGTTCGCCCGGGCCGAGGGCTCGGCCTTCGTCGCCGGCAACGGGGTCAACCGGCCGAAGGGGTTCCTGGCCGGGCCGACCTCGGCACAGGCGGATTCGGCGCGGCCGTTCGGGACCCTTCAAGTGCTGACGACCGGTGCGGCGGGGGCCTTTCCGGCCACCCATCCGGGCGACAAATTGATCGACCTCGTCCAGCTCCTTCGGCCACCTTACCGGCAGGGCGCCGCGTTCGTGATGAACTCGGCCACGGCCTCGCACATCCGCAAGTTCAAGACCTCGACCGGGGGCTTCCTGTGGCAGCCGAGCCTGGTGGCGGGCCAGCCCGACACCCTGCTCGGCTATCCGGTGGTCGAGGCGGAGGACATGCCGGACGTGGCGGCGGACAGCCTGTCGGTCGCGTTCGGCAATTTCCGGGTGGGCTATCTGATCGCGGAGCGGACCGAGACCCAGATCCTTCGCGATCCCTACACCAACAAGCCGTTCGTCCATTTCTACGCGACCAAGCGGATCGGCGGGCAGGTGGCCAATTCGGAGGCGATCAAGCTTCTGAAGTTCGCGGCCTGACGGCCCGGGTCAAAGCCTTACTTTGACCCATGAGCAGGTGCGGACTGCCCCCGGCAGCCCGCAGCCATGCCTGGGAGGCATGGCGACCTGCTCATCCCCTCCACCGCCCTTCGGGTGGTCCCCCTCCCCCTCGGGCAAAGCCCGATGGGGAGGATAAGGAGAAAAGACATGATCGAGGGTGAGGCGTTGGTCCTGCCGCCGGAGGCGGTGGGGGCGGCGAAGGCCTATTTGCGGGTCGAGCGGGCGGACGAGGATATGCTGATCGCCGGGCTGGTCCTGGCGGCGGCGGAGCTTTGCGAGGCGTTCATCGGCCAGCCGCTGCTGGAGCGCGGATTTGCCGAGACCCTTCCGGCGGGCCAGGCGTGGCGGCGGCTGTCCCGAGCGCCGGTTCGAGAGATCAGCCAGATCGAGGCGCTGGCGAAGGACGGGACGGCCGAGGCGCTGGCGAGCGATTCCTACGGGATCGACATCGACGCCGGGGGCGAAGGCTGGGTGCGGACGATCGCTCCGCAGGAAGTGCGGCGGATCCGGGTCGGCTACCGAGCCGGACTGGCCGGCGCCTGGGCGGCCCTGCCCGCGGCGCCGAGGCACGGAATCCTTCGGCTGGCGGCGCATTTCTACACGAGCCGGACGGCGGACGGCGGGCGGGCGGGAGAACCGCCGGCGGCGGTCGCCGCTCTATGGCGCCCGTTTCGCCGGATCCGGCTGCATCGAGGGAGGGACATATGTTCGAACGGCTGATGCTTCACGGGGCGGCGCTCGCGCGGAAGGCGGCGGCGAGGCGCCGGTCCGCGCTTTCGGCGGCGCTGAGCGAGGCGGCGCCCGAGGGCGTGACGGTGAGCGAAGAGGGCGAGGAGATCGTGATCCTGGAGGGACTCGATCTCGAACGGCGCTTCGCGCTCGAGCCCGAGCTGCGCTGGCTCCCCCTTCGACAGGCTCGGGATGAGCGGGGGAGGCGGCGGTGAGCGGGGCGGCGGCGGCGCTTCGGGCGGCGGCGATCGAGGCGCTTGAAGCGCTCGAGCTGGGCGGGGTCTATCCGGGGCCGCCGCTGCAGGCGGCCTTTCCTTATGCCCTGGTCGAATGCGGGCCGGAGGTGGACTGGGGCCACAAGAGCGGCCGCGGGCGCGAGCTCAGGCTGGCGGTGACCCTTCGCGATTCCGGCGAACGGCCGGAGCGGGCGCAGGCCTTCGCCGAGGTCGCCGAGGCGGTGCTGGAGGCGGGGCTGGAGATCGAGGGCTGGCGGCTCGTCACCCTCGCCTTGGTCCGTGCGAGGACCCTCGCGGAGGGGCGCGGCGGCCGCATGGGATGGGCGGTGGCGCTGGACTATCGAGCGCGGATGCTCGGGGAGTGATCGTCAAATCCTCCCCGCGAAATCGCGGGGAGGATTTTTATTGCGGCATGCTGGCCTTGAAGGTCTCGACCGCATTTTCGTGAATGTAGCCGATCTCTTCGGTCGCGTTGCGCTCGGCCGTCGCCTTGGCGATCTTGGCCGAAACGTCGGTCGCGATCGAGGCGGATCGGAAGGCGGCCTCCTCCGACTTGCAGGCGGTGGCGAGCTTGGCCTGGAAGGCCGCTTCGTCGGAGCCCGACTTCACCTGTTCGCGAGCGAAGGCGCCGAGACATTTCGAATAGGTGGTGCGGGCCGAAGCGAGGTTGCCCTGGGCGGACGCCATGAGGGCAATGAGCAGCACTTGTGAAATCATCCCGAATTCCAGTGCAACAAGTTGAGACGAAGGGAGATTATCGATGGCGGCGGAAAAGGGAAGTGCTTTCTTGCTGAAAGTCGGAAATGGCGGAGAACCGCCAATTTTCGCGACCGTGGCGGGGATGCGGACGACTCAGATGTCGGTGAACGGCGAAGCGGTGAACGTCACCTCGAAGGACTCGGGCGGGTGGCGCGAGCTTCTGTCGGGGGCGGGCGTGCGCTCGGTCTCGGTCGCGGCGAGCGGCATCTTCACCGGGTCGGCGGCCGAAGTACGAGTCAAAACCAACGCGCTCGCCGGACAGGTCGACGATTACGAGCTGAGCTTCGAAAGCGGCGAGCGGCTGCGCGGCCGTTTCCTCGTCGTCCGGCTCGATTATTCGGGCGATTACAATGGCGAGCGCAATTACGCCCTGAGCCTCGAAAGCTCGGGCGCAGTGGTGTCCTTGTGAGCATCGGGGCGAACGCAGAGCGCGGGGAGGCCGCGTTGCTCGTCGGCGGCGAGACCTTTCGCTTGCGGCCGAGCTTCGAGGCCCTCGTCGCCGCCGAGGAGGAATTGGGGCCGCTCTTCGCCCTCGTCGAGCGGGCAGCGGCGGGCGGGCTTCGGATCGCCGAGATCGCGGGGCTGTTCTGGCATTGCGTCGACGGGAGGCCGGAGGGGCTGAGCCGCGGGGCGGTGGGCGCGGCGGTGGTCGAGCGCGGGCTGGCGGGGGTGACCCCGGCTCTGAAGGTCCTGCTCGGGCAGATATTGCAGGGCCGTGGACCGGTTTAGCGAGGCCGCCGGTCGGCTGGCGGGCCTGGCCGGGGCCTTGCTGGGGTGGCGGCCGGAGGAGTTCTGGCGGTCGACCCCGGCGGAGCTGGGGGCGGTGCTCGGGGCGCTGGCGGGGGATGCGAGTGAAGTGGCGTCGCGGTCGGATCTCGAGCGGCTGATGGAGCGGTTTCCGGATTAGATTTTCACAGATCGGGGCGGGTACCCCTCCACCAGGCTTCGCCTGGTCCCCCTCCCCATCTTCGATGGGAGGATTTTAGATGGACGAGGAAATCGAGCGGCTGGTGGTGAGCGTCCGGGCGGACACCGGGGCGTTCGCCCGGGACGTCGCCGAGATGAAGGGACAGCTGGAAGGGCCGCTGGCCGAGGGGCTGGAGCGGGCCGGGCGGGTGATCGAGACGGCGCTCCTGCGCGCGGTCAGGACCGGCAAATTGGGCTTCGACGATCTGAAGAGCGTCGCCTTGGCGGCGATGGCGGAGATCGCCCAGGCGGCGATCCGAACCGGGCTCCAGGCGGTCGCAGGCGGCAGCGGCGGAGGCGGCGGCGCTGGGGGGCTGCTTGCGGCGGCCGCGCAGATCCTGGGTGGCCTGCTCGGAGCGCCGGGGCGGGCAACGGGCGGGCCGGTGGCCCCGGGGCGCCCCTATCTGGTCGGCGAGCGCGGGCCGGAATTGTTCGTCCCGACCGCGAGCGGACGGGTGGAAACGGGGCGCGGCGGCGCTCGCGACATAAGGATGAGCATCTCCGTCAGCGCCCCGCCGGGCGAGGCGCCGCAGGCGCTGGCGCGATCGAGCCGGCAGGTGGCGCGTGCGGTGAGGCAGGCGCTGATGCGGGTCGAGGATTAGAGTCCGTCGGTAAATCGGAGAGCGACAATGGCACATTGGCTGGCGCCGCCGGGGGCGGGGCGGCAGAGAGGGTTCGTGAAGCGCTTCGACGCGCGCTTGTGGACCGTCAATTTCCCTCGGCCGATGATGGCTTCGGTGGTGACGACCGGGCCGGACTCACTCCGGGTCGATTGCGTCTTCTACAAAGCGGACGATCTCGCCGGCCTGATCTGGGAGGCCGAGGATCGGTTCGACCATCCTTTGCTCGCCTACGAGACGAGCCGTGACTTTCGCGGGTGCCGGCTGGCCTTCCGGTGGCGGAGCGGCGGGATAAGGGCGCTGGACTCGGTCGACGGGCCGACCCTGACGATCGAGGGGCGGGACTCGGGCGGCGCGGCGCGGAGCTGGTTCGTTCGGCTTTGGAATTATGCCGAGGGAATTCCGGAGGATTCGGCGATCACGCTCGACTTCGCCGATCTCGCGGGCGGCTGGGAAGGCGAGGATCCGGTCTGGGCCGGCGACGTCGACCGGATGTTCCTGTCGATGGTGGCGCCCGGCTTCACGCGTGAGGATTTGCCGCTCGCGGCGCCGGCCGAAGGCTGGGCCGAGCTGAGCCAGCTCGCCTGCGACGGCGCCGGATCCGTGCTGGGGACGGGCGACGTCGTCGTGCCCGAGCATCGCCTTCGGATGGCGACCGGCTATGACGATCTCTATCATCTGACGCCGGCGCGGGTGCTGAGGAACGTGCTTCAGCTCGGCTATCGCGGGCCGATCAATCATTATGTGGGAATGAGCCATTATTTCCGGCTCGAAGCGGAGAGCGGGGGCTATTATGCCAGCCTGGCCGGAGGCGTGCTGAACGCGCCCTGCGCGGCCTGGCATGGCGACTTCGCGGAACGGGCGAAGGCGCTCGGCTTCGAGCTCATCTGGTCGCTGTCCTACGAATTGCTGGACCAACATGCCTGGGGGGATTGGAAGCAGCGGGCCGGGGACGGATCGCCGGCGCTGACCGGCTGGTCGCCGCCCTCGACCTTGCTGTCGCCCGCGAACGACGGGGCGATGGCCTATTTGCGGCAGGTCGCTCAGGCCTTCGCGGCACTTGCAATCGCGGCAGGGCTGAGAATGCGGTTCCAGGTCGGCGAGCCCTGGTGGTGGGTCATGCCGGACGGGCGCATCTGCCTCTACGACGCGGAGGCCGTGGAGCGGTTCGCGCCGGTGCCGATCGCCGACGTTGGAGCGAGCCTGAGCGAGTCGCAGCGGTCGACTCTCGAAGCCGCCGGTGCGGTTCTGGCCGATTCGACGGCGGCCCTTACGGCGGCGGTACAGGCGGTCGCGCCGGAGGCGGAAACCCTGTTGCTGGCCTATCTGCCGACGGTGCTCGGGGCGCCGGACCTCAGGCTCGCCAATCTGCCGCTCGATTGGGCGAGCCCCGCCTTCGATGTTCTGCAGCTCGAGGATTACGACTGGGTGACCGGCGGCAATAGGGGGGCGAGCGCTCGCGGGGTCGCCGCGGCGCAGGCCAGGCTCGGCTACCCACCGGAGCGGCAGCATTATTTCGCCGGATTCGTGCTTGCGCCCGAGGACAAGGCGCAATGGCTCGCCATCGCCGGAGCGATCGCGGCGGCGCGGGCGCGCGGGCCGAGCGAGGTCTTCGTGTGGGCCCTGCCGCAGGTTCTTCGCGACGGCTTCACCTGGTTCGATCTGGGAGACAAAGACATGCATGCCTATGAAGACGTGCGCTTCCCGGTGGCGCTCGGGCGGGAGGCGAGCGTCGAGCCCGGCTTCTCGACCGCGGTGGTGACGGGGGCCGGCGGCGGCGAGCAGCGGAACAGCGACTGGGCGGACGCCCGGCTTCGCTTCGACGCCGGGCCGGGAGTGCGCGGCGAAGCCGATCTGCACGCGCTGATCGCCTTTTTCCGGGCTCGGCGCGGCTCGGCACAAGCCTTTCGCTTCGAGGACCCTTTCGACAACAGCTCCAACGGGATGATCGGGGCGCCGGGGCCGGGGGACCAGGGCCTGGGGTCGGGCGACGGGGTGCGGACGGGTTTCGCCCTGGTCAAGACCTATGGCGGACAGATCCGGCGGATCACTCGGCCGGTGGCGGGATCGGTGCTCGTGTCGGTCGGCGGGGTAGAGCGGGTGAGCGGGTGGACGCTGGGCCCACTCGGAACCCTGAGCTTCGAAGAGCCGCCGGCCGCCGGGGCGGCGGTGAAAGCCGGGTTCCGCTTCGACGTGCCGGTGCGCTTCGCGGAGGACCGGCTCAGCGTGAGCCGGGCGACGTTCGAGGCGGGGGAGGCGGTTTCCGTGCCGCTGATCGAGGTTCGGGAGGGGTAGGGGCCGGCACCGCCCCTATTCCTCCCCGACATTTGTCGGGGAGGGGACCACCCGGAGGGTGGTGGAGGGGTTCTTCGGAATTTCAAAAAAGGGCCCCTTCCACCATGCTTCGCATGGTCCCCCTCCCCGGAAATCCGGGGGAGGATTTAAACAGGAGCAGCGCCATGCCTTCCTTCCTCGAGCGGGAATTGTCCACGCTCGCCTTTTGCTGGCGGGTGGAGCGGCGGGACGGGATCTGCCTCGGGTTCACGAGCCACGATTGCGATCTCGTCATCGGCGGGCTCGTCTATCGGTCGGCGCCGGGGATGCTGCCTTCCGCGGTCTCGGTGTCGGACGATTTCGACGCCTCGACGCTCGACGTGAGCGGCGCCTTGACCAGCGATTCGATCGGCGAGGCCGACCTCGCCGCCGGGCGCTGGGACCGGGCGGCGGTGTCCTTGTTCCTGGTCGATTGGGAGGATCCCGGCGGCGAGAGGTTGAGCCTCGCGCGCGGCGAGCTCGGCGACGTGACGGTGAAGTCGAACGGCTTCGAGGCCGAATTGCGCGGGGCCGCGGCCCTGCTCGAGCGGGCGGTGGCCGAGCAGACCTCGCCCGAATGCCGGGCCGAGCTGGGCGACCGGCGGTGCCGGGTCGACATGGCGGGGCGGGCTCGGGTGACAAGGGTGACGGGCGCTCCGGCGGAAGATGTCGTGATCGTGGCGGAGGCCGAGGGCGTGGCGAGCGCTTATGGGTTCGGCCGGCTGCGGTGGATCGGCGGCGCGAACAGCGGGCTCGAAAGCCTGATCCTGGCCTCGGCGGGAGCCGAGCTCCGGCTCGAGGAGCCGCCGCCTTTCGCGATCGCCGCGGGTGACCTCGTCGAGATACGGGAAGGTTGCGACAAGAGCTTCGCCACCTGCGCCGCGCGCTTCGCCAATGCCGAGAATTTCCGGGGCGAGCCGCACCTGCCCGGAATGGACCTTCTGACCCGCTATCCGGGAGCGTGAACGATGAACGGCATGGATATAGCGGCGCGGGCCCGCGCCCTCGTCGGAACGCGCTTCCGGCCGCAGGGGCGGCATCCGAACCACGGACTGGACTGCGTTGGGCTGGCGGCGCTGGCCTGCGGCATTCCCGTCGAGCGTGTGCCTCGCGATTATCACCTGCGCGGCCAGAGCTTGGCGGATATCGAGGACCGGCTTCGCGACCTCGGCTGCAGGCCGGTGGCCGGCCCCGCGCTGGAGCCGGGCGACGTGGTCCTTTGCCAGGCCGGACCGGCGCAATATCATATGGTCGTCATCGCGCCCTCCGGCTTCGTTCATGCCGACGCCGCCCTCCGGCGCGTGGTCGAGCGGCCTTACCCCATTCCCTGGACCCTGACGGGTGCCTGGCGTCTCGCAAAGGAGGAGGGGTGATGGCGACCCTGGTGCTCACCGCGGCCGGAACCGCGATCGGAGGGCCCGTCGGCGGCGCGATCGGCGCCATGATCGGCCAGCAGATAGACGGCCGGCTGTTCGCGCCCAAGCCGCGCCAGGGGCCCCGGCTGGGCGAGCTGGCGGTTCAGGTCTCGAGCTACGGAAGCCAGATCCCGAAGCTCTTCGGGACCATGCGGGTCGCCGGAACGGTGATCTGGGCGACCGACCTCAAGGAGGAGAGATCTAAAGGCGGCGGCGGCAAGGGCCAGCCCAAGACGGTCGATTACAGCTATTCGGCCAATTTCGCGGTGGCCCTGTCGGGCCGTCCGATCCTGGGAGTTCGGCGGATATGGGCGGACGGCAAGCTGCTCCGGGGCGCCGCCGGCGATTTCAAATCGGCGACCGGATACCGGCTCCATGTCGGCCGCGAGGACCAGGCGGTCGATCCGCTGATCGCCGCGGTGGAGGGCGCGGGCCAGGCGCCCGCTTATCGGGGCCTGGCCTATGCCGTGTTCGAGGATTTCCAGCTCGCCGATTACGGCAACCGGATCCCCTCGCTCACCTTCGAGGTGGAGGCGGATCCGGGCGGGACGAACGTCGGAGCGGTGGCGGCGGCGCTCGGCGAGGGGCTGGGGACCGTCGGAGCCTGGGTCAGGCTGACCGGCTATGCCGCCGGCGGCGACAGCATCCGAGCGGCGATCGGAGCGCTGGCGGAGCTGGAGCCGCTGTCGCTGATCGACGACGGCGAAGGGCTGGCGGTCGCCGCGGGAGGCGGGCCTCCCGTCCTGATCGCGCAAAGCGAGCTCGGGGCCGCCGCGCCCGGGGCGGGAGGAAATAGCGAATGGCTCAGGCGAAGCGGGGATTCGGTGCCGGCGGAGTCGAGCCTGGCTTATTACGATCCCGCGCTCGACTTCCAGACCGGGCTCCAGCGGGCGAGCCGCCCGGGCCCAGCCTTGCTCAGCGACCGGAGCGCCGTCGCGGCGGCGCTCGACGCGGCGACGGCCAAGGCGCTCGCGGGCGGCCGGCTGGAGCGGCTGTGGGCGGGCCGGCGCTCGGCAAAGCTGCACCTGGGATGGTCCCGGCTCGGGCTCGCGGCCGGCCGCCATGTCCGGATCGGCGGGCGTACGGGCCTTTGGAAGATCGCCCGCTGGACGCTCGACCGGATGGTGCTCACGCTCGAGCTCAGGGGCATTCCGGGGGGCGGGACGGCGACGCCCGGGCCGGCGAGCCCGGGCCGCCCCGTCGACCAGCCGGACCTCCTCCACGGCCCGACCTCGCTGGTCCTGCTCGACCTGCCCGCCCTGGGCGAAGAGCTCCCCGCCCGGCCGCGCCTTCTGGTCGCGGCCGCCGGGGCGGAGCCGGGATGGCGGCGGGCGCAGCTGATCGCGAGCTTCGACGGCGGGGCGAGCTGGGCCACGGCGGGCGCGACCGCCCTCCCGGCCGTCCTGGGCGCCGCGCTCGAAGTGCCGGCGGCGGCCGGCTCGGCGCTGATCGACGAACTCGGCCGGATCGAGGTCGAGCTCCTGAACGAGTCGATGTGGCTCGAGAGCCGAAGCGATTCGGCGCTCGCCGACGGCGCCAATCTCGCCTTGCTTGGGGACGAACTGATCCAGTTCGGCCTCGCCGAGCCGCTCGGCGGCCGGCGCTTCCGGCTCTCGCGCCTGCTGCGCGGCCGGCGCGGGACGGAATGGGCCGCCGGGCTCCACGCGCCGGGCGAGCCTTTCGTCCTGATCGAGGCGGAGTGCCTCGCCGCCGTCGAGGCGCCGCTCGGATCGTTCGGGAGCGAGGCTCGGCTGATCGGCCAGGGCCCCGGCGATCCCGAAGGCGTGCTCGCCCTCCGGACCGTGACGGGGGAGGCGATGCGGCCGCCGCCGCCGGTGCATTTGCGCGCCGAGCGGCTGGCCGACGGCGGCCTCGCCCTGAGCTGGGTCAGGCGCAGCCGCTCCGGCTGGGTCTGGCTGAGCGGAAGCGACACGCCGCTGGGCGAGGAGACGGAAAGCTATCGGCTGACCCTGGCCGGGGCGGGCTTCGAGCGGAGCGTGACGCTCGCCGCTCCGGCCTATCTCTACGGCGTGGCCGAGCAGGCCGCCGACGGTCTCGCCGGACCGCTCGCCGTCGAGATCGTCCAGCTCGGGACCTCGGCGCCGTCGAGGCCCGGATCCCTGATCGTCGATTGAGGAGGAACATCATGGCCGACACCACGCCGCGCTTCGCTCTGCCCTTCATCCTTCCGGGCCAGGCCCAGAAGGAGCTTTTCCACAACGAGGCCCTGGCCCGGATCGACATCGCCCTTCACCCGGCGGTGGAAGGCCCGCCGGCCGCGGAGCCGCCGCCGGCGCCAGTGCCAGGCGAGTGCTGGATCGTCGCTCCCGCCGCCGGAGGCGACTGGACCGGGAACGACGACAAGCTGGCGATGTGGACCCTGAGCGGCTGGCGCTTTCTGGCGCTCCCGCCCGGGGCGAGCGCCTGGAACAAGGCCGCCGCCGTGCCCCTGCTCTGGGACGGCTATCAATGGAGGGAGGGCGAGCTCGCCAGCGCCGGCTTGCTGGTCAACGGCATGAGAGTGGTCGGCCCGCGCCAGCCGGGGGTGCCAAGTCCTTCTGGCGGAACGATAATCGACGAAGAAGCGAGGATGGCCATCAACGCTCTCACTGCGGCATTAATGTCACACGGATTGATTGAGTGAGCTTTTCGGTTGCCGCGGTGAAACCAAGGGAGCAGAGGGTCGTTTGCCGGCCGTCTGACGAAGGGGCTTCAACGATTCGCTAAGCGACTTACTGAGGCATTTCGGCAACATTTGTGGGGATAAGCGTGCTTGCGCGAAAACTCCGCTTACCGTATTGAGTTCATGGTCGTTCCCGTAGGGACGCAAGAAGAAAGGGGAAAGTTTATGCGGAAGCTCGCCATCGCTATGGCG
>DASQLT010000018.1:0-7833 GCA_035629855.1 Allosphingosinicella sp.
CCGGCCAGAAGATAATGACCACGTCGCTGCATCGGGATCCCCTGATAGCGGCGACTCGGAACCCCTCCCGAGCGCGAGAACATCAGTGGAACAATAAAAACCCCGCCTGGCAAACCCAATTCGATCCAAAATGGAATTCCATTTGCGGATTCGAAAATGCGCGGCGGGCCGCGGCCACCGGCGCTCCCGCTTAGCGTCGGCGGCCACATCGGTAAGCGGGCGCCGGGGACACGCCCGCGAGCGGATGAACGGCGCTTCCCGGTCGATGAATTTGGACGAAAATATTTCGAGCGGCCGGTTTCGTTCATCGAAGGGGCGCCCGAGCTCGCCTGTTGCGGCGGCGCAACGTTTCGCGGACGTGATTGTGAATCCTCGTTTAATTCGAAATTAACCTTTTGCGTTCACTTGTCGCATGGTTAATGAACTTCATCAGGGTCGAGCGGGGCGAATGGCCTCGGGCGCCGCTGAGCGAGAGGGGCCGACCACCATGCGCGTTCTGCTGATCGAAGACGAGCCGACCACCGCCAAGAGCATCGAGCTCATGCTTTCGGGCGAAGGCTTCAACGTCTACACCACCGACCTCGGCGAGGAGGGCTTGGACCTCGGCAAGCTCTACGATTACGACATCATCCTGCTCGATCTCAACCTGCCCGACATGCACGGCTACGACGTGCTCAAGAAATTGCGGCTGGCCAAGGTCGGAACGCCGGTGCTCATCCTCTCGGGCATCAGCGAAATGGACTCCAAGGTCCGAGCCCTGGGCTTCGGCGCCGACGACTACGTTACCAAACCCTTCCACCGCGACGAGCTCGTCGCCCGGATCCACGCCGTCGTGCGCCGCTCCAAGGGGCATAGCCAGAGCGTGATCCGCACCGGCAAGCTCGCCGTCAACCTCGACGCCAAGACGGTCGAGGTCGACAGCGCCCGGGTGCATTTGACCGGCAAGGAATATGCGATGCTGGAGCTGCTCTCGCTCCGCAAGGGCACGACGCTGACCAAGGAGATGTTCCTCAACCACCTCTACGGCGGAATGGACGAGCCCGAGCTCAAGATCATCGACGTCTTCATCTGCAAGCTCAGGAAGAAGCTGAGCCTGGCCTGCAGCGGCGACAATTATATCGAGACCGTCTGGGGCCGGGGCTACGTGCTGCGCGATCCCGAAGAGGTCGAGACCGCCCAGGTGGCGTGAACGGGTTGGAGAGTGGGGAATGAGAGCGGCGCCCGCAGCGATGCGGGCGCCGTTTCCAATTCTGAGCCCGCGACAAAATCGCGATTTCATTCAAGGAATAAAACCAGAACAAAAGAGGAACTTTCCTGCCTCGGCTTCGTTGGGTGCGTATCGTTCCGGCCGTTTCATGGGCCGGGCATTCCATCGAACGGAGAATGATATGCGTAGTTTATCGACCCTGAAATTGCTCGCTACAGCCGCCTTCTTCACCATATCCGGCCTGACGGCGGCCCAGCCGGGCGCCGAAAAGGCCCCGGCGGCGCCGGGGGGCGCGGCCGCGACGGCTGAGGTCACCGCCGGCCAGCGCCACCTGATGGCCCGCTACCGGATCAGCGCGGCGGACGCCGCCGAACGGCTGAGCCTCGAAGAGAACGTCGCGGCGCTCGCGAAGCGGATCGGATCGGAACAGCCCGACGATTTCGGCGGAGTCTGGATCGAGCACGAGCCTACCTACAAGATCGTCGTCGCCTTCAAGGGCGCGGACGACCGCGCCGCGGTTCGGGACACGATCGATCCCGCGCTTCGCCGCTACGTCCAGATCAAGAATACGCGGACGTCGACGAAGGAACGCGAGGCGATCGGCGATCGGATCGCCACGGCCCTGGCGGCCGCCCGGATCCCCTATGTCTCTTATTACGAGCATCGGAGCGACGACATGGTGATCGAGGTCGGCTCGGACACCGGCGTGGGCGCCGTTCGCAAGATCCTTCCCCAGGACCTGCAGAGCAATGTGAAGATCGTCAGGGGAAGCGTGCCGGCGCAAGTCCAGGCGACGGGCGCTGCCGCGGGCGACGGCGTCTGGGGCGGATGGTGGGGCAACCGCCAGCAGGCGGACCATACCCATTATTGCTCTTATGCGTTCGCGGCCAAGGACAATAGCGGTGCGGTGGGCATGCTTACCGCGGCGCATTGCGACAATGGCGGCTATATCAAATATACGACTCCAACCGCCCATTGGGTGACGCTCTCGGCGCCCACCGTGGAATGGAACGCGGCGAACACCAAATATGATTATCAGTTCCACCGCATCGCGCCGCTGACCACGAGCGCCTTCGTGTTCTTCGACAACAGCAGCACGAAAATCTGGGCGCGCAACATCTTCTCGACCACGCCCAACTATCAAAGCGATTCGCCCAAGAACGTGATAGCCGGCTATGCCGCCGACGGCTATTTCAAGGTGGTCGGCACCTATGGCTATTACGACCAGGCCGTCGGCAACGTCATGTGCAAGTCGGGCCATTCCACCGGTCTGACCTGCGGCGAGATCACTCACGGCTATTATACCTATAACGGGGCCAAGGGCTGGATCGAGACCGGCAATTCGACCCAGTTCATCTACGCGACCTGGGGCGACAGCGGCGGCGCCGTTTTCACCCAGCCGACCGGCACCGGGACGATCAAGGCGGCCGGAATTATCACCGCCGCGACGATCTACGATCCCACTCCGGATCCGACGACGGGGGCGGTGAACAACAGCGGCGACGAGAAGCCGTGCCTGTCGACCATGGAGAACAACACGGCCTACAAAAGCACGCTCAGCGGAACCCAGCCCGCGATCGCCGATTGCCGCATGGTGCACATGCCGATCGACTATGTCGACGATCAGCAGCTCTTGACGGTCCTGACGACCACGCCCTGAGGAGGATTGAATGCGCAAAGCCCTTGCAATGTCCCTGCTCTGCTTCGCCGCCCAGGCGTGCACCCAACCGGCAGCGCCGGGCAATGCAAGTGCGTCCGGCGCTCCGCGGACGCCGGACTCGGGAAGCGCGGGGGAGAGACGGGACGTCTATGTCGCCTTCTCGACCCCGCGCGACCGGGCGTCGATGCTCGCCACTTTCGGAGGCAGGCTGGAGGTGCTCGACGGCTGCCTCGTCCTCCGATCCGAAAACGGCCTTCATGTGCCGGTATTCGCCCCCTCGGCCGACACCTATGTGACCGATTCCTCGGCCGTGATCGCGGGCCGGGCGGTCGCGCTCGGCAGCGAGATCATCGTGGCCGGAGGCGAGATGGGCGCGAACGACGATGCCGTCCTTCAGCGGCCGCGACCGGCGCAATGCCGTCATCGGCTGCTGCGGGCGGGGAGCTGGGCGCCTTCCGCGGGATGATCCGGGGCCGGATGGCGCCCGTCCCCGGCGGCCGGCGTCCGATCGACCCGGCCTCTTTAAAATCTCCCCCGTTGACCCATATCCCTCTCGCGGCTATAGGCCGCCTCGCCCGCGGAGCCCTAGCGCTCCTGGAGCGGGCAAGAGCTTGAACATTGCCGTAGCATCGCAAGGGCCAGGGGGCCGCAAGGTCGCCCCGGGTTTTTGCGTTTTTTGCGCCCGGCAAAGTAACTTAACAAGGTGAAGGGCTTCATGCCGACGATCAATCAGCTGATCCGCAAGGGTCGCGAGCCGCAGAAGGCGAAATCCAAGGTTCCGGCCATGGAGCAGAATCCGCAGAAGCGCGGAGTCTGCACTCGCGTCTACACGACGACTCCGAAGAAGCCGAACTCGGCGCTGAGGAAGGTGGCCAAGGTCCGCCTGACCAACCAGCGCGAAGTGATCAGCTATATCCCCGGCGAGGGACACAATCTTCAGGAGCACAGCGTGGTCCTGATCCGCGGCGGCCGGGTCCGGGATCTTCCCGGCGTCCGCTACCACGTCCTGCGCGGCGTCCTCGATACCCAGGGTGTCAAGGATCGCCGCCAGTCCCGTTCCAAATACGGCGCCAAGCGTCCGAAGTAAGCCCCGGCCATTTGCCGGATCAGGCTGAAGAGAAAGGAATAATTAAATGTCTCGTCGTCGTCGCCCCGAAAAGCGCGAAATCCTTCCCGATCCCAAGTTCGGGGATATCGTCCTGTCGAAATTCATGAACTCCGTCATGCTCGACGGCAAGAAGTCGGTCGCCGAGGGCATCGTCTACGGCGCCTTCGACACGATCGAGACCCGCGCCAAGCGCGATCCGATCGGCGTGTTCCACGACGCTCTCAACAACGTCAAGCCGGGCATCGAGGTCCGCAGCCGCCGGGTCGGCGGCGCCACCTACCAGGTGCCGGTCGAGGTCCGCACCGAGCGCGCCCAGGCCCTGGCGATCCGCTGGCTGATCGGCGCCGCGCGCAGCCGGTCCGAGAACACCATGGCCGGCCGGCTTTCGGGCGAGCTCATGGACGCCGCCAACAATCGCGGCAACGCGGTCAAGAAGCGCGAAGACACGCATCGGATGGCGGAAGCCAACCGCGCCTTCTCGCATTATCGCTGGTAGTCACTATATTGGGGGAGTGGACGTGAAAGCGTCCTTCTCCCGCACCGTTCGCCCTGAGCCTGTCGAAGGGCCTTCCTTCTTCAGGCGCCTCCAAGGGAGGGGGCTTCGACAAGCTCAGCCCGAACGGGTTGTGAGTGTCGGCATACCGAGGTTCACCGCCGGACGTCCGGCATTGGAGATTTGATCGTGCCCCGCAGTCATCCGCTCGAGCGCTATCGCAACATCGGCATCATGGCGCATATCGACGCCGGCAAGACGACGACGACCGAGCGCATCCTCTACTACACCGGCAAGTCCTACAAGATCGGCGAGGTCCATGAGGGCACCGCCACCATGGACTGGATGGAGCAGGAGCAGGAGCGCGGGATCACGATCACGTCGGCCGCCACCACCTGCTTCTGGAAAGCCGGCGAGGGCGAGGGGCCCGAGCACCGGATCAACATCATCGATACCCCGGGCCACGTCGACTTCACCATCGAGGTCGAGCGCTCGCTTCGAGTCCTCGACGGCGCGGTGGCCTGCTTCGACGGAGTCGCCGGGGTCGAGCCCCAGTCCGAGACCGTCTGGCGCCAGGCCGAGAAGTACAAAGTGCCGCGGATGTGCTTCGTCAACAAGCTCGACCGCACCGGCGCGAACTTCGAGATGTGCGTCGACATGATCAAGGACCGCCTCGGCGCCCGCCCGGCCGTCCTCTATCTCCCGATCGGGATCGAGGGCGGCTTCAAGGGCCTCGTCGACCTGGTCGAGAACCGCGCCATCATCTGGCTCGAGGAGAGCCTCGGCGCCAAGTTCGAATATCAGCCGATCCCCGACGACCTGAAGGACGCCGCCGAAGCCGCTCGAATGGAGCTGATCGAGATGGCCGTCGAGCAGGACGACGAGGTCATGGAGGCCTATCTCGGCGGCGAGGAGCCCGACACGGCGACTCTCAAGAAGCTGATTCGCAAGGGCACCTTGAACTTCTCGTTCGTCCCGGTCCTGTGCGGCTCGGCGTTCAAGAACAAGGGGGTCCAGCCCCTGCTCGACGCGGTCGTCGATTATCTGCCGAGCCCGCTCGACGTCCCCGCCATCCAGGGCCTGAAGCTCGACGGCGAGACGGTCGACGAGCGTCCGGCGGACGACAACGCGCCGTTCGCCGCTCTGGCGTTCAAGATCATGAACGATCCGTTCGTCGGAACCCTGACCTTCGCCCGGATCTATTCGGGCAAGCTGGAGACCGCGAGCCAGGTCACCAATTCGGTCAAGGACAAGAAGGAGAAGGTCGGCCGCATGCTTCTCATGCACGCGAACGACCGGGAAGACATCCAGGTGGCTTTCGCCGGCGACATCGTCGCCCTCGCGGGCCTCAAGGATACCACCACCGGAGATACTCTGTGCGCCCCGGGCGCTCCGATCATCCTCGAGCGGATGGAATTCCCCGATCCCGTGATCGAGCTCAGCGTCGAGCCCAAAACCAAGGCCGACCAGGAGAAGATGGGCGTTGCCCTCAATCGCCTGTCGCGCGAGGATCCGTCCTTCCGGGTGAGCTCGGACGCCGAGAGCGGTCAGACCATCATCAAGGGGATGGGCGAGCTCCATCTCGAGATCCTGGTCGATCGGATGAAGCGCGAATTCAAGGTCGAGGCCAATGTCGGCGCTCCGCAGGTCGCCTATCGCGAGTATCTCAAGCGGCCCGTCGAGCTGACCTACACGCACAAGAAGCAGTCGGGCGGTTCGGGCCAGTTCGCCGAAGTGAAGGTGAAGCTTGCTCCGGGCGAGCGCGGCTCGGGCTTCGTGTTCGTCGATTCGGTGAAGGGCGGCAACGTCCCGAAGGAATATATCCCCTCGGTCGAGAAGGGCATGCGCGAGACGGCGGAAACCGGTTCGCTGATCGGCTTCCCGATCATCGATTTCTCGGTCGAGCTGGTCGACGGCAAGTATCACGACGTGGACTCCTCGGCGCTCGCGTTCGAGATCTGCGCTCGCGGCGCGATGCGCGAAGGCGCTCAGAAGGCCGGAATCACCTTGCTCGAGCCGATCATGAAGGTTGAGGTCGTGACCCCGGAGGACTATCTGGGCGACGTTATCGGCGATCTGAACAGTCGCCGCGGCCAGATCCAGGGTACGGACAGCCGCGGCAACGCGCAGGTGGTCGAGGCGATGGTGCCGCTTGCCAATATGTTCGGCTACGTTAATGAGCTGCGCTCCTTCAGCCAGGGCCGCGCCCAGTATTCGATGCAGTTCTCGCATTACGACGAGGTGCCGGCGAACGTCGCGGAAGAGGTCAAGGCGAAGCTCGCCTGACCGGCTAAGACTTTGAATTAGTGTTTAAAAACGAGGATTAGGAAAATGGCGAAAGCTAAATTCGAGCGGACGAAGCCGCACTGCAACATCGGCACCATCGGTCACGTCGACCATGGCAAGACGTCGCTCACCGCGGCGATCACCAAGGTTCTCGCCGAATCCGGCGGCGCGACTTTCACCAGCTACGACAATATCGACAAGGCGCCCGAAGAGCGCGAGCGCGGGATCACCATCTCGACCGCCCACGTCGAGTATGAGACCGCGGCGCGCCATTATGCCCACGTCGATTGCCCGGGCCACGCCGATTATGTGAAGAACATGATCACCGGCGCCGCGCAGATGGACGGCGCGATCCTCGTCGTCTCGGCCACCGACGGCCCGATGCCGCAGACCAAGGAGCACATCCTGCTCGCGCGTCAGGTCGGCGTTCCGTCGATCGTCGTGTTCATGAACAAGGTCGATCTGGTCGACGATGCCGAGATCCTCGAGCTCGTCGAGCTGGAGATCCGCGAGCTGCTCTCGAAGTACGATTTCGACGGCGACAACATTCCGATCATCGCCGGCTCGGCGGTGGCTGCGCTCGAGGGCAAGACCCCCGAGATCGGCCATGAGGCGATCATCAAGCTGATGGCGGCGGTCGACGAGTGGATCCCGCAGCCCGAGCGTCCGCTCGACCGTCCGTTCCTGATGCCGATCGAGGACGTGTTCTCGATCTCGGGCCGCGGCACCGTCGTCACCGGCCGGGTCGAGACCGGGATCGTCAAGGTCGGCGAGGAAGTCGAGATCGTCGGCATCAAGGATACCCGCAAGACCGTCGTCACCGGCGTCGAGATGTTCCGCAAGCTGCTCGATCAGGGCCAGGCCGGCGACAACATCGGCGCCCTCATCCGCGGCGTCGGTCGCGAGGAAGTCGAGCGCGGGCAGGTTCTCTGCAAGCCGGGCTCGATCAAGCCGCACACCGACTTCTCGGCCGAGGTCTATGTCCTCTCGAAGGACGAAGGCGGCCGTCACACGCCGTTCTTCGCCAACTACCGTCCGCAATTCTACTTCCGCACGACCGACGTGACGGGCGAAGTGGT
>DASQLT010000019.1:0-33230 GCA_035629855.1 Allosphingosinicella sp.
CCGGCCAGAAGATAATGACCACGTCGCTGCATCGGGATCCCCTGATAGCGGCGACTCGGAACCCCTCCCGAGCGCGAGAACATCAGTGGAACAATAAAAACCCCGCCTGGCAAACCCAATTCGATCCAAAATGGAATTCCAACTGCGGATTCGAAAATGGCGCGGCGCCCAAAAAAAGCCCCGCCGTTTCCGGCGGGGCCCCTAACCTTTCGGCCCTTTCCCGGGCTTGAATCAGTTGCCGGCGGCGGGGCCGCCGATGGCGATCCGGGTGGCGGCGGCGGCGCGCTGCTGGACCGACGCGAGGTAGGAGGTCGACTGGAGGAACGGGACCGGGTTGACCGCCTTGCCGTCGATCCGGACTTCGTAGTGGAGATGGCTTCCGGTGGAGCGGCCGGTCGAGCCCATCAGGCCGATCATGTCGCCGCGCCTGACGCGCTGGCCGGCGGTGACGAGCGACTTGGAAAGGTGGCCGTAGCGGGTCTGGATGCCGTGGCCATGCTCGAGCTCGACGAGGTTGCCGTAGCCGCCGCTATTATATTCGGAGCGGCCGACCAGAGCGTCGGCGGTGGCGTAGATCGGGGTTCCGATCGGGCCGGCGAGGTCGATCCCGGCATGCATCGCGGCGCGGCCCTTGAACGGGTCGGAGCGAACGCCGTAGCCCGACGTGAAATTGGTGCCGCGGACCGGCTCGGTCGACGGGATGGCGACGGTGCCCTGCTCGAGCTGGTCGAGCTTGGTCCAGCTGTTGAACAGAGCCTTGAAGGCGGGATCGGCGGCGCGGACCGTCTCGACCGCTTCGAGCGGGCCGCCGACGCCGGTGTGCCGGAGCCGGCTCGGGTCGAGGCCGAGGCGGCGCACTTCGGTGGCGGTGAGCTGGAAGCGCCGCTGGGCGGCCTCCTTGATCATGGCGACGTCGGCCTGCATCGCGGCGACTTCGCGCTCCATCTTGGCGACGTCGGCGTTCGACGGGGCCTGAGCGGCATTGACGAGCTGGGTGGCGGCGAAGATGGACCAGAGGAGCAGGAGGAGGGCGGCGAAGGCGCCGGCGACCTGGATCCCGGAGCCGATCCGGACCCGCCGCAAGACCTTGCCGTCATGGAGAAAGATATCGCGCGGCTTGAACGTCGTGCGGAACATTTCGATCGGTCCCGCATTGTTGGTCTTGGTCAGCACTATCAATTCCCCGACTGGCCGCCCCGGCTGGGCGCGGCCCCGCACAAGCGCGGCCCAAAGTCATTAATCTAAGGCGTTTCCGCCCCCTCGAAACGTCAGGGAAGTGCCCCCTCCGCGACGTGTGCCCGGAGACTGTTAAACATCTTCCGTCACCGCAAGCGCCGTGTAGTAATCGCGGGACAGACCGGCTTCGTCGCGGGCTGAATCGTTGAATGGAGGCTTCAGCGTGCCCCGAAAATGGGTGCCGACCAAGCGCTTCCAGGTCGAAACAGGCGCGATTCCGTGCGATTCACAGCCCCATCGGAACCATTTCGAGCCCGCCGCGACATGCCTGATCTCGTCGCGGTAGATCCGTTCGAGGATCGCCGCCGAACGGGCATCGCCCGCGGCCTCGAACCGGGCCACCGCCGCCGGAGTGACGTCGAGCCCACGCGCCTCGAGGACCATCGGAACGACCGCGAGACGGGCGAGCGGATCGCCCGCCGTGGCCGCCGCCGCTTCCCACAGGCCGTCATGGGCGGGCAGTGCGCCATAAGCCGAGCCGAGCGACTTCAGGCGCCGGTCGAGAAGCGCGAAATGCATCGCTTCGTCGGCGCCGACCGAGAACCAGTCGTCGACGAAGGCGCGAGGGAAGGACTCGCCGAAACGGCCGGCCAGGTCGAAGGCGAGGTCGATCGCGGAAAATTCGATATGGGCGAGCGCGTGGAGCATTGCGGTCCGCCCCCGCTCGGAGCCGCCGCGCCCGCGCTTGGGCATTTGCGAAGGCGCCAGCAGCTTCGGCCGGCCGGGCCGGGCCGGCGAGTCCGGCATCGCCACGTCGAACGCAGGCTCCAGAGCGCCTCGGCGCCAGGCGCGCGCCGCCGCCCGGGCCGCCCGCACCTTGGCCGCCGGCTCGGCGGCGAGGAGGACGAAGCGGGCGGCCTGGGCGACGGTCTGCATCGCGCCCGCCTACAGCGCATCGAGGCTTTCCTCCAGCCGATCGAGGTCGATCCCGAGGCGAAGCGTATCGAGGCCGTCGACCACGAAATAGCGGTGCTGGAAGACGTCGGAACGGTAAGGCGTTCGAAGCACGCGCTCGAGATCGAAGGCGAGCCGCTCGGGCCGGGCGCTGTCGAGCGCATAGGTCGCCTCGCCGTAGCTCGACGCGAGGCCGGCGCCGTAGAGCCTGAGCGCGCCGTCCTCGCGCGCCACTCCGAACTCGACCGTGAACCAGTAGAGGCGCGAGAAGATCGCGACCCGGTCCTTCGCCACGGCTTTCAGCCCTTCCTCGCCGAGCCTTTGCATGAAGTCCGCGAACCAGGGCTCGGCGAGCATCGGCACATGTCCGAACACGTCATGGAAGACATCGGGCTCCTCGAGATAATCGAGGCTCGAGGCGGGGCGGATGAAATTGCCGGCGGGGAATTGGCGGCGGGCGAGATGGGCGAAGAATATCTCGTCCGGAAGGAGGCCCGGGACCGGCACCACCGTCCATCCCGAGCGGGGGAAGAGCCGCTCGTTCAAATCGTCGAAATTGGGAATTCCGGAGCGCGACAGGAGCAGCGAATCGAGCCCCGTTTCGAACGTCGCGACGGCCCGGCCGGCGAGCTTGCGGCGCTGGCGGGCGTAGAGGATGTCCCAGACGCGATGCTCCTCGGCGTCGAAATGCGCCCAGTTCTGCGGGATGGTCCAGTCCTCGGCCGTGCCCGGCGGGCGCGCCGCCGGCGCCTGGGGCAAGGTCTCGGTGAAATCGGTGAACATCGGGTCTCTCCACAAGAAAAAACCCCGCCCGGTGGTCCGGACGGGGTCGGTTTGAGCTGAGGCTTGTCAAGCGCGCGCTATTCCGGTCCCGCCCGAGCGAATCCGTAATAATAATAGCTGGAAGCCGCGGCGGAAATCGTCGCGTCGAGTTGAGCGGCGGTGGCGCGCATCGGCTTCATGCCCCGAAGCTGGATCAGTACGCCGAAATTGTCAACGGCGCTCGGACCTGGCTCGTCATCCCAGCGAAGGCTGGGATCCCAGCGGGTGAAGACCGCCGCGCCCTTCACCCCCTTGGGGCCCCAGCCTTCGCTGGGGCGACGAGGCTAGGGCAGGTCCCGAGCCGCCTCCAGCACCTCCTCGGCGTGGCCGGGCACCTTCACCTTGCGCCACACCCTTTTCACCACGCCGTCGCGGTCGACGAGGAAGGTGGCGCGGTCGATGCCCATATATTTGCGGCCGTACATCGATTTCTCGGTCCAGGTGCCGAACGCCTCGCAGACCGAGCCGTCGGAATCGGTCGCCAGCGCCACCTTCAAATCGTATTTCTCGATGAACTTCACATGCTTCCTGGAATCGTCCTTGGACACTCCGAGGATCCAGGTGCCGGCGTTCTTGAACTCGTCCGCAAGCGCGGTGAAGGCCTGGGCCTCGGCGGTGCAGCCCGACGTGTCGTCCTTGGGATAGAAATAGATCACCAGCTTCTGGCCGCCGAAATCGGCCGGGCTGATCGCCTTGCCCTCGACGCTCGTCAGCTTCACGTCCGGAACCTTGTCGCCTTCGCTCAGCATGCTTTCCTCCACCGTCAGGCGCCGGACACGGTCCGCCACAACTGCGCCACCCTCTGCCGCGCCGCGTCGTGCGCCGCAAGCAATGCGTTCCAGTCGGGAAGGCCGCAGGCGGCGGCGACCAGGGGCTTGGTTTCGTCCGGCGGCTCGTCCGAGGCCGGCGAGACCAGCCGGAACATGACCAGCATCCGGGTCAGCAGGCGCAGTGCGGGGTCGATGTCGTCCCCGACCATCCCCTCGGCCACCAGCTCCTCGAGCGCATCCTCGAGATGGGGATGGAGGCCGACGACATGCCTGAGCTGAAGCGTGTGGACGGCGAATTCGAGATCGACCAGCCCGCCCGGGCCGAGCTTGATGTCGAACCGCCCCTTGGCCGCCTTGTGCGAGGCCATCTCGGCCCGCATCGCCACCGCGTCGGCGACCAGCCGCGCCGGGTCCCGCGGCCTCCGCAGAGTGTCATCGATCACCGCCTGGAGCGCCGTCCGGCCCTCGGCCGAGCCGAAGACGGGCCGGGCCCGGGTCAGCGCCATATGCTCCCAGGTCCAGGCCTGCTCATTCTGGTAGCGGGCGAAGCTTTCCAGGCTCACCGCGAGCATTCCGTCGGTTCCCGAGGGGCGAAGCCTCGTGTCGACGTCGTAGAGCGGTCCCGAGGCCGTCGGCACGCTCAAGGCGGCGGTCACCCGCGGCGCGAGCCGGTTGAAATAGTCGGTGGCGCGAAGCGGCCGGGGACCGTCCGATTCGGACTCGTGGGTACCGCTGAACAGATAGACGAGATCAAGGTCGGAGGCGTGGGTCAGGGCTTCGCCGCCGAGCCGCCCGAGGCCCATGACCAGCAGCTCCGAGCCCGGCACCCGCCCGTGGACGGCCTCGAACTCGGCGACGGTCGCCCTGGCGAGAACGTTGATCGCGGCTTCCGCGACCCGCGAATAGCCTTCGGCCGCCTCGATCGGGTCCGAATGGGCGACGATCAGCTGAACGCCGAGCGCGAACCGGCGTTCGTTGACCCGCCGCCGAACCCGGTCGAGCAGGAGCTGATAATCCTCGCCCTCGCGCTCGGAGCGGGAGAAATCGCGGATCAGAGCGTCGACCGGCGGGGCCGGTTCGAAGGCCGAAGCGTCGACCAGGCCGTCGAGCAATTGGGGCCGGCGGCCGAGCTGCTCGGCCAGCGCCGGAGCATGGCTGAGGATGGTGCCGAGATGATCGGTCAGGCCCGGCCGGGCCTCGAGCAAACGGTAGAAATTCACGCCGCTCGGAAGCCGAGTCACGACATCGTCGAACCGGTTCATCGCCCGCATCGGATCGGGCGCCCGGCCGAACGCCTCGATCAGGACCGGAAGCATCGCCTCGAACGCCTCGCCGGCGGCGGCGGTGCGCAGGGAGCGTGCCTTGCCCCCGCGCCAGCCTTCGATCCGGAGTCGGGCCGAGACGGGATCGTCGAAGCCGGCGTTGCGCAAATGCGATTCCAACGCTTCCGGGTTCAGCGGAATCCTGTCCTCGCTCTGTCCGGCGAGGCCGTCGTACAACTCTCCGCACCGGCTCACCGGCGCTTCCAGCAGGTCGAGCAGGGCGCTGCCCGAACCGAGGCCGTGAAGCCGGGCGACATTGTCGAGCGCTTGCCGATCGGGGGGAAGGACATGGGTCTGGCGATCGTCGACCATCTGCAGCCTGTGCTCGACCGTGCGCAGCAGCCGGTAGGTTTCGGCGAGGTCGTCGGCGGCCTCGGCAAGGATCCGGCCGGCCCCTTTCAGAGCCGCCAAGGCGTCGAGCGTCGCCGCCGCCCTGAGCGCCGGCTCCCGCCCACCGTGAATGAGCTGGTGGATCTGGGCGAAGAACTCGATCTCGCGGATTCCGCCCCGGCCGCGCTTGATGTCGAAGCCGGGCCCGAAAATCTGGCCCCGAGAATAATGGTCGCGAATCCGTCGGGTAATCGCCTGGATCTCGCCGATCGCTCCGAAATCGAGCGAGCGCCGCCACACGAATGGATGGAGCGCTTCGAGGAAATAGCGCCCCACCCTTTCATCCCCGGCGACCTGCCGGGCCCGGACGAACGCCGCCCGTTCCCAGGGCAGAGCGGAGGATTCGTAATAAGAAATCGCCGCGTCGACCGGCAAAGCGATCGGAGTCGCCTCCGGCGAGGGCCGCAAGCGAAGGTCGACCCGGAAGACGTAGCCCTCCTCGTCCCGCTTCTGGAGCAGCTCGACCAAGCGGTTGCCGATCCTCAATGCCCCCTGCCCCGCTTCCTCGCGCGGCTTCAGCGGCAGGGCCGCCGGATCGTAGAGGAACAGGAGATCGACGTCGGACGAGTAATTGAGCTCTCGGCTGCCATGCTTGCCGAGCGCGATGACGGCAAAGCCGAGCGGCGGATCGTCCGGGGTACGCTCCTCGAATGCGGCCGCCAGCGCCCGGGTGAGCGCCCGGTCGGCAAGGTCCGAGAGTTCCTCCATCAGCCGCTCGAGCGGGATCGCTCCGCCAAGATCCGCCACCGCAAGCGCCGCCGCGAGCGCGCCTCGCTCCCGCCTCAAGGCGGCGCCGACATCCCGAGCGCCGGACCCCGCTTCGGCCGCTCGGGCCACCGCGGCTTCGGCCCGCCCCGCCTCAAGCGATTGGGCGATATCGGGAAAACGATCGAGCTGATGCTTCAGGAACGGCGAGTGGGCGCGCGCCCGGGCAAGCGCATCCTTAACCGCTTCTTCACTTTGTGTTTCATTCATACCACAGCCATCGAGACTAACGTTGAGGGCGCGCAACGGTTGAAACTCCATCGTTCCCGGCGCGTTCTGAGACTTGTGAATACGCTGAATCCGAGATTAGAAGCCATGGTACACGCTTCCTCAAGACGCTTCGTGAAAGTCGCGCCGCCCACGGTCCATGCCGGTGTCGGCGATGCCCTGCGCGAGGCGTTCGCCATGGAAGGCGAAGTCCGCTCGCTCGCGATGTTCGAAGAGCTTCTGGTCAGGCTGGATCAGGCTTAGCGCGTCGTCCCAGCGTCGGCTGGGACCCCGGGGAGAAACAAAGCGCCGCGCCTTCCGCCCCCCAGCCGCCGCTGGCGTAGGGATTAAAGCCTGGGATCCCGGTCCCGGCTCAGTTCGTCAACCTCGTTCATGATGCTCTGAAGGGCCGAGCGCCCGCCCTCATTTTCATGCTCCCGGCGCGAGGGGAGCTTGCCGTCGGTGAGAAGGGCCTCGAGCGCGACCCGGCCTCGGGCGACCCGGCTCTTAATCGTCCCGACCGCGCAGCCGCAAATCTCGGCCGCCTCCTCGTAGGCGAAGCCGCCGGCGCCGACCAGAATCAGGGCCTCGCGCTGCGGCTGCGGCAGGTGAAGCAGGGCGCGCTGCATGTCGGTCAGCTCGACATGCCGGTCCTGGCTCGCCGGAGCGGCGAGCATCTTGGACGCGGTGATCTCATCCCATTCGCCCTTGAACCGCGCCCGGCGCATCTGGCTGAGGAACAGGTTCCTGAGGATGATGAAGGTCCAGGCCCGCATGTTCGTCCCGGCCTGGAAGCGCTTGCGCGCGGCCCAGGCCTTGAGCAGCGTCTCCTGCACGAGATCGTCGGCCAGGTCCCGGCTGCCCGAAAGCGAGCGGCCGAAGGCGCGCAAATGGGGAATGACCTGCGCGAGCTGGTCCTTGAATTCGTCGTCCGGCAGCGGCGCCCACTCTACGCGCGGCGTCTCGTTGTCGTCCTCGTCCGTGTCCGGCTGCTGAACCAAGCTGCCCCCGTTATACGCTATACTGTCGCTGATGCGGAGCGGACGGGCCGGAGCCCCCCTCTCATCTGACAAGAATGTAGGCCTCTACCGCCACAGAAACAATAAGAGCAGGAACGCCAGGACGACGAGCCCCAGAGATATCGGCAGGATATAACGGGTCATGTGCGGAGTTGCCCCCGCCCGCGCGCTCGTCGTGTCGATATGCTGTTCGCCCTCGTCCATGGTCCCTCGGTTCCGATCGTTATGTGGGCGCAACGCCCACTGCCGGGGGCGGTTCCCTATTTCCGGGGACAGTCACTTTTACGAACGGCATCGCCGTCCTGGAGCCGCCGTGCGGAAAAGTGACTGTCCCCTCCGACGCCCTACGCCGGCAAGGTTGCACTGTCGAAGAACAGGGCCTGGGCGATCGCCGCCTTCACCGTCGACCGCTGGAAAGGCTTGGTGATGAGGAAGGTCGGCTCGGGCCGTTCGCCGGTGAGAAGCCGCTCCGGAAAGGCGGTGATGAAGATGACCGGCACCTGGAATTCCCGGAGGATGTCCTTGACCGCGTCGATTCCGCTGCTGTCGTCGGCGAGCTGGATGTCGGCGAGGACCAGGCCGGGGCGCCGGGCCATCGCCTGGGCCACCGCTTCGTCGCGGGTGACGGCGACGCCGGTAACGGTGTGGCCGAGATCGCGGACGATCGTTTCGATGTCCATGGCGATGATCGGCTCGTCCTCGATGATGAGCACTTCCGCCCGGGTCTGCCGCTCGATCTCGGCGAGCGCTTCGGAGACCAGCCGCTCGACGTCCTCCGCCGAGGCGCCGATCAGGTAGCCGGCGTCCTCGGGCGTGAAGCCTTCCATGGCGGTGAGCAGCAGCGCCTGGCGCGACAGCGGCGTGATCCGGGCGAGCCGGGCCTGGGCGATGCCTTCCGGATCCCCGGAGTCGAGGGCGTGCGGATCCTCCTCGATATTGGCGGACGACCAGATGGCATGGAAGGTTCGATAGAGGCCGAGCCTCGGGTCGACATCGCGGGGAAATTCACCGGGCGCGGCGACGATCGCCTCCAGCGTTGCCTTGACGAAGGCGTCGCCATGACCCTGGGTGCCGGTGAGCGCGCGCGCGTAGCGCCTCAGGAAAGGAAGGTGCGGCGCGAGATCCTGACCAAGCGACATGTTTGTTTCGACTCCTGTTCGATCCGGGTCCTATTGAGGTTGCGCCCGCGCTTTGCAACCGCCTTCCGGCGCGTGCGACCGCAGCGAACAGGAGAGAAAATCGGCCCGGCCCGCTCCTCACGCGGCGTTGGAACCAATCAGCGAGTTTTTTGTTTCCACGGCGACTGCGGGCCATTATTCGGCCGCGGGGTGGGTCCTGTACATCAGGTTTCGATTTCGGTCGTGGCCGCGGGACGCCTGTTTAAATGCTGCGGGCGCGGCGCCGGAGTCGCGAGGGGTAGACGATTTGAGCTTCGAGAACGATGGCGACGACGAAAACGATCGCCGGCCCAAAATTGATCCTTCCCTCCCAGCCGACAGTGAAAGCACGCCCAGAAGCCGGAAGCGTCGCAGCTCCAACAGCGAGATCGGCCAAGCGCTGCGCAAGGCCTATAGCGATGCCGTGGACGAAACCGTTCCTCCCGAGTTCCTCGATCTTCTGGGCCGGCTCGGCTAGTATTCCCATTCACTCCCGGAGGCGCCGCTGGGCGGTATCGGTACGGCGTGGCGACTGAATCGAAAAGCTGGCTGACCTCCCGTTTCGCCCGGCTCTCGACCGGGCTCAAGATGGCGCTCATTTTCAGCGCGGCGCTGTTTCCGCTGGGCCTGATCGCCATCCTCGTCTCGATCCTGAGCGCCGGCGAGAACGAGGCGGATCGTCGCGAGGAAACTCTGTCCCGCCTCGAGCTCAAGGCGCAGCGGCTGAACTCGGCTTTCTCCCGAAGCGTCCTCACCATCAACACCGCAAGCGTCGCCATCTCGCTCACGCCCGCCGCGTCGCGGGTCTGCGAGACGACCCTCCGGCAGCTCGAGCAGGGACCGGTTCCGGTCCGCTATGCCCTTTATGCCGGCGACGGCAGCCTGCGGTGCGCCAGCGCGGGCTTCGTGCCGTCGGCCGACGGCGCGCGCGCCCGCCGTTCCGGAACCATCGCCCGCCTGCATTCCGACGGCTCGGCGCTCAACCTGTTCGTCTTCGGCGACCGCGGCGAGCTCGAGGGCGTCGCCGAATATGGCCGCCAGGCCCTGAGCGACCTGACCTACATTCCCGGCACCAGCCGCGACTTCAGCCTCGATCTCGGCGACGGCCAGCGGCGGATGGTGCTTCGTTCCGACTTCAAGGGCGGCGCATGGCGGGAGAAAGTCGAGGGCACCGAAGCGGTTGCGGGCGGGCAGCTTCGGCTGAGCATCCGGCTCTCCGCGCTGCCGATCACCTTCCCGGAAATGCTGCTCATCCTGCTTCCGGTGCTGATGTGGGTCGCCGCGACCTTGATCGGCTGGTGGATCCTGAGCCGCCTGCTGCTTCGTCCGCTGACGAGCATGGAACGGGCCGTCGCCGCCTACCGGCCCGGGGATCGCGAGCTGACCCTGCCCCGGGTCGCCACCCCGGCCCGGGAGATCAGGGAGCTGGGCGAGGCCTTCGACCGCGCGGTCCGAAGCCTGGCCCATCATGAAGCCGAGCTCGAGGCCGCGGTCGAGCGCCAGACCAAGCTGGTCCGCGAGGTCCATCACCGGGTGAAGAACAACCTCCAGGTCGTCGCTTCCCTTCTCAACATCCACTCGCGGGGCTCGCCCAACGAGGAGGTCGCCGCCGCCTACGCCTCGATCCAGCGCCGGGTCGACGCGCTCGCCGTCGTCCACCGCAACCATTTCGCCGAGCTGGAGGAAAATCGCGGAGTGGCTTTGAAGCCGCTCATTTCCGAGCTCGCCGCCAACCTTCGAGCCACCGCCCCCGCTTCGGCCATCGGGATGAGCATCCGGCTCGGGCTCGAACCTTATTATGTGACCCAGGACGTCGCCGTCTCGGTCGCCTTCCTGATCACCGAGATCGCCGAATATGCGATGCTGTGCGGCGCCGGGGCGGTCAGCATATCCCTGACCGGCGAAGACGCGGAGGCAGGCAGGGCCAGGCTCGCCATCGAATCGGACAGCCTTCGCCCGGGCGCGTCCTCCGACACGATCCTGACCGAGAGGTTCGAACGGATCGTCACCGGCCTTTCGCGTCAGCTCCGCTCGACCATCGACCGCGACCTCGAGGTCGGCCGCTACACCCTGGCCGTCGCCGTGGTGGACAAAGCGGAGAGGTAGCCGAGGACGGGATAGGACCCCACCACCGTTCGGGCTGAGCCTGTCGAAGCCCTCTTCCTGGATCTTCCAACAAGAAGAAAACCCCTTCGACAAGCTCAGGGCGAACGGAGTGGGGCTCCTCCGTCGCTATCGACTTCGATCGTCCTTGTTCCTCGTGTCCTTCGAATAATCCGGCCTCGCCGCATTCTCCTTCGCCGCGAGGGCGAGATCCTCGGTGTCCTGCCCTGCCTCGACGGCGCTTTCGACATTGGGCTTCTCGTCGCGGTGGACTCCGTCGATGTCGCTGTGCGGTGTGGACTTGGGCGGTTTGCTCACGTTGGCGTTCCTCTTCGCCCGCTGAAACAGGCGGAAGCGCCGGGGGGTTTCGAAAAAATCGCGTGAGCTCGTTTTTTTTGCGAACCGCCGGAACCGCTCCACGCCTTCGTCGTTATGATGTTCGGATAGTGACCTTTTGCCCCCCCGCTCTCGCTATCCACGACATGAGCCCGGACGCGCCAACCTCCCCCCCCCCGGTGGCGCCTCCGGGCTCAAATTTGTCCACATCCCTTCACTCCCCCCCGTCATTCCGCTGAACACCGGGATCTGGACACGGACGTGCGCGAATGTTCGCCGGTACCCGTGTTCATGGATACCGGGTCAAGCATCTCGGGCTCGCCTTGGACGGTCTCGTCGATCCGGCGCCGGTGCGCGAGCGGATCGACAATTAGCTTTCTCGACTCGCAGCGTTCACCCGCGGCCGCGCCACCGTGCTTTCGCAGGGTCGAGGGTCATGGCGGAAGCCGATTGGCTCAATATCTCCGGATTCGGGTCGTCTTGAGCTTGACCCGGCCGTCCTCGCCGACGGTACAGGTGAAGGCGCGATGGCCGTAGCCTCGGCGAAGGCCGTAGCTGTAGCCCAGGCCGGCGCCGCCGTCGTTCACCGTTCCGTGGACCCGCCAGCCGGAGCGGCCGTGGCGGCGGACGTCGTCGACCTGGATCCGGCCGAAGCGCTCGATCCGAGGGGCGCAGCGCGCGATCGCGGCCCGCTCGGGCCCCTGGAAGCGGGTGTCACCGATTCGAGCGGCCGGGCTGGCGGAGACCTGGGCGGCGGCCGGCGCCGCTGCGGCCAGTAAGAGCAAGAGGATTGCCCCAAACAGCTTTGCCGACATGATCATCCTCCAGCCCGGGTCCATGGGCCGCCGATCGGCTCCGCGCAAGGCGGGGCGCGAGGGACAGTCTGGTAACGGTCACCCGCGGCCGGGGCTTGAGGGGGCGGTGGGCACGGAACGGGCGGGGGCGGAGCGGCCCGGCAAGAAGTGACGCGGGTTCCGGCGGGTTTCCGCCGAAACCGTCAAATTTTTGCACTGCAACAATCGAAACAACAAAGCCCTCGCCGCGGCACAGCGTCGGCACGCGCCGATCCTAGAGGAAGTGTCACGGCCATGACGGCCCGAGGAAAGGGCGGGGGAAACCCCGCAAGCAGTGAGCACCATGAACCCAGCCACCGTCCGCACTCTCTTCGTCGCCGGCAGCGTGCTGTTGCTGGCCTTCACTCCGATCTGCTCGGCTCAGGCCGAGGTCGTCGGACCCGCCGCCGCCGCGGCCGAGCCGGCCCCCGCCGCGGTCGAGACGGCGACGAGCCTCAGCCCCGGCGAGTTCGTCTGGCAGCCCGAGCGCTCTCCGCAAGGCGCGGTCGAGATGGTGGTCAGCATCCCGCTCCAGCGCGCATACGTCTATCGCGGCGGCACCCTCATCGGAGTGACCACGGTCTCGACCGGCAAGCCCGGCCACCGCACTCCGACGGGCAAGTTCGACATCCTCGAGAAAAGGGCGAAGCATTTCTCGAACCTCTACAACAATGCGCCGATGCCGTTCATGCAGCGGCTGACCTGGGGCGGGATCGCGCTCCACGCCGGCCAGATCCCGGGCCGCCCGGCCTCGCACGGCTGCGTCCGGCTGCCTCTGGCCTTCGCCCGCAATCTGTTCGCGGTGACTTCGGTCGGCGCCTCGGTCCACATCGTCGACCAGTCGCCGGCGCCCCGGGAAGCGCTGGCCATGGTCCGCGGCAACGGCGCCTTCACCGGAATGGGCGGACCGCTCGAGGACGTGCCCGCCGGCACCGATTGAAGCGAGTGACAGTCTGGTGACTGTTACCAGACTGTCCCTGACGAACAGGGCAAACCCATCGCAGCATTCTAGTGACTGTCACTCAGGGGGCGGCTAGCACCGGGGCCACCACCAGCCCCGGAGCCCGTCCCGATGCGAAAAGCCCTGCTCGCGCCCTTCCTTCTCTGCGCCGCCGCCGCGCCCGCCTCGGCGGAGAGCGTGGTGGTCACCGCCGACCGGATGGTCGACGTGCTGGCCGGTCGAATGGTCGAGGAGCCGGTCGTGGTGATCACCGACGGGCGAATCGCCGCGGTGGTCGGGCGGGGCGGCGCGCGTCCGATCATCCCGGCCGGAGCGAGGCGGATCGACCTTCCGGGCAAGACCCTCCTGCCCGGGCTGATCGACATGCACGTCCATCTCGATTCGCCGGCCGACATCGGCGGCTATCGCGGGCTGGAGTTCACCGACAGCTTCTGGGCGATGACCGCCGTCGGCAACGCGCGGGCGATGCTCGACGCCGGATTCACGACGGTCCGCAACGTCGGCTCCGGCAACCGCAACGACGTCGGGCTCAAGCAGGCCATCGAGGGCGGCTATGCGATGGGGCCTCGGATCGTCCCGGCCGGCTTCGCGCTGGGCGCTACCGGCGGGCATTGCGACAGCACTTTCCTGCCGCCGTCGCTGGAGAAGGCGAAGAAGGAGGAAGGGGTGGGCGACGGCGCCCTCGAGCTTCGCCACCAGGTCCGCCGGCAGCGCAAATATGGCGCCGAGGTGATCAAGGTCTGCGCGACCGGGGGCGTCTTCTCCCGCAACACCGAGCCGGGCCAGCAGCAGCTTTCCGAGGACGAGCTCCGGGCCATTGCCGAGGAGGCGCATCAATGGGGCCTGAAAGTCGCCGCCCATGCCCATGGCGCGGCCGGGATCAAGGCCGCCATCCGGGCCGGGATCGACACGATCGAGCATGCCTCCCTGATCGACGCCGAGGGCATAAGGCTGGCCAAAGAGCGCGGCGCCTGGCTGTCGATGGACATCTTCAACACCGAATATACCCAGGCCGAGGGGGCGAAGAACGGGGTGCTCGAGGACAATCTCAGGAAAGACCGGGAGATCGCCCAGCTCCAGCGCGACAATTTCCGGGCCGCGCACCGGGCCGGAGTGAAGATGGTGTTCGGAACCGACGCGGGGGTGATGCCGCACGGCAGCGCCGGCGGCCAGTTCAGGTGGATGGTGCAATATGGGATGACCCCGATGGAAGCGATCCAGTCCGCCACCCGCAACGCCGCTCAGGCGCTCGGCCGCGAGAAGGATGTCGGGGCGATCGCGGTCGGCCGCTGGGGCGACATCATCGCAGTCGACGGCGATCCGGTCGCCGACGTCCGCCGGCTCGAGCAGGTCGAAACGGTGATCAAGGGCGGCGTGGTGGTGAAGGATTGACTCACGGCCCGATCTTAACCCAGATCAGCGCTAAGTCGCGGTAACGTAACGACTATTTTTCACGAGCAGGGGAACGGGCGAGGGTGTCCGGAGGTTCGACGGGCATCATTCTACCGGAGCCCCACCGCCATGTTCATGCACAACAAGAAGCTTCAATATACCGTTCGGGTCGCCGAGCCCAATCCGACCCTTGGCACCTTCATGCTCGAGCAGTTCGGCGGCCCCGACGGCGAGCTCGCCGCCGCGATGCGCTACTTCACCCAGGGCCTGGCCGAGGAGGATCCCGGCCGCAAGGACATGCTTCTCGACATCGCCACCGAGGAATTGAGCCATCTCGAGATCATCGGCTCGATCGTCGCGATGCTCAACAAGGGCGCCAAGGGCAGGATGTCCGAGGGCACGATGAGCGAGGCCGAACTCTACATGGATCTCGCCAAGTCCGGCGCCAGCACGCCCACCCAGCAGATCGTCTTCGGCGGCGGTCCGTCGCTGACCAACTCGGCCGGGGTCCCCTTTAGCGGCACCTATGTCGATTCGCGCGGCGAGCCCACCGTCGACCTGCGTTCGAACATCGCCGCCGAGGCCCGGGCCAAGATCGTCTACGAGCGGCTGATCAATATCACCGACGATCCCGGGATCAAGGACGCGCTTACCTTCCTGATGACCCGCGAGATCGCCCACCAGAAATCGTTCGAGAAGGCGCTCTACGCGATCGAGGAGAATTTCCCCACCGGCAAGCTTCCGGGCCACCCGGATTATTCCAGCCTCTACGTCAACGCCTCGCAGGGCGAAGGCGATCTCCAGGGCCCCTGGAACAGCGGCCCCGAATGGGACCGGCTCGACGACATCGTCAGCGCGATCCCGCTCGGCGGCGGCGACGGCCTCGCTTCGGTCGAAGGCCTCAGCAGCCGCGAGAAGACGGACCTCAAGGCCACCGCCGTGCGCACCATCTCCGACCCGACCCGCAATCCGACCACCGGCACGGATCTCGGCGCCGGGCCGGGCGCGGGCCGAACCAAGGATGTCGGCGCCGACTCCGAATAAGGGCGCGGGGGCGCGGCCGCCCAGGCCGCGCCCCCCGTCGAGCATCATTCGACCGACCATCGTGGAATCGCCCTGATATATTCGATCATCCTGACCGGTTTTCTCGGCAGCCTCGCTGCCGGTCTCGCGACCGTGCTCGGCGCCCTTCCCCTGTATGGGACCGGCAAGCCGAGCGTGCGCCTTGAAAAGGCGCTGATGGGATTCGCGGCGGGAGTGATGCTCGCCGCCTCCTTCTTTTCCCTGATCATTCCGGGCATCGAGCAGGCGCGATCCGCGGGTTGGGGGCACGATTTCGCGGCCGCGATCGTCATCGTCGCGATGCTGGCCGGCGGCGCCTTCGTCGGCCTGGTCAATCGGATGGTCCCGGCCCTCGACGGCATCGGACTTCCTCCGAAACGGGGAGTCAGCGCCGCCGCCCACAGGCGCATCTGCCTGTTCGTCGCGGCGATTACCCTCCACAATTTCCCGGAAGGCCTGGCGGTCGGAGTCAGCTTCGGCAGCGGCGACCTCAAGGCCGGCTATGCAACCGCCTTGGGAATCGGTCTCCAGAACATTCCCGAAGGCCTCACCGTCGCGGCCGCCTTGATGACGATCGGCTATGAGCGCGGGCGGGCCGTCCTCGCGGCGCTCGCTTCCGGCCTGGTCGAGCCGGTTGGCGGGTTCCTCGGAGTCGCCACGGTCGCCGTCATCGCGAGCCTCCTGCCCTGGGCGCTCGGCTTCGCCGCCGGAGCGATGATTTATGTCGTCGTGTCCGAAATCATTCCCCATGCCCATCGCGAAGGCGGCGGCGGCGCTACCACCGGCCTGATGCTCGGCCTCGCCGCCATGAT
The DNA here is from genome assembly GCA_035629855.1 of Allosphingosinicella sp. Lineage (GTDB taxonomy): Bacteria > Pseudomonadota > Alphaproteobacteria > Sphingomonadales > Sphingomonadaceae > Allosphingosinicella. The sequence continues at coordinate 16,082 of DASQLT010000019.1, forward strand.
GTTCCTCGACGTCAGCCTGGGGTAAGGGCGATCGATCGATGACGGGGCGCCACGGAACGCAAATGCGGCTTGTGCGGTTCACCCCGACTATCCACGCGGAGGAGCGAACACGTCATGAAGGGTTATTGCGACGACATCGAGAAGGTGACGGTCGAAAACGAGGATTTCCGGCGCGTGCTCTATACCGGGAAGAACCTGCAGCTGGTGCTGATGACGCTGCCTCCGGGCTGCGACATCGGCGAGGAGGTGCACGAGGACCGCGACCAGTTCTTCCGGATCGAGGAAGGGCGCGGAATCGTCTATATCGACGGGGCGCCGAACCGGGTCGAAGACGATTTCGCCGTGATCGTGCCGGCCGGCGCCCGCCACAATGTCGTCAACGACGGCGAGGCACCGCTCCGGCTCTACACGCTCTACGGTCCGCCCGAGCATAAGGACAAGGTCGTCCACAAGACGAAGGAGGATGCCGAGCGCGACCACGACAACGACGAATGGACGGGCGAGACGACGGAATGAGCGAAGCTGGGACGGTCATTTGGGACATTCACAAGTGACTGTCCCCCTTCCGGACCGGCGGACGGCCGCGGCGGGAGCGGCGGAGTGACCTATTGCGTCGGGCTCCTGCTCGAGGCGGGGCTGGTGATGATAGCCGACACCCGGACCAACGCCGGGGTCGACAATTTCTCCTCTTACCGCAAGCTCCACGTCCTCGCCGACGGGCCCGACCGGCAGATCTTCCTGTGCACCTCGGGAAGCCTGTCGATGTCGCAATCGGCGATCGGGCAGCTGACCGACGCGCTGCCGGCGCCGGTCGGCGACGAGACGGCGCTCACCGTCGCGACGGCGCCTTCGATGTTCCGGGTCGCCGAGCTGGTCGGCGAGGCGGTGCAGAGCGTCAACCGGAGCGTCGGTTCGATCCTTGCCGAGGCGAACATTTCGAGCTCGGTGTCGCTCCTGCTCGGCGGACGGATCGGAAGCGCGCCGCCCTCGCTCTACCTCGTCTACTCGGCCGGCAACTTCATCCATTGCTCGCCCGAATCGCCTTTCCTTCAGATCGGCGAGACCAAATACGGCAAGCCGATCCTAGACCGGGGCGTTCGCCATTCCACTCCGCTCGACGAGGCGGTGAAGATGGCCCTGCTCTCCTTCGACAGCGCGATGCGCTCGAACCTCGGAGTCGCCCGGCCGCTCGACCTCATCGTCATGCCGGCCGATCCTTCGAAGCCGGTCCTGACCCGTCGGATCGAGGCGGACGACCCCTATTTCAACGACCTGTCGCTGCGCTGGGCGGTGCTTCTCCACGAGGCGACCGGGCAGATCCCGACCCCGCCCTGGATGGGGATTGAAATCCTCCCCGAGCGAAGCTTGGGGAGGGGGACCACCCGAAGGGTGGTGGAGGGGTGATTGGCAGAAGCCTCGGCAATCACCCCTCCACCATGCTACGCATGGTCCCCCTCCCCATGCTTTGCATGGGGAGGATTTTAGGCCGCCGCCCTTCCGCCTTTGATCGACGCCAGCTTCGGCGCCGCCAGAGCGGCGGCGGCCTCGGGGTGAAGGGGGGGCGAGAGGAGATAGCCCTGGCCTTCGCGGCAGCCGAGCTCGCGGAGCAGGCGGAGCTGGTCCTCGGTCTCGATATGCTCGGCCACCGAAGGCAGGCCGAGCGCGGCACACAGATCGAGCACGCCCTTGAGGAGGCGGCGGCTGCGAAGCGACTCGGCGACGTTCGCGATCAGTGCGCCGTCGAGCTTGACCCCGTCGAACTGCATCTCGCGAAGATAGGAGATGGAGGCGTGGCCCGCCCCGAAATCGTCGAGCACGATTCGGGCGCCGGCTCCGCGAAGGGCCTGAAGATTCTCACGGGCGACCTCGAAATCGGCGAGCAAGGCGGTCTCCGTCACCTCGACCTGGAGCCGGGCGGGCTCGAGCCGGGCGCGATCGAGCAAGGCGAGAAGCCGCTGCGCGGAGCCGGCGGTGCAAAGCTGGACCGCGCTGACGTTGAACGACAGGCGCACCGCCGTCGCCCAGCGGGACGCCTCGGCCGCGGCCTCGGCCAGCAATTTGTCACTGATCTGCTCGATGACGTTGATCTGCTCGGCGATCGGGATGAACTGGTCCGGCGGGATTCGGCCGAGCGAATCGTCGTGCCAGCGCGCCAGGGCCTCGAGCGCCTTCAGCTCGCCGGTGGCGAGATCGGTGATCGGTTGGAAAACGAGTCCGATCCGGTCCAGAGTCTCGGGCAGCCGGAGCGCTTTTTCGACGAGGATCCGGCGGCGGTGGATCTCGTGCATCTCGGGCGTGAAGACGGCAACTCCGGAGCGCCCGCTTTCCTTGGCCCGGTAAAGGGCCGTGTCGGCGCGGATCAGCGCCTCATCGACATCGCAATCGCCCGGCACGAGCAGAGTGACGCCGCAGCTGCCGGAGACCCGGAATTCGCGGCCGTCGACCAGGAAAGGCTCCTGGAGCGTCGCGCAGATCGCGATGCCGGCGCTGCTCGCGCCGGTCATCGAGCGGACCCTGGGCAGAAGCAAGGCGAATTCGTCGCCGCCGGTGCGGGCGATGAGCGCTCCGTCCCCGGCGGCCCGGGCCAGACGGCTGCCGATTCCCTCCAGCACGCGATCGCCGGCGGCATGGCCGAACGTGTCGTTGATCGGCTTGAAGCCGTCGAGATCGACCATCGCCAGGGCAAAGCCCCCGCGCGAGCGGGTCAGGCCGGCGGCGCGCCTGCCGAGCGCTCGAAGGAAGGCGCGGCGGTTGGCGAGTCCGGTCAGAGGGTCGGTGTCGGCGATCAATTTGGCCTTGGCCTTTTCCGCCTTGGCGAGCCGCTCGGCGCGCTGCGCCCGCTCCCGCTCGAGGGTCACGGCGGTGCGCGATTCGACCAGCTCCCGGAAACCTTCGTCGTGAAGTCCGAGCTGGCGCAGAAGGACGAGGATGATCGAGCACAGGCCCACGCCCATCGCGACATGGGCGGCGTCGGAGGTGAAGACCAGGCGCACGGACAAAGGCAGGCCGAGCAGAAGCAGCGGAGTCCGGGCGGCGGCCGGATAGCGGCTGACCCCGTAAGCGCAGCCGATCGCGGCGAGACTTGCGAAGAGAATGATGAAATCGTGATCGGTCGAAGTGCGATCCGCCATCAGGCTGAACGACCAGATGCAGAAGGCGACGCTGAAGATGACCGAGAAGGCCAGCATCTTGCGAAGCTCGTTGAGGATGCGCTCGGGCGGCAGGATCCGATTGCGGACCTTGAGCCAGTGGACGACCCGCATGACGATCAGCCCGCCGACCAGCAGCGGGAAGTCGAACAGGGACTCGAAGCGTCCGCCGGACGCCAGATAAAGTCCGACCATGTTGGAGAAGATGACGACGTAAAGGAGCGGGACCTGACGCTGGAGCGCTCGGAAACGCTCCTCGAGCAGGATGCGTCCGCTTACGGTCTCCACCTCGCCGGCATCCACCAGCCGGCGCAATTTCCCAAATGCCCGCCCCATGAGCCGTGATGTACGCGGAAGTGATTAACAGGTGGTTTTGACGGGGGGGCGTGGGGCCTCTTTCGTCATGCCGGACTTGATCCGGCATCCATGAACACGGAACGACGCATAAAGCCTCGGGCGTCAATGTTCATGAGTCCCGGCCTTCGCCGGGATGACGAGCTATTTCAGCGGAAGCTCGCGCTGGTCGGGGTCGAAGCGGGCCCAGCCGCCGGGACCCAGCCGCTCGAGCGGGCGGAAGCGCGCCTTATAGGCCATTCGCGGCGAGCTTTCGACCCAATAGCCGAGATAGACGTAAGGGAGCCCGGCTTTCCCCGCCCGGACGATATGGTCGAGGATGATGTAGGTGCCGAGACCGGGCCGGGTCGGATCGTCCGGCTCGAAGAAGCTGTAGATCATCGACAGTCCGTCGGCCTGCTGATCGGTGAGGCAGGCGCCGACCAATTTGCCCGGCCGGCCGCCGACGGAGGGCTCGCGATATTCGATCACGTAGGTCTTGACCGGCGATTGCTCGATCATGTCCGAGAAGTCGCCCTCGTCCATCCCGACCATTCCGCCGTCGGGATGGCGCCGCTTGAGATAGCGGCGGAGCAAGGCATATTGCTCCTCGGTCGCCCAGGGCTTGCAGGCGGTGACCTCGAGCTCGCCATGCCGCTTCAGCATCCGGCGCTGACTGGCGCTGGGCTGGAATTCGGCGGCGACGACCCGGACCGAGACGCAGGCCGAGCAATCGAGGCAGGAGGGCCGGTAGGCGACCGCCTGGCTTCGGCGGAATCCGATCCGTCCGAGCGCGTCGTTGAGATCCGCCGAATGCTGGCCGGCAAGCTCCGTGAACACCTTGCGCTCGGTCTTGCCCGCCAGATACGGACAGGGCGCCGGGCTGGTGACGAAAAAGCGGGGAAAGCGGAAGGGTGCGCTCAACGGAGCTCCAAGGTTTAGAGGCGTGGTTGAAACTCAGTTTATGCGTCTTTGCCGACCGCTTGGGAAGGGTCTCGCGCTCCGAAAACGGCGTTAACCATTTTGCGTTCCGGCGCGGGACGGCGGCTCAGCGAATCTCAACGGGATGGACGTAGAAGCCGGCCTCCTCGAGCGCCCCAACGAGCGCCTCGAGATGCTCGGAATCGCGCGCCTCGCACTCGACGTCGATGAAGGCGTCCTTCGCCGGAAGCGTTGTGAACACCCGCTGGTGGTAGATCTCGATGATGTTGGCGGCGTGGGCGTCGAACAATTTCATCACCGCAAGCAAGGCGCCCGGCCGGTCCTGGAGCTGGATCCGAAGCCGCGCCATCCGGCCGGAGCGGGCGAGGTCCCTCAGCAGCACGGTGGCGAGCAGCCTCGTGTCGATATTGCCGCCGGTGAGGATGAGGCCGACGTTGCGGCCCTGGAAGCGGTCGGGATGAGCGAGGAGGGCCGCGAGCCCGGCGGCCCCCGCGCCTTCGGCGACGGTCTTCTCGATCTGGAGATAGAGGCTGACGGCGGTCTCGATCTCGCGTTCGTGGACGAGCAATATCTCGTCGACATGTTTCTCGATGATCAGGGCGGTGAGGCGCCCCGGTTTCTTGACCGCTATGCCCTCGGCCAAAGTGTCCCCGGCGGACGGCATCTCCTTGCCGCTGATCCGGCAATACATGCTCGGGTAGAGCTCGGCCTGGACCCCGACGATGGTCAGGTCGGGGCGAAGCGCCTTGGCGGCGGTGGCGACGCCCGAGATGAGGCCGCCGCCGCCGATGGGAACGACCAGGGTGTCGATCTCGGGAGCATCGGCGAGCAGCTCCAGAGCCACCGTGCCCTGGCCGGCCATGATCTCGTGATCGTCGAAGGGATGGACGAAGGTGAGCCCCTCCGCCTCGGCGATCCGAAGCGCCTCGCCATAGGCTTCGTCGTACATCTCGCCGTGGAGGACGATCCGGGCCTTATGCCCCTCGGTCTGCTTGACCTTGATGCTCGGGGTCGAGGTCGGCATGACGATGGTGACGGGAACGCCGAGCCGGCGCCCGTGATAGGCGACCGCCTGGGCGTGGTTGCCGGCCGAGGAGGCGATCACTCCGCGCGAGCGGAGCGCGGGATCCATCAGAAGCAATTTGTTGAGAGCGCCGCGCTCCTTGTAGGCGGCGGTGAACTGCAGGTTCTCGAACTTGACCCAGACGTTCGCCCCGGTCGCCTCGGAGAGCGTCCGGCTGAGCAGGGTCGGGGTGCGGACCACCGCGCCTTCGATTCGCCGCGCCGCCGCTTCGATGTCGGCGAGGGTGACGGGGAGGTCGGCCATGAGGGGGTCGTTAGAGCATCTGGCGCGGCCGCGAAACTACGCTTATCGCCCCCTCATGATCAGAAAGCTTCTGGCGGCCCTGGCTGCCCTGTGCATGACCTCCGCGGCTACCGCCGACGTCCTCGTCGACAACGTCAACGGTTATACGATCGGCGCCGACGGGCGACTGATCCGGTTCGGGGCGATGCTGGTCGGCGACGACGGCAAGGTCGAGCGGCTCTACCAGCGCGGCGAGAAGGTGCAGCGGACGAAGTTCCGCTTCGACGGCAAGGGCCGAACCCTCCTGCCCGGACTGATCGACGCTCACGGCCATGTCATGGGGCTCGGCCTCAACGCGGTCCAGCTCGACCTTTCGGACACGAAATCGCTTGCAGAGGCGCAGTCGAAGATCGCCGCTTACGCCGCGGCCAACCCGACCCCGCGCTGGGTGATCGGCCGCGGCTGGAATCAGGAGGCCTGGGGTCTCGGCCGCTTCCCGACCGCCGCCGAGCTCGACTCCGCGGTCCGTGACCGGCCGGTCTGGCTCGAGCGGGTCGACGGCCATGCCGGCTGGGCGAACAGCGCCGCGATGAAGGAGGCCGGGATCACCGGCAAGACACCGTCCCCCGCCGGCGGGCAGATCGAGAAATCGGGCGGCCAGCCGACCGGGATCTTCGTCGACGCTGCCGCCGCTCTGGTCGGCAAGGTCGTCCCGCCGGCCCTTCCGCGCACCCGCGACCAGGCGCTGGACCGGGCCCAGGACATCATGCTCTCGAACGGCCTCACCGCGGCCACCGACATGGGTACCACCCCCGACGACTGGCTGGTCATGCGCCGCGCCGGCGACGACGGCCGCTTGAAGGTCCGGATCATCGCCTACGGCGCGGGGGTCGAGAGCGCTCTGGCCATCGCCGGCACCCGGCCGACGCCCTGGCTCTACGGCGACCGGCTCCGGCTGGTCGGGGTCAAGCTCTATGCCGACGGAGCGCTCGGCTCGCGCGGCGCCTGGCTTAAGCAGCCGTACCGGGACAGTCCCGGCGCCCGCGGCCTCAGCTTCGTCACCGAGACCGAGCTGCTCAACATCATGAGCCGGGCGGCGATGGACCGCTTCCAGATCGCCGTCCATGCCATCGGCGACGCCGCCAACGCGCAGCTGCTCGGCGCCATCGAGGAGCTCGCCAACACCTACAAGGGCGACCGGCGCTGGCGGATCGAGCATGCCCAGATCGTCGACCCCGCCGACCTCGCGCGCTTCGGGCGCAACGGCATCATCGCCTCGATGCAGCCGGTCCACGAGACCAGCGACTGGCGGATGGCCGAGGCCCGGATGGGGATCGAGCGGCTCGGCGGCGCTTATGCCTGGCGAAGCATGATCGCGAACGGCTCGCCGCTCGCCTTCGGCTCCGACTTCCCGGTCGAATCGCCCAACCCCTTCCCCGGCCTCGCCGCCGCGATCAGCCGCCAGGACCCGAGCGGGGAGCCGCCCGGCGGCTGGCTGCCCGAGCAGCGCGTGACCCTGGAGCAGGCGCTGGCCGCCTTCACCCGAGGCGCCGCCTATGCCGGCTTCGCCGAGGACCGCATCGGCAGCCTGGAAAAGGGCCGCTGGGCCGACTTCATCCTCGTCGACCGCGACATCTTCGACGTCCCCACGCCCCGCCAGCTGCGCGAGACCAAGGTCGTCGAGACGTGGATCGCGGGCAAGAAGGTGTGGCCGAGCTAGGCTGAATTGACCTTCGGCGCTCTGGTGAATGTCGCAACGACCCTGAATCCTTCCCGGCTGGCGACAGGGCGGCAAACGGCCTAGCCTTTCCCCATGACCCTGCCGCATCGACACGATCGCCTTCGCTCCGCGCTCCGGCTCGCACCCCTCCTTCTGCTCGGCGGCGCCGACTCGCCGCCGCGGGCAACGGAGACGTGGTACCGGATCGTCGCCGCCGACGGCGGTCAGATCGGCCACGCCCGAAGCGAGATTCGGCGTGCGCCGGAAGGCAACGAGACGGTCTCGGAGCAGCAGATCCTCCTCGACGGCGGCGAAGGCGAGACCCGTATCTCCGAGCGGAAAATCGTCAGGGAGGACCGTTTCGGCCGACCGGTCTCGATCAGCGAATATAGCCGGATGGGGCGAAGCTGGTCGCGCCTGGAGGCGCGGATAGGGGCCGGCGAGGCGGAGATCGTCCGTTCCACTCCGACGGATCGGCGTTCCTCGACCGTCAGCCTCACGCCGGGCGTTCGCTTCGACTCCGGCCTCGGGCTGATGCGCGGCTGGGACCGGACGGCGGTGCCGCGTCTCGAGTTCGACAATCTCAACGTCTCGGCGATGGCGATCGAGCAGGTCGTCATCGAGCCTTCCGGCGCGGTGGATGCCGACGGCAGTTTCTCGGTCGTTCGCCGACGCTACGAGGGCGGCGAATTGCGTTCCGTGGGCCGGCTGACCCTCGGACCGGACGGGCGCGTTCGATCGATGACCCAGCCGATGATGGGCACCAGCGTCACGATCGCCAGCTCGGATCGAGAGACGGCGCTCAAGCCCCATAAAGCCTATCGCCTCCTGCAGAGCGCGATGGTGAAGTCGCCCTTCCGGATCTCCGCGGAGGCGATGCGCGGCCGGATCCGCTACCGTTTCGACTATCGGGACGGGCTCGCTTTCCCTTTGCCCCAGACCGCCGAGCAGCGGGCGACGGACTCCGCGGGGGGCGTCGCGCTCGATGTTTGCGCGGATTGCGGACCGGGTCTCGCGACCGACCAGAAGGCGCTCGAAGAGGCGCTCAGGCCGACCGCCTGGCTGCAGAGCGATCACCCCCGGCTGAAAGCGCTCGCCCGGCCGATCGCCCGCATGTCGACGAGCGATTCGCGCAAGATGAGCCTTCTCGCCGAAAAGGCGCTGCCCTATCTCGGGAAGATCGACTTTGCCGGTCATTTCTCGGCGCTGGAAGCCCTGGACCGCCGAGCCGGCGACTGCACGGAGGCGGCGGTGCTTCTCGCCGCGCTCGGGCGCTCAGCGGGCATACCGACGAAAGTCGCAAGCGGCCTGGTCTATTCGCGCGAGCACTACCACGGCGTCGCCAACGTCTTCATGCCCCACAGCTGGACGCTGGCCTATGTGGACGGCCGGTGGCGAAGCTTCGATCTCGCGCTCGACGCTTTCGACTCCACCCATATCGCGCTCACCGTCGGCGACGGCGACTCGCGATCCATCCTCGCCGCCGGGCAGCTCGCCAGCCTTCTCGAATGGAAGGAGATGTCGGAGATCAGGTCCCGGCCGGACCGGCCGAAGCCATGATCGCGGCCGGCGTCGCCTCGTCCTCGTAGACGATGGGGAGCTCGGGAACGGAGGCGTCCGTGTCGATCTCGACCATCTCGACCTTTTTCGGATCCTTGATCCCGCCGACGATGATATCAAAGGATTCGTCGTAAGGGACGGCATCCGACACGGCGACATCGTCCATGGCGGGCGCTGCCACTTCCTGGCTGAAGGCCGGCGCCGACGCCGCAAGCGCCGCGGCGGCCAAGGCCGCGCGCATCGGGATCCGGTAGGACACGCAAACCTCTTCCTCGCACCCGGCAAGGAAGGCGAGCCGTTCGCCGTCGTCCATCGCGGTCAGGTCGAAGACGTTGCGCTTGCACATTCGGCACATGTCGCCGTCCATCACGGCGGCGAGGTCGCTTTTGTACGGACAAGGGCTCTGGATTCTCGGGAAAATCGGCACGGCGCGTCTCCTCGGAAGGAGCAGCGTAATGCATCGAAGCGTCGAAGTCGATTTCGCAATGGGGTCGCCTGACCCCTACCGTCATTCCGGCGCAGGCCGGAATCCATGAACGCCGCCGGTGCAATCCTGACGCGGGCGGTGTTCATGGATCCCGGATCCAGTCCGGGATGACGGTGATGGCCCGTCCTGCGAGCGAAGCGAAGCTGCGCTCCTCGCCATGACGGTCAGTCCAGATTCGGCCTCAGCCAGCGCTCCGCTTCCTGGAGGCTCATCCCCCGCCGCGCCGCATAGTCTTCCAGCTGGTCGCGGCCGATCCTGGCCACTCCGAAATATTGGCTGTCGCGGTGGGCGAAGTAGAAGCCGGAGACGGCGGAGGTGGGGAGCATCGCCATGCTCTCGGTGAGGGTGACCCCGGCCGGCTCGCCGCCGAGCATGTCGAAGAGGATCGGCTTGAGGCTGTGGTCCGGACAGGCCGGATAGCCCGGGGCGGGGCGGATCCCGGTATAGGTTTCGCGGATCAGCTGCTGGTTGGTGAGATGCTCCTCGGCATAGCCCCAGACGCTGTTTCGGACATGGGCGTGAAGCGTTTCGGCGAACGCTTCGGCCAGGCGGTCGGCGAGGGCCTTGAGGAGGATGTCCGAATAATCGTCATTTTCCGCCTTGAAGCGGGCGAGGTGCGGCTCGAGGCCGTGGATCCCGACCGCGAAGCCGCCCAGCCAATCCTCCTCGTCGGGGGAAATGAAATCGGCGAGGCACATGTTGGGCCGGCCCTCGCGCTTCTTGACCTGCTGGCGGAGGAAGGGGAGCCGGGTCTCCGCATTGGAAGCAAGGACGAGGACGTCGTCCCCTTCCCGGCGGCAGCGCCACAGGCCGACGGTTCCGCGCGGGGTCACCCAATGCTCGGCGATCATCCGGTCGAGCATCGCGTTGGCGTCGTTGAACAGGCTCGTGGCGCTTTCGCCGACGACCGGATCGGTGAGGATGGCGGGGTAATTGCCGGCCAGCTCCCAGGCGCGGAAGAACGGAGTCCAGTCGATCGAGGCGCGAAGGTCGCGGAGCGGCCATTCGCCGAACTGGTGGAGGCCGGGGCGCCTGGGCGGCGGCGGCTTGCCAGCGGGATCGTAGGGCTGAGCGTTGTCCCGGGCCTCGTCGAGCGCGGCGAGCTCGCTATGGGTGCGGCCGGCGCGGGTCAGGCGAGTCGCCTCATATTCCTCGGCGGTCTTGGCGATGAGGGGCTCGGCCTGGGTTTCCGAGACGAGGGACGAAGCGACCCCGACCGCCCGGCTCGCGTCGAGGACGTGAAGGACCGGCCCGTCATAGGCCGGATCGATCCGGATCGCGGTGTGGACCTTGCTGGTGGTGGCGCCGCCGATCAGCAATGGCAGGGTCATTCCGGCCCGCTGCATCTCGTCCGCCACCGTCACCATCTCGTCGAGCGACGGGGTGATGAGGCCGGAGAGGCCGATCATGTCGGCATTGTTCTCGTTGGCCGCCTTGAGGATGTCGGCCCAGGGCACCATCACTCCGAGGTCGATCACCTCGAAGCCGTTGCACTGCAGGACGACCCCGACGATGTTCTTGCCGATGTCGTGGACGTCGCCCTTGACCGTGGCCATCACGATCCGGCCCTTGCCCTGGGTGGCGCCGGTCCGCTCCTTCTCCGCCTCGATGAAGGGGATGAGGTGGGCGACCGCCTTCTTCATCACCCGCGCCGACTTGACCACCTGCGGAAGGAACATCTTGCCGGAGCCGAAGAGGTCGCCGACGACGTTCATCCCGTCCATCAGCGGACCCTCGATGACGTGGATCGGACGCTCCGCGGTCTGCCGGGCTTCCTCCGTATCGGCGACGACATGGGCGTCGATCCCCTTCACCAGGGCGTGCTCCAGCCGCTTGCCGACCTCCCAGCCGCGCCATTCGGCCTCGGCTTTCTCGCGGACGGGATCGGAGCCCAGGAATTTCTCGGCGAGCGTGACCAGCCGTTCGGTGGCGTCGCCTCCGGCTTTCGGGAGGCGGTCGAGGATAACATCCTCGCAGGCCTCGCGAAGCTCCGGATCGATCGTGTCGTAGACGTCCAATTGGCCGGCGTTGACGATCGCCATGTCGAGGCCGGCCGGGATGGCGTGGAAGAGGAAGATCGAGTGCATCGCCCGGCGCACCGGCTCGTTGCCCCGGAAGGAGAAGCTGAGGTTCGAAAGTCCGCCGGAGATGTGGACGTGCGGGCAGCGCGCCTTGATCTCGCGGCAGGCGGCGATGAAGTCGAGCGCGTAGGTGCGATGCTCCTCGATCCCCGTCGCGACGGCGAAGATGTTGGGATCGAAGATGATGTCCTCGGGCGGGAAGCCCTCGGCGACGAGCAATTTGTAGGCGCGCTCGCAAATCTCGACCTTGCGCGCCTGGGTATCGGCCTGGCCGACCTCGTCGAAAGCCATGACGACGACGGCGGCGCCGTAATCGCGGACCTTGCGGGCGTGGGCCAGGAACTCCGCCTCGCCCTCCTTCATGCTGATCGAATTGACGATCGGCTTGCCCGAGACGCACTTGAGCCCCGCCTCGATCACCGTCCATTTCGAGCTGTCGATCATCACCGGCACCCGGGCGATGTCGGGCTCGGCGGCGATCAGCTTGAGGAACGTCGTCATCGCATATTCAGAGTCGAGAAGGCCCTCGTCCATGTTGACGTCGATGACCTGGGCGCCATTCTCCACCTGCTGGCGGGCGACCTCGACGGCGGCGGCGTAATCGCCGGCCATGACCAGCTTCTTGAAGCGGGCCGAGCCGGTGACGTTGGTGCGCTCGCCGATGTTGACGAAGGCGCTGCCTGCGGGACCTGCAACCGCTTGGGGGAATTCCTCACCCGTTCGGGCTGAGCTTGTCGAAGCCCCTTCCCTTTTTTCGGGTGCAGTCAAGGACAGCCCTTCGACAGGCTCAAGGCGAACGGTGTTGGTCATGATCAGGCAGCCAATATCATCGGTTCGATGCCCGCCAGCAGTGTCCGGCGGACAGGTTGAGCGATCTCGCGCGGAGCGAAGCCTCTCGTCGCTTCCGCGATCGCGGCGATATGCGCCGGCGTCGTTCCGCAGCAACCGCCGACGATGTTAACGATCCCCTGCTCGCACCATTGGCGCACCTGGGCGGCGGTCTCGGCCGGGCCCTCGTCATAATCGCCCAGATCGTTGGGCAGGCCCGCGTTGGGATAGGCCATGAGCAAGGTGTCGGCGATGCCCGACAAAGCGGCGACATGGGCGCGCAGCTGGCTCGCTCCGAACGAGCAGTTGAGGCCGATGGACAGCGGCCGGGCATGGCGCACGCTCGCCCAGAAGGCTTCGATCGAATGGCCGGACAGATTGCGCCCCGAAAGATCCGTGATCGTCATCGAGAGCATGATCGGAAGCTCGCGGTCGACCCGGCCAGCGGCGTGGATCGCGGCCTTGGCGTTCAGGGTGTCGAACACGGTCTCGATGAGGACGATCTCGGCCCCGCCCTCGACCAGGCTCTCGATCTGCTCGACATAGACGTCGGAGATCGTGTCGAAATCGACCTCGCGATAGCCCGGATCGTTGACGTTGGGCGACAGCGACAGGGTCTTGTTGGTCGGCCCGAGGGCGCCGACGGTCCAGCGCTTGCGGCCGTCCTTCTGGGACTCGCGGTCACAGACCTCGGCGATGATCCGGGCGGCGGCGACATTGATCTCGCGCACCAGCTTCTCGGCGCCGTAATCGGCCTGGCTGATCCGGTTGGCGTTGAAGCTGTTGGTGGCGAGAAGCTCGGCGCCGGCGGCGGAGAAACGCTGGCAGATGTCGCGGACCAGATCCGGCCGGGTCAGGTTGAGAAGATCGTTATTGCCCTTCTGGTCGCGGCCGAGATCGAGCCCGCCGCGATAATCGGCCTCGTTCAGGCGGAAATTCTGGACCTGGGTGCCGTAGGCGCCGTCCTTGATCAGGATGCGTTCGGCGGCGGCGGCCCTAAGCTGCTGTGCGACGTTCATGTTCATCCTTCGGGCGAAGGCCGAGCAAATGGCAGATGGCGTAGGCCAGCTCGGCGCGATTGAGCGTGTAGAAATGGAACTGGCGGACTCCGCCCGCGTAAAGCTGGCCGCAAAGCTCGGCGGCGACGGTGGCGGCGACCAACTGGCGGGCGGCGGGGAGGTCGTCCAGCCCCTCGAAGAGCCTGTCCATCCAGGCCGGGATCGCCGCGCCGCACATCTCGGCGAACTTGCGGGTCTGGGCGACGTTGGAGATGGGCAGGATTCCGGGCACCAGCTCGGCGTCGATTCCGGCGGCGGCGGCATCGTCCCGGAATCGGAAGAAGCATTCGGGCGAGAAGAAGAATTGGGTGATCGCCCGGTCGGCGCCCGCATCGATCTTGCGCTTGAGATTGTCGAGATCGGCGGCGCGGTCCGCCGAATCGGGATGGGTTTCGGGATAAGCGGCGACGGATATCTCGAACGGCGCGACCCGCTTCAGGCCGGCGACGAGGGCGGCGGCGTTGGCATAGCCGTCGGGCCTCGCCTGGAAGCCCTTGCCGGGCTCGGGCGGGTCGCCGCGAAGGGCGACGACGTGGCGGATCCCGGCCTGCCAATAGCCGAGCGCGACCTCGTCAATCTCGCTCCGGCTCGCCTCGACGCAGGTGAGGTGGGCGGCGGCGTTGAGCGAGGTCTCCTGCTCGATTCGCACCACCGTATTGTGGGTACGCTCACGCGTGGATCCGCCGGCGCCGTAAGTCACCGAGACGAAGCGGGGCTGGAGCGGCTCGAGCGTCTTCACCGACGCCCATAGCGTCTCCTCCATCTTCTCGGTCTTGGGCGGGAAGAATTCGAACGACACGCCGATGTCGCCGGCGACATCGGCGAAGAGCGGCTCGCGCCAGCCGGCGATGGTCGGGGCTCGGGGGCTCATGCGACCACCTTCAATTTTTCCTTGGGCCGCTCGCCCTGCCAGAGGGTGACGGTCAGCTCGCCGCCTTCGAGACGCTCGACGACCTGGCCGCGAAGGCCGGCGCCGTCGAGATATTTGAGCATGACGTCGTCGGCAAAGCCCAGGCGGAGATGGGCGTCGCGGATCCGCAGCTCCTCGCGCTCGTGCGGCGCGAAGTCGACGATGAGCAGTCGGCCGCCCGGAGCCAGCAGGCGCGCCGCCTCGGCGACCGCCGCGGCGGGCTGCTGGGCGTAATGAAGCACCTGGTGGAGGATGACGGTGTCGGCCGAGCCGGCGGCGAGCGGCAAGGCGTACATGTCGCCCTGGCGAAGCTCGGCGGCGGCGAGGCCGGCTTGGGCGAGCTTGACCCGGGCCAGGCGGAGCATTTCGGGCGAGCGATCGACGCCCAGGGCGCGTTCGGCGGCGGGGCCGAACAATTCGAGCATGCGGCCGGTGCCGGTGCCGATGTCGACCAAGCGTCCGACCGGGCGCCCCTCGTCTCCGGCGCCGAGCGCCCGGCGGCAGGCCGCCTCGACCTCGCTCTCGGCGATGTGGAGCGAGCGAATCTCGTCCCAGTCGCCGGCATGGGCGGCGAAATAACGTTCGGCGGCGGCGGCGCGGTCGGCGCGCACCGCGGCCAGCCGGGCGACGTCGGCGGGCCCCCAGGGATCCTCGCCGTCGAGCTCGGCCCAGCGCTCCAGGGCGGCGAAGAGCGGCTCGACCCGGATCGGATCGGCGAGGCTCAGGAACACCCAGCTCCCCTCCTTGCGGCGCTCGGCCAGGCCCGCCTCGATGAGGATCCGGACATGGCGCGAGACCCGCGGCTGGCTCTGCCCGAGCACCTGAGCGAGCTCGCCGACCGAAAGCTCCATCGCCCGAAGCAGAGCGAGAATCCTCAGCCGGGTCGGATCGCCCAGCGAGCGGAAGATTTCGGCGGCGGCGGGGGCGGTCGGAAACATGGGAATAAGGATATAAAGATATCTTTATATGCGGGTCAAGCGTCTCGACCCACTCGTCATTCCCGCGAACGCGGGAATCCAGTTCAGAGGCGGTGCTGGATTCCCGCTTTCGCGGGAATGACGGGGGCAAGCCCCCGTCGCCAGACTGTTGACTCTCCGAAACGACCTCTCCAGACTTGCCGCTTCGGTTCGGCGCAATTGCTTACCAAACTAGTAGACATACCGCCGCGCCTCCGATACATCCGGTGCCGCCGGAAGCCGGCGCGGTTTTGCCGCGTCCGGACCTCGCCCGGTAAGCCCTTATTCTCCCAAGGAGAGAATGTTATGAAGAAGATCGTCCTCACCGCCGCCGCCACGCTGGCGCTCGGCGTCGCCGCCTGCACCCCGGCCGCCAATGACGCCGGCAACAACGCCGTCGACGTCAACCTCACGGAGAACGCTGCCGACGTCGACGTCAACGGCGCCGCTCTCGACGTCAACGGCGCCGCCGCCGTCAGCAGCACCGAGAATGCGCTCGACAGCGTCGGCGACGCCGCCGCCAACACGGCGAGCGATGTCGGCAACGCCGCCACCGACGCCGCCAACACCGTTTCGAACGCCGTCGACTAAGTCGAGGGCTCGAGCCGGAATGAAAGGGTCGCGTGCCACCGGCACGCGGCCCTTTTTATTTGCCCGCGCCTGCGGCAAGCTGGCCGCGAAACGCTATCGGGAGCAAGAGATATGAAGAGATATGGTGCCATGGCCGCGTTGCTCGCGTGCGCCTCGCTCGTCGCCGCCTGCGGCCGCGAGGATGACGGCAGCCCGACCGCGACCGACAACGAGTCGCTCAACAACATTTCCGAGGCGCTCGACGCCGAGGTGCTCGACGCCTCTCCCGACAGCCTGGTCGCGGACGATTCCGCGCTCGGCAATGGCGAGGCCGGCGCCACCGGCGAGCTTCCGGTGGTCGCCAACGCGGTTGCCAACGACGCCGCGGCGAACGGGATGTAGCAGGCCGTCATTGCGAGGAGCGACGCGACGCGGCAATCCAGCTGCGGCGTTCGCGACGGACGCAGGATTGGATTGCTTCGCTTCGCTCGCAATGACGGAATCAAAAAAAGGGCCGGGGAGTCGCCTCCCCGGCCCTTCTTTCGTCTGAGCAGGTCGGACGGACCTAGAAGTCCATTCCGCCCATTCCGCCCATTCCGCCGCCGGGCATTCCGCCGCCGCCGGCCGGCTTGTCCTCCGGCGCCTCGCTCACCGCCGCTTCGGTGGTGATGAGCAGACCGGCGACCGAAGCCGCGTCCTGGAGGGCGGTGCGCACGACCTTGGTCGGGTCGATCACTCCGGCCGAGACCAGATTCTCGTAGACCTCGGTCTGGGCGTTGAAGCCCATCGTCTGGTCCTCGCCGTCGATCAGCTTGCCGGCGACGACGGCGCCGTCATGGCCCGCATTCTCGGCAATCTGGCGGATCGGCGACTGGAGAGCGCGGCGGACGATGTCGATGCCGCGGGTCTGGTCGTCGTTCTGGCCCTTCATGTCCTGAAGCGCCTTGGTGGCGTAGAGGAGAGCGGTGCCGCCGCCGGGGACGATTCCTTCCTCGACCGCGGCGCGGGTGGCGTGGAGGGCGTCGTCGACTCGGTCCTTGCGCTCCTTGACCTCGATCTCGGACGAACCGCCGACCTTGATGACCGCAACGCCGCCGGCGAGCTTGGCGAGACGCTCCTGGAGCTTCTCCTTGTCATAGTCGCTGGTGGTGTTCTCGATCTGCGCACGGATCGCCTCGACCCGGCCCTTGATCCGCTCGCCGTCGCCGGCGCCGTCGACAATCGTGGTGTTGTCCTTGTCGATGGTGAC
>DASQLT010000020.1:0-23388 GCA_035629855.1 Allosphingosinicella sp.
TATCGGCAAATATGACGAATACGGCGCCGGCGGCACCAGCCGCTTCCGCTACACCGGCCAATATTGGCTCGGCGAAGCGAACCTCCTCTACTACCGAGCCCGCATCTACGACGCGAGGCTGGGGCGGTTCCTGCAGCCGGACCCGATCGGATATGGCGGGGGGATGAACATGTACGCCTATGTCGGCGGCGATCCGATGAACTTCACCGATCCGACGGGGCTGGCGTGCGCCAGTTGGCGTAGCGGCGGCAGCGTAACCGAGGAAGGTGGCACCGTAACCATCGTAAGGGGGCGCTATGAGGAGGCCTGCTGGGACGCAGGCGGCGGCTGGGGACCGACAAGATATTACAACGAATCTGGAGATGGCGGTGGGAGCGGGGAAACCCCGGACCCTAGAAAAGCAGCCTGCGAGGCGGCGCTGGAAGCGGCAGGCCAAGACAATAGCGCAATTGCCCGTGCAGAGGCAGCGTGGCCCCTCCTGTCGAAAGCCGCACAGAATTTAATCGCTACCCGCCTTTTAGCCGCGGTGGGTGTACGCGAATCCGGGTTTAGAAACGTGTCCGAGGTCGGGGGAGGTGGCGGTAGGGGTGTTTTTCAGATCACTGGCAATGGTGTTTCAGACGCAAATGCATACAACGTCGAATGGGCAGCCCGCTGGGCAGCACAGAAGCTTAGTTCAGATTTTAATTATTTCAGACTTAAGTTTCCAAGTTTTACAAATGTTCAACTCGCCCAAGCTACCGCAGCTTCTTATAATTTTTACAGAACTAACGTCCGAGGTGATCCGAGTAAAATTGATCAGGGCACGACTCGTGACAACTATGGAAGTAACGTTCTACAAATTGGAGGGACCTGCTTCTCTAAGCGGTGAAACTACCCTAAAGGAGCACATTATGAAGATAATTATTAGTTTAATTGCTCTTGTTGGATGCCAAGCTCCTTTGATTTCAAATAGTAGTCAGGCAGATGAAAAAGAAGCTCTAAAAACTATTCGGTCTCTGCTTATCGAGTCAATTGCCGAGGGGGATAAGTCCATTGTCATTAATATCGCTGCAGTCGATCTGAACAATGATGGGGTTAGCGAAGTTATTGCATACGTTAAGGGAGAAGATGCATGTGGAAGCGGAGGCTGCAATTTATTCGTCCTGCGAACAAGTAGTGGAGGCTATGAGCCAGTATCTCGGTTGACTGTCTCATGGCCTCCCATCCGGGTACTCGACAGCAAATCCAATGGATGGCACGACATTGCCGTCTGGGTCCAGGGGGGCGGGATTTTGCCCGGGTATGAGGCACGATTGCGGTTCGATGGGAAGGGCTATCCCACAAATCCGTCGCTCGTACCGCGCGAAAAAGGCGAGCCGCCCAAGGGCCGGATCGTGATCGATCGTTCAGACAAGGGCCATGCCGCTATATACGAGTGATACAAGGTCTGGGACAGTAACATTTCAGGACACCCTCGGCACGGTCGCAAGCGAGTGGGACATCGCCGGGCGCCGGACGAAGCTGACCTGGCCCGACGGCTTCTACGTGACCTACGATCATCTCCTCACCGGCGAGACGATTGCGATCCGCGAGAACGGCGCGGCCTCGGGCATCGGGGTGATCGGCACGATCGTCTACGACGATCTCGGCCGCCGGACGAGCCTCACCCTAGGCAACGGCGTGGCCACCACCTACGCCTACGACCCGCTGTCGAGGCTGGGCGAGCTCAAGCTCGAGTTCGCGGGCACCGCCAACGACCTGACCTCGCAATTCGCCTACAACCCGGCGAGCCAGATCGCGAGCAACGTCCGCTCGAACGACGCTTATGCCTGGACCGGCCACGGCTCGGGGACAACAACCACGACCGGCAACGGGTTCAACCGGTGAGGTCGCACTGCCCCTCGAAATTTGGCCGACGTCCGTGCGAACCGCGCTTCTCGACTTCGGCGGGGCGGGTCGCCGGCCGCTCGGAGAGGGCGCTTCGAATAAGC
Organism: Allosphingosinicella sp.; assembly: GCA_035629855.1. Lineage (GTDB taxonomy): Bacteria > Pseudomonadota > Alphaproteobacteria > Sphingomonadales > Sphingomonadaceae > Allosphingosinicella. Next base: position 1,974 of record DASQLT010000020.1, read on the forward strand.
AAATCCTGCCAAGGCCGATCGGTTGACGGTCGCTCCGGCGCGCCCCTATGCCTCTTCGAAAAAGAGGTTATACCATGCGAAGCAAGCTCTTGGCGCGAAGCAAGCTCTTGGCGCGAAGCAAGCTCTTGGCCGCGGCCGCCCTGGCCGTTGCGGCGCTCGGTTGCGGAGCGGCGGAGGCGCAGCCGCGGGCGGCGGCGGCCAGGCCCGCCGGACTCAGCGTCGAGACCCGCTATTATACGCTCCCCAACGGCCTCAAGGTCGTCCTGTCGCGCGATCCTTCGGTGCCGACGGCGACGGTGGCGGTCTATTACGGGATCGGCTTCCGGATCGAGCCGAGGAACCGGACCGGCTTCGCCCATCTGTTCGAGCATTTGATGTTCCAGGGCTCGGCCAACGCGCCCAAAGGCACGTTCGACAAGATCATCTACAATAACGGCGGTGTGAACAACGGCTCGACCCGCTTCGACTTCACCAATTATTACGAGGTCGTGCCGTCGAACGCGCTCGAGAGCGTGCTCTGGGTCGAGGGCGACCGGATGCGCGGGCTCGACCTCACGCCCGCCGCGCTCGCCAACCAGCAGGCCGTGGTCGCCAACGAGGTCAAGGTCAACGTCCTCAACCAGCCCTACGGCGGCTGGCCGTGGATCGACATGCCGATGCTGGCCAACACCAACTGGCACAACAGCCATAATTTCTACGGCGAGCTGAAGGATCTGGAGGCGGCCACCGCCGACGACGCCAAGGCCTTCTTCGACAGCTTCTACCGGCCCAACAACGCCGTCCTGGTCGTCGCCGGCGACATCGATTACGGCCGGACGCGGGCGATGATCGACCGCTATTTCCGGGGCATCGCGAAAGGGCCGAAGGTCGTCCTTCCCGACATCTCCGAACCCCGGCAGACCGAAGAGAAGTTCAAGGTCAGGCCCGACCCGCTCGCCCCCCGCCCGGCCTTCACCGCCGCCTGGCACGTGCCGGAGCGCGGGACCAGGGAATGGTATGCGATGGGCCTTCTCGACCAGATCCTCGTCCAGGGCCAGGACAGCCGGCTCTACCAGAAAATGGTGCGCGAGACCGGGATCACGGGCACGATCCAGGGCGGGATCAACGTCGGCCTCGGCAACATGTACAATTATCGAGGCCCGATGCTGTGGACGGTCGCCCTCATCCACGACCCCGCCAAGTCGCGCGAAGAGATCACCGCGGCTCTCGATAGCGTGATCGAGGACGTTCGAACCAAGCCGGTGAGCGCCGCCGAGCTCGAGCGGGCGCGGACCAAGATCCGCTCCAACCTCTACAATCTCGCCGATCCCTCGACCCGCTTCGGCCTGGTCGACCTGCTCGCGGTCGGCGCGATGTGGGAGGACGACCCCGATTGGGTGAACCGGCTGGAGGCCGGCTTCGACAAAGTGACCCCGGAGCTCCTGCTCGCCACCGCCCGGGAATATCTTCGGCCGGCCAACCGCTCCATCCTCCTCGTCGAGCCCGCGCCGAAGAGCGCCGCCCCCACCGCCGGAGCCTCGAAATGATCCGCCGACTCCTCGCCGCCGCCGCCGCTTTCGGCCTCGCCGCAACGCCGCTCGCCGCCCAGCCCGGAACCGAATATCCGCCGATGCCGGCGGCGGGAACGCCCAAGCCGTTCGCCGTCCCGGCTTCGGAAACCTACCGCCTCGCCAACGGGATGCAGGTGACCCTCATCCCCTATGGCCTGGTGCCCAAGGCCGTCGTCAACCTCAGGGTCTATGCCGGAAGCCTGAACGAAGGCGAGGACGTCGGCCTGGCGGCGCTTTCGGGACAGATGCTTCGCGAGGGCGCCGGGGGGCGTTCGGGCGGGGACCTCGCCGCCGCCGCGGCGGCGATGGGCGCCAATCTGAACGTCGGCGCCGGAACGCACGAGACCTTCTTCGGGTTGAACGTCCTTTCCGAGCATGCCGACGACGCGGTCCGGCTGATCGCCGACCTCGGCCGGCGGCCCGACCTTCCGACTTCGGAGTTCGAGCGGGTCAGGCAGGCCTATGCGCGCAACGTCGCCGTCGGCAAGTCGCAGCCCCAGTCGGCCGCCGACGCCGCCCTCGCCGCCGCTTATTACGGCCCGAACCATCCCTACGGTCGGCTCTTCCCGGCCGATTCCAAGCTCGCCGCCTACAGCGCCGACGACGTGCGCCGATACTATCGCGCGAATTTCGGGGCGAAGCGCGCCCGGCTGTTCGTCGCCGGCCGGTTCGACAAGGCGGCGGTCAAGGCCGCGATCGAGCAGGCTTTCGGGGGCTGGGCGGCGGGGCCCGAGCGGCTCAGGCTGCCGCCCTCCCCCCAGTCCGGCCCGAAAGTGATCCTTGTCGACCGCCCTGGTGCGCCGCAATCGACCCTTCGCCTGGCCTTCCCCGCCCCGGTCGCGGGCGCTCCGGAGGATATCGGCTTCCGGGTCACCAACGCGCTTCTCGGCGGCTCCTTCACCTCGCGGATCACCGCCAATATCCGCGAGCAGAAAGGCTATACCTACTCGCCCTCCTCGAGCCAGTCCTACAATCCGGGCGAGGCGCAATGGGGCTTCGACGCCGACGTCACCACCGACGTCACCGGGGCCGCTCTGAAGGAGGTGTTCGGCGAGATCAGGCGCCTCCAGACCGAGGCGGTGCCCGACGAGGAAGCCGCCGGAATGCGGACCTGGATGGCCGGCACCTTCGTCCTCCAGAATGCGAGCGCGGCCGGGCTGATCGGCTCGGTGGCGGAGCGCGATTTCCACGGCTTGCCCGCCGACTGGCTGACCGCCTACGTCCCCAATGTGCTCAAGGTGTCCGGCGCCGACATGCAGCGCCTCGCCGGACGCACCCTGCCGCTCGAAAAGATGATCCTCGTCGTCGTCGGCGACCTCGCCAAGGTCGAGCCCCAGCTCAAGGCGATTCCGGAGCTGCGGGGGATGACGTTCCAGCGGGTGACGCCGTTCTAGCTTGCCTCCCCATGCGGAACGCATGGGGAGGGGGACCACCGAAGGGGGTGGAGGGGTAACCGACACAGGCCTGCGCCAATTACCCCTCCACCCCGCTACGCGGGGTCCCCCTCCCCCTCTGACGATGGGGAGGCAAAACTAGTCCATGTGCTTCAGCCCGACCCTCAGATAATCCCACCCCGTCACCAGGGTCAGGGTCGCCGCCGCCCACAGGCTGGCCAGACCGACCCAATGCACCCAGGCGAACTGCGGCACGGCGCCGCCGAGGATCAGCGCTCCGAGCGCTATGAGCTGAAGCGCCGTCTTGTATTTGGCCAGCCGGCTGACGGGCAGCGAGACCTGGATCCCGGCGAGGAACTCGCGAAGGCCGGAGACCGCGATCTCGCGCAGGAGGATGATCAGCGCCGGAACGATGTGGAAGCCGTGGATGACCGTCTCGGCGTTCGGCTGACGCGTCGAGACCAGCATGACGATGACTCCGACCACCATGATCTTGTCGGCGATCGGATCGAGGAAGGCTCCAAGCTTCGACACCGTGCCCTGCGCCCGGGCGAGATAGCCGTCGAAATAATCGGTGATTCCGACGAGGCAATAGAGGCCGAAGGTGATCGCATAGTCGAACCAGCTCGGCTTCCAGAGCAGGAACACGAGCAGGGGCACCGCGAAGATGCGCGACAAGGTGAGGATGTTGGGCAGCGTCAGCATCGGTCGGCTGCGTGCCTTAGCGGGTCGAGGCGCGGCTGTGAACGCACCCCGTCATCCCGGCGGCGGAGCGCTGAACGTTTGACCGACGCTCCGAAGCGGCTATGACCGCCCGCGCATGTTCCGACGCACCCAAATCGCCCGCGCCTGAGCGCCGTGCAGGATAGCCTCCATCTCCTGTCGAAGCGGCGCTTCCTGCCGCTGTTCGTCACCCAGTTTCTGGGGGCGTTCAACGACAACCTCTTCAAGTCGGCGATGGTGATCCTCGTCACCTACGCCATCTATTCCGACCCGACCAAGGAGGCGACGTTCAACGCCGTCGCGGGGGCGCTGTTCATCCTCCCCTTCTTCCTGTTCTCTGCCCTGGCGGGGCAGCTGGCGGACGGGGGCGACAAGGCGCGGATCATCCGCATCGTGAAGACCGCCGAGATCGCCATCATGGTCTTCGGAGCGGCGGGGCTGCTCCTCCACAGCATCCCGCTGATGCTCACCGCCTTGTTCGCCATGGGCGTCCACTCCTCCTTCTTCGGCCCGATCAAATACGCGATCCTGCCGCAGCATCTCAGGAAGGACGAAGTGCTCGCCGGAACCGGACTGGTCGAGGCGGGCACCTACATCGCCATCCTGCTCGGGACGATCGCCGGAGGGCTGCTTGGCGCGGACCATGCGCATTTCGCCGCCGCGGGCGTGCTGCTGGTCGCGGTCGCGGGCTGGTTCGCCGGGCGCCAGGTGCCGCCGGCGCCCCCGGAAGCGGACGCTCCGCCGGCCAAGATGGACTGGCACATCATCCGCGCTTCGATCACCCTGGTCAGCGCGACCCTCCACATCCCGCGCCTGTTCCTCGCCATCTTGTGCATCAGCTTCTTCTGGATGATGGGCGCGATCCTCGCCGCGCAATTCCCGCCCCTGGTCAAGAACGTCTTCCACGCCAACGAGGAGGTCGCGACCCTCTTCCTCGCCATCTTCTCGGTCGGAGTGGGCCTCGGCTCGGTCTTGATCAACCGGCTCCTGAAGGGCCGGGTCCTGGCCATCTATTCGCCCGCCTCGGCGATCGCGATGGGCCTCTTCATCTGCCATCTCTACTACAACACGCTGGGCTGGCCGGCGCAGGGGCCGGAGCTTCTCGACCTCAACAGCTTCATCCGCATCGGCCAGGCCGAATGGGTGATGTTCGACCTGTTCGGGGTCGCCGTCTCGGGCGGAATGTTCGTGGTCCCGCTCTACGCCTTCCTGACCACCACCGTCCCCAAGTCGGAGACGGCGCGAACGGTCGCGGCCAACAATATCGTCAATTCGGGCGGAATGGTGCTCGCGGCGATCATTCTCACCGGCCTCGTCCAATTGGGCGTTTCGATCGAGGAGACCCTGCTGCTCGTCGCCGTCTCGAGCCTCGGCGCGGCGTGGCTGGCCTGGAAGCTGCACAAGGCCTGCGACTAAGTTTCCTCTCCCGTTCTTACGGGAGAGGAGGGGCCCGCCGCGAAGCGGTGGGAGGTGAGGGTCTGTACCGCTGACTCGGCAAGACCCTCACCCCCCAAGCCTCCGGCTTGGGTCCCCCCTCTCCCGCGAAAAGCGGGAGAGGAGTTCCTCAGGCGATGAACGTGGAGAAGAAGACCAGCCCGCCGGCGAAGGCCAGGAGAAAGAGTCTGACGTCTTCGGAATCGGGAATCAGGCGGTCCATGGCCAAGGGTTAACGCGCTCTTCACCATGGCTGCAAGCGCCCGACTCCGCCCCCGCGGCGCCTGTCCCGCCGCGGCACAGCGGCGGGTGCAATCCTTCCCGGCGAGATCTCAGGGTCCACGTCGTCCCGTACCGGCCGAGGACTCTGGGCATAAGAGTGGGGACCCGGTCTTAGTCTTGCTTCCCCGGCGCGGAGCGGTGGGGAGGGGGACCATGCGAAGCATGGTGGAGGGGTCGCTGGCTCCGAAATCAGGGGCACGCGCAAGTCGGCAAAGGCCTGCGCCCACTACCCCTCCACCATCTTCGGCGGTCCCCCTCCCCATCTGACGATGGGGAGGACAGAGCGTCTACCGCGCCGTCCTGAAGAACAAATGCCCGCCGATCACCCGGATCGGCGCCAGCCCCGACGACCAGCGCGGCGACACCGCCGCCGTATGGTAGAAGAGCGCGCCTCCGGTCGGGTCCGCCGAAGCGCCCGACAATATCTCCTCCGCCACCCGCTTCGCCGTCAGCCACATGGCCCGATCCTCGCTGTCCGTCCGAAGCTTGTCGATGTTCATCATCGCCGCGTAATTGGGATCGTTCTTGTTCCAGGCGCTGAATTGCCACGCCGCGCTCACCGTCTCGGTGGCGTATTTGCCGTGAGTGCCCGCCCGCCGGCGATTGTCGATGACATGCCCGACCGCCCGCATCGCCTCCTCGCCGCCGTTCCTCGCCTCGCCCCACATGGTGAGCGCCATCCAATGCGCGTCGACGACGTCGATCTCTTCGGTCGGGACGATTTTCACGACGGGCGCGGGCGCCTCGGCTTCGGCGGCGGAGCGTTCGGCATACGGCTGCAACGGCCGAGTCCACTCCCCCCAATTCGCCCGTTCCTGCTTCAGCGGCGCCGCAGGCACGGCAGGCCCGTCGCCCTGAGCCCGGGCGGCCGCGATCGCAACGATGATAGCGGCAATCCCCGCCCCGGCAGCCCATTTCATAGTGAAAATAATGCCTTAATCAGCCGCTTTTTACCAGGGCATTAAACCCGCCCCGCCGCCGGGAACACTCCCGTCATCCCGGCGAAGGCCGGGATCCATGAACACGGGCATGCGGGTTCGGGCACATCGGTGTTCATCGATTCCGGCCTTCGCCGGAATGACGGTGAGCGTCGACCTCCTGCAGCCCCGACCAGTCCAGCCCGAAGCGCTGCAGATACTTCCGCAGCCGGTCCGCGTCGTTCGCCGACGCCCGGCGCGATCGTGAGGCGCTGAACAGGGAACGGCCGGCTTCCGAGAGCGAGCGGCTTCGGCGGCAGATCCGGATCACCTCGGCGAGCTGGACCCGGTCGAACGGGTCGATCTCCTCGAGCCTGGCCGGGCCGACGAGCACGGCGAGCGGGTCGGACTCGGCCGGGCCGTCCGACCAGAAGCGCTTCAACCGCGCCTTCTCGGCCGCCACCGTCGCGATATCGATCCGGCCCGAAGGGGCGAAGGTCGCCATCCGGGTCACGCTTGCGGCGAGGTCTCGGAAATTGCCGGTCCACAGCGCCTCCGGAGCGGTAGCGAACGTGAGAAAGGTCCGCCGCGCTTCCTTGTTGAAGCTGACCCTCGTCCCTTCGCGCTCGGCGAACCGGTCCAGCTCGTAGTCGAGGTTGGGCTCGATATCCTCGAGCCGGTCGCGAAGGGCGGGGAGTTCGAACGTCCACAGGTTGAGCCTGGCGAACAGATCCTCCCGGAACCGGCCCGAAGCGACGGCGACCCCGAGGTCGCGATTGGTGCCGGCGATCAGCTGGAAATCGGACGATGCCTCGCGATCCGCGCCGACCGGGAGGAACCTCTTTTCCTCGATGGCGCGAAGGATCATCGCCTGCTCGTCCAGGCCGAGCTCGCCGATCTCGTCGAGGAAGAGGACGCCCTTGTCGGCGGTGCGCAACAGGCCGGGGCGGTCGGCCCCGGCGCCGGTATAGGCCCCCTTCTTGTGGCCGAAGAGCGCCGACATCGCGCTGTCGCCCTTTAGGGTCGCGCAATTCACTTCGACGAACTCGCCCGAAACCTGATGATTGCGCCGCTTCAAATCGAAGATCCGGCGGGCGAGCTGCGACTTGCCGGCGCCGGTGGGCCCCATCAGCAGGATGGGCGCGCGCGAGCGGAGCGCGACTTGCTCGATCTCGTTGATCATCCGGTTGAAGGCCGCGTTGCGGGTCTCGATGCCCGATTTCAGGAACGAGCTCGCCTCCGCGGCCGCGGCCGCGAAACGGGTCGCGATGCTGTCGTAGCGCGAGAGATCGAGGTCGATCACGCTCCATTCTCCAGCCGGTCCGCCGGTCGCTCCGCGCGGCGGATGGGTCTGGAGAAGGCGGGCGGGGAGATAGCGGGCCTCGGTCAGCAGGAACAGGCAGATCTGAGCGACGTGGGTGCCGGTGGTGATGTGGACGAGATAATCCTCGGCCTCGGGATCGAACGGATAGGCACGGGCGAAGTCGAGGAGCTTGCCGTAGACCTCCTCGAAATCCCAGGCATCGGCGAAGTCGAGCAGCCGCGGCCGCACGTCGGTCTCCGGCGACACGCCGGCGATATCGTCGGCGACGTAGCGCGCCAGCCCCTCGTGAAGGCCGCCGTGGATCAGCTCGAAACGGTCGACCCGGAGATCCTCCTGCATGCACAGGCCGACGCTCGGCCGCCACTTGTTCCAGCGCAAGGGCCCGAGTTTGCTGGAGTCCAGCGTGGAGCCGACGAAACCAAGGACGATTGTAGGCTTCATTCTTATATCTTGAGATAATCTCTTATCTTTGTCGATAGGAAGTTGGGGAGACGCAGGTCGTCCCTGCGTTGGCACGCTTTTAGAAGAGTTTCGGGTTTTCAGCGGGTTAGCGTTTTTCTGCAGCACTCAAGCCGGCTTGGCACGCCTTCTGCAATGATGGTCACGCCGGCCGACGTCGAACCGTCCGGCGAGCGGAAGAAGGGGCGGCCGGAATGGGCCGGCCGCCCTGGATCCCGAAATCGCGCCGGGCAAACCGCTCCGGATCCTTGTCGCCTCGCCGCGATGACGTACAGATACGATCACAGGAGGGCCGGATGGCCGAGCAGAGTTTCGAATTTTTGCCCGTCGAGGGCGGAGCGCCGGTCAAGATGTGGACCCGCGGGGTCGCGGTCGATCCCAAGGCCTGCGAGCAGCTTTCGCGCGCGGCCCGGATGCCGTTCATCTTCAAGCATGTCGCGGTGATGCCCGACGTCCATGTCGGGATCGGCGCGACCGTCGGATCGGTCATCCCGACCAGGGGCGCGGTGATCCCCGCGGCCGTGGGCGTGGACATCGGTTGCGGGATGATGGCGGCGCGGACCTCGCTATATGCTCCGGACCTTCCAGACACCCTGGAAGGGATCCGAAGCGCGATCGAACGGGCGGTGCCGCACGGCCGCAGCTCTGGCCACGGCAAGCGCGACAAGGGCAGCTGGGGCGACCCGCCGCCCGAGATCGCCGCCGCCTGGGCGACCCTCGCCGAACGGTTCAAGCGCATCACCGACAAATATCCGCGCCTCGAGAAGACGAACAACCTCGTCCATCTCGGCACGCTCGGCACCGGCAACCATTTCATCGAGCTCTGCCTCGACGAAGCGGACCAGGTGTGGGTGATGCTCCATTCCGGCTCGCGCGGAGTCGGCAACGCGATCGGCAGCTTCTTCATCGAGCTGGCGAAGCAGGACATGCGCAAATGGTTCATCAACCTGCCGGACGAGAACCTCGCCTACTTCGCCGAGGGCACCGACCATTTCGACGATTATATCGAGGCGGTCGGCTGGGCTCAGGACTTCGCGGCCCTGAACCGTCGGATGATGATGACCAACGTGATCCGGGCGATCCGGACCGTCATCGCCAAGCCCTTCGAGGCGGAGCTGGAGGCGATCAACTGCCACCACAATTACGTCCGGAAGGAAAACCACTTCGGCGAGAACGTGCTTGTCACCCGCAAGGGGGCGGTGCGCGCGGCCAAGGGGGTGATGGGAATCATCCCCGGATCGATGGGCGCGAAATCGTTCATCGTTCGCGGCCGAGGCAATTCCGAGTCGTTCGACAGCTGCAGCCACGGCGCGGGACGGCTCATGTCCCGGACCGAGGCCAAGAAGGTCTTCACCCTCGACGACCATATCCTGGCGACCGAGGGCGTGGAGTGCCGCAAGGACGCCGGAGTGATCGACGAGACCCCGGCGGCCTACAAGCCGATCGAGGCGGTCATGGCCGCCCAGGCGGACTTGGTCGAGATCGTCCACACGCTCAAGCAGGTGGTGTGCGTGAAGGGATGATCCCCTTCGCGCCACCCGCTGCGCCCTCCTCCGTTCGCCCTGAGCCTGTCGAAGGGCCTTCCTTCTCGCTTCCTCATTCCAAAGAAGCGAAGGAGAGGGCTTCGACAGGCTCAGCCCGAACGGTTCAATTCCCGGGAATAAGCAAATGATCATCATCGACGGGTCCGAGGGCGAAGGCGGAGGGCAGGTGCTTCGAACCGCGCTCTCCTTGTCGCTCGTCACCGGCAAGCCCTTCCGGATCGAGAAGATCCGAGCCAACCGCTCCCGCCCCGGAGTCATGCGCCAGCATGTCACCGCAGTGGAGGCGGCCTGCGCGATCGGCGGCGCCGAGTGCGAGGAATTGGCGGTCGGGGCGTCCGAGCTGACCTTCATGCCCGGAAAGGTAAAGCCGGGCGAGCATCGCTTCGCCGTGGGCACGGCCGGAAGCACCGGCCTCGTCCTCCAGACGATCCTGCCGCCGCTCATGCTCGCGGACGCCCCGTCCTCGCTGATACTGGAGGGCGGCACCCACAATATCTTCGCGCCGCCGTTCGATTTCCTCGACCGGGTGTTCTTGCCGATCCTCAACCGGATGGGTCCCCGGATATCGGCAAAGCTCGTGCGGCCCGGCTTCTACCCGGCGGGCGGCGGCCGGATCGAGGTCGAGATCGAGCCCTGCGACGCCCTGACCCGAGTCGACCTGCCGGAGCGGGGCGAGCTCCGCTCGGTCCTGGCCCGAGCGCTCGTCGCCGCCCTGCCGGAGGAGATCGCGATCCGTGAGCTGGCCGCGGTCGAGAAAATCCTCGGCTGGCCGGAGGAATCGCGCCGGATCGAGCAACTCCCCGAAGACCGGGGCCCCGGCAACATCCTGATGCTGGAAGCGGTCTTCGACCAGGCGACCGAGCTGGTCAGCGGCTTCGGCAAGCTCGGAGTCCCGGCCCCGACGGTCGGCGAGCAGGCCGCCAGGCGCATGGCCGGCTATCTGGCGTCGAACGCGGTCGCCGGCCCCTATCTGGCCGACCAGCTCCTCCTCCCGATGGCGCTCGCGGGCGGCGGCAGCTTCACCACGGTGAAGCCGTCCCAGCACAGCCGGACGGGTGCGGAGGTGATCGCGAAGTTTTTGGAGGTGGGGATCGCGTTCGAGGATAAGGACGGGGGGTGCCATCTCGTGACGGTCACGGCGTGATCCGTCATTCTGGCGAAAGCCGGAATCCATGAACACGGCCGGCCGCAGCCTCGCACGGTTCTGGAAGGAGGGCGTAGAAACAGTGACATGGCGTAATTGAGGTAGGCCCACCCTCCTGCTGATACGAAGTCGGCTCTGCAACCGCTTCAAGGAGGAGGATGGACCCATGTCTTTTTACCTCGGACTGGATGTTTCCGACAAGACGACGCACCTGTGCGCGGTCGACGCCGATGGCCGGGTCGGCTGGCGCGGGGTCTGCGCGACGGACCCGGAGGCGATCGCTGGAACGATCGAGCGTCATTGCGGGGCGGTAGCGCGGGTGGTCCTTGAGACGGGATCGCTGTCGCCGTTCCTGTATCATGGGCTCGTCGAGCGTGGGGTGCCGGTCGTGTGCATCTGCGCGCGCCATGCCAAGGGCGTGCTGTCGGCGCGGACCAACAAGAGCGACGTCCATGACGCCGAGGGGCTCGCCCAGCTCGCCCGCACCGGCTGGTTCAAGGCGGTCACATCAAGGACAGCGCCACCCACCTCGACCGGGCGCATCTCAAGATCCGCGAGCAGCTGATCAGGGCGCATCATGCGATGGCGGGCCAGCTGCGCGGGCTGCTGAAGCTGTTCGGCCTCAGGCTCGGCAAGGCGACCACCCCGGCCAGGCGGGCCGAGCGGCTCGAGGCCCTGCTTGCGCAAAAGCCGGCGCTGCGGCCGGTCCTGGCGCCGCTGGTGGCCAGCCTGGCGGCGCTGGAGGAGCAGATCGCCGCCTCCTCGCGCAGCCTCAAGGCGCGCGCGGCGGCCGATCCGGTGACGGCACGGCTGATGAGCGTGCCCGGCGTCGGCCCGATCACCGCGCTCACCTATCGCAGCAGCATCGAAGATCCCGACCGCTTCGCCCGCGGCCGGGACGCGGGCGCCTATGCCGGCCTCGTGCCGCGACGATATCAGTCGGGCGAGCGCGACACCAAGGGACGGATCTCCAAGGCCGGCGATCCGATGCTGCGATCGGCGCTCTACGAGGCCGCCAACATCCTGCTCGCCAGGGTCAAGCGACCCTCGGCCCTGCAGACCTGGGGCAAGGCGCTCGCGGCAACCAAGGGCCCAAAGCGCGCCCGAGTCGCCGTCGCCCGCAAGCTTGCCACCCTTCTCCATCGACTCTGGCGGTCCGGCACCAGCTTCCAGTGGGCATAGCGCCCAGCTCCCGCTGACCGGATCATCAGCCGGGCGACCTCGCTTATACTGTAGAGCTTCATCAGCTCGCCGGTGACACAGAAGGCGCCCACCGCTTCCCGCCTGACCGCGATCATGACGGCTCGGACACCAACGGCGCCAACGCCAGTCCGCAGACCTCGTAGACAACCATAGAGGCCGGTCAGCTGACGCCCAGGAGAACAATCAATTAGACAACAGTTTACATCTTAAAAGCGGGCGCCGAACACCCGTCGGTAAATATATACTGTCACTGTTTTCCCAGAGCGAGTCCAGCTCCTGCTCCCCATGGCCCTGGCGGGCGGGGGGAGCTTCACCACGGTGAAGCCGTCGAAGCACCGCCTGACGGGGGCGGAGGTGATCGCGAAGTTCTCGATGTGCGGATCAGCTTCGAGGAGAAGGAGGATGGGTGCCATCTGGTGACGGTGGAGCGAGCGCGGGGCCTTCGCGGCCGCGGGTAAGTCCCGTGCACCGCCCACGGCCAGCTGTACGCATGCCGGCAGCACCCCTCCCAATCCCGGCCCGTCCAGTATTTCGGCACTGCCGTCGACGATGTCTATATAATGAAGGAGGCATGCTCTGGATCATCGGCTGCGCCAAGGTCGGGCTGAGTGCCGTTCAAGGCGCAGACGGTCAGCAGCTTGCCGTTCGGAACTGCCTGGATGCCGTGGATCTCACCATGCTCCATGGAGCCGAGATAATCGAGAATCGGCAATGTAATCAGTTGTCCGGGAAGCAATATGGGATAGCCGGGGGGATAGGGCGTGACATAGTCCAGCGCCAGCAACCTCTCTCCATTTTTTACTCGCACGGCGAGTTCCTCGTTCAGCCTCACCGTCTCGACCTGGCCTGGCGGCGCATTGAACACGGCGCGGCGCAGGGTCAGCCCGTCGCGGCGAGACAGGGCGTCGGGATACCGGGTGGTCTCGCCATCGGCGCCAATGAACTCCGCGTCGGACAAAGAGGGCAGCGGAACGACCGCCAGATCGTGCTCCCTCGCAGGATAAGCAGCAAGTTTTTCCATCAGCTCGCTGATCGCCGTTCGCAAAAGCGCACTGCTTCGATCGGTGAAGCCGGGCATGAACATGAGCAGGACGCTATCCGCGGCGAACTTGTTGACCTGGACTTTTACACTATCCAGGTCCCACAGCGCGTCGCGCAACTCCTTACCGGACATCGCCCGTGATCGGAGCGTGACCTTCGTCCGATCATGCGTCGGGACTTCGCCTCCATGATGAACCAACGGGTCGAGGAAGATCGGACTTTCGTTATCTGCACCGCCGCCATACAGCTCCCGGAAGAGCGCGACCGCCTCGTGAGCGGCTTCCACCAGGGCGCAGCCTTCGATATCGAATTGGCGCCGGGCCCAGTCGATCGACGCCAGAATTGGCATACTCGGGCTCGTGGTGGTGAACATTTTCACGCTCGCGGCAAATCGCGCATCGATGCTCCTGCCCGATCGTGCAAGAGCCGTACTGCCGATATTCTTCAGGATCACTGAAGCCTGTCGAAGCGCAAAGGCCGTCTTATGAAGGGATTGCGTCGAAATCACATTCAGCTGGGATTCCCAAAAGCGGCCGTCGATGCCAGCCTTTTTGAAGTTCGCGGCTCCCATGGCGCTGAAACGCACATATTCCGGATGAAAGTATCCGAAGGAGAACCACGCTTCATCAAACAGGAAGGTGATTTCTCCGAGGCGATTGGCTAGTCCGTGCTTGTCGAGACATGAGAGCACGCAATCGAACAGTTCGGCCGGATCGAGGAGCATGCCGTCGAACGTGCAGTTGGTCAGCGAAATCAGCTTCGGGAGCACTTTGTCGGGATGGCTCGTGATCAGCATCTCCAGAGCGGCCGCTACCGAATCTGTTGAAACCTGCCCAGAAATACCTGGGGTCGTCGTGCTTTCCGGGCGAACATATATTGCACACGCGCCGGTCAGCGCCAGAGCGACATGATGTGAAATATGGCAGCATTCGTCGACCAGGACATAGTCCCCCTCGCTCAACATTGCGGAATAGACGATCTTGTTGGCCGTGCTGGTGCCATTGGTAACCAAATGGGACGCACGGGCTCCGAACGAGCGCGCCACCATCTCCTGCGTCGCCTTGATTGATCCGGACGGGGACAACAGGGAATCCAGTGGATATTTGGTCGAGGTGGCTTCGATCTGATGATAGGTGCTCCCCAACAGACGCAGAAACGGGCCGACCGCGTAGCTCACCTCAGCCTGTCGAGCTTCGGTTGAAGCCATGGCATGCATGGGAACCTTGGACTGGCGGCTGAACTGCATGAGCCCGTCCCAGATCGGCGTCGCAAACCGATCCTGAAAGTCTTTGAGGATTTCTTGCGCTACTCGGCTTGCTGCGGCATCGGTATCCAGTTGGTCCTTTTTGAAAGGCGTCTTGATCAACGTGATGGGCGTCTGCGGTTTTCTGGATAATGTCAGGGATGTCAGGCCATACCGGGAGACGTTCGGCCGCCAGCGCCGCGCGATCTCGGCAAGGCGCTCCCCGCTTGTAGGCGTACCGCCCTGCTTGGCAGGAAATTCAAATGCGAGATCGAAAAGTATTGCCTGCATTCGTATGGAATCTTGGCGCATGTCGGGGATCATGAGTCGGATCGTCCGCTCGAATCTTGCCTCGAAGTCGTCGGCGAACTCATTCTTTTCCGGGAAAAAAGGTATGACCTTGGCTTCGAAGGCCAGACCGTCGTCCAATACAAAGGCGCGGGAGGTAAAGTCCAATGCGCTTGCGAGTGAGGCCGCGCAGCTCTTCGCCTCCGATGCGATATCGTCCACTATGAATATAGTGATAGGGAGCTTGCGCATGGCATTCCGTCGTGGTTGAAGCGAATTACGCGGCACTGCTAGGCACGCATTCGACGCGATAGCCTCCTTCACAAGAACCTAGTCATTGGATTAGGTCAAGCAGGAATGCGGGCCCGGGAGGAAGGCCGGGGGTTGCGGATGACACCCGAAATGTTACTATTCTCCAACCAGCGCCGGGCCCGATGGGGAAGATGATGGACGTTCAGGAATACGCCCTTCCGAGCGTCGATAGCCGCGCCTTTGCGCAGATGATGCTGGCGGCTCTGTCTCACGATTTCGTTACGCCGTTTCGACTGGCGGTGAACCGTTGCGAACGAATTCTGTCATTTGCTAAGGCGTCGGCATTTTACAACGGGGCTGACCTCAAGGAGATCGAGGCGGTCGTAAACAGCATCAGTCATGATCTGTATCCCAAGCTGACAAGACTTCACAACGAAGCGAAGCACTACGAGGGCAGCGAGCCAAGCCGCATGGTCCAGGTGCTCGCCGACCGGGTCGATCATGAGATACGCCAGCATCGCGACGGTCTGCATCGAGTATTGGCTCTAGCGGATGACCGGAACCCCCACGGCGTTCTCGACGATACATTGGACGATCTGCAGGCCGCGACGGATAAGATCGGTTCGATGATCGATGGTATCCGAGCCATCCTGAAAGAGCCTCATCGCACTGCCCCTGACCAGCTACGGTCCCGAGTATCGGTCGCGGTAAAGGGGACCGTCAACGTTCTGAGGCCGGTCGCAGAATCCCTCAACACCACTTTGATCGGCGACGTGGAACTATCGGTTCAAAGCTGGAAGATGTGGAGCATCTTCTCAAATCTATTAGGAAACGCAGTCAAATACGCTAAGGAGGGTGAAGGCGCTCAAGTTCAGATCAGAGTCGGTATTCCGGAATCGATCTGCAATGTGGCCCTGGCATTTAGGCAGAAGCTGGATCGGGAGCGCGTAAACGACAAATATTACCGCGTGTTCGTGGACTCCGCGCGGGCAGGCGGCCAGTGGTGCGAAATTCAGGTCACAGACCACGGGCGCGGGATACCTGAGGACCGTCTCTGGGGCGTTTTTAAGCTTTTCAAGCAGTTGAATCAGGGCCGGCGCACTCGGAGGCGCGTAGCACCGGACGTTCAGGAACGGATGCTCCAAGCCTTCAGTCATATCGGATCTGACCGGCCGACTGAGCATATGGGCATAGGATTAGGCTTGGCACTGACGCAGTATCTGGTGCGAACGGCGCACGGCGAGATTGCCGTCAGCTCAACGAACGGCGGTCCCACAACCTTCGGCCTCTGGTTTCCGGTGGAGCCTGGCTTCCTCGTCGATGCGGCAAGGTTGCGGAACGATGTCTGGTGGCGGCGCTAAGCAAAGCAAGGGGTGACCGAGGTGATTAAGTTTGCAACTGTCGACGATGGGGACGCGGAGGCGAAAATATTTTCGCGCATCTTCAGGGGACACGGCGCGGCATGGCAGCATTACGGCGAATATGACGCAGCTGTGTCTGCTATCGATGCCGGAGCCTTCGACGACGCTGAGCTGATTCTCCTGGACATTCAACTGCACGAGGATGACGAGGCTGGATATCGTCTGGTCAAAGCAATTCGTCAGCGGGGGATTCCCGGCACGGTGGTCATGCTTTCCGTGTCCGAGATGGATGAGATGATTTGCAAATGCTTTCGCCAAGGTGCAAGCGCCTACATAGTAAAGCCCTTGTCGGACAAAGATCTTGAGAAGGTCGTAAACCACCTGAAATCCCTAGGGCCTCACGCGCGCAAGTGCCCGACCACGCCCTCTCGCCAACCTGCAAGTCAATGATCTATCGTGTGGTTCTGGCGGAAGACCAGGCCGGCGACCGGAAGATATTTCGGGCGCTGATCGAAGGCATCGCCGGCCTGCCAGACGTATTCGACGAGACGTGGCGCGTCGAAGAATATGAAGACGCCGATTCAGCCATCGACTTGCTCGAAAATCCGCCGCCCGGGGCTGCTCCCAACCTTCTGGTCTGCGACTTGGATTTTTCCGGCCAGATGCAGGGAATGCGCCTTATAGAGTGCGCGAGCGGCCTCGACGTGCCGGTCCCGACGATCGTTCTAAGCCAATCGTCGGATCGTTCTGTCCGCTCGGACTGCCTGCGCCGGGGCGCCGTGGCCTTCGTGAACAAGTTGGAGCTTTCACAGTTCGACGCGGCGAAGCTGAGAGATGCCTTTCTCGACGCCCTCGCTTTGTCGGACGCTTTCCGAGCGATCCGTGCCGCGACCGACTGGCAGCCGGTGCTCTATGGAATCCGCAGCCTGGGACACGATCTCCTTCGTCCATTGGACGCATGCGTTCAGAAGTTACAAGAACTGGTGAATTCCAACGAATTTTCCGACAAACATGCCGGCGACATCCGTACATTGTACCAAGGCACGGATTTTGCCCGTAGGATCGTTCAAGACTTCACGGAAGCCGACATTTTAGTGGGCCCAGAAAAGACCAATACCCCCTTTTCACTACGGGCTCTACTCGGACGCACCGTCGCGTCTTCGCAAGACCATTGGAGACAGCGTTACAGAAAGGAAGAGCTTCAACTGGACATGAAAGTCACGGGCACCATGATGTGCCTCGGCGATGAGATTCGAATCGAACGTGCAGTTGCCAACGTCTTGGACAACGCGGTCAAATTTGCCTTGCCCAACGCTGAAATCAGCATCGAGTTCGAAAATTACTGGGGTGACGGAGGCGAGCCCTTCTGGGCCATGGTCATTTCCGATAATGGGCCGGGAGTGCCGGCAGAGCAATTATCAAAGCTGGCGACGCCGCTCCTGAGGCTGGAGCACACCTCCAAGCTACCCGGAATGGGCTTCGGCCTGTTCTCGTGCCAGGCTTTGCTGGCGCCTTATTCAGACGGCCTTGGAGTCCCCAACCCGCGATTCAACAATCGCAGTCCCGGCCCCGGTCTCGAAGTCACGGTGTTCATTCCACGAGCCGACTCAGCCTCCCCGGCCGGCTGACGTTACGAAACGGCCGGAAGATAACCAGCTTCAGGAAAATGGTGGAGCCGAGGGGGATCGAACCCCTGACCTCTGCAATGCCATTGCAGCGCTCTCCCAGCTGAGCTACGGCCCCGAACCTTTTTTCGCCGCCCCTGGGAGGGCGGGCTTGCGGCGCCGGATTTAGGGAAGGCGCCGGGTGTTGGCAACAGGGACAGTCACTTTTCCGCACGTCGAGCGAAATGACCCGCCGGAGTGCGGAAAAGTGACTGTCCCTACCGACGGGTCAAACCTCCTCGTCGTCGCCCCCGGCTCCGGGCACTCCGATATCGTCGTCGCCGCCCAGATCGACCTCGTCGTCCGGATTCTCCTCGGCATCCTCGTCGATGACGAGATCCTCGGCGGCCAGGTCGGCATCCTCCTTCTCGTCGACGACGACCTCCTTCTTGGGAGCGTCGTAGGGCAGAGGCTGCTTGGACTTGAGGACGGGCTCGGGATCCCAGGCGACTCCGCAGGCGAGGCAGGTCACCGGATCGTCCTTGCCGAGATCGTAAAAGCGGACGCCGCACTTGGGACAAGTGCGCTTCGTGCCCCATTCAGGCTTCACCATCGGTGAAAGTCTCCACTAAAAGAAAGGAATGACGGCCGCTTCCGACCGGATGCGGCGCGCTTGCCACATGGGATGCCCGCTGTCAAAAGCCAAGGCCGATGGCGCACAGCGGACCCCGGGCCAAGGCGTTTGCGGCCTCCCGCCCGCTTCGCGGAACGATCCGGGTCCCCGGCGACAAATCCCTTTCCCACCGAGCCCTCATCTGCGCCGCGATGGCGCGAGGCCGAAGCCGGATCGAAGGGCTGTCGGAAGGCGGCGACGTCCGCTCGACCGCCGCGGCGCTCCGAGCGATGGGCGTGGAAATCGCCCGCGACGGCCCGGCCTGGACGGTCGACGGGGTCGGCTCCGGCGGCCTCCTCCAGCCCGAGGCGGCGCTCGACATGGGCAATAGCGGCACTTCGGCGCGGCTGCTCATGGGCCTCGTCGCCTCCCACCCGATCGCCGCCGCCTTCGTCGGCGACGCCTCGCTGTCGCGGCGGCCGATGGAGCGGGTGGCGGAGCCGCTTCGGCGGATCGGCGCCGAAGTCGACATGGCTCCGGGAGGCCGCTTGCCGCTGACGGTCCGCGGCCTCTGCCCCGCCGTCCCGCGCACGCACCGAATGCAATTCCCCTCCGCCCAGGTGAAATCGGCCCTGCTCCTCGCCGCCCTCGACATTCCGGGCCACACCCGGATCGTCGAGCCGGTGCCGACCCGCGACCATAGCGAGCGCATGCTCGCTCTGTTCGGCGCCGACATCGCGGTCGAGGGCGACGAGATCGTCCTTCGCGGCGAATCGGAGCTCGGTCCGCGGGCGTTGAATATTCCCGGCGACCCGTCCGCCGCCGCCTTCATCGCCGTGGCCGCGCTGATCGTGCCCGGCTCACGGCTTCGGATCGAGGGCGTCGGGATGAATCCGTCGCGAATTGGCCTGTTCGAGCTTCTGAGCGAGATGGGCGGCGACATAAATGTCTCGAATCCGCGCGAAAGCGGCGGTGAGCCGGTCGCCGACCTCGCCGTCCGCCACTCATGCTTGCGCGGCATGGAGGTTCCGCCCGCGATCGCGCCCCGGATGATCGACGAATTCCCGATCTTCTTCGTCGCCGCCGCCTTCGCCCGGGGCGAGACCCGGACGCGCGGCCTCGGCGAGCTCCGTTTCAAGGAATCCGATCGTCTCGCCGCCATGGCCCGGGGCCTTCGGGCGATCGGCGCCCGCGTCCGTGAAGCCGGGGACGGACTGACGATCGACGGCACCGGCGGCGATCCCCTGCCCGGCGGGGCGACGATCGACCCGCGCCTCGACCATCGCGTCGCGATGAGCTTCGCCGTGGCTGGCCTCAACGCTCGCGACCCGATAACGGTCGCCGACATGTCGACCGCCGATTCCAGCTTCCCCGGCTTCGCCGCCCTGCTCGAGAGCCTCGGGCGATGATCCTTGCCGTCGACGGCCCCGCGGCCAGCGGCAAGGGCACGATCGCCAAGGCGCTCGCCCGCCATTACCGGCTTCCGCACATGGACACCGGCCTGCTCTACCGGGCGGTCGCTCTCAACCTGCTTCGCTTCGGCGGCGATCCGGAGAGCGAGTTCGCCGCGGCCCGCGCCTGCGATTTCTCCCAGACCGATTTCGACGATCCCGAATTGAAGAGCGAGGCCGCCGGCGGGGTGGCCTCGCGAATCTCCGCTTACCCGCTGGTCCGGGCCGCGCTCGCCGAGCGGCAGCGCGATTTCGCGGCCCGGGAGGGCGGCGCCGTCCTCGACGGACGCGACATCGGCACGGTCATCGCCCCCCACGCCCACGCCAAGCTGTTCGTCACCGCCGCCCCCGAGATCCGCGCCCGCCGCCGCTTCGAGGAGCTGATCCGGATGGGCCTCTCGGTCCATGAAGAAGACGTGCTGCTCGACATCAGGGCCCGGGACGAACGCGACACGGGCCGCACCGCCGCGCCCCTCGTCAGGGCCGCGGACGCCATTCTTCTCGATACGAGCGACCTGGGCGTCGAGGCGGCGATCGAAGCGGCGATCGAAGCGGTGGAGCGGCGCCTGGCGGCCTCATCCTGATCCTCCAGCATGTCTGGTCGCGCTGGACCAAGGAATCGCGCGGCGCCAATGCGCGCTGGCCTCGCCCGCGCCTGGACGAAGCCTACGCCCTGCCGGCGGTCCCGGCCGAGAGCGAAATATGGCGCCACGAAATCCGCTCGGTTCCCGAGGAGGAATTCGAAATCATCCAGGAAGTCGGTCCGATCGACCAGGAGATATGGCGGCGATCGCGACCCCATCGCGCCACTCCGCTCGGCTGGCACCTCCATAAGGATAGAGCGGACATCCGCCTGTCCAACCCTTCCGAATACCGGCTCAAGACCAAATGGCCCGCCTTCCTGCCCTCCCCGCTCTTCACCCTTCACTTCGGCGACACCGCCCGAATCGACTGGAACGGCCGCCTCCGAGTGTCGCTGTTCGGCTCGAACCGCAGCTTCTACTGGGAGCAGCACACCTACTAGCTCGCCCTCGCCGAAGCCCCGCATCCACGGCTGTTCCTCGACGCGAAGCCACGAAAGCATATCGACCTCAGGACGGAGATTTATTGACCTCGTTCGAGGCACCGCCCGTTTCGAACTTCGCCGCAGACATGTTCCGAAACGGCTTCGCGCGGGTAATCAATAGCCGGAGCGACTATATCGCACCGGTCGCTTAGTTCACCCAAAGCACCAAAGCACCAAAGGGGGCCGTGCGCTTCACCTGGTCCAGCTCATGTCTGACGACTACAACTCGATTGAAGCGACGTAGTCGCTTCTATGAATCCTGGACGTGATCGACATTCGCCTGCCGGCTCACCCCCCGCGGCGCCTTTGGTGCTTTGGTGCTTTGGGTGAAACAAATCTCTCACCGATCCGCGTCCATCAGAACCCCCCCACCGGCGTCCGCCGAAACGGCCTCAAGCGGGTAATCAATAGCCGGAGCGACTATATCGCACCGGTCGCTTAGTTCACCCAAAGCACCAAAGGACCAAAGGGGGCCGTGCGCTTCACCTGGTCCAGCTCATGTCTGACGACAACTCGATTAAA
>DASQLT010000021.1:0-39254 GCA_035629855.1 Allosphingosinicella sp.
AATCGCGGCTGGAGGACGAACGCTCGAACCGGGAGGAGCGGGACGCCGAGAGCCTCACCCGCCGTGTCGCGCTGCTGATCGAATCGCTCAACTCGACCGCGATCGACGTCACCAAGATCCTGTCGAACGAAGTCACCGACACCGCCTGGGCGGCCTATCTCAAGGGCGACCGCGGGATCTTCACTCGGCGGGCCGTGCGCCTGCTCGACCGCAACGACGCCCGCGAGATCGTCCGCCATTACGAGGAAGAGCCCGAGTTCCGCGAGCAGGTGAACCGCTACATCCACGATTTCGAAGCGATGCTCCGCCGAATCCTCGCCGACCGCGACGGCTCCTCCTTGGGCGTCACCATCCTGTCCAGCGACATGGGCAAGCTCTACGTGGCCCTCGCCCAGGCGATCGAGCGGATCCGGAGCTAGCCCGTATCGACATTCAGCTTGGGCCGAAGCCGTAGAAGCTCCTCTCCCGCTTTCGCGGGAGAGGAGGGGCCTACCGCGAAGCGGTGGGAGGTGAGGGTCTCGCTGAGTCCGGTGTACAGACCCTCACCTCCCAAGCCTTCGGCTTGGGCCCCTCCTCTCCCGTAAGGACGGGAGAGGGGAAAGGGCGGAGCCCCTCACTCGCTGGGACCCCAGCCTTCGCTGGGGTAACGGAATTGGTCACCGGCTCCAGTCCAGCATCTCGATCGTCACCCAGCCGAACCGGTAGTTCGCGTAGAACAGGGCGAAGGCCGCCGCCGACACGGCCGTCGCCCGAAGCGCCGCCGTTCCGAAGCTGAAGCGGTGCGGCGCGCTCGGGGCGTGGCCGGCCGGGGTCTCGACGCCCTCCTCTTCCGGCGTCCGGACGCCGAAGGGCAGGACGAGGAACAGGCTCAGCGTCCAGAACAGGACGTAGATGGCCAGGATGGACTGGAATTTCACCGAATCACACCCGGACGATGAGGACGTCCACCACCGGCTTCTTGCCGGTCCATTCGGTCGCGCAGCGGCGGACGGCCAAGCGGATCGACTCACGCAGCCTGTCTTCGCTCGCGGCACCCTTGAGCGCGGCCTCCGAGGCCGCGTCGGCGGCTTCCTCGACGAAGGCTTCGCGATCCTCCTCGACCGGAATGCCTTCGAGCGCGACCTGGACGTCGCCGACGAGCCGGTCCTTGTCGTTGAGCGCAAGCGCCACCGTGATCGTCCCAAAGCTCGCGATCTTGCGCCGCTCGTTCATCGTCGGGCCGTCGGCGGCGAGGATGACGTCGCCGTCGAGGATGAGTCGGCCGACCCGTTCCTCGCCCAGCTTCCGGGGCCCGTCGGGCGCGAGACGGACGACGTCGCCATTCTTCTGGACGATCCCGCGCGGAACGCCATTGGCCCGGGCGAAGCGGTCATGCTCCGACATGTGGCGCATCTCGCCATGGACCGGGACGATGATCTCGGGCCGGATCCACTGGTACATGGCGGCGAGCTCGGGGCGGCCGGGATGGCCGGACACATGGACCTCGGCCTGCCGGTCGGTGATCATCTTGACCCCGCGGGAGGCGAGCTCGTTCTGGATCCGGCCGATGGCGATCTCGTTGCCCGGTATCTGCTTCGACGAGAAGACGACGAGGTCGCCTTCCGTGACGCTCAGCTTGTGCTGGCCGAAGGCGACCCGGGCGAGCGCGGCGCGGCTCTCGCCCTGGCCGCCGGTGGCGATGATCATGACGTCGCGGGCCGGAAGCTTCATCGCCGTGTCGAAGTCGATCGTCTCGGGAAAATCGGTCAGATAGCCGACGCTCTTGGCGACCTTCAGGATCCGGTCGAGCGAGCGGCCGGCGACACAGACCCGGCGGCCGGTATCGTCGGCGACATGGCCCAGGGTCTTCAGGCGGGCGGCGTTGGACGCGAAGGTGGTGACGAGCACCCTCCCCTCCGCCTCGCCGACGACCTTGTCCAAGCCGACGCGCACCGTCGCCTCCGAGCCGGAGGCATATTCCTGGAAGACGTTCGTCGAATCGCAGACCAAGGCGAGCACGCCCTCGTCGCCGATCGCTCGAAGCTCCGCCTCGGTGCTCGGGTCGCCGAGCTGGGGGGCGTCGTCGAGCTTCCAGTCGCCGGTATGGAAGATCTTGCCGTAGGGCGTGTCGATGAGGAGCGCATTGCCCTCGGGAATGGAATGGGCGAGCGGGACGTAGCGGAAGCCGAACGGCCCGAGCCGGAAATCGCCGCCCAGCTCGACGATGTTGACCTTGACCTGCTTGCTGAGCCCCTCCTCCTCGAGCTTGCCGGCAATGAGGCCGGCGGTGAAGGGCGTGGCGTAGAGCGGCACTCCGAGATCGGTGGCGAGATAGGGGATGGCGCCGATATGATCCTCATGGCCGTGGGTCAGGACCACGCCGAGCAGATCGTCGCGATGCTCCTCGATGAAGGTCAGATCGGGCAGGATCAGCTCGACCCCGGGATAGGCCGGATCGGCGAAGGTCATTCCGAGATCGACCATGATCCACTTGCCGTCGCAGCCGTAGAGATTGACGTTCATGCCGATCTCGCCCGAGCCGCCGAGCGCGAGGAAGAGCAATTCTTTGCCGGGTTTCATTTCATTCCTTCGTAGGGGGCATCGCCCCAGCGCAGGCTGGGACCCCAGCGAGAAAATGGCTCTGCGGCTAATTTCGCTGGGATGCCAGCCTTCGCTGGCATGACGCTAAGTGGCGCTTCGGCCGCGCTTGTACAACAATCCCAGGCCCTGAACCGTCAAATCCGGCTCGATCTCGTCGAAGATGCTCGTGTGCCGATCGAACAGGGTGGCCAGGCCGCCGGTCGCCACGACCTTCACCGGCCGGCCGATCTCCGCCTTCATGCGCTCGACCAGCCCCTCCATCATCGCCACATAACCCCAGTAGATGCCGATATGCATCTGGTCCTCGGTGGTCCGGCCGATGACCGACATATTGTCCGTCGGGGCCTCGATGGCGATTCGCGGCAGCTTCGCCGCGGCCGTTACCAGAGCGTCGAGCGAAAGGTTGATGCCCGGGGCGATGATCCCGCCTTTATAGGCGCCGGAATAATCGACCGCGTCGAAGGTGGTGGCGGTGCCGAAATCGATGACGATGAGATCGCCTTCGTGCAGGGCATGGGCGGCGATCGCGTTGAGCACCCGGTCGGCGCCGACGCTTCGGGGCTCGGCGACGTCGAGCTCGATCCCCCACTCCGCCCCCGCCTGGCCGGCGATCAGCGCTTCGACCTTGAAATATTTGGCGGCGAGCACTTCGAGATTGTGGGTCGCCCGGGGTACCACCGTGCCGACGATGACGGCGTCGACGACGTCGCGGGGCAGCCCCTCGAGCTCGATCAGCTGGTGGAGCCAGACCGCATATTGGTCCGCCGTCCGCCTCGGATCGGTCGCGATCCGCCAGCGGGCGCGGATGACCCCCTCCTCCAGCAAGGCGAAGACGATATTCGTGTTCCCGGCGTCGACGGCGAGCAGCATCGGGGCTGTCTAGCGGGGGGTGGCCGGGTTGGCGAGGGGCGGGTCATCCTTAATTCCTCCCCGAAATTTCTCGGAGATGCCGGGGGAGGATTTAAAAAAGGAACACGTCGCCCGCGTGGATCACCTGGACGGTCCCGTCCGCCAGTCGCAGCCGGAGCGCGCCGCTTTCGTCCAGCCCGTCGAACACACCCTCTACCCGAGCGCCGCTTGCGGAGTGGGTCGACAGAGCCGTGCCGAGCGGATGGGCGGCGGCGAGCCAGCGTGTCCGGATCGGCTCGAGCCCCTCGTCGCGCCAGCGCTCGACCCAGCGGGCGAAGCCGGCCGCAAGGGCTTCGAGGAACCGGGCCGGGTCGGGTGCGCCGCCCAGCATGCCCATGTTAATGGCCGGACGCACAGTATCGGCGGGATGGTCGGCGAGATTGACCCCGAAGCCGACGACGACGGCGTCGCCGATCCGCTCGAGCAGGATGCCCGAAAGCTTGGCGCCGGCGACGAGAAGGTCGTTGGGCCATTTGATCTCGATCGCCACTCCGGCGACGGCGAAAGCGGCGGCCGTCTCCTGCAGCGCGACGGCCGCCACCAGAGCAAGCGTCGGCGCCGGCGGATCTGCCGGTCGGAGACGGACGAGCGTGCTCGCATAGAGGTTGCCCGGCGGCGAATGCCATTCCCGCCCCTGCCGGCCGCGGCCGCCCGATTGGCGTCCCGCGCGCAGCCAGAGGCCCTCGGGCGCACCCTCGCGGGCAAGCGCGGCGAGATCGTCGTTGGTCGAGCCGGTCTCGACGACGTTGCGGACGGCGGTCATCGGAAAGCCGGCCTCGGCTCAGACATAGCCGCCGTCCTTGGCGATGAGCAGCGCCTGGGAGAGGCTCCTGACCCCCAGCTTCTTCATCAGATTGGCTCGGTGGAGCTCGACCGTTCGCACGCTGAGGCCGAGATCGTGCGCGACGATCTTGTTCGGGGCGCCGTCGACGAAGGCGACGAGCACCTCCTTCTCCCGGCGGGTCAGGGTGGCGAGCGCCGAAATCCGGGACATGGGCTGGCTTTCGAGGAGCGCGAAGCCCTTCTCGACCGCGGCGATCAGCTGTTCGACCCGGAACGGCTTCTCGATGAAATCGACCACTCCGAGCCGGCCCGCCCGCATCGCATGCGGCACGTTGCCGTTGCCCGACACGACGATGACCGGATAGGCGGCCCGCCCCCTCGCGATCACTTCCAGCAAATCGAGGCCGTTGATCCCGGGAAGATTGATGTCGACGATGATGCAGCCCGCCGGCCGGTCCGAATGCCCGGCCAGGAACGACTCGGCGGACTCATATTCCTCCACATGAGCGCAGCATTCGGCGAGGGACTGCCGCACGAGATCGCGCAGCAGCTTCTCGTCCTCGATGATATAGGCTCGCCGTATGCTCATGTGTCGCTCTTGCCAGACTAGCGGCCGCAAAGGCTCGCGGCCATTGCCGACATAGGTATTTTTCCGAAGTAGGACATAGCGGGCCGCGGCGAGCACGGTGCATTTGCCGCCGGGGGGAGGCATCCCGTCCCTTCGCGCGGCTTGTAGCTGAATGGATTGGACCGGCGGGCGGCGTTACCGCCGGTCCAGTCTGGCGTCGGAACCCGGCCTCTTAGAACAGGGCGCTCGCCGCGTTGTCCGCGAACCTTCCCAGATAAGGGATGGAGATATAGCCCAGCGGCGAGACGAACAGGGCCGCGAGCATTATCAAAACCGACTCCGGCAGGTCGTCCGTCTCAGCGAAGGCCGGGGCCGGATCGTCGAAATACATCGTCTTGACGATCTTTAGATAATAAAAGGCGCTGATCACCGAGGTGGCGATGCCGACCGCGGCAAGCCAGGTGAGATCGGCCCTGACGGCCGCGTCGAAGACCAGGAACTTGGGCCAGAAGCCGAACAGAGGCGGCACCCCGGCAAGGCTGAACATGAAGATCGCCATGCCCGCGGCCAGCCAGGGCCGGGTGGTCGACAGGCCCGAGAGGCTGGCGATGCTCTCGACCGGACGCCCGTCGGAATCGCGCATCCTCAACACGATCAGGAAGGTGCCCAGGGTCATCGCCGTGTAGACGGCCATGTAGAAGAGCACCGAGGCGACGCCGTAACGGGTGGCGGCGGCGAGGCCGATGAGGGCGAAGCCGATGTTGTTGATCGACGAATAAGCGAGCAGCCGCTTGATGTTGGGCTGGCCGATCGCCGCCACTCCGCCGAGGATGGTCGAGGCCAAAGCCATGAAGATGACGATCTGGCGCCATTCGAAGGTGGCGGGCCCCATCGCCTCGATGGCGACTCGGGTGAGCAGCGCCATGGCCGCGACCTTCGGCGCCGAGGCGAAGAAGGCGGTCACCGGTGTCGGCGCGCCTTCGTAGACGTCGGGAGTCCACATGTGGAACGGCACCGCCGAGACCTTGAAGGCGATCCCGGCGAGGACGAAGACGATCCCGAACAGCTCGCCGGTGGAGACTCCGTCGCGGCCCAGAGCAATGTTGATCTCGCCGAACAGGGTCGAGCCGGTGAAGCCGTAGAGGAGCGACACGCCGTAGAGCAGGATGCCGCTGGCAAGCGCTCCGAGAACGAAATATTTGAGGCCGGCCTCCGCCGAGCGATTGTCCCGCCTCTGGAAGCTGGCGAGGACATAGGCCGAGAGGCTCTGGAGCTCGAGTCCGACGTAGAGGGTGAGCAGGTCGCCCGCCGAGACCAT
This sequence comes from Allosphingosinicella sp., assembly GCA_035629855.1. Lineage (GTDB taxonomy): Bacteria > Pseudomonadota > Alphaproteobacteria > Sphingomonadales > Sphingomonadaceae > Allosphingosinicella. Next base: position 6,159 of record DASQLT010000021.1, read on the forward strand.
CATGCCCATTCCCACCGCGGAGAGCAGGATCAGGCAGGGATATTCGGCCCGATAGTCGCGGTCGCGGCTGAACCAGCCCGACGCCGCGACCAGGGAGACGGCGGCGGCGATATAGATCAGGACCTTGGCGAAAGCGGCGAAACTGTCGCCGATGTACAGGCCGTCGAAGGCAGTGCCTCCGCGGGCGGAAACGCCGGGCAGAGCGAAGGCCGCTCCGGCCAAAGCCGCGATCCCGAGCCAGCTGAGCAGGCGCGCGTGTCCGTCGCCCATCCAGGCGGCCGCCATCATCAGCGCCAGCGCCGCCAGGGTGAGGATGATCTCGGGCAGGGTAAAGAGGAGCGAGGCGGTCATGGCTTGCCCGTCACCCCGGCGGGCTTGCCCGTCACCCCGACGAACGCCTGGGCCTCGGGGAGACCCGTGGAGACTTCTTGTCCTGAGGTCCCGGCTTTCGCCGGGATGACGAGAAAGGTCATCAATGCTCCTCCCCGGGCGCATGGCTGTGGCCTTCGGGGGCAGGCCCCTCGGGTACCGGCGCCAGCGCGGGCGAATGGGGTTCGGACGAATGCGCCTTCGGACGCGGCGCGCCTCCGGTCGGCTGCGCGTCGCCCGGCGGGTTGGCCCGTTCGATTCGCGCGAGCAGGAAGCCGACGTCGCGGCGGATCGTGGACATGAAGGGCTCGGGATAGACGCCCATCCACAGCACCACCGCGGCGATCGCTCCGAGCGAGGCCATCTCGCGCTTGTCGATATCCGGCATCGCCGCCGCGTCGGCGTTTCGGCTCGTCCCGTAGGCGACCCGCCAGTAGAGCCAGAGCATATAGGCGGCGCCGAGGATGATCCCGGTGGTCGCGACTGCGGCGACGAGGCTGCTCGCTTCATAGGCGCCGACCAGGGCCAGGAACTCTCCGACGAAGCCGCTCGTCCCCGGCAGCCCGACCGAGGCCATGGTGAACAGCATGAACAGGAGGGCGAAGGCCGGCATGTTGTTGGAGAGGCCGCCGTAGCGGTCGATCTCGCGGGTATGGAGCCGGTCGTAGACGATTCCGACGCACAGGAAGAGCGCGCCCGACACCAGGCCGTGGCTGAGCATGACGATGATCCCGCCCTCTATCCCCTGCCGGTTGAACGCGAACAGGCCGATGGTGACGAAGGCCATGTGGGCGACCGACGAATAAGCGATCAGCTTCTTCATGTCCCGCTGAACCAGGGCCACCAGCGACGTGTAGACGATGGCGATCAGGCTCAACGCGAAGACCAGCCAGACCAGCTGCGCCGAGGCTTCCGGGAACATCGGAAGCGAGAAGCGGATGAAGCCGTAGCCGCCCAGCTTCAGGAGCACTCCGGCGAGGATCACCGAGCCGGCGGTCGGCGCCTGGACGTGGGCGTCGGGGAGCCAGGTGTGGACCGGCCACATCGGCATCTTGACCGCGAAGGAGGCGAAGAAGGCGAGCCACAGCCAGGTCTGGGCCTCGGCCGGGAAGTTGGTCACCATCAGCTTGTTGATGGCCGTGGTGCCGGCGTAATCCACCATCCACAGCATGGCGATCAGCATCAGAACCGAGCCGAGCAGGGTGTAGAGGAAGAATTTGTAGCTGGCGTAGATGCGCTCGGCACCGCCCCAGATGCCGATGATCAGGAACATCGGGATCAGGCCGGCCTCGAAGAAGATGTAGAAGAGGAAAATGTCCTGGGCCATGAAAACGCCGAGGATCAGCGTCTCCATGAGCAGGAAGGCGGCCATATATTCCGGAACGCGTTTCTGGATCGATTTCCAGCTGGCGAGGATGCAGATCGGCATCAGGAAGACGGTGAGAACGATCAGCATGACCGCGATCCCGTCGACTCCGAGCGCGTAGGAGAAGCGGCCGAAGAGGCCGCGCGCCAGCTCCTGATACTGCCACTGGCCGCCGGCGATCTGATAATCCCACCAGAGCAGGATCCCGAGCGCCAGGTTCGCCAGGGTCGCGAACAAGGCGACCCGGCGGGCGCTGTTGGCCGAGACGCAAAGGCAGATGATCGCCGCCGCCAGGGGAATGACGAGCATCTCCGAGAGGATCGGGAAGACGTATTCGCTGGTGTATCGAATCTCGTTCATCGCGCGTCCCCCGTCATCCCAGCGAAGGCTGGGACCCCAGCGGGTGAAAGGCGCGTGAGGTCTTCACCCCACGGGGCCCCAGCCTTCGCTGGGGCGACGAACATGTTCCGCCTCATCGTGCCATTGCCCAGGTCGCGGCCGCGGCGAGGCCGATCAGCATCACCAGCGCATAGGTGTAGAGATAGCCGGACTGGAGCCGGGCGGTGAGGACGTTGCCGAAGCGGACCGCCGTCGCGGCGCCGTCCGGTCCGAAGCGGTCGATGATCTGCTCGTCGCCGCGCTTCCAGAACAGCCGGCCCAGCCAGAGCGAGGGGCGGATGAAGACGACGTCGTAGATCTCGTCGAAATACCACTTATTCAGGAAGAAATTGTAGAGGATCCCCCATTGTCCGACGAAGCGGGCCGGAATGTCCGTGTGCCGGATATAAGCCTGGAGCGCGATCAGGAAGCCGACGATCATCACGATCCCGGGGGCGAGCTTCACCCACAGAGGCACTTCGTGGATGGCATGGGCGAGATGGGTGTCGAAGGCGATGCTCGACCCCCAGAAATGCGCTCCATGCTCGGCCTCGATGAAGGGGCCGTGGAACAGCAGGCCGGCGAACACTGCGCCCAGCGACAGAACGCCGAGCGGGACCAGCATCGTCCAGGGGCTTTCGTGCGGATGGTAGCCGCCGGTGCCCTGCGCCGCCTGGCCGGGCGAGGCCTCGTTCGGACGGGTGTCGTGGCCGGCATCCTCTTCGTCCGGATGATCGTGATGATCGCCGTGGAGCGCATGCTGGATATGCTCCGAAGCCGCCCAGCGTGCCTTGCCGAAGAAGGTCAGGAAGACGAGCCGCCAGCTGTAGAAGCTGGTCAGAAGGGCCGCGGTGATCCCGACGACGAAGGCGAAGCCGCCGATGCCGGTGCCGCTGGCGAAGGCGCTCTCGATGATCGCGTCCTTCGAATAGAAGCCGGCGAAGCCGAAGCCGGACCAGCCCGCGATCTGGATGATCCCGACTCCGGTGATGGCGAGGGTTCCGATCGTCATCGCCCAGAAGGTGATCGGGATGTGCTTACGAAGCGCTCCGTAGAAGCGCATGTCCTGCTCGTGATGCATGGCGTGGATCACCGAGCCGGCGCCGAGGAACAGCAACGCCTTGAAGAAGGCATGGGTGAAGAGGTGGAACATCGCCGCGCCATAGGCGCCGACCCCGGCCGCGAAGAACATGTAGCCCAATTGCGAGCAGGTCGAATAGGCGATGACCCGCTTTATGTCGTTTTGAACCGTACCCACCGTGGCGGCGAAGATAGCGGTGGCCGCTCCGATCGCGGTGACGAGGGTGAGCGCGGTCTGGCTGGTCTCGAACATCGGCGACAGCCGGCAGACCATGAACACCCCGGCCGTCACCATCGTCGCGGCGTGGATCAGCGCGGAAACCGGGGTCGGGCCCTCCATCGCGTCGGGAAGCCAGGTGTGGAGGCCGAGCTGTGCCGACTTGCCCATCGCTCCGATGAACAGGAGGATGCAGATCACGGTCATCGTATCAAAGCGCTGGCCGAGGAAGCCGATGGTCGAGCCCGCCTGGCCGGGCGCCGCGGCGAGGATCTCGGGAATGGAGACCGTCCCGAACACCAGGAAGGTGGCGAAGATGCCCAGGCTGAACCCGAAATCGCCGACCCGGTTGACGACGAAGGCCTTGAGCGCCGCGGCATTGGCGGAAGGCTTGTGGTACCAGAAGCCGATCAGCAGGTAGGAGGCCAGCCCCACCCCTTCCCACCCGAAGAACATCTGGACCAGATTGTCCGCCGTCACCAGCATCAGCATCGCGAAGGTGAAGAGCGACAGATAGGCGAAGAAGCGGGGCTGGCTGTCGTCCTCCGCCATATAGCCCCAGCTGTAGAGGTGGACGAGCGCCGAGACCGTCGTCACCACCACCAGCATCACCGAAGTGAGGGCGTCGACCCGGAGGCTCCAGTCGACCCTCATCGGCTCGGAATGGATCCAGTCGAGCACCGGGTAGAGCTGGCTTTCGCCATGGCCGCCGACGAAGCCGAGGAAGATCGGCCAGGACAAGGCGCAGGCGATGAAGAGCGCGCCCGTGGTGATCAGCTTGGCGGCCGTATTGCCGAGCAGGCGGTTGCCGAGCCCGGCGACGATCGCCGCCAGGAGCGGCAGGAAGACGATGAGCTGGATCATGCCGTCATCCCGGCGAAGGCCGGGACCCATGAACACAGGTTCATGCCAGCTTGATCAAATCCGTGTTCATGGGTTCCGGCCTTCGCCGGAATGACGGGGTGCGCCTTCATCCTCACCCCTTCATCTGGTTGATGTCGTCGACCGCGATCGTGCCTCGGCCGCGGAAGTAGATGACGAGGATGGCGAGGCCGATCGCCGCCTCGCCGGCGGCGACGGTGAGAACGAACATCGCGAAGACCTGGCCGACCATGTCGCCGAGATAGGCCGAGAAGGCGACGAGGTTGATGTTGACGGCGAGCAGGATGAGCTCGATCGCCATCAGGATGACGATGATGTTCTTGCGGTTGAGGAAGATGCCGAACACCCCGAGCACGAACAGGATCGCGCTCACGGCGAGGTAATGGCCGAGGCCGATCATGCGCCGTCCTCCGTACGGGTACGGTCGTCACCCTGAACTTGTTTCAGGGTCCAGCCGGTCACCCGCCCTGGCGGCGGAGAGCTGGATGCTGAAACAAGTTCAGCATGACGAGGTGGGCTGACGAGGTGGGCCGTCACAGCTTCATCCCCTCCCCTATCCCGGGCTTCATGTTGACCACCGCATCCTCGGGCCGGCGGCGGTTCTGCTCGGAAACGTTCTGCGGCCGAAGCCCGCTTCGGGTGCGGTGGGTCAGGACGATCGCGCCGATCATCGCCACCAGGAGGACCAGCCCGGCGCCCTCGAAGACGTAGAGGTAGCGCGTGTAGAGGACCCGGCCGAGGGCCTCGATGTTCGGTATGCCGGGATCGGTCGGAGCGGCTCGGACGCCCGCGCCGATCGCCCCGGCGTTCCACGCCATGACGGCGAAGAAGATCTCGACGAGAAGGACCAGGGCAAGCCCGAAGCCGAACGGCCAGTAGCGCGCGACCCCGGCGCGAAGGGTGGCGAAGTCGACGTCGAGCATCATCACCACGAACAGGAAGAGCACGGCGACCGCTCCGACGTAGACGATCACCAGCAGCATCGCGATGAACTCGGCGCCCAGGATCAGGAACAGCCCCGCCGCATTGAAGAAGGCGAGGATCAGCCACAGCACCGAGTGGACCGGGTTGCGCGACAGGATCGTCATCACGCCGCTGGCGATGACGAGCGTCGCGAAGAGGTAGAAGGCGAAAGCTTCGATCATGACGGAGTCGCCATGGCACACGCCGTCACCCCGGCGGAAGCCGGGGCCTCGGGGAGACCCACTGAGACTTCTCGACCTGGGGTCCCGGCTTTCGCCGGGATGACGGAGGGGGTGCTGAACAGGGACATGCGATTCCGGCCCGGCGCTTAGCGGTAGGGCGCATCGGCGGCAAGGTTGGCCGCGAGCGACCGTTCCCATTTGTCGCCATTGGCCAGCAGCTTCGCCTTGTCGTAGAGCAATTCCTCCCGCGTTTCGGTCGCATATTCGAAATTCGGCCCCTCGACGATGGCGTCGACGGGACAGGCTTCCTGGCACAGGCCGCAATAGATGCACTTCACCATGTCGATGTCGTAGCGGGTGGTCCGGCGGCTTCCGTCCTCCCTGGGCTCGGACTCGATGGTGATCGCCAAGGCCGGGCACACCGCTTCGCAAAGCTTGCACGCGATGCAGCGCTCCTCGCCGTTCGGATAGCGGCGAAGGGCATGCTCGCCGCGGAAGCGCGGGCTGAGCGGGTTCTTCTCGAACGGATAGTTGATCGTCGCCTTGGGCTTGAAGAAATATTTCAAGGTCAGCCAATGCGCCTTCACGAACTCCCAGAGGAAGAACGACTTGATCCAGTGGGCGATCATCGCTTGGCCTCCAGCGCCGGCCTCAGCGCGCAATTACCGCCACCCGTTCCGGAAATCGGCTTCGGCAACCCCTCCGGAAGGTTGGTCGCGTTCCATACCAGGCCGTAGCGGCCGCTTCCCTTGGACGGCGTTCGGCCGAGGCCTATCGTCACGGCCTCCTCGATCGCGCCGCTCGTCAACTTCAGGCGATACGATTTCTTCTCGATCGTCCCGCTCCATCGGCCCGGCCGCTCGGCCGGCATTGCCACCGCCTCCATTGAGGTCGCGTCGGGCTTCTGGACAATTTTTAAATTGCCGCCGGGAAAGAGGATTCCGCCTTCGTCGACGACACGAATGTCCCTGAGCGCGCCGCGATCGGCGACGAAGCTGATCGTCACCGGCGTCGGCGCCGTGAACTGGCGTTGCGGCATGACCATCAGCGCGATGTCGCACTCGAACCGGTGCGGACCGCTCGGCTCAGCCGCGCTCTTGGCCGAGGCCCCGCCCGCGCCTGTCGCCACGGCGCAGGCGGCAGCGAGGCTCTTTATCCAGTGGGTGACGATCATATCAGCTGTTCCCCGCCAGGGTTCCGGCAAGCGTCCGGCAAGCGATCGTCCCCTCGATTGCGACGGGACGCTGCCCCACCAGGAAAATGTGGGTCCAAATGCCGGAATAGGTCCCGGCCGCACCGCCCTTCGGCTCGAGCATGAGGTCGACCTGGTCGATTCCCGTCCGGCGGAGCCGGATCGTCGCCTTCTCGAACCTGCCGCGATACTGGTCTCGCCTGTGGAGGAGCTTCCGGCTGCCCTCGACGGGCACGTAGGAGGAAAAGGGCGTTGGGCCGTCGAGCAGAACGGAGTCGATCCGGCGGCCCGCGACTCCCAGGCGGATCGCGGCCGGCAAGACTTCCCTCCGGCCCGAACGGCCGCGCGCCGCCAGCTCGCAATCGAGCTGGACGAGGGTCGCCGGAGCCGCCTGCGGCTGCATCAGGGCGAGAAGCACGGCGCCGATCACCAGAAGGCTCCGTAGCGCGCCTGCATCAGATAGGTCGAAACGAGGACCACCCAGATCAGCGAGATGGGAAGGAATATCTTCCATCCGAGCCGCATCAGCTGATCGTAGCGGAATCGCGGCACCGTCGCCTTCACCCAGCTGAACACGAAGAAGAAGAACATGATCTTGGCCAGGAACCAGAAGATGCCGGGGATGACGTAGAGCGGCGCCCAGTCGATCGGCGGAAGCCAGCCGCCCCAGAACAGGACGGCGGTCATTCCGCACATCAGCAACACGTTGCCATATTCGCCGAGCCAGAAGAGCGCGAAGCTCATCGAGCTATATTCGGTCTGGTAGCCGGCGACGAGCTCGCTCTCCGCCTCGGTGAGGTCGAACGGCGCCCGGGCCGTCTCCGCCATGGCCGAAATGAGGAAGATGACCGCAAGCGGAAGGAAGAGCGGGTTGAAGCCGAAGCCGTTCAGGATCCAAAGGTGGCTCCTCTGAGCCTCGATGATCCCCGAGAGGTTGAAGGTCTCCGACCAGAGAATGATCGGAACGATGACGAAGCCGACCGACACCTCGTAGCTGACCATCTGGGCGGCCGCCCGGAGCGCCGAGTAGAAGGGATATTTGGAGTTGGAGGCCCAGCCGGCGATGATCACTCCGTAGACCCCCAATGAGGAGATGGCGAGGAGGTAGAGCAGGCCGACGTTGATGTCGGCGAGCACCATGCCGGGTCCGAACGGAACCACCGCCCAGCCGACCAGGGCCACGGTGAAGGTGAGGATCGGAGCAATGATGAACAGCCCGCGATTGGCGCTCGACGGGATGATGGTCTCCTTGAGGAAGACCTTGAGGCCGTCGGCGAAGCTTTGCAGCAATCCCAGCGGCCCGACCACGTTGGGACCGCGGCGGAGCGCCATCGCCGCCCAGATCTTGCGGTCGGCGTAGATGACCATCGCCACCGCCAGCATCAGCGGCAAGGCGATGATCAGGATGAAGACGAGCGTGGCGAGGAACCAGCCGGCGCCGTAGCCCAGCCAGGTGCTCTGCATCCAGGCGGTCATTGCAAGCCACCGTCATCCCAGCGAAGGCTGGGATCCCGTGGGGTGAAGGGCACCGGTGGCTGGGCGACGCTGGGGCCCCAGCCTTCGCTGGGGCGACGGGTTATCCTCATTCCGCGGCCTCCTGGAAGCTTTGACCGTGGAGGATCTCGGCCGAGCAGCGCTGAAGCGTCGGCGAGGACCGGGCGATCGGATTGGTCAGATAGAAATCCTCGATCGGGTAGACGATCCCCCCGCTCACGCCCGGCGCGACACCGGTGAAGGCGGGAAGCGGATCGACGGCGCTCAGCCCGGCGATCCCGAGCCGCGGCACCTGAGCCGCGATGGCGGCGCGAAGCTGCGCGACCGTGTCGAACGGCAGAGTCTTGCCGAGCACGTCGCTCAGCGCCCGGACGATGGTCCAATCCTCCCGCGCCTCGCCCGGCGGATGGACCCCGAATTCGGACAATTGCACCCGGCCCTCGAGGTTCACGTACATGCCGTGCTTCTCGGTATAGGCGGCCGCGGGGAGGATGACGTCGGCGTGGCGAACGCCGCGGTCGCCATGGGTTCCGATATAGATCGTGAAGGTGTCGGCGAAGGCGGAGGTTTCCAGCTCGTCGGCGCCGAGCAGGAAAAGGGCCTTGAGGCCGCCGGCCCGGGCCCTGACGGCATCTACGCCCCCGTCCGTGACGAAGCCGAGGTCGAGGGCTCCGACCCTCGACGCCGCGTTGTGGAGAAGCCCGAAGCTCGCGCCGAGCGTCGCCGCGGCGGCCCGGGCGGCGGCGTAGGCGCCCTCGCCCTTCAGAGCGCCCATGCCGACGATCACCGCGGCATTCTCCTTGCCGGCAAAGGCCTCGCCAACCTCCTCGGGAAGCTTGCCGAGGAGCGCGAGATCGTCGCCGAGATCGATCACGGGATATGTGAGGTCGACCGCCGGTCCGATCCGGTAGACCTTCGCGCCCGCCTTCACCGCCTTGCGGATTCGGGTGTTGACGAGCGGCGCTTCCCAGCGCGGATTGGTCCCGACAAGGAGGATGGCGGGCGCCGTCTCGATTCCGGCGATGGTCGGATTGAAGCGGTAGGCGGCGGGGCTCGACACGTCGAACTTCGCTCCGTCCTGCCGGCATTCGTGAAGGCTCGAGCCGTAGGCCTGGAGCAGCGTCTTCAGAGCGAAGATCGATTCGAGGTCCTGGAGATCGCCCGCGATGCCCGCGACCTGATCGCCGGTCGCGCCTTGCAGCCGCCCGGCGATGGCCTCGAACGCCTCCTCCCACGTCGCCGGCTGGAGCTTGCCCTCGCGGCGCACCCAGGGCCGGTCGAGCCGGTTGCGCATCAGCCCGTCGACGCAATGGCGGGTCTTGTCGTGCGCCCACTCCTCGTTGACCTCCTCGTTGAGGCGGGGAAGCGCGCGCATCACCTCGCGGAAGCGATGGTCGATCCGGATGTTGGTCCCGACCGCGTCCATGACGTCGATCCCCGGAACCTTCCTCAATTCCCAGGGCCGGGCCTCGAAGCTGTAGGGCTTGGAGACCAGCGCTCCGACCGGGCACAGGTCGACGACGTTGCCGGAGAGCTCCGACGTCACCGCGCCTTCCAGATAGGAGGTGATCTCCATATTCTCGCCGCGCCCGATCGCCCCGATCTCCTCGACTCCCGCCACTTCCTCGGCGAAGCGGACGCACCGCGTGCACTGGATGCAGCGGGTCATGATCGTCTTGACGACCGGCCCCATATATTTCTCGGTCACCGCGCGTTTGTTCTCGGCGAAGCGGCTGTGGCCCCGGCCATAGGCCATCGCCTGGTCCTGGAGGTCGCATTCGCCGCCCTGATCGCAGATCGGGCAATCGAGCGGGTGGTTGATGAGAAGGAATTCCATCACCCCTTCGCGCGCCTTCTTGACGAGCGGGCTCATCGTCGAGATTTCCTGCCCGTCCGCTGCCGGAAGGGCGCAGCTCGCCTGCGGCTTGGGCGGCCCCGGCTTCACCTCGACGAGGCACATCCGGCAATTGCCCGCGATCGAAAGCCGCTCGTGGTAGCAGAAACGCGGAATCTCCTTCCCGGCGATCTCGCACGCCTGGAGGACGGTCGCGCCCTGGGGGACCTCGATGTCTACGCCGTCGACTTTGACCTTAGGCATCTTTCAACTCGCCTTTGTCGCCGATCAGCCGGCAGTTGCGCTCCGTCTTCGTTCCCGCCTCCGGCACCATCCTGAGATCCTGCGGAAGCTTCAGCGGCAAGTCGCCTTCGTTCGCATAATATTGCTGAAAGGCGATCGTCTCGGCGCTCTCGCCGCGCCGCACCACTTCGTAGAGGAAGACGCGACGGACGCCGGCCTGGTCAGTGCTCGTCTGGCAAAGCGCTACCGGCTGGGCCGGCTTCGTGGCGGTCGCCGGTCCCTTGGGCTTCGCCTTTCGAATGGCGCCAGCAAGCGCCCCCCAGTTCGGCATGCGGTTCGGCTTCATGGGATTGGCGGCACTGTTGTCGCAGGTCGCCAGCAACTTGTGTCCCAGGAGCACGCTCGGCTCATCGTAGCGGGTCATCCATTTGGGACGGGGCATGCCGAGCCAGGCCTCCGCCGCTTCCGGCGCGGTCGCCCAGACGCATTGCGCCCAGGCCCCGTCGCCCACCTTGGCGAGGGTTGGTGCGAAGGGGATCGTCGCGCACAGCATGAGAGCCGCCGCGGAAAGGATGAACTTCGTCATTCGGCCGCCTCCAACTGTCCGCCCCGCCGCTCGACGATCCGCCAGCAGGACCTCGATCTCGACTCCGTCGGCTTTGACCATCGGCATCGGCTCAGCTCCCCACGGGCCGGGTTTGGGCGGCCGGCTGCGAGGCCAGCCGATAGGCGGCGAGCGCGAGCACCGCCCGAAGCCCGGCCGAATTGATTCGGGCCGCCGCGCCGGCGCGAAGGCACGGTCCGAGCCGCGGACGGATCGCCGCGACGGCGAGTCGCTCCGTCTCGCTCGCCGGCTTTGTCGAAAGCAGCCCGGCGACCTCTTCCGGCATCGTCCGGACGGCGCACAAGGCGAGATATTCGCCCTCGTCACGCGCCCCCACGGCCGGCTTCGAGGGATCGTGGGCGACCCGGTCGGCGAGCGCAGACCCGTCGAGCGTCGTCGGCAGCAATTTCTCGGCAAAAGCGCCGGCTATGAGGACCCGGGCCGAGCTCAGCTTGCCGAAGGCGAAGGGAAGACAGCGCGACCCTTCGTCCATGAGCGTGTCCAGCACATGGTCGTAGTCGCGGCTGCGATAGTCCAGGGCCAGCAGCTTGCGGACCGCCGGCCGGTACCGATCGACCATGCAGCCGGCAAAAATATGCAGAGTACTGATATCGACAGCGGAAACGCCCGCCGCCGGCTTGGCGGCCACAGGCGTGGGAAGCGCGACCGCGGCCAGCGCCAGGGCGACCGGCAGGCGCCTCGTTCGGCGCCATCGGACAAGGCACGCGCCCAGGTAGCCGGGGGGGCCTTTTCGGCTCCGTTTCGTTTCCGTCCCAATCATCTTATTTGGCCTCGCTTGCGGTCGCATAGGCTGCCCGATAGGCCGCCTCCGCCAGAAATCCGCGCAATTGCGGCTTGGCGAGGGTCATTTGCGCGCCGCTGGGAAGGCACGGACCCAGATGCGGTGCGAGCTGCTCGAATACGCGGGCTTCCTTGGAGGAGGCCGGGGCCGACTTGATGAGGGCGGTCACCGTGTCCGGCGCCGCCGCAACGATGCAGCCGGCGAGATCGAGCGCCCTGAGCGCGCTGCGCCCCCGTGCGTCGAGAGCGGCGATCGTCTCGGCGGTCAGCCCGGTGAACGGCGGCGCGAGCTTGCCCTTGCGACCGTCCGCGTCGAGCACGACCTCGGCGATGACGCCCCTCAGCATCTGCGGCTGGAAGTCCATATGATAAACCTGTCCCTGACCGCTGGTGCAGCGGTCGGTCGAGATCTTCCGGAGCAGGGCGCGTTCCTGGGCCGAGCCCGGCGGCACGGTCATGACGAGCCTCGATTGGGAAGGCTCCTCCTGAACGACGCACCACCCGTAGCTATACATGCTCTTTATCGACTCATCGCTCGAGAATTCCGCCGCTCCGGCCTGGGACGAAATGCTCGCCGAAAGCGCGAGGGCCAGGAGGATCCGGCGCGATCCGCCGCCTCCGGAACCGGGCCTGGAAATCGGAACGGGCATCATTTCGTTCCCCATGCCGCGCCGTCGGCCGCCCGGGTCAACCGGTACAGCCCTTCGGCGACGGACGCCCGGAGCACCGAGCGCGAAAAGCTGATCTTGCGCCCCTTTGGAATGCAGGCGCCCAGACGGGGCATGAGACCCTGCACCGCCGCCGACTCCCCCTTGCTGTCCGGCAGATTGGTCAGCAGGCTTCGGGCGCTTTCGGCATCCGCTCTGGCGACGCAGTCGCCGAATTGAGCGAGGGCGATGCCGTTGATCGCCGGTCCCGAGACGGGGGCCGAATATCCGGCCGTGTAATCGATGGCGGCGACGGCCTTGAGATCGACGGCCGGGGGGGCCTTGTATTCGAGCAGATACAATTGCTCGAACAGAGCACCCCGGATCACCTCGTGCGGCAGGCTCAGCCGTCCTGCCCCGAGGCAGTCGTCGACCAGGACCTGCCGTTGCAGCCGCGCCTGCTCCGAACTCCCGATCGGCGCGGCCAGATAGCGCTGGGCGCTGAGCCTTCCCCGCCGGATCGAGCATTCGGCGAATTTGCGGGAAATCAGTCGAGCCTCGTTGGAGCTCGTCCCGTAGCCGCCCGCCGGCCGGTTGGCGATCAGCGACCCGGTTTCCATCGATCCGCTGGCCTGCGCGCGAAGCGGCGCCGGCGTCAGTACCCAGACCGAAAGCGCCAGGGAAAGAAGGAGGCAGAAGCCATCGATACCGATCTTACGCATCGATCAGACCTCCGTCGCTCTGCGCCCTGAAGCATTTTGGCTTCACGCCATCCAAGCCCTTGGACTTTTCGAAGGACGACACCGTCAAGGCAAGCTGCCCGTCCATGTAATACTCGCAGAAAAACGCCTTAATATTAGGTTTTTCCCGCCCCAGTGTGGCCGGCTTCGCTTTTTCCAGGGCCGAGCGCATGATATTCTTCGCCGACGAGAAAATCGATTGCGATAAATGCTTAGGAAGCAAATTCGGACAAGCGGCACTTAGACGGAGGTTCAAGACGTCGCTCGGGGTCGCCAGCGGATTCTGACTTGGCTTCGTCGTGACCCGCTTTCCCTTTTGATCGTCGACCCAATTCTGCGCCGTTACGGGAACCTCTCTCCAGGCGCAGGCCGCCCAGGCTTCCACACTGGGCTGGACGGCTTCCGCCGCCGCAGCCGGAAAGCTCGAAGCACTCAGCGCGGCGCAAATCCAAAGGCGCCCGCTCATTCCGCCGCCTCCAGCGTCCGGCCCCGGCGCTCGACGATCCGCCGCTCCAGCTCGAGCCGGAAATGGCGGATCAGGCCCTGGATCGGCCAGGCGGCGGCGTCGCCAAGGGCGCAGATGGTGTGGCCCTCGACCTGCTTGGTGACGTCCCACAGAGTGTCGATCTCGTGGATCTCGGCATTGCCCTCGACGAGCCGCTCCATCACCCGCCACATCCAGCCGGTGCCTTCGCGGCACGGCGTGCACTGGCCGCAGCTCTCGTGCTTGTAGAAATAGGAGATCCGGGCGATCGCCTTCACCACGTCGGTCGACTTGTCCATGACGATGATGGCGGCGGTTCCGAGGCCGGAGCCGAGGTCCTTCAGCCCGTCGAAATCCATCGGCGCGTCGATGATCTGCTCGGCCGGCACCAGAGGCACGGACGAGCCGCCTGGAATGACGGCCAGGAGATTGTCCCAGCCGCCTCTTATGCCGCCGGCGTGGCGGTCGATCAGCTCGCGGAACGGCACCGACATGGCGTCCTCGACCACGCACGGCTTGTTCACATGGCCCGATATCTGGAAGAGCTTGGTGCCTTCGTTCTTCTCGCGCCCGATGCCCTTGAACCAGCTCGCGCCGCGGCGGAGGATGGTCGGGACGACGGCGATCGATTCGACGTTGTTGACCGTCGTCGGGCAACCGTAGAGGCCCGCGCCCGCCGGGAAGGGCGGCTTCAGCCGGGGCATGCCCTTCTTGCCCTCGAGGCTCTCGAGCATCGCCGTCTCTTCGCCGCAGATGTAGGCGCCGGCGCCGCGGTGGACGAAGAGGTCGAAGTCGTAGCCGGACTTGGCCGCGTTCTTGCCGAGCAGGCCCGCGTCATAGGCTTGCCGCACCGCCGCCTCGAGCGTCTGTGCCTCGCGGATGAACTCGCCGCGAATGTAGATGTAGCCGGCCCGCGCCCGCATCGCGAAGCCGGCGATCAGCGCCCCTTCGATCAATTTGTGCGGGTCGTGGCGGATGATCTCCCGGTCCTTGCAGGACCCGGGCTCGGATTCGTCGGCGTTGATGACGAGGAAATTGGGCCGCCCGGGAGTCGGCGCCTTGGGCATGAACGACCATTTCATTCCGGTCGGGAAGCCGGCGCCGCCGCGCCCGCGAAGGCCGCTATTCTTGATCTCGTCGATGATCGCGTCTTCGCCGAGCGCCATCAGCGATTTGGTATCGTCCCAATCGCCCCGCGCCTGTGCGCCCTTAAGCCCCCAATCCTGGAAGCCGTAGAGGTTGGTGAAGATCCGGTCCTTGTCGTCGAGCATCAGGCGCCCATTCCGAAATAAAGCGCGGCCACGAGCGCGACGATGACCACCAGAGCCACCAGCTTCACCATGCCCTTGAACAATTTCAAAGCCACGACCAGGGCGACGAGCCCGACGGCGATGGGAAGGAACTGCTCCATCAGGACCACTCCCCCCGGTAATCGTGATTCTCGCTCACCATCGCCTGGAGGCTGGTCACTCCACCTTCGGGATCGCTGGTGCGTCGGGCGACGCCCTGCGGCCCCGGCTTCGGAGACTCACCGCGGGCCAGCGCTTCGAGGACCTTCGTGGTCGTCTCGAAGGTCAGATCCTCGTAATTGTCGTCGTTGATCTGGACCATCGGCGCGTTGGCGCAGGCGCCGAGGCACTCGACCTCGGAGAGGGTGAACAGGCCGTCCGCGGTCGTCTGACCCTTCTTCATCCCCTTGGCCTTGCAGGCCTCGAAGACGTCGTCCGAGCCGCGCAGCATGCAGGGCGTGGTTCCGCAGACCTGGACGTGGAAGCGGCCGACCGGGCGAAGGTTGAACATCGTGTAGAAGGTCGCGACCTCGTAGGCCCGGATGTAGGGCATTCCGAGATAGGCGGCGACATATTCGATCACCGGAATCGGAAGCCAGCCCTGGGTCTCGGTCTCCGCACCGACCTGCCGCTGGGCGAGGTCGAGCAAGGGAATGATCGCGCTCTGCTGCCGGCCGGGCGGATAGCGGTCGATGAAGAGCCGGGCCTGCTTGTCGTTCTCCGACGTGAAGGCGAACGAACCCCAGCGGGCGCGGACGCCGTGGATGTCGGGGATCGAGTTCGGGAGGATGTCAGACAAGCTCCGGCTCCGCAGGCTGGCAACGCCAGGTTTCCATTTCGCCACTGGCCACCGGGCACATGAATTGCCGGTCGGGAGGATTCCGGCTCGGATCCTTGCCCATGTAGATGGCGCTGAACGCATCGATGACGCAGGCCGGTCCGCAATCGGGAGCATCGGCCGGTTCATCGTCGACTCTGACAAAGCCGCGGCTCTGAAGCTTGGCGACCGTCGGTGCGGAGGGGTCGGTCACCGGGGCCGGCCCCGGCCTCTCCTGCCGCGCCGCGGCGCGGTCGGCTGCCTGGTCCCTCGGCGCCGACGTGTCGCTGCAGCCGGCGATCAGGCCCAAAAGGGCGGCGCCCAGATACCTCACCGGTCGATCTCCCCGAAGACGATGTCGAGCGAGCCCAATATGGCGGTGACGTCGGCGAGCATGTGGCCGCGGGTCATGAAGTCCATCGCCTGCAGGTGCGAGAAGCCGGTCGGGCGGATCTTGACCCGGTAGGGCTTGTTGGTGCCGTCGGCGACGAGATAGATTCCGAACTCGCCCTTGGGGCTTTCGGTGGCGACGTAGACCTCGCCGGCGGGGACATGGAAGCCTTCGGTATAGAGCTTGAAATGGTGGATCAGCGCTTCCATCGACTGCTTCATCTCGGCGCGCTTGGGCGGGACCACCTTGCGGTCGAGCGAGGCGATGGGCCCTTCCGGGATCTGCTCCAGGCATTGCTTCATGATCCGGACCGACTGCCTCACCTCCTCGGCGCGGACCATCATCCGGTCGTAGCAATCGCCCTTGGTCCCGACGGGAATTTCGAACTCGACCCGGTCGTAGACGTCGTAGGGCTGCGACTTGCGAATGTCCCAGGGGATGCCCGCGGCGCGGATCATCGGCCCGGAGAAGCCCCAGGCGATCGCATCCTCCTTGGAGACGATGCTGATGTCGACGTTGCGCTGCTTGAAGATGCGGTTGTCGATGACGAGGCTCAAACTGTCCTCGAACATCGGAAGCAACTTGGAATCGCACCAGGCGACGATCTCTTCGAGCAGCCCCGCCGGGACGTCCTGATGGACTCCGCCCGGGCGGAAATAATTGGCGTGCATTCGGGCGCCGGACACGCGCTCGTAATAGTTCATGATGTCTTCGCGCGGCTCGAACAGCCACAGATTCGGGGTCATCGCCCCGACGTCCATGATGTGGCTGCCGATATTGAGCAGGTGGTTCGACACCCGGGTCAGCTCGGCGAAGAACACTCGCAAATACTGGGCGCGAAGCGGAACCTCGAGCCCGAGCAATTTCTCGATGGCGAGGACGTAGCTATGCTCCATCGACATCGGCGAGACGTAATCGAGCCGGTCCATGTAGGGGATGGACTGGATGTAGGTCTTATACTCGCAAAGCTTCTCGGTGCCGCGGTGGAGAAGCCCGACATGCGGGTCGACCCGCTCGACGATCTCGCCGTCGAGCTCGAGGATCAGCCTGAGAACGCCGTGGGCGGCCGGATGCTGGGGGCCGAAGTTGATCGTGTAATTGGCAATCTCGGACTCGGTCGCTCCGGTGCGGGCGACCTCGGTCTCGGCGGGGGTAAGGCTGCGTACGTCGGTCATGCGAATACCGTCGCCCCAGCGAAGGCTGGGGCCCCGGGGGGTGAAAAGCGCAGGTGTTCTTCACCCGCTGGGGTCCCAGCCTTCGCTGGGACGACGAGGAGCCGCCTCACTTCTTAATCTCCTCGGCCTTCAAGGGCGTCGGCGCACCCGGCGCTTCCGGCGCCTTCTCGTCTCCGGGCAGGATGTATTGGGCGCCCTCCCACGGGCTCAGGAAATCGAACGGCCGGAAATCCTGGGCAAGGCTGACCGGCTCGTAGACCACCCTCTTCTGCTCTTCGGAATAGCGAAGCTCGACATAGCCCGAGAGCGGGAAGTCCTTGCGAAAGGGAAAGCCTCGGAAGCCGTAATCGGTGAGGATCCGGCGAAGATCGTCATTGCCGTCGAAGACGACCCCATAGAGGTCGAACACCTCCCGCTCGAGCCACCCGGCGACCGGCCAGAGCGACGTCACCGACGGCACCGACATGTCCTCGTCCGTCGAGACCCGGACCCGGAGCCGGTGGTTCTTCGTCAGCGACAGCAGATGGTAGACCACCTCGAACCGCTCCGCCCGCTGCGGATAATCGACCCCGGCGATCTCCATCAGCTGCTGATATTCGAAGCGGTCCCGCAAGGTCCGGCAGACGTCGACGATGGCCTCGCGGCGCACCGTCAGGGAGACTTCGTCGACGGCATCCTTCGCCTCGATCAGGGCTTCGCCGAGCGCGGCCGTGACCTCGCCGATCAGGCCTTCGCGGGGCGCGATTCGAGGAGCGGAGTTGTTCGCCATCTCAGCGCTCAATGGTTCCGACGCGGCGGATCTTCCGCTGCAGCTGCATGACGCCGTAGAGCAGGGCCTCGGCGGTGGGCGGGCAGCCGGGGACGTAGATGTCGACCGGAACGATCCGGTCGCAGCCACGGACCACGGAGTAGCTGTAATGGTAATAGCCGCCGCCATTGGCGCAGCTTCCCATCGAGATGACGTAGCGCGGCTCCGACATCTGGTCGTAGACCCGGCGAAGCGCCGGCGCCATCTTGTTGCACAAGGTCCCGGCGACGATCATCACGTCCGACTGGCGCGGGGAGGCGCGCGGCGCCACTCCGAACCGCTCGAGATCGTAGCGCGGCATGTTGGCGTGGATCATCTCGACCGCGCAGCAGGCGAGACCGAAGGTCATCCACCACATCGAGCCCGTACGCGCCCATTGGAACAGATCCTCGGTCGAGGTGACGAGGAAGCCCTTGTCCGAGACTTCGGCGCTGAGGTCGCTGAAGAAGGCGGGGTCCGGCGGCTGAAGGTCGGACGGGCGCGCATTTTCATGCCTTGGGTCGAGGATCACTCCCATTCCAACGCGCCTTTCTTCCAGGCGTAGGCGAAGCCCAAGGTGAGCTCGACGAGGAAGATCATCATCGCCGCCCAGCCGGCCACGCCGATATAGCCCAGGGTCACCGCCCAGGGAAACAGGAAGGCGGCCTCGAGATCGAAAACGATGAACAGGATCGCCACGAGGTAGAATCGGACGTCGAACTGCGCGCGGCTGTCCTCGAAGGCCGGGAAGCCGCATTCATATTCCGCCAGCTTGTCCGCATAGGGATTGGCCGCCCCGGTGAGCTTCGAGACCATCATCGGAAGGACGACGAAGGTCAACGACAGCGACAAGGCGACGGCGATGAACAGGGCAATGGGCAGATATTCGGCGGCGGTCGACGCCATCGAGACTCTCCGAAGGGGACGCGAAGCTGCGCGGCTTCTAGGGCAGCGGCCCCGCCATCGCAATGGGTTTGGGAGTGGATACGAGCCGCTCCGCGAAGAAGCTTTGGCCCGATCGAAAATGACGGGTAATGACGAAAACCGAAGGACTTACGGACTGCCAGGCCCCTCTCCCACCCTTCGCGGGAGAGGAGGGGCCCAAGCCGGAGGCCTGGGGGGTGAGGGTCTTGCCGAGTCAGCGGTACAGACCCTCACCTCCCACCGCTTCGCGGCGGGCCCCTCCTCTCCCGTAAGAACGGAAGAGGTTTTGCGAGCGCTATCGCAAATCGAGGCCCCGGATCGGGGTCGGCAACTCGGGTGCCCCCGCCACCGGCGCCCCGCCCTCCCCGTAACGCGACCATTGCGCGTTGGCGACGTAGAGGAGCCGGCCCCCGGCGACCGCGGCCAGGGTGATCTCCCCCCAGTCCGGATGATTGCGCTCGAGCACGTCGAGTTGCCGCACCCTGAGGCCGTCTGCGGACAGCCGGAGCCGAACGATGCGCTGCGGGTGATAAGCGGTCTGGAGTCCGATCAGGTCGCCGCCATGGGCGGCCAGGCCGTCGATTCCATCGAGCATCATCCCCTCCCCGCCCGCGACCTGGAAGAGGCGGCCGCTGGAGCGATGAAGCGCGGCGAGGCCGTAGCGGCGGTCGGCGATGTAGAGCAGCTTCTGGTCTCGCGAGAAAGCGAGTCCCTGGGCGCTGAACAAGGTGCCGGGGGCAATAAGGGTCTCGAGGGCGATGCAGCCCGGCCTGCACCGGTAGACGGCGCCGTTCAGTCCGTCGCTGGCATAGACGTTACCGTCCTCGGCGACGGCGACGTCGCCGGGGGTCGCGCCCACGCCGGCGGGCGCCGGGATCCGAAGGATCCGGTCCGGCCGATCCGGATCGAGGGAGATCAGGCCGATCCACACGGGCTCGCCCTTCGGCGTTTCCGGAAGGGAGGCGGAAGCGGCCCACAGGCGCTTTCGGACGGGATCGAAAGCGGCTCCGAACAGGCTCCCCAGGCCGCCGGACGCGGCGACCGACGTCTTGTCCTCGCCGACCGAAAGGAGCGTCCGGTCGACGACCGTCGTGGCATACAGGCGACTCCCGGCCGAATCCCAGGCGAGTCCTTCGACGAGATCGTGCTCGGCGGGAATGACGGACTGGACCCGGCTCGCAGCGATCGGTTTCAAATTGAGGTCGAATCGGGCGGCGACCGGAGCCATCGCTTCGGCCCCGACGACCGCCCGCACCTGGGCCTGGCTCGCCTCCGACAAAACGCCCCCCATTGCCGCGAGCTGCCTTAGCGCCGCCATCGCCGCCGCCTTGTCCTTGGCTTCCAGGGCGGCGGCCACCCGGCGCCGAACCATCCCCGCGCTATTGGGAAAGGCGGCCGCCACCCGAACCGCCTCGTCCGAACCGGCGAAATCGCGGACCGCCAACGGCCAGGCGGTCGGCGCCCGGGTCTCCGGCACGACGGCGCAACCGCCGGCCAGCAGCGCGCAGAGAATCGCAATCGTCTTCATTCCTGCTTTATGAGCGATTTCGTTACGGGCGCAAATCGAAGCCGGTTGACAGCCCTGCCGGCGCCGCACAGCTTGGCGGCGGCTCGAAAGGGGGAGGCGATATGATGCGGCTAATCGGTTGGACGATGGCGATCGCGGTTGCGGCGGCGGCAATGCCCGCGCAGGCTCAACTGGTCAGCGCCAGGAATCCGGAGACCCTGGTCGGCGCGCTTCAAGCCGCCGGCTATACCGCGAAACTCGAGAAGGACGGGACCGGCGACCCGATGATCCGAAGCGCGGTGAACGGCCACCCGTTCCGGATCGTCTTCTACGGCTGCAAGGCGAACAAGAATTGCGCCACCGTCACCTTCGCCGCCGGCTTCGACAAGAAGAGCGCGACCGGCCTCGCCTCGATCAACGCGTGGAACCGGAAGAATCGCTTCGGCCGCGCCTATCTCGACGACGAGGGCGATCCGATCCTCGGAATGGACGTCGATCTCGACGACGGCGGCATGTCCTCCGCCTTGTTCACCGACAATCTGGAATTCTGGACGGCGGTGACCGGCGCCTTCCAGAAGCATATCGAATGGGACAAGGAATGATTTTCGGGCGCAATTCCCAGCGTCATCCCGGCGAAGGCCGGGATCCATGAACTCGGCCTTCGACCAGGAAGCGATCCCGGCCGAGCCTTTCACAGCAATCTTCCGCGTTCATGGATCCCGGCCTTCGCCGGGATGACGGCTCTTCGGATCGAAGGGCGATCCCTATCGGATATGGCCCACTAAGCCCGAAGCGCCCCCGCCACCAGCTTGTGAAGCCTGGAATGAAGCTGGTCGTTGGCGGCCAGCACCTGGCCCTTTTCGAGCGCGGCGTCGGCGCCGCGGAAGTCGGTGACGAACCCGCCCGCCTCGCGGACCAGAAGGATTCCGGCGGCGACGTCCCAGATTTTGAGATCCTCCTCCCAGAAGCCGTCGAACCGGCCGGCCGCGACCCAGGCGAGGTCGAGCGCGGCCGAGCCGAAACGGCGGATCCCGGCCACTTCGGGGCCGACAGCGTCGAGGATCTTCTGGAAGCGGTCGAGATGGCCGTGGC
This sequence comes from Allosphingosinicella sp., assembly GCA_035629855.1. Taxonomy (GTDB): domain Bacteria; phylum Pseudomonadota; class Alphaproteobacteria; order Sphingomonadales; family Sphingomonadaceae; genus Allosphingosinicella. Next base: position 27,617 of record DASQLT010000021.1, read on the forward strand.
CCTTCCAGGGAACGCCGGTCCCGATCAAGGCGTCGGCGAGGTCGCGGCGGGCCGACACCCGGAGCCGGCGCTCGTTCAGCCATGCGCCCCTGCCCTTCTCGGCCCAGAAGCTCTCGTCGGTGAGCGGCTGGTAGACGAGGGCCTGGGTGATCTCCGGCCGCCCGCCGGCGCCGCGCGGATCCTCGACCGCGATCGAGATCGAGAAATGGGGAAGCCCGTGGAGGAAGTTCGACGTTCCGTCGAGCGGATCGACGATGAATCGCGGCTTGTCGGGATCGCCTTCGATCGATCCGCCTTCCTCGAGCGTCAGCCGCCAGTCGGGACGGGCGTGGCGAAGCTCCTCGACGATGGTCCGCTCGGCCTGCTTGTCGGCCATGGTGACGAAATCGGCCGGCCCCTTGCGGCTCACCTGGAGCTGCTCGACCTCGTTGAAGTCGCGGCGAAGGCGCGGCGCCGCCTTGCGCGCCGCCTTCTGCATGACGGTGATCAGGCCGGAATGGGAAACCATATCTTCTCCTTGAACGTCATCCCGGCGAAAGCCGGGACCTCGGGGAGACCCCGCCGAGACCTCTCGTCTGGAGGTCACGGCTTTCGCCGGGATGACGGTGCGACACGCGCGGCTGCCCCCCTCCCTTCCCAGGGAGGGGAGGCAAGCTAATCCGCGCGCCTCACATAGGTCTGCTCGTAGACGTCGACCACGATCTTGGTGCCGGCGCCGATATGCGGCGGCACCATCACCCGGACTCCGTTCTCGAGCAGTGCCGGCTTGTAGCTGGACGAGGCCGTCTGGCCCTTCACGACCGCGTCGGCCTCGACGATCATCGCCTCGATCGTGTCGGGGAGCTGGACCGAGATCGGCCTTTCCTCCCAAAGCTCCATGACCACGTCCATGCCGTCCTGGAGGAAGGCGGCGGCGTCGCCGAGAAGGTCGGTCGGAAGCGTGATCTGCTCGTAGCTATCCTTGTCCATGAAGGTCAGCTGGTCGCCGTCGCGGAACAGGAACTGGAAATCCTTGGTGTCGAGGCGGACCTTCTCCACCGTCTCCGCGGAGCGGAAGCGGACGTTGTTCTTGCGGCCGTCGATGAGGTTCTTCATCTCGACCTGCATGTAGGCGCCGCCCTTGCCCGGCTGGGTGTGCTGGATCTTGACGGCGCGCCAGATGCCGCCCTCATATTCGATGATGTTGCCGGGACGGATGTCCACGCCGCTGATCTTCATGCGTCACTCACTGTCTGGAAAGAGCCGCCGCGGCCTTAGCGGCGCACCGCTTCCGGAGCAAGGGAGGGGGCGCCGGCCTCATCCCTCCCCGTCACCCTGAACTCGTTTCAGGGTCCAGGGCCGATGCGGCCCGGAGCCGGTAAGCAACTCGCCAAGGCTCGAGCTTGGGCCCAACTTGGATGCTGTGATGCTGAAACACGTTCAGCATGACGGCTGAGTCGCTTCCGCCCTACTTGCCACCCGCCAGCAGCGGGTAGGGATTGATCGGGGTCCCGTCATGCCATTTCTCCCCGCGCGCCATCTTGTTGATGGCGAAATGGAGATGGGGTCCGGCGGGGTTGGCGTTGCCGGTCGATCCCACCGTTCCGATCGCGTCGCCCTGCCTCACCGCCTGCCCCTCGCGCAGGCCCGGCGCGTAAGCCTGGAGATGGGCGTAATAATAGGTCCACCGGCCGTCGGGCGAGCGGACATAGGCGGTAATCCCGCCGCCGCCCTTGCTGTCGAACAATTTCTCGACCGTGCCCGGCGCCGCCGCGATCACCGGAGTGCCGTGGGGCGCCATGATGTCGATCGCATTGTGGACCCGGGCGCCTCCGGAGCGGGACTGGGTGTAGGTGTCCTGAAGCTGCTCACCCTTCACGCCCGCGACGGGGATCGCGACCCCGGTCGGCCCCCGCACCAGATCCCCGCGCGGAGTGGGATCCTGCGAGGGCGTGGGCGCCGCCGTCGGCCCGGGCGCCGAGCGTGACACGCTCACGCCGCTATAAGCCATGAACCAGAAGGCGCTGGTCAAGGCGCACGTAACGATCGCCGTGACGAGGACGATGCCGAAAGTTCTCAAGCGTTCCATCCCCGCCCAACGCAACTCATTCCTTACCCGTTCCGTTTCGAGCGCCGGACGGAGGGGCAAGCGGCACGGCCTGGCGCATTCCGCGCGCAATTCCCAAGGCCGCAGGCCAATCATTTTCAACGCAACGACGCAACGATGTCGTGCCACGGTTACAGGCCATGCGTTTTCTCATATCCATGAGGCGGAGGACACGCGCGGATTCATTGACGGGCCGAAGCATCGTTGCGTCGTTGCGTTGAAAATTGAAGGTCGCTGCGCCTTCGGCTTCGCGACGGCGGACGACCCCGTCCAACCCTAAACTGCACTCGGCCTATCGTGAACGTTTCCGAGGTTCCGCCAGCAACCCGGCGAACTCCGCCACCGCCGCCTCGGGGCCCGCCTCATGCCCCCAAACCGCGCTGCACACGGCGAGGAAGTCGGCCCCCGCATCGATCAGCGCCCGCCCGTTGGCCGGAGTGATCCCGCCGATCGCGACGCAGGGTATCTCGAAGATGCGCGACCACCAGGAGAGGATGGCCGGATCGGGCCGGTGCGCCGTTTCCTTGGTCTGGGTCGGGAAGAAAGCGCCGAACGCGACATAGTCCACGCCTGCGTCCCCCGCCTCCATCGCCAGGTGACGGCTGTCGTGGCAGGTCACCCCGATCTGGGCGTTGGGCCCCAGTAGCGCCCTCGCCTCCCGGGGGTCGCCGTCCCCCTGCCCGAGATGGACTCCGTCGGCGCCGAGGCGCTTGGCCAGCCCCATGTCGTCGTTGACGATGAAGGCGATCTCGCGGGCCTCGCAGACTCGCCGCACCGGCTCGGCAAGCCGGGCCGCCTCATGCTGGTCGATGCCCTTCACCCGGAACTGGAAGGCCGCGACCGGGCCGCCGTCGAGCGCGCGCTCCAGTCGCTCGGGAAAGTCGCCGCCGACGTCGGGCGGCGAGACCAGGTAGAGCTGGCAGGGCGGCCGAGCCGTCGGCTCGAACAGATAGGCGAAATCGGGATCGAGCGGGTCTTCCATCGCCTCAGGAATTCGCATCGATGCGCTCGCCGCTCAAGCAGCAAAAGCGGGCGGGCTTGCGGCCGGTTCCCCAGCGCTCGCTAATGTCGGCGAAGCCGGCTGCCTCCATCAGCGCCTTGATCTCCGCCGCTTCGAACAGTTGGAAGCCGAAGCGGTGGCCCGGCCACTTGCGGAGCTCCGCGGCGGGCTCGAAGACGATGGCGAGGCGCCCGCCGGGCTTCATGACGCGCGCGATCTCGGCCAAAGCGGCCGCAGGATCGGGCCAGAAATAGAGGCTGTTGACGCTCACCGCCCGATGCACCGTCTCGGGCGGAAGCGGAAGGCTGTCGACGGAGGCCCGAAGCAGATGCAGCCGGCCGCGCCGGACGTCGCGCGCGAAGCGGAGGCGGGCCCGGGCGATCAGGGTCTCCGACAGATCCGCTCCGAAGACCTCGCCCCTGGTCCCGAGCAGAAGCGAGCGCAGAAGCCCGCCGCCGCCGAAGCCGACTTCCAGCACCCAATCCTCGCGCTCGAGCCGGAGGCAGGCCAAGGCGAGCGCGTTCATCTCCCGGCTGATCCGATCGAGCCACGGCGCGATCAGGAACCGGCCGACGGGTCCCGACGGCCGCGCGAACTGGCGGGCGAGGAAGCGGTGGAGGCTTATGCCGACCGCTTCTCGGTCGAGGCGCGATGGATCTCGTCGATCGCCCCGCCGAGCGAGCGGTCGAAATCCTCGTCGCTCATCTGGTGGCGAAGGTCCTGGAGCAGCGCCCGGCTGAAGCTGGCGATCATGCCGCGGTTCCGGGCCAGCTCGGCGCAGGCTTCGGGACGGCCATAGCCTCCCGACAAAGCGACGACCCGGAGGACCCGGGGGTGTTCGACGAGCGGGTCGAACAGACCGGGAGTCGCGGGAATGCTGAGCTTGAGCATCACCTTGTCGTCGCCCGGAAGCGAATCGAGACCCTTCAGTATCTCCTCGAGCAGGATCCGGTCGGCCTCGGCGCGCTCGGGGCTCTTGATATTGACCTCGGGCTCGAGGATCGGAACCAGGCCGGCCGCGAGCACCTGCGCGGCGACCTCGAACTGCTGGGCGACGATCGCCGATATGCCCTCGCGGTCGGCGAGGTTGATCACCGAGCGCTCCTTGGTGCCGAACACTCCGAGCCCCTTGGCGCGGCCGAGCAGGGCGTCGAGATCGGGCATCGGCTTCATCAGCTGGACGCCTTTCTCCTCGGCTTCGAGCCCCTTGTCGATCTTGATGAAGGGCACCACGCCGCGCTCTTTCAGAACGTCCGGCACCGGCCGGCCGTCCACTTCTCCGTCCATCGTCCGCTCGAACAAGATGGCGCCGATCACCTTGCCGCCGCCGAAGGACGGCGCGCTGATGATTCGCGAGCGCATGGCGTGGATGAGGCCGAACATCTCCTCGTCGGAGCTCCAGTCGCCCTCCTCCAGGCCATAGCCCTTGAGCGCCTTGGGCGTCGATCCGCCGCTCTGGTCGAGCGCGGCGATGAAGCCCTCGCCCTTCGCCATCTGCGCCGTCATCTTCGCATGATCCATGTCGCCCTCGTTCCTTCGATTCGTGTAAAAGTCGAGCGTCCCGTATCCCAGCATGGCGCGGGGTTCAAATGAAGGGACCCATCCCGTCACCCTGAACTCGTTTCAGGGTCCAGGGTCGATGCGGCCCGAACTCGTAAGAAAGGGCCGACCGCCCAGTCTCGCTCGAACCTGGATGCTGAAACAAGTTCAGCGTGACGGCGGTAATTCGGTGTCTGAAACCGAATTATCGAAGGGAGGGGCGGCCATCTCGGGCCGCCCCTCCGGCTCAGTCGCGGGGACGCAAGGTCACCAGCTTGTCGACCACGGCGTGAAGGCCCTCGCCGGAGCTGGCGTGGACGTCGATCCGGCCGATCTTCTCGGTCACGCGCTCGAGCGCCTCCAGCTCCTTCAGCCTCAGGAGGGTCGGATTGTCCTCCATCAGCTTGGCCGTGTTGAGCAGCGACCGGGTCGCGGCCGTCTCCTCGCGGCGGCGGATGAGGTTCGCCTGGGCGACCTTCTCCGCCTCGACCACGCGGTTGATCAGCTCGCGCATCTCGCCCGGGAGGATCACGTCCTTGACCCCGAGCTCGGTGACGACGACCCCGATGTCGCCCAGATTGCCGCGCACATGCGCCACGATCTGGTCGTCCACCGTCTCCCGGTCGTTGAGCAGCTCGTCGAGCGTCCGACCGCCGACCGCCTCGCGGACCGCGAACTGGACGAGCTTGTAGACGTGCTGGACATAGTCCGGAGTCCCAAGCGCCGCCTTCTCGACGTCGGAGACCTGGACGAAGGCCGTCAGGGTGACTCGAAGCGACACCCGGTCCCTCGTCAAAATCTCCTGCGCCGTCACCTCGAGCGGAAGCGGACGCGTGTCCAGCGTCTTCGAGGTGACCGTCCGGCCGATCTGCCAATAGCCGTAGCGGCCCGGGCCGAGCGTCTCGACGAGCTCGCCGTCGAAGAAGACGAGCCCCGCATGGGCCGCGTCGACCGCGACGATCGCGATCGGCGCCTTGCTGCCGGTGAGGGCGGCATCGGCCTTCTCGAACGCGACCAGCTCGGCCTTGTCGAGGCGCGGGCGGGCAAGGACGTCGTAGGCCGTGACCGCCACTTCGTTCAGCGCCTTCCAGACGTAGATCGTCTGTCCCGGCCGAACGACATAGGCGGCCCGACCGTCGATCCAGACCACGGCCGCCTGGCCCTCGGCCGGACGCACCGGAACCATGATGTTTTCGGCCAGCGCCGGATGCCTCTTCTCGAGGATTTCGGCCCAGGGGCTGACGAACAGGCCCTTGGCGACGAAGGTCTCGACGTTGAGGCGACCTCGAAAATCCCAGAACGCATGGCGTCCGGGCTCGAGTATCTGGATGACGCGGCCGTCCCGGGTGAGGAGGCCGCGCTGGTTTTCGGCAACAACATATTCCTTGCGGAGCATCGCCGGTCCTCCTCTCATTCAGCTTCGCCGGCCCGATTGCCGGAGAAGGGCCGGCGCGGGTAGGGGCTCGGGCGGAAGAGGTAAAGAGCACGGCTCGGCCGTAGCGTCTTTGCCGCGGCGACTGTTGCGGGAAGGCAACGATCTCTCGCCGCGAAACGGCTCCAAATCTTTTCCTACGTTGTGCCTTCGCGCCTTTGTGCCTTCTCTCAAAACTGGATGCCCCGGCGGTCGAAGTGCAAGCGAGAGCGCAGGTCCGAGTGCAACGCGGAAAGCCAATGTCGATGCCTCCGGTGAATTGTCTTCGAACGATGTGCCCAATTGTTTTTTGAGAGAAGGCACGAAGGCGCGAAGGCACAACGTAGAAAAAAGGGATTTTCCGCTTCGCGGGAAGGGCGGACCGACGGATTCTGAAGGAAGGTCGGCCGGAGGGTGAACCCCGATGACCCGGCGGTCCGGCGATTGAGGCGTCGGTCCGGGCGCTTGGCGGCGGCCGCAGCGGCGAAGCGAAGCCTCGTCCTGGGAGCCGCGCCGCACGCCCATTCCCGGCGCCGGTATCCTCGCCGGCGCAAAGCCGGGACAGCGGTGGCCTTCGGATCGTTCGCTCCGGCCGAAGCCGTCACGCCCGTCTTTCGAGCCTGGTCACCCTTCCGGCCTCCCCGTTTCGAAGTGCCTTTAGAGGGCGTTTGGGCGGGATTCGAACCCGCGACCCATAGAGTATCAGTCTATTGCTCTACCATTGAGCTACCATTGGAGAAGACGACCGGAGTTGAACCGGCGACCTTCCGACCCCTTGGGCCGGACGCTCTGCCGCTGAGCTACGTCCTCGAAAGCTTCGAGCCATGGAACACGAAACGGCAGGGCCGCCCGCGCCCGCCGGGTCCCGAGAGCCCGAGCGAAATGGCGAAAAGCCCGGCGCACCTAGGGGAAGGCGCAGAGCTTGTCGAGAGGGTTGGGAGCGGGGGAGCCTCGTCCCCCTCCCGTCACCCTGAACTCGTTTCAGGGTCCAGGGTGGATGCGGCCCGAAGTCTGCCAATAGCCGCGACTGTGAACGCCTCGCCCGAACCTGGATGCTGAAACCAGTTCAGCATGACAACAGGCGATCACTCCGTCTCGAGAGCTTTCACCCCCGGCAAGTCCTTTCCTTCCATCCATTCCAGGAAGGCTCCCCCCGCGGTCGAGACGAAGGTGAAGCCGCCGGCGGCCCCGGCATGGTTGAGAGCGGCCACCGTGTCGCCGCCACCGGCGACGGAAACGAGCTGCCCGGCCTGGGTCAGGGCCGCGGCGGTCTGCGCCAGCTGGACCGTGGAGCGGTCGAAAGGCGGGGTCTCGAAGGCGCCGAGCGGTCCGTTCCAGACGACGGTGCGGCAGGTCTTGAGGACGTCCGCCAGGGCCTCGACGGCGGCGGGCCCGACGTCGAGGATCATCTCGTCGGCGGCGACCTCGTGAACGTTGCAGGTCCTGAGGCTGGGGGGATTGGCCGCGAACTGGGTCGCGACGACCACGTCGTAGGGCAGGTGGACCGTGCAATCGGCCCGCTCCGCCGCTTCGAGTATCTCGAGGGCGGTCGGCGCCAGCTCATGCTCGCACAGCGACTTGCCGACATGGATTCCGCGCGCCGCGAGGAAGGTGTTGGCCATTCCGCCGCCGATGATGAGATGGTCGACCTTCGTCACCAGGTGACGCAGCACCTCCAGCTTGGACGAGACCTTGGCGCCGCCGACCACCGCCGCCACCGGCCGGTCCGGCTCTCCGAGCGCCGTTCGCAGCGCTTTCAGCTCGGCCTCCATCGCCCGCCCGGCATAAGCGGGAAGCAAATGCGCCAGCCCCTCGGTCGAGGCGTGGGCGCGATGGGCGGCCGAGAAGGCGTCGTTGACGTAGAGATCGCCGAGCGCCGCGAAGCGACGGGCCACGGCGGGATCGTTGGTCTCCTCGCCGCCGAAGAAGCGGGTGTTCTCGAGGATCGCGACGTCGCCCGGCTGGAGCATCGCCACATTCTCTTCGGCCACTTCCCAGTCGACGAAGCGCACCGGCCGCCCGAGCACTTGGCTGTAGGCCCGGGTGACGAGCGAAAGCGAATATTCCGGGCTCGGCGCTTTCGGCCGGCCGAAATGGGCGAGGAGAAGGACGATCGCGCCCTTGTCGGCGAGCTCGGTCACGGTTGGAAGGGTGGCGCGAAAGCGGGTGTCGTCGGTCACCACGAGATCCGCCATGGGCACGTTGAGGTCGACCCGGACGAGCGCGCGCTTGCCCTGGACGTCGCCGAGGTCGTCGAGGGCCTTGAATGACGTCATGACGTCCTCGTCATCCCGGCGAAAGCCGGGGCCTCGGGGAGACCCGCCGAGCCTCTTCGGCCCGAGGTACCGGCTTTCGCCGGGATGACGGTCACAGCCGAGCCATCGCGGCGGCGGTGTCGACCATCCGGTTCGAGAAGCCCCATTCATTGTCGTACCAGGAGAGGACCCGGACGAGCTTGCCCTCGAGGACGGCGGTCTCGAGGCTGTCGACGGTCGAGCTGGCGGGACAATGATTGTAGTCGATCGAGACCAGGGGCTCCTCGCTATAGTCGAGGATTCCGGCCAGCGGTCCGCTCTCGGAAGCGGCCTTCAGGGCGCCGTTGACCTCCTCGAGGCTGGTATCGCGCTTCGGCGTGAAGGTGAGGTCGACCAGGCTGACGTTGGGCGTCGGCACCCGGATCGCCGATCCGTCGAGCTTGCCCTTGAGCTCGGGCAGCACCTCGCCGACGGCGCGGGCGGCGCCGGTCGTGGTCGGGATCATCGACATCGCCGCGGCCCTGGCGCGGCGCTTGTCGGAGTGGATCTGGTCGAGGATCTTCTGGTCGTTCGTATAAGCGTGGACGGTCGTCATCAGGCCGCGCTCGATCCCGATGATGTCGTTCATCACCTTGGCGACGGGCGCCAGGCAGTTGGTCGTGCAGGACGCGTTGGAGACGATCGTGTGGCCGGCCTCGAGCTTGTCGTGATTGACCCCGTAGACGATGGTGAGATCGACGCCCTTGGCCGGCGCGGAGATCAGGACTTTCTTAGCGCCCGCAGTGAGATGCGCGCCGGCCTTGTCGCGATCCGTGAAGAAGCCGGTGCATTCGAGGACGAGATCGACGCCATTGTCGCCATGGGGAAGCTTGCCCGGCTCCCGCTCGGCGGTGACCTTGATCCGGCGGCCGTCGATGATGAGATCGTTGCCGTCGGCGCGGACCTCGCCCGGCCAGGCGCCGTGGACGGAATCGCGCTTGAACAGAAGCGCGTTGGATTCGGCGTCGGCAAGGTCGTTGATCGAGACCAGTTCGAGCCCGCTGTCCGCCTTCTGGAGCAGGGCCCGGGCCACCAGTCGGCCGATCCGACCGAAACCGTTGATCGCAACTCTCGTCGCCATGTCATTGATCTCCTTGGGAATTGAGAGCCGCGACGATTCGCGGCACGATCGCCTCGGCGGTGAAGCCGAAACGCTTGAACAAATCTTCCGCCGGGGCCGAAGCGCCGAACCGGTCGAGGCCGACCGCGAGGCCGCGAGGGCCGACATAGCGTTCCCAGCCAAGCGTGGTTCCGGCCTCGATCGAGACCTTGAGGGCCTCGTCCGGAAGCAGCTCGGCCCGATAGGCCTGGTCCTGAGCATCGAACAGCGACCAGCAGGGCATGGAGACGACGTCCGCGCCGATGCCCTGCCCTTCCAGAGCGTCGGCGACGGCCACGGCCAATTCGACCTCGGATCCGGTGGCGATCAGAACGACTCGCCGGCCGGCGCCGGCGCCGGCGCCGCGAAGGCGGTAGGCGCCGCGGGCGCACAGATTTTCCGACCGTTCGGAACGCAGCTGCGGGAGGTTCTGGCGGGTCAGGGCGAGCACCGACGGCCCGTCGCGCCGCTCCAGCGCAAGCGCCCAGCATTCCGCCGTTTCGACAGCGTCCGCAGGACGATAGACGGCAAGGTTCGGAATCAGTCTCAAGCTCGTGACATGCTCGACCGGCTGATGGGTCGGGCCGTCCTCGCCCAAGCCGATGCTGTCGTGGGTCATCACGTAGACGACCCGCACCCCCTGCAGCGCCGAGAGGCGGATGGCGGGGCGGCAATAATCGGAGAAGACCAGGAAGGTGCCGCCGTAGGGGATCACTCCGCCATGGAGCGCCATTCCGTTCATCGCCGCGGCCATTCCGAACTCGCGGATCCCGTAATAGATATAGCGGCCGGAATAATCCTCTTTCGTCAGAGGCTTCTGGGCCTTTGTTTTGGTGTTGTTCGAACCCGTCAAATCGGCGGAACCGCCGATCGTGTCGGGCAGGCCGGCGTTGATCGCCTCCAGCGCCAGCTCCGACGCCTTGCGGGTGGCGACAGGTTGAGGATCCGCCAGTAATCGCTCCAAATGCGGAGAGATGTCGAATCCCTCCGGCAACCGCCCTTCCATCCGCCGGACCAGCTCGTCGCGCTCGGGCGAGGCCGCGAGGCGCGCGCGATACGCCTCGTGCGCCTGCCGGGACCGGCCCCCCGCCTCCCGCCAGGCGCCCAGGATCTCACTTGGAATTTCAAAGGGCTTTGAATTCCAAAGCAGCTGCTTCCTCGCCGCCGCGACCTCCTCGTCGCCGAGCGCGGCGCCGTGGGTGGCGGCGGTGCCCTGCTTGTTGGGCGCGCCCCATCCGATGATCGTCCGGCAGGCGATCAGCGAAGGCCTGGGATCCGCCAGCGCCTCGTCGATCGCCCGGCGGATGTCGGCGAAATCGTGGCCGTCGCACGACACCGTGTGCCAGCCGCTCGCTTCGTACCGTCCGATCGTATCCTCCGAGCGGGAGAGGCCGGTGCCGCCGTCGATGGTGATCTGATTGTCGTCCCAGAAGACGTTGAGGCGCCCGAGGCCGAGATGCCCGGCCAGCCCCGCCGCCTCGTGGTTGACGCCCTCCATCAGGCAGCCGTCGCCGGCGATCACCCAGGTCCGGTGGTCGACCAGATCGTCGCCGAAGACGGCGTTGAGGTGCCGCTCCGCAATCCCCATCCCGACCGCCATGGCGAGGCCCTGGCCGAGCGGCCCGGTGGTCGCCTCGACCCCGTCCAGCATGAAATTCTCCGGATGCCCGGCGCAGGGGCTTCCGAGCTTGCGGAAGTTCGCGATCTCCTCGATCGCCGGGTTGGCGTAGCCGGTCAGGTACAGGAGCGAATAGATCAGCATCGAGCCGTGGCCCGCCGAAAGGACGAAGCGGTCGCGGTCGAGCCAGGCCGGGTCGGCGGGGTCGTGCTTCAGATATTCGGTGAACAGGATCGTCGCGACGTCCGCCATCCCCATCGGCATTCCGGGATGGCCGGAATTGGCGGCCTGAACGGCGTCCATCGACAGCGCGCGAATGGCGTTGGCGAGCAGTCTCGGATCGGCGGCCATGCACTTTCCCAAGAGGCGGTGCCCGGGCGCGGGCGCGAGGAGAGTCGGGGGACGCTCCGGCAAGAGCGCTCCTTTATCGGCGGAGGCGCGCCCGTCAACCGCAGGGCGGCGGTTTTCAAAGCCGCCGGGGCCGTGCTATGCAGCGCGCCATGGGGCAGGACAGGGTGGAACAGGCGATCGGCCGAATAGAGCGCGCGCTCGTTCGGATCGAGGGCGCCGCGGGCCGGCGCTCGGCCGACT
>DASQLT010000022.1:0-9882 GCA_035629855.1 Allosphingosinicella sp.
TATCAGATGATCCAGATGGCGATCTATGCGGGCATCGTCCTCGCCGCCTTGCTCACGCTCGGCCTGATCATCACCCGCCTCTACCGCCGGGCCACCAAGGAGATCGGCTTCGTCCGAACCGGCTTCGGCGGCGAGAAGGTCGTCATCAACGGCGGAGCGCTCGTCCTTCCGGTCCTCCACGAGACGATGCCGGTCAACCTCAACACCGTCCGCCTCGCCGTCGAGCGCAAGAATGTCGACGCCCTGATCACGCTCGATCGCCTTCGCATCGACGTGAAGGCGGAATTCTACGTGCGGGTCCGCCCCGACCGCGAATCGATCGCCATCGCCGCCCAGACGCTGGGCCTGCGCACCATGCACCCGGAGAATCTGAAGGAGCTGATCGAGGGCAAGTTCGTCGACGCGCTCCGCTCGGTCGCCGCCGGAATGACGATGAACCAGCTCCACGAGCAGCGCGCGGATTTCGTCCAGAAGGTGCAGCAGGTCTCCGCGGCCGATCTGGCGATGAACGGCCTCGAGCTCGAATCGGTGTCGCTGACCGGCCTCGACCAGACCTCGATCGAGCATTTCAACGCCAACAACGCCTTCGACGCCGAGGGCCTGACCAAGCTCACCGAGCAGATCGAGCTTCGCCGCAAGACCCGCAACGACATCGAGCAGGAAACGAGGGTCCAGATCGAGGCGAAGAATTTGGAGGCGGCGCGCAAGAGCTTCGAGATCGGGCGCGACACCGAATTTGCCCGATTGGAGCAGGAGCGCGAGGTCGAGGTCCGGCGCGCGGCCCAGAATGCCGAGGTCGCCCAGCAGCAGGCCGAGCGCCAGCGCGAGGCCGACGAATCCAGGATCACCGCCAAGCGCCAGGTCGACAGCGCCCAGATCGAGGCCAACAAGGTCGTCGAGCAGGCCAAGATCGCCCAGACCCAGGCGGTCGAGATCGCCCGCCAGGAGCAGCAGATCGCGATCCAGAACAAGAGCCGCGAGGAAAGCCAGGCCAAGGCCGAGGCCGACAAGGCCCGGGCCGAGGCGGTCGCCGCCGAGGAACGGGTCGGAACCGCCCGCGAGACCGAGGTCGCCGAGCGGGTCAAGCGGATCGAGCTGATCGACGCCAGCCGCGAAGCGGAGCGCTCGGCGATCGGGATCAAGGTCCAGGCCGACGCCGAGAAGCAGGCGGCCGCCGACCGGGCGGAGGCCATGCGCCTCGGTGCCGAAGGCGAGGCCGAGTCCGAGAAGCTTCGCGCCGAAGCCTCGCGGGTGCGCTTCGAGGTCGAGGCCGCGGGCCAGCGCGCGATCAACGAGGCGGCGAACCTGCTCTCGTCCGACCAGATCTCGCTCCAGACCAAGATGGCGCTCCTCCGGGTGCTTCCGGAGGTGGTCCGCGAAGCCGCCAAGCCGATGGAGGCGATCGATTCGATCAAGATCGTCCATGTCGAGGGGCTGACCGGAAGCAACGGCTCGGGCGGCAATGGCGCGAGCTCGGGCGGCGACGGCAATCTCGCCTCGAGCGCGGTCGCCGCGGCGCTTCGCTACCGCGCCCAGGCGCCGATCGTCGACGGGCTGATGAAGGAGCTCGGCTTCGACGGCTCGACTTTGGAGAATTTGGTCGCGGGGGCGGCGCCCGAGCCTCGCGAGCCGCTGGCCGCGGTCCCGTCGACGAAGTCGAACGACTAAAATATCCTCCCCATCGCAAGATGGGGAGGGGGACCATGCGAAGCATGGTGGAGGGGTATCTGCCCCGCCACTCGAGGATCGAGCGCCAGACGACTGAGGCCTATGCCATTTACCCCTCCACCACCTTTCAGGTGGTCCCCCTCCCCACCGCTTCGCGGCAGGGAGGATTAAGAAAGACCAAATGACCCATCACGACGTCGTCATCGTCGGCGCCGGCCATGCCGGCGCCCAGGCCGCGATCCAGCTTCGGCAGCTCGGTTTCGAGGGCTCGATCGCACTGATCGGCGCCGAGCCGGAGCCGCCTTACGAACGGCCTCCCTTGTCCAAGGAATATCTGGCGGGCGAGAAGGAATTCGAGCGGATGCTCGCCCGCCCCGAGGCCTTCTGGACGGAACGCGGAATCGCGCTCGTCCTCGACACCCGGATCGTCGCCGTCGATCCGGAGGCGAAGAGTCTGAGCGCCCAAAGCGGCGAGCGCTTCGGCTACGGCACCTTGATCTGGGCGACGGGCGGCGAGCCGCGCCGGCTGGGCTGCGAGGGCGGCGACCTCGCCGGGGTCCATCTCGTCCGGCGCAAGGCGCATGTCGACTCGATCCGCGCCGAGCTCGGCGCGGTTCGGCGAGTGGCCGTGATCGGCGGCGGCTATATCGGCCTCGAGACGGCGGCGGTGCTCCGCAAGCTCGGCAAGGAAGTCGTCCTGCTCGAGGCCCTGGACCGGGTGCTGGCGCGGGTCGCCGGACCGGAGATTTCCGATTTCTACGCGGCCGAGCACCGCGCCCAGGGGGTCGACGTCCGGCTCGGCGCCGCGGTCGCCTCGATCCTCGGCCGCGACGGCCGGGTCGCGGGGGTGCTTCTCCAGGACGGCTCTGAGATCGAGGCCGAGATGGCGATCGTCGGAATCGGAGTCGACGCCGCGGTGGCGCCCTTGCTCGCGGCCGGCGCGGCGGGCGCGAACGGAGTCGAGGTCGACTCCGCCTGCCGGACCAGCCTCCCCGACGTCTATGCAATCGGCGATTGCGCTGCCCATGAAAACAGCTTCGCCGGAGGCCTCAGGATCCGCCTCGAATCGGTCCAGAACGCCCACGACCAGGCGGCTGCGGCGGCGAAGGCGATCACGGGCGCCCCGCAGCCCTATGATTCCATCCCCTGGTTCTGGTCCAACCAATATGACCTGCGCCTGCAGACGGTCGGCCTCTCCGTCGGCTACGATTCCACCGTGGTGCGCGGCCGGCCCGAGGAGCGCAGCTTCTCGGTGATCTATCTGCTCCAAGGCCGGGTGATCGCCCTCGACTGCGTCAATTCGACCCGGGATTATGTCCAGGGCCGCAAGCTGGTGCTGGAGCGGCGGGTGATCGAGCCGGAGCGGCTGGCCGATACCGGGGTGATGCTGAAGGCGCTTTAGGTAGAATTCCTCCCCGAGATTTCTCGGGGAGGGGGACCGCGCGAAGCGCGGTGGAGGGGTTCTTGGGAGTCCGAAAAGAACCCCTCCACCATGCTTCGCATGGTCCCCCTCCCCGGCGAATGCCGGGGAGGATTTTCTTTTATCTGCCCGCGAACCCTGCCAGCACTTCGCATACCCAGCGTCCCGCGGTCAGCGCCGTGATGTCGCTGACGTCGAGGCTCGGGTCGAATTCGGTCAGGTCGACCAGCTTGACCCGGGGCTCGGCCGCGAGCCGGCGGGCGGCGGCGAAGAACATCGAGACCGGCATCCCGCCCGGACGGGCGCCCGGGGCGCCGGGGCATTGGCTCCGGTCGATGACGTCGATGTCGAAATCGACCACCAAGGCCTCGAGATTGACGAAGCGGGCGAGGACGTGGTTGAGCACCGCGAGAATGCCGCGCTCGACGCAGTCGGCCATCGTGTAGACCCCGATCCCGAATCCCAGAGCGTCGGAATGCATCCGCGCCGTGTTGGCGTAGGGGGCGAGGCCGATCTGGCAGACATTGCTTCCGGGCAGGCCGTCCTCGATCAGGCAGCGGACGGGATTGCCGTTCATCGGACCGTCGGCGGTGTCGCGAAGGTCGAAATGGGCGTCGAGCGTGATCAGCCCGACCTTGGCGAGCGGAAGGCCGAGCGCGTGGACGGCGGGACGGGTCACGGCATTGTTGCCGCCGATGAGAAGGGTCAGGCGGTGCTCCGCCACCGCCGCCGCCGCCGAGTCGCGGATCGGGGCGAAGCCGTCGGCCGGGCTGACGCCCCGGACCGGCACGTCGCCGAGGTCGCGGATCGGGAAGAGCAGCTCCGCGCCCGTCTCGACATTGTAGGTCGAAAAGCGCTTGAGGGCGCGGCGTAGGGTTTCGGGGGCAAGGTCGCAGCGGCCCGGGGTCACCGAACCCGCCTCCATGGGCGCTCCAAGGATCGCGACCTGGCCCTCGCTGCCGATCAAGTCAGCGATGGATTTCCAGCTCATGATTTGCCCTTAGTCGGGCAAAGGTTAAGAAGCGAGACATGTGGGACCGACTGCTTACCGACTGCCATATCGCGACGATGGACCCGGCCGTGCCGGGCGCGTTCGGAGCGATCGAGGACGGCGCGATAGGAATCCAGGACGGACGGATCGTCCGGGTCGGGCGGCGGATCGACCTCGCCGGCTATCGCGCGAACAAGGTCGAGCCGCTGGGCGGGGCGTGGGTGACCCCGGGCCTGATCGACTGCCACACCCATCTCGTCTTCGGCGGCAATCGATCGGCGGAGTTCGAGGCCAGGCTGAACGGTTCGAGCTACGAGGAGATAGCGCGCGCCGGCGGCGGCATCGTCTCCTCGGTCAAGGCGACCCGGTTCGCGTCGCTCGAAGAACTGGTCGCGCAGGCCCGGCCGCGGCTTCGCGCCCTGATGAGCGGCGGTGCGACGACGGTCGAGATCAAGTCGGGCTACGGCCTCGACGTTCCGAGCGAGCTGAAGATGCTCCAGGCGGTAAAGGCGCTGGGCGGGAGCGAGACGGTGCGGACGGTGCCCACCCTGCTCGCCCTCCACGCGCTTCCGCCGGAACATAAGGAAAGTCGCGAAGCGTTCGTCCACCTGGCCATCGACGAGATGATCCCGGCGGTCGCGGAAGCGGGGCTTGCGACGGCGGTCGATGCCTATTGCGAGGGGATCGGCTTCACCGCCGACGAGGTGCGTTCATTGTTCGAGGCGGCGGACGAGCATGGCCTCAGGGTCAAGCTCCACGCCGAACAGCTCAGCAATATGAACGGCGCGGCGCTCGCGGCGGAGTTCGGAGCGCTTTCGGCCGACCACCTCGAACATGCCGACGAGGTGGGAATCGGGGCGATGGCCCGCGCCAATATGGTCGCCGTGCTGCTTCCGGGCGCCTTCTACGCCTTGCGCGAGACCCGCAAGCCGCCGGTCGAGCTGCTGCGCCGGCATGGCGTGGCGATGGCGGTGGCGACCGACTGCAATCCCGGCACCTCGCCCGTCCTTTCGCCGACGCTGATGCTGAGCATGGCCTGCACCCTGTTCGGCCTGACCCCGGAGGAAGCGCTGGCGGGAATGACGGTCCATGCGGCGAAGGCGCTGGGGCTTGAGAAGGAAATCGGAACGGTCTCCACCGGCAAGGCCGCGGACCTGTGCGTCTGGCGGGTGAACCGGCCGGCCGAGCTCGCTTACTGGATCGGGCTTCCGGGACCGGAGCGGCGGATCGTGGCGGGGGTGGATTGCTAGCCCGTCGTCCCAGCGAACGCTGGGACCCCAGGGGGTGAAAAACACCGAGACCTTCACCCCCTGGGGCTCCAGCTTTCGCTGGGGCGACGGAATGGCTAGAGACCTTCCATGAACTCACGCCGAGACAACAGCCGCTCGATCCGCGCTCGAACCGGGCCCGACCTCGTCGCCAGATCCTGGGCCACCGAAGCCGCCGTGCGGATGCTCCAGAACAATCTCGACCCCGGGGTGGCCGAGGCTCCGGAGGAGCTGGTCGTCTACGGCGGAATCGGCCGGGCGGCCCGGGACTGGGCGAGCTTCGACAAGATCGTCGAGACCCTCGAGCGGCTCGGGGGAGACGAGACCCTGCTCGTCCAGTCGGGCAAGCCGGTCGGGGTCTTCCGCACCCATGAAGACGCTCCGCGGGTGCTCATCGCCAATTCCAACCTGGTTCCGAAATGGGCGACCTGGGACCATTTCCACGAGCTCGATCGCAAGGGGCTGATGATGTACGGCCAGATGACGGCCGGATCGTGGATCTACATCGGCACCCAGGGCATCGTTCAGGGCACCTACGAGACCTTCGTGGAGATGGGCCGGCAGCATTATGGCGGCGACCTTAAGGGCCGCTGGATCCTCACCGCCGGCCTGGGCGGGATGGGCGGAGCGCAGCCGCTGGCGGCGGTGATGGCCGGGGCCCATTGCATCGCGATCGAATGCCGGGAAAGCAGCCTCCAAAAGCGGCTCGAGACCCGCTATCTCGACCGCCGCGCCACCAGCATCGACGAAGCGCTGGACATCCTGCGCGCCGCGGACGTGCCGACTTCGGTGGGCCTGCTCGGCAATGCCGCGGAAATTCTGCCGGAGATGGTGAGGCGGGGGATCCGGCCGGACGCGGTGACCGACCAGACTTCGGCGCACGATCCGGTGAACGGCTATCTGCCGATCGGCTGGACCGTCGAGAAATGGATAAATATGCGCGAGCGGGACCCTGCCACGGTGGAAGCCGCTGCAAGAGAATCCATGGCGGTGCATGTTCATGCAATGCTGGCCTTCCGCGACATGGGCATTCCGACCTTCGACTACGGCAACAACATCCGCCAGGTCGCCAAGGACGAGGGGGTCGAGCGCGCCTTCGATTTCCCGGGCTTCGTCCCGGCCTACGTCCGACCGCTGTTCTGCCGGGGCGTCGGTCCGTTCCGATGGGTGGCGCTTTCGGGCGACCCGGAGGACATCTACCGGACCGACGCCAAGGTGAAGGAGCTGATCCCCGACGACCCCCACCTCCACCGCTGGCTCGACATGGCGCGCGAGCGGATCGCCTTCCAGGGGCTTCCGGCCCGGATCTGCTGGGTCGGGCTCGGGCAGAGGCACCGGCTCGGGATGGCGTTCAACGAGATGGTCGCCTCGGGAGAATTGAAGGCGCCGATCGTCATCGGGCGCGACCATCTCGATTCCGGCTCGGTCGCAAGCCCCAATCGCGAGACCGAGGCGATGAAGGACGGCTCCGACGCCGTGTCGGACTGGCCCCTTCTCAACGCCCTCCTCAACACCGCGTCGGGCGCGACCTGGGTCTCGCTCCACCATGGCGGCGGGGTCGGGATGGGCTATTCGCAGCACAGCGGGATGGTGATCGTCGCCGACGGGACTCCGGAAGCGGCTCGGCGGCTGGAGCGGGTGCTTTGGAACGACCCGGGCACGGGCGTGATGCGGCATGCCGACGCCGGGTATGAGGAAGCGATCGACTGCGCCCGGGAGCAGGGTCTGGACCTGCCGATGGTGGGATCGTGAACGCCCCCGTCATCCCGGCGAAAGCCGGGACCCCGGGGAGACCCGCTGAGCCTTTCCGACCCGAGGTCCCGGCGTTCGCCGGGATGACGAGATGAGGGTCACCCTCCGCCCCGGCTCCGTCACCCTCGCCGAGCTTCGCGCGATCTGGGCCGGGGCGCCTGTCCAGCTCGCTCCTGACGCCTGGTCCGCGGTCGACTCCGCGGCCGCCTGCGTCGGCCGGATCGTCGCGAGCGGTCGAACCGTCTACGGGATCAACACCGGCTTCGGACTGCTCGCCCAGACGCGGATCCCGAACGACCGGCTGGCCGAGCTTCAGCGCAATCTGGTGATGTCGCACAGCTGCGGCCTGGGCGAGGATTTCAGCCGCCCCGTCGTCCGGCTGGCCATGGCGACCAAGGCGATCGGCCTCGCCCGCGGCCATTCGGGGGTACGGCGCGAAGTGGTGGAGCGGCTGCTCGCCTTGCTGGAGGCGGACGCCCTCCCCTGCATCCCGAGCCAGGGGTCGGTCGGCGCCTCGGGCGACCTGGCGCCGCTCGGCCATCTCAGCGCGGCGATGCTGGGCGAGGGACGGATCGACCTCGAAGGGAAGATACTGCCGGCCGGAGAGGCGCTTCGAGCGCTCGGGCTGGAGCCGCTCGTGCTTGGGCCCAAGGAGGGGCTGGCGCTGATCAACGGCACCCAGATTTCCACCGCGGTGGCGCTCGACACCCTGTTCGCGGCGGAGCGGATATTCGCTACGGCGTTGATTTCCGGGGCTTTATCGCTCGATGCGCTGAAGGGCACCGACGCCGCCTTCGACCCTCGGATCCATGAGGCGCGCGGGCAGAAGGGACAGATAAGGGTCGCGGCGGCGCTCAAGCGGCTGATCGACGGAAGCGATATCCGCCATAGCCACGACGATTGCACCCGGGTCCAGGATCCCTACAGCTTCCGCTGCCAGCCGCAGGTGATGGGCGCGTGCCTGGACCTGTTGAGAAATGTGACGGAATCGCTTCGAATCGAAGCGAATGCGGTCACCGACAACCCCTTGCTGTTCCCCGACAGCGACGATTCCCTGTCGGGCGGCAATTTCCACGCCGAACCCGTCGCCTTCGCCGCCGACACGCTGACGATGGCGCTGTGCGAGATCGCCAGCATCTCCGAACGGCGCACCGCCGTCCTGGTCGACCCCAAGATGAGCGGGCTTCCGCCCTTCCTGGTCCAGGACAGCGGGGTCAATTCGGGCTTCATGATCGCCCAGGTCACCGCGGCGGCCCTGGTATCCGAGAACAAGAGCCTCGCCTGGCCGGCCAGCGTCGACACCGTTCCGACCTCGGGCAACCAGGAGGACCATGTCTCGATGGCGACCCATGCCGGAACCAAGGCTCGGCGGATCGCCGGCAATTGCGCGGGCGTGGTCGGGATCGAGCTTCTGGCGGCGGCGCAGGGCTGCGATTTCCACGCGCCGCTGAAGAGCTCGCCGGCGCTCGAGACGGCGCGGGCCGCGATCCGGCGCCACGTCGAGCATTATGAGTCCGACCGTTACCTGGCCGACGACCTGCGGTGGGCTCAGGACGCGGTGCTTGCGGGGGCCTTGTCGGGCGAGGTCGAGGCGGAGTTGTTCGAGCGGTGAGCAATGTCGTCATCCCAGCGAAGGCTGGGATCCCAGCGGGTGAGAGGCACCCGTGCTCTTCACCCCCCGGGGGCCCAGCCTTCGCTGGGGCGACGAGATGATCGATCTCGCCCAGGTCCCCGGGCCGATCGAGCTCGAAGGCGAGGTCTGCGTGATCGGCGCGGGCGCCGCCGGGATCAGCCTGACCCGTCGGCTGCTCGAGCTCGGCCATGGCGTCGTGCTCCTGGAGAGCGGCGGGCTCGATTACGAGCCGGCGACGGCGAAGCTCAACGCCGGCGAGAATGTGGGGGAGGATTATTACGACCTCGAGGACAGCCGGCTGCGCTTCTTCGGCGGCACCACGGCGATCTGGGGCGGGCGCTGCGCCGAGCTCGATCCGATCGACCTCGAGGCGCGCGATTACGTGCCGCATTCGGGCTGGCCGATCGGCCGGGACGAGCTCGAGGGCTGGTACGAAAAGGCCCGGCCCGCCTTCGGAGTGCCGGCCCGCCGGCCGGGGCCCGGCGATCTGCGCTCGGCGGGGGTGAAGCTTCCGAGCTTCGAGACGCTCGAAACGCCGCTGTGGACCTTCGACCGCCGCTTCAACCGATTCGCCTGGGAAAGCTGCGCCGATATCGAAGCCGATCCCGAATGCCGGATCGTCATCCATTCGACGGTGACTCGGATCGTCGAGGAGGGCCGCGGGATCGCTCGGGTCGAGGCGCGCTCGCTCGGCAGCGGGCGCGTGACGGTGAAGGCCAAGGCGTTCGTGCTCGCCGCCGGCGGGATCGAGAATCCGAGGCTGTTGCTCACATCCGGCCTCGGCAACCGCCGCGACCAGGTCGGCCGCTATTTCATGGAGCATCCCCACGCCCGCGGCGGCCGAATCGTCAGCGGCGCGGCGTGGCGGCTCCTGAAGGCGTTCGGGCGCCGGCACCGGATCGGCGGCCAGGACCTGGCGGCGCTGATCGCCCCGTCCGAGGCGCTTCAGCGGCGCGAGGGGATCCTCAACACCTCGCTGACCATCGTCGCCCGTCAGCCGCAGGGACGGCGGCAGTTCATCGGGATGAAGGCCTATTCCGGTCTCAAGCACAACATGGCTCCAACGAAGCGGGGCCGGGCCTTGTGGATGGCGACCAAGAAGGCCGCCGGCTGGGCCCAGCGCCACATCGATCCGGCCCGCCCGTGGCTG
>DASQLT010000023.1:0-11870 GCA_035629855.1 Allosphingosinicella sp.
CGGCAAGAAGATCAACGTGATCAAGGAAGTGCGCGCGATCACCCAGCTCGGCCTCGGCGAAGCCAAGGCGCTGGTCGAGGGCGCTCCCAAGCCGGTCAAGGAAGGCGTCAACAAGGCCGAAGCCGAGGAGCTCAAGAAGCGCCTCGAAGAAGCCGGCGCGACCGTCGAGCTCAAGTAATCCGTCGCCCCGGCGCAGGTGGGGCCCCGGAGGTGAAAGGCGTTGGCGTTTTTCACCCGCCGGGATCCTGGCCTTCGCCAGGATGACGAGCGAACAAAGGGGCGGCTCCAGTCGGGGCCGCCCTTTTTTTGCCCTGCAGCCCGCGACGGCGGCGGCAAAAACGGAAACCAATTCGGACCGGATTCTTCCGCTGACCGATTGGTTTTCCGGTTTCACTCTATTGTAAAGTGCGATAGCCCTGACCCCGGGGGCGAAATCGTGCGGCGGCAACTTCCGTTGGGAAGGCGCAGTGCAGCGCATTCGGCAGACGAGGGCGATTGCCGCACTTTCCCCGCAGTCTCCGGAGCGCCTTCGGAGAGCGAGTCCTGAGGGGGATAACGTGACCCAGCAAATGGTCAGCTCGGCCGATCTGAGCGGAATCCGGCGTAGCCTCCAGCAGATCGGCGAGGGGATCAGCCTCGTCCGGCAGGAAGTGGACGATGTGCGCGGCCACGTCGTCGGAACGGCGTCCGAGGTCGCGGAGCTTCGGGCTCAGCTCGAAGCCTTCGAGGAGCGCTACAACCGCCAGACCCAGATCGGCCATGCCGAGACCCGCCTGGTGAAGGTGCGTCAGGAGATCGAGACCAAATACGGCCATTATGGCGAAGTCAGGCGGGCGGCTGTCGGCATATTGCAGGCGGCCGACGTCAGCGTCGTCAGGAACGAGACGGTGAACTCCGTCACCGAGGAGCTGATGCTGCTCGCGCCCGCTTACTGGCTGGCGCCGGCGCTGGTGGCGCTCGCCGCGTGGCTTCGGGACGACCGGCCGCTCGCCGAAAGGGCCCTGGCGGAGGCGATGCGCCGCGACGACGAGAAGGCGTCCTTGTTCTTCGCCCTGATCAGCCGGCGGGCGCGGCGGCCGGGATCCTGCATGGCCTGGCTCGACCGCTATCTGCTTCATCAGAATCCGCGCCGCCTCAAGCGCCAGGCGATCGTTCTGATCGACGGTGTCTCCGGCGGCGTGTTCTCCCCGGAAATCCAGCAGCGCTGCGTCGAGCGGTTCGGCGGCTGGGTCGACGAACTCGCGAACGAGGCCGATTTCGTCGAGCGGCAGCGCGAGCAGTGGCGCGAGGCGCTTCGATCGCAAATCCCCGCCGGCGAATATTCGGCTCATTACCCCAATCTTGCGAACCATTGCGCCGCCTGGCCGGCGCTCGAAAGGCTGACCAACCGGATCGCCCTGGGCGAGCATCTCCACGCCCATCTGCGCCAGATTTTCGACGGTCCGCTGCCGAGCTCGGCAACTCTCGGCGAGGCGGTGGACGACCTGCTTACGAACCTGATCACCGAGCACGATTCCCAGGAGCTTCCGCTTCGGCGCGAAGAGGCGCGCCTGCAGGCGATCATCGACGCCGACGGGCGCGTCGACATCGCCGGCCAGCGCTTCGCCGCCGAAGCGGCCGTCCTGGAAGAGGAAAGCAGCTTCACCCAGCTCCTCACCAACGCGGCGATGCACGCCGACCTCGCCGGCGCCAGCCGGGCGTCGCAGCGGCTGGCCGTCGCTTTCTCGCGCGACTGGCTTCGCGACGCCTTCGCCGATCTGCTTTCCGGAACCCATGGTGACGTGCCGGCCTCGGTCGGCCTCCTCGTCGACGGCTGGAGCGCGGAGACGTCCGACGGCTCGGACGGTGACGCGCTCGCCGCCGACCTGAACGCCTTCATCACCCGGGAGGAGGAGGCGGCGCTCGCGGCCGTCAAGCTCGGCCCCAGACATTATGCCGCGGGGGCGGCCGGGGCGATCATCTTCCTGATAGCTCTGTTCAGCCTTCCGGGCGGCTGGTTCTTCGCCCTCGTCGGGCTCTGCCTCGGCGCCTGGGTCGGCTACGAATATACCCAGCTCGAGCCGCGCCGGGACGCCCTCCGCTCGAGCTTCGAGCAGCGCCGCCGGGCCGCCGCCGAAGCGCTCCGGGCGAGCCTCGCCGAGCTCGTGGAATGGCGCAGGGATTTCGACCGCCGGGACGGCATGGCCAAGGAAACCGAAGCCTTCATCAACGCGCTCAGGCCCGACAGCCAATTGCTCGCGCCGCACGGCCGTTCGCTCAATTTCGTCAAGCCCAGGTAAAAGGACGGGTCATGGAACCGAAGCAACCGGAAACACCCGCGGACATCGTGGCGGCGACGCCCGCTCGGACCGCTGCCCCGGCCGTGCCGGATGCGCTCGCCGGGGCCCTGCCGGCCTGGGATCTGCTTCCGGATGCGCCCGTCCGCCGCAAGTGAGGGGATGACGAAAAAGAGCGCGGCTCCCGCGAGGGCGCCGCGCTCCTTTCGCTCCGATCAGACTCGCTCGGGTTCACCGAGCGGGCGGGCGACGACGCCGTCGTGGAGGCCCGAAGGATTGTCGATCCCGAAATGGGCGAGCTCTTCGCCATCCGGAACGCCGACCGCGAACGCGGCGGAGGTGCGGCCCTCGCTCCCGTCGGGGAGACGGTAGCGGGCGTCGGCGACGACCACCGGCAGGACGGAATCGCCGGCGACTTCGGCGGTGGGCAGGGCGACCGAAGCCTCCATGATGCGCGATTCCCCGGCGCCGATCGTGACCGGCGGGGTGTCGGCATGGGTGCGCGGGACGATCAGGGCGCTCTCCGCCTCGGACGATCCGGCGGCGAGCATCCAGGTCGAGATCCGGACGTTCTCGGCGGCGACCGGGCCGTTGTTGCCGACCGTGAGCTCGAACTCGACGCGGGCGTCGTCGCCGCTCACTCCGGCGCGGCGCGGACGCATCGCCAGCTCGAGCTCGGGCCGGCCGGCCGGGACCGGAGTCGCGACAGGCGTGACGACGGGGGCGGCGGCGATCGGGACGACCGCCGGGGCGGGCGCCGGTTCGTAGGCACGTTCCTCATAGACGTCGGTCCGGCGCCGGCCGCGAAGCGCGAAGAAAGCCAGGGCGCCGAGCAGAAGCAGCCCGCCGAGCAGCCACGGCAGGAAGGAATCGCGGCTGTCTTCGGTCTCGACCGTGGTCGTCACCGGAGCGGGGGGAACCTCGGGCAGGACCTCGAGCGGCGGAGCCTGGGCGACGGGCGGCGGCAGCGGCGCGGTCGCGACCGGCACCGGCAGGGTATCGATCGGCACCGGGACGACCGCGACCGGAGCCGGAGCGACGATCCTCGCGGGCGTTCGGGTGGTCCGGGTAACGGTGCGCCGGGTCGTGGTGCGGGTCGGGGCGGGAGCGGCTTCCTGCGCAGCCTCGGCTTCGGTGGCCGGGGCGGGGGAGACGGTCTCGGTCGTCTGCACCGGAGTGGTCGCCTCGGGCGGCGGGATGGCGGTGGTGGCCTCCGGCGGCGCTTCGGCGACCGGCTCGGCCGGCGGAGCCGTGTCCTGGGCGAATCCCGGGGTGAGGGGGAGCGCGGCGGCGGCGAGGAGCAAAGCGGCGGCGCGGGCGAGGGGGGTGGGTTGCGTTTTCATATCAGGGGCACAACGAATTCACGGCGTTTCGGGCCCGTTTCGACACTCGAAGCGGGGCGGGGCGTGGCGGAGCAGCGGTGAATGCATTGCGTCGTCTCCGCGAAGCGGGCCTCCGGAGGGGCTCTCGAGACCGTCCGGACGGCCGCTTGCGCGGGAATGACGAGTTACGGCAGCGACCTGGATCGCGCCTCCCGTTCGGGCTCGAGCGTCGGCTCGAACTTACGGGCTGACCGGGTCTTCTTCGTCGTCATTCTTGGTCAGCAGGAGGACGCCGATGAGGATCGCGATGATGATCGCTAACGGGATGATGAAGCCGCCCCGGAGCTGCTCGCCGTCGACCGTCTCGGACTGCGGAGCGATCTCGGCGGCGGGCTTGGGTTGAGCGACGACCGGCGCCGCGGCCATCGAGGCCGCGGCCATTGCGGCGAGGATGGAATTGATTCGCATGTGTTATTCTCCTGAAGCCTCAAGCCTTGAGCGGGGAGGCCGGGGCCGTCAAGCCGGGGAAGGGTCCGAAACGGCGAGGCGAGCAGGGGATAAGCGGATGCGACTTCGCGGCAGGCCGGCTCGACACGATCCGTCGAAGCGCTCCGACCCGGCATGGTTCAATGGTCGAGGCCGAGCTCGGCTCGGATGGCATCCCTCGACTCGTTCCGGTGGCGCTCGGCGAACGCCTGGTCGGTCGGGCTGGCATAGGGCTGGAGCGCCTCGGGCGGCGGGGCAACGTGCAGGGCCAGAAGCAAAGCGGTGGTCAGGAAACCGGCGATCATGGACTTCATCGGACTTCTCCAGCGGATGAAGGCCGAATGCCCCGCGCGCGTCACGGCCGGATGCCGGGGAAGCGGGTTTTGTGTGTCGATTGTGTCCGACGGGATGGGCAGGGAAGACCGTCATGCTGAACTCGTTTCAGCATCCAGGGGCGAGCCGCCGTGCGGGTGGAGGACTGGACCCTGAAACAAGTTCAGGGTGACGGCTTGAAAAAATTCCTGCGCACCTTCGATCCCCCTTTGCCTTGCCCCGGCCTCTATTGACGCCCACATGGCCCCAATGCCCTTCACCAATCTTCCTTCGCGCCTCGCCGGCGCCTTGTCCGCGCGCGGCTATGCCACGCCCACCCCCGTCCAGGCCGCCGTGCTCGAGCCGGAGGCGGAGGGGCGGGACCTGGTCGTCTCGGCCCAGACCGGGTCCGGCAAGACGGTCGCTTTCGGCCTGGCCATGGCGCCTCAGCTCCTCGGCGACGACGGCGGCGCCGGGTTCGCCCGGGAGCCGCTGGCGCTGATCATCGCTCCGACACGCGAGCTGGCGCTCCAGGTCAGCCGCGAGCTCGCCTGGCTCTACGCCCCTGCCGGGGCCCGGATCGCGACCTGCGTCGGCGGAATGGACGCCTCCAAGGAGCGCCGCTCGCTCCAGCATGGAACCCATATCGTCGTCGGAACCCCGGGCCGGCTCCGCGACCATCTCGAGCGGGGCGCGCTCGACCTGTCGAAGCTTCGCGCCGTCGTCCTCGACGAAGCGGACGAGATGCTCGACATGGGCTTTCGCGAGGATCTCGAGGAGATACTCGACGCGACCCCGCCGGCGCGGCGGACCCTGCTCTTCTCGGCCACCATGCCCCGGCCGATCGTCGCTCTGGCGAAACGCTACCAGAAGGACGCGCTTCGGATCTCGACGGTCGGCGAGGACCGCGGCCATGGCGATATCGCCTACCAGGCGATGACGGTGGCGCCTGCCGACATCGAGCATGCCGTCGTCAACCTGCTCAGGCTCCACGAGGCGGAGAGCGCGCTTCTGTTCTGCGCCACCCGCGAGAATGTCCGGCGGCTCCATTCGTCCCTGGTCGAGCGCGGCTTCAGCGCCGTGGCCTTGTCGGGCGAGCATAGCCAGAACGAGCGCAACCAGGCGCTGCAGGCGCTTCGCGACGGCCGTGCCCGGGTCCTGGTCGCGACCGACGTCGCCGCGCGGGGCATCGACCTGCCCAACCTCAGCCTCGTCGTCCATGTCGAGCTTCCGAGGGACGCGGAGACCCTCCAGCACCGCTCCGGCCGGACCGGACGGGCGGGGCGGAAGGGGATCGCGGTCCTCGTCGTCCCTTATCCGCGCCGTAAGCGGGTCGAGATGGTGATGCGCGGCGCCCGGATCGAGGTCGAGTGGATCAAGCCGCCGACCCCGGAGGACATCCGCCGCAGCGACCACGACCGCTTGCTCGCCCAGCTGCTCGAGCCGATCGAGGTCGAGGATGAGGATCGCGACCTCGCCCGCCGGCTGATGGAAGCCAAGCCGCCCGAGGAGATCGCCGCGGCCCTGGTCCGGGCCCACCGCGCCCGGATGCCGGCGCCCGAGGAGATGGTCGATTCCGGAAGCCCGAGCGAGGTCCGCAAGCCCGAGGGACCCCGCCCCGGTTTCGAGGACACGATCTGGTTCCGGATGGACATCGGCCGCCGCCACAATGCCGACCCGCGCTGGCTGCTGCCCCTGCTCTGCCGCAGGGGTCACATCACCAAGTCCGAGATCGGCGCCATCCGGATCGCCGCGGGAGAGACGATGTTCGAGGTGCCGCGTGCCGCCGCCGGCCGCTTCATGGCGGCGGTGAAGCGCACCGCGACCGACGAGGACGGCGAAGGCGGGGTCCGGATCGAGCCGGTCCAGGGCAAGCCCCGCGACTCCGCGAGGGCGAACCGGAAGGCCGGGCCGCCGCCCCAGAAACGCTATCAGGCGAAGCCGGCGCGGCGGGCCTGAGGCGCTCGGGGGAAAGGCGCCTGCCAATAGCCGCCCGCGGGCGCGGCTCGAAGCTCGGGCGCCGGAGCCCGGCGCTCGGGCCCGGAAGCCGAAGGCTCGGGCCTGAGATCCGCCTTGCAGGTGCGGCGGAAGTCCAGCTCGAGGCGAAGCGCCGCGAACGCCAGCAGGGCGATCGTCAGCAGGGCGAGGAGGGCGGCGGGGTGCATGCCGAAATCCGTCCTAGCGCTCGCGCGGCTCGAATCGGCGCCAGCTGAGCTCGGCGCAGAAAGCCTGCAGAGTCACCATCGCTCCCATCATCAGGCCCAGCGCCACGATCCACGCCATCGCGAAATCCTTCCTTGCTTCGGGCGGCGGGGCGGTTGCCCGGCGCCGTTGGAAGGGGATTTACGGGCGGCTCGGGTCAGGACGGTGTCGCGACGGCGGCTGATTTGTCGCAATTGTGGCGATCGGCGCGAAAGCGATCAGACGTCGGACCGCTTGGTCGCCTCAAGCTCGTCGAGCATCGCCTCGATCCGGTCGAGCGCCTCCCCGAGATCGGCGACCCGTCCCTCTTCGATGTCCTGGAGGCCGCGCTTGACGGCGGCGCGAAGCTCGCCACGGCGACCCTCGCGCTCATCGCCGCCGGGGGTGGGAGCGCGGTCGCCGTCGCCGGGGCCGATTCGGAAGCAATCGTCCATTCCGACGTCCCTATCACCGCGGAAAGATTATGCAAAATCCTCGAGTTAGGTCCATTTCGAGACTTAATGACTTGGCCGCTCCACAGGCGGCGATCACAGCCGCGTGAACATCCCGCGATAGCCGCGCGTGCCGTGAACGACATGCAGAACTTCAATAGTCTCAGCGCCGACAGGGTAGAGGATCGACGGCTCTTTGGTCCGGCCGGGCAGCGCGTGCGAGCGCCTCATACGAAGATCGGTTATGGCTCGAATGGACTGGGGTCGCCTGGCAAATTGGTAATCGTCCCGGTTTATCGTCCCGGTTTATCAGGCTTCCAGTGCGGCAAACGCCTCTTACGGCGTCCTTCACATGCCCGGCCTCGACGTCCGCCTTGCGGCGCACAACCGCGGCCCGGATTTCGTCGAACGTGGCAGCTGCGATGGGTCGGGATGTACATCCATAATTATCTCCCCGACATTGGGCCTCGGAAGATCGGCACCCAGTCGCGCTTCCCATGAACGATGCGGACAACCTCTACCCGGTCTCCAAGAATCCGATAGATGATAAGATATTCGCGATATGCGCGCTTTCGCAATTCGTGGCCGGCGGTCGGTACGGCGGGGAAGCGGTAGGGCGGTGCCCGAGGGTTGCGCAAGCGCGTTCCAGCTTGCTGACGAAAGCGTCCGCACGATCGGGATCGTCGTCGTTGATCCAGTGGGAGATGGACTTCAGATCCGCCCGCGCTTGGGGCGCCAGGTCGACCTTCACGCGGCGTCTTTCCGGCCACTCCTCTTCTGCTTCAGCGACGCTCGCACCTCGGCGAAGGCCTCTTCGAGCGGAATCCCTTCCCCGCGATCCAGCGAATCGATGCCCTTCTGGATTTCGGCCTCAAATCGCCCCCATTGCGCCTCGCGCTCACGGACGAGGGGCAGACCTTCACGAAGAGCCGCGGCGCGCGAGGCGTAGCGGCCGGACTTCACGGCCTTTACGATGAGGGCTTCGTCCTGCAGGTCGAGTGCGGGCTGGTCGTCCATGGACTGGAAATTAGGACTTTTCGGTAACGCAGGCAATGTGCGCGACCTCACGATACGAAGATCGGTTATGATCCGGATGAGCCCGGGGCACCTCCCGAAATTGGTAACTGTCCCGGTTTTCCGACTAATCGACCGATGGAGTCGCTTCATCTTGGGCGAGCAATGACTGCCAATTGCGGGCAGAGTGGAGGAGGCGGGTTACCTCGACGCCCGCTTCGGTTTCGCGGTAAAAGATCAAATAGTCGCGGTAGAGGCGGCGGCGCACGCCTGTGGCCTCCAGGCCTTTGGCGAACGGATACAGCCGCGGCTTGTTGCCTACGGCTTGCGCCCGGCTCCGCAGCGCGGCGGTGAAGCGGCGCGCGGCAGGGATATCGTCTTTGCCGATGTGGCGAGCGATCTCCAGCAAGTCCTTGAGCGCGGCCTGCGTGAGGACCGCTTTCATGCGCGCCGGGCGGCCTCCATCTCGTCGAGCATCATCTCGACCTGATCGAACGCCTCGTCGAGATCGACGACTCGACCGGCTTCACCGTCGTCAATGCCGCGCTGGATCGCGGCACGCAGCGTGGCGAGCCGCGCCTCATGGTCCCTCGCACGATAATCGCTATCGTCCGGAATCCGGCTAGGGCCAATCTGAGGAGGGTCGTCCATGAGCCCAGTTTAACACTACCTCACGGCTATGCAAAATTCGCGAGCGCGTCTGGTGTCAGGTGAAGGATCGCACCGGAAAAATTGATGATTGCCCCGTGTTTTCCCGGTGAGCCGGGCTATGAGCAGTCTGGATGAAGGGCTGAGCAATGCGCTTAAACACTGCTGTCGTGATTGCCGCTCTAACGCTGCTAGTCGGACTGATCTTCGGCCAAAACCACCTTTGGGTACCCGGGAGTGTATTGACTGCAGGGTTACTCGACCTTCAGACGCGAGGCGGGTCCGGTTGGAATCGCGTAGGCAGTTCAGCAGGCTTCAGCATCGGACTCAAGTTAATCTGCTCACTCATCGGGTTTTACGCGGCCCTAGGCCAGATAGCTTGTCTCGCGCTCCTCGTTTGGTGGATCGCTGTTTGATCGAACCCTTGACCCTCACCCCTGCAAATCCTACATAGCCCTCACACCCCATCGTATCGGAACAGGACGCGCCGTCGCGCAGCGCGTTCAAAGCATTGATCGGTAACGGGTTTTCAAGACGCTGAAGCTGCGGTTCCAAGCATTGGGACTCGCGGCTTTTTGCGTCTTCTGCGTTCCGCATCGGGCTTTGCCCTCGCTTCTCGCGAGGCGAGCGGGCCCGGAATGGATCCCGGGTCAAGCCCGGGACGACGAGATCCCGGCCATCCGCCGGGGCACAGGAAGGCGAGACACATCTCCATGGCGACCAAGACGGCCCGGGCCAGCGAAAACCGCTCGATGGCATCCAAGCGCATCCGCAAGATCTTCGGCAACATCCACGAAGTTTCCGAAATGCCGAACCTCATCGAGGTCCAGCGCGAGAGCTACGAGCAATTCCTCCGCTCGCGCCCGCAGGACAGCTATGTGTCGGGCCTGGAGAAGACCCTTCGCTCCGTCTTCCCGATCCGCGATTTCGCCGGCACCGCCGAATTGGACTTCGTCCATTACGAGCTCGAAGAGCCGAAATACGACACGGACGAGTGCCGCCAGCGCGGGATGACCTATGCCGCGCCGATGCGGGTCACGCTTCGACTCATCGTGTTCGAGGTCGATCCCGACACCGAGACCCGCTCCGTCCTCGATATCAAGGAGCAGGACGTCTACATGGGCGACATGCCGCTGATGACGAAGAACGGAACGTTCATCGTCAACGGCACCGAGCGAGTCATCGTCTCGCAGATGCACCGTAGCCCCGGCGTCCTCTTCGACCATGACCGCGGCAAGACCCACGCCTCGGGCAAATATCTCTTCGCCGCCCGGGTGATCCCCTATCGCGGCTCGTGGCTCGATTTCGAGTTCGACGCCAAGGACATCGTCAACGTCCGAATCGACCGCAAGCGCAAGCTTCCGGTGACGGCGCTCCTCCACGCCCTCGACATGTCGAGCGAGGAGATCCTCAACACCTTCTACGACCGGGTGACCTTCGTCCGCGGCAAGAACGGCTGGGCGATCCCGTTCGTCGCCGAGAATTGGCGCGGCCAGAAGCCGAGCTACGACGTCGTCGACGGCGACACCGGCGAGGTGGTGTTCGCGGCCGGAAGCAAGATCACTCCGCGCGCCGCCACCAAGGCGGCCAAGGACGGCCTCAAGAACCTCGTCATCCCGACCGAGGAGATTTTCGGCCGCTTTTCCGCCTACGACCTCGTCAACGACAAGACCGGCGAGATCTATGTCGAGGCCGGCGACGAGATCAGCTCCGAGAATCTCGAGCGGCTCGACCAGCACGGGATCGACCGGATCGACCTTCTCGACATCGACCATGTCTCGACCGGCGCCTGGATCCGCAACACGCTCAAGGCCGACAAGTCGGAGGACCGCGACCAGGCCCTGTCCGACATCTACCGGGTCATGCGCCCGGGCGAGCCGCCGACCCGCGAAACCGCGGAATCCCTGTTCGGCGGCCTGTTCTTCGATCCCGAGCGCTACGACCTCTCGGCCGTCGGCCGGGTGAAGCTCAACATGCGCCTCGACCTCGACGTGGAGGATACGGTGACGACGCTCCGCAAGGAGGATATCGTCGCGGTCGTGAAGACCCTCGTCGGCCTCAAGGACGGCAAGGGCGAGATCGACGACATCGACAATCTCGGCAACCGCCGGGTCCGCTCGGTCGGCGAGCTGCTCGAGAATCAGTATCGCGTCGGGCTGCTCCGGATGGAGCGCGCCGTGAAGGAGCGGATGAGCTCGGTCGACGTGTCGACCGTCATGCCCAACGACCTCATCAACGCCAAGCCGGCGGTGGCCGCGGTCCGGGAATTCTTCGGATCGTCGCAGCTTTCGCAGTTCATGGATCAGACCAACCCTCTGTCGGAAGTGACCCACAAGCGCCGCGTTTCGGCCTTGGGCCCCGGCGGTCTGACGCGTGAGCGCGCGGGCTTCGAAGTCCGCGACGTCCACCCGACCCATTATGGCCGGATCTGCCCGATCGAAACTCCGGAAGGGCCGAACATCGGCCTGGTCAACTCGCTCGCGTCGTTCAGCCGGGTGAACAAATACGGCTTCATCGAGACGCCTTACCGCAAGGTCGTCGACAACAAGGTGACGGACGACGTCGTCTATCTGTCGGCGATGGAGGAGGCCAAGCACACGATCGCCCAGGCCAACGCCGAGCTGCTCGAGGACAAGGGCTTCGGCGAGGAGATCGTGTCGTCCCGCCGCGCCGGCGAGTTCCTGATGGCGCCGCGCGACCAGATCACCCTGATGGACGTCAGCCCCAAGCAGCTCGTGTCCGTGGCCGCGTCGCTGATCCCGTTCCTCGAGAACGATGACGCCAACCGCGCCCTCATGGGCTCGAACATGCAGCGCCAGGCGGTGCCGCTGATCCGCGCCGAGGCGCCGCTGGTCGGCACCGGCATGGAGGAGACGGTGGCGCGCGATTCCGGAGCGGCCATCGCCGCCCGCCGGACGGGCGTCGTCGACCAGGTCGACGCGGCGCGAATCGTCGTCCGGGCGACCGGCGACGTCGAGGCCGGCAAGTCGGGCGTCGACATCTACACGCTGATGAAGTTCCAGCGCTCCAACCAGAATACCTGCATCAACCAGCGTCCGCTGGTGAAGGTGGGCGATCTGGTCAACGCCGGCGACGTCATCGCCGACGGGCCCTCGACCGACATGGGCGAGCTGGCCCTGGGCCGGAACGTGCTGGTCGCGTTCATGCCCTGGAACGGC
>DASQLT010000024.1:0-9668 GCA_035629855.1 Allosphingosinicella sp.
CTCAGGCTCTCTTGACTATGCTGTATCGCTCGACGGACCGCCTCTGTCGTGCGGGCGCTCCCGTGTAGAATCTGGCCCATAGTGCATCCCTCCAATCGCTGGCGGATAATGCACCATCAATCATCGGGACCAAACACCTAGTCCGTCATCCCAGCGAACGAGAGGCACCAGTGCTTTTCACCCCCTGGGGTCCCAGCCTTCGCTGGGACGACGCGGTAGTCAGACCGCCGTTCGCCCATATTCCTGGTGATTGTAGGGGTGGCTGATCGAGAGGCCGCCGTCGACGACGAGGGCGTGGCCGTTGACGTAGCTGGCTTCGTCCGAGGCCAGGAAGAGCGCGGCGGCGGCGATCTCGTCGGGGATTCCGCCACGTTTCAGGGGGTTGAGGTGGCCGAGCCGGTCTTCCTTGCCGGCGGCTCTCGCCCATTCGTAGACCGGGCGGGTCATCCCGGTCTCGATCAGGCCGGGGCAGATGGCGTTGACCCTTATATTCGCTCCGGCGAGCTGGGTGGCGGCGACCTGGACCAGGTTGATGACCCCGGCCTTCGAGGCGGAATAAGCCGGGCCGCCGGCGCCGGCGCGAAGGCCGGCGACGCTGGCGGTGCAGACGATCGAGCCGCGGCCATTCTCCTTCATCGCCGGAGCGGCATATCTGATCGCGAGCGACGGGCCGATCAGATTGACCCGGAGGATCTCCTGCCAGTCGGCGACCTCCTGCTCGAACAAAGAGGCGAGGCCGCCCGAGATCCCGGCATTGGCGAAGAAGATGTCGAGGCCGCCATGATATTGGAGGGCGGCCTGGACGAGGTCCTGGACGTCGTCCTCGCTTCCGGCGTCGGCCTGGATTCCGATCGCGGCGGCGCCGATTTCGGCCGCCGTCTCGTCCTGCCCCTTGAGATCCGCGCAGATCACCTTGGCCCCTTCGGCGGCGAAGCGGATCGCGCTGGCCCGGCCGATTCCGGAGCCCGCGCCGGTGACGATGGCGATCTTGTCGGCGAGTCTCATTCCGGCATCTCCGTCCGTCGCGTATGAACGGCGAGGAGAGGGTAGCATCTCCTCCTTTGTATGGGGAGGGGCGAGAGAGAAACGCGGCCTGTCGAAGCGCCGAGTCGATCTCGACGCCCACCCTGCTATTCTCCCCCATCGGCGGCGGAGCGCCCGGCGCTCCTCAGCGCAAGGTGGTCTTCGAGGCTCCGGGGTCCTCGCGCGGCCCCGACTTGCGGCTTGCCGAATCGGTCGTCGCGGCGCCGTTCGGGCAGCCCGCTTCTATCCAGGCGCTCAGGGCCGCAACGACATCGTCCTGGCTGGGGGAGGCATTGTCATATGGCGGGCTCGGCCGCGGCATTCGCGGGATCCCGGCGAGGGTCCCGTTCAGCGCCGCGATGATGTCCGAGGCGGCGACGTCCTTGGGGACGACGACCTGATATTTGCCGAAGATCTTGAGCTGCATGAAGCTTTGATAGTCGGTGTTCCAGAACGTGTGGTGGGGCGCCTCCTGGGGCGTGACCCCGGCGCTGGCGACGAACGCGTTCAGGAGGTTCTGGACGTCGGCGAAATCGTTCAGAGTTGCGACCATGATCAGAGTCCTTTCTTTGGTGCCGGTCGACCGGATCCCGCCGAGGCCTGGTGTGGCAGGGGAAAGCCCGTGGAATTCTGGTTGACGGGTGTTCCTACCGGATAGGGTGTGATGCCCTGGGGCTGGAAGAAATTGCCGGTGGCCGCGATGACGCTGAAGTCGCCCCCCTGGAACTGGCCCGCGGCGCCGTGGCAGCCGACGCAGCCGCCCGCGGTATAGCCCCGGAAACTCGTCGTCTTCTTCACCGGATCGGTGAACCGCTTGAAGACGCGGGGGAGATCCGGATCGGGCACGTCCGATCCTGGTCCGGAGAGACCGCCCTGGAAGAATTGCAGGGTGTCGTTGGTCTCGGTGGCGAAATTGGACAGGAAGAACTGCTGCTTGGGAACCGTCCCGCCGGGGTCGTCCTGAACGACGGCCTGGACTCCGATCAACTGATAGTTGGCCCAGACATTGGTCGGACCGTATTGGGCCCTGATCTGGTTCTGTACATTGGTGTTGAACGTCTTGAGCGCGGCGGGAATCGGGAATTGCCGGATCGCGGTGATGATGCCCGGGTCAGGGAGCGACCGGGGCACTTTGGCCGGACAATTGCTCTGGCCCATGACGCAGGTCTGGGGGCCGACGTTGGTGAAGCGGAAGCCGTTGGTCTCGTTGGAGACATGCTCGAACGTCGCGAAAGTGAAGGTTGGAACGTTCGGCGTCTTTTGAATGATGTGGAGGCTGATTAACAAAAAGGTGTCGTTATAGGCCGTATAGTTGCCGTTATTATCCGGACCGGTGTAATAAATCAGCTTCGCAGAGTGGAATTTGCTGAGGTCGTCGGCAGTGGAATCGTAGCGGCGCCACGTCGCCTTGATCTCGATCGACCCGGTGGGAAGCTCGAAAGCGGGACCTTGATAAGGCTTGTTGGTGATCTTCAGGATCGAGTTGGCGAGCGCCTGCGTCCTTCCCGTGCCCGGCGTCATGCCGCTCGCGGCCGTTCCGATATTGTTGAACCCGGTCTGCTTCAAATAGTTGAAGATGACCCCATTGCCCTTGGCTTCGTAGACGATGGCCGCCTTGGCGGCGGCGGCGGCGATCTGTGCCGCCGGAGCGCCGGCCGCGCGCAATGCGTCCGTCTTTTTGGCGAGCGGAGTGTAATACATGTTGGCGATGCTGATCTCGCTCGCCTCGTCCGCATTGTTGAAGAGCGTCTGGCTGGCCCCGGGCGCGGCATTGATCGTCACGAACGGGTAGAGGTAGGAGGGCGGGGCGTTCGGATCGGGCAGGGTGTTGCCGGTCGCGTTCGTGTAGCCGGGATAGAGTTCGGCGCGGTGATAATAGGTTTCCCAGACGGTCACGCCGCTCGGCCCGGTGCTTCCGGAAGCCGCCGTCGGATCGGGCCGGCCGCGGAAGTAGCCGGACGAGGATATGTCCGGATTGGGCTTTGCCGGCCAGGTCAGAGCGATGAACTCCTGCCAGGCGAAGGTCGCGGCCTGGGTGGGATCGGCGGGGTTGGCGATGTCGGTCGGCGGGGTCGGCCCGAAGGCGATGGTCGCCGGCGCCGGCGCCGGCGCTGGTGCGGCCTGGGCCGGCGCTTCGCCGCGGGTCGCGACGATTAGAGTAAAACCCGCCGAAGCCAGCAAGATAGCGGTTGAAATGTTCTTGAGCGACCGAGCAGCCGCGTCCCTACGATCCATGATCTTCCGAGCTCCCCCAAGCTGTACGGATAATCAACTGGAGCCTAAGCAGACCCGGCGGTCACGACTCGTCTTTATCGACAAGTTGCGAAAAATGAACCTTTGCTCGGTAACTGTCAAATCGGGCCTGGAATAGATGCAATTCCGAAAAATCGCCGCGAGCTTTCCGGCGGTTTGGAACGAATTCCCGGGCGCGGTCGGATCAGAGGCCGACTCCGGTGGTGCTGCCTCCGTCCACGACGATCGCCTGGCCGGTCACGAAGGTGGAAGCGTCGGACGCCAGGAAGACGGCGGCCCCGGCGATCTCCTCCGGCTCGCCGATGCGCTGGAGCGGGGTATGGGCCGTCACCATCTTCAAAGTGTCGGGATTCTCCCACAAGGCCTTGGCGAAATCGGTCCGGATGAGGCCGGGGGCGATGCAATTGACCCGGACCTGGTGCGGGCCGAATTCGGCGGCGAGGTTGCGGGCGAGCTGGAAGTCGGCCGCCTTCGAGATGTTGTAGGCGCCGATCACGGCCGAGGCTTTCAATCCGCCGATCGAGCTGACGATGATGATCGAGCCCGATTTGCGCCCGATCATCTCGGAGGCGACCATCTGGATCAGCCAGTGATTGGCGATGACGTTGTTCTCGAGGATTTTTCGGAACTGGTCGTCGGTGATCCCGCCCATCGGACCGTAATAGGGGTTGGAGGCGGCGTTGCAGACGAGGATGTCGATCCGGCCGAGCTGGCGGCGGGTCTCGTCGACGAGGGTCTGGAGCGCCTCCTTGGAGGAGATTGAGGCGGGGACCACGATGGCGGCGTCCGGATGCTTCGCGTTGATCGAGTCGGCAACCTGCTGACAGGCCTCCGCCTTGCGGCTGGAGATGACCACCTTCGCACCCTGATCGGCCATGGCCTCCGCGATCGCCCGGCCGATGCCGCGCGAGGAGCCGGTGATGATCGCGACTTTGCCGGTGAGGTCGAACAGGGACATTTTTTTCTCCTACGTCATCCCAGCGAAGGCTGGGATCCCGGCGAGTGAAGGGCGCCGGTGCTTTTCACCCCCTGCGGCCCCAGCCATCGCTGGGGCGACGGGTCAATCGAACACCACCACGCTTCTTGCGGCATCCCCCCGCTTCATTCGTTCGAAGCCTTCGTTCACCCGTTCGAGCGGGATCGTCTCCGCCACGATCGAGTCGAGGTCGAGCAGTCCGCGAAGGTAGAAGTCGACCAGGCGCGGGATGTCGACGGGGAAGCGGTTGGCGCCCATGAAGGCGCCCTGCAGCTTCTTGCCGGAAAGCAGGTCCATGGCGCCCAGGCCGACCTTCTGGTCGAGCGGCATCATGCCCAGTATGGTCGCCGTGCCGCCTCGGCGAAGCGCCTTGACGGCGAGCGCGGCGGAGGCGGGGCGGCCGACCGCTTCGATCGCGTGGTCGACTCCGCCCTTGGTCATCTCGACGATCCGGGCGCCGGCGCCTTCCTCCGTCGGGTCGAGGACGTCGGTGGCGCCGAGCCGCAAAGCGAGCGCGCGCTTCTCCGGGATCGGATCGGCGGCGATGATCCGGCCGGCGCCGGCGATCCGGGCGGCGTTGATCGTGGCCAGGCCGACCCCGCCGCAGCCGATCACGGCCACCGTCTCGCCCGGGACCAGCTTGCAGGCGTTGAAGATGGTGCCGGCGCCGGTCGTCACCGCGCAACCGATCACGGCGGCCCGGTCGAGCGGCATTTCGGGATCGATCGCCACGCAGGCATGTTCGTGGACCAGCATCGCCTCGGCGAAGCCGGAGAGGTTGAGCATCTGGGCGATCGCGCTTCCGTCCTCGCCGGTGATCCGCGGCGCCGCGCCCCGCGCCCGCCGGGTATCGCCGCCGGGGCAGAGCGACATCCGCCCGGTCACGCAATATTCGCAATGGCCGCAAAAGGCCGAGAGGCAGGTGACGACGGGGTCGCCGACCTTCACCGTCCGCACTTCGCTTCCAACCGCCTCGACCACGCCGGCGGCCTCATGGCCCGGAATGCAGGGGAGGGGATGGGGGTAGGTGCCCTCGATGAAGTGGAGGTCCGAATGGCACAGGCCGCAGGCGACGGTGCGGATGAGCACCTCGCGCGGGCCGGGGGAGTCGAGCGTGGCCCGCTCGATGGTGAGCGGGGAGCCGGGGGCTCGGAGGATGGCGGCTTTCATGAGCGCGTCGTCCCAGCGAAGGCTGGGACCCCAGCGGGTGAAGGGCTCCGGTGCTTTTCACCCCCTGGGGCCCCAGCCTTCGCTGGGGCGACGAGGTTCACCTCGTTACACCGCATGCTTGGAGAACTCGATCCGGGCGATGGCGCGGTTGTGGACCTCGTCCGGGCCGTCGGCCAGGCGCAGGGTGCGGATTCCGGCCCAGCTCTTGGCCAATTCGAAATCCTGCGACACTCCGGCGCCGCCATGGGCCTGGACCGCGTCGTCGATGATCCTCAGCGCCATGTTGGGCGCGTAGACCTTGATCATCGCGATCTCGGCGGCGGCGGCCTTGTTGCCGGCCTTGTCCATCATGTCGGCGGCCTTGAGGCACAGGAGGCGCGACATGTCGATGTCGATCCGGGCGGCGGCGACTCGCTGCTCCCAGACGCTGTGCTCCATCAGGCGCTTGCCGAAGGCGGTTCGGGTCTGGAGGCGCTTGACCATCGCCTTCAGCGCTTCCTCGGCGACCCCGACGGTGCGCATGCAATGGTGGATCCTCCCCGGGCCGAGCCGCCCCTGAGCGATCTCGAAGCCGCGGCCTTCGCCCAGAAGCATGTTGGACGCCGGAATGCGCACGTCCTTCAGTTCGATCTCCATATGGCCGTGGGGAGCGTCGTCATAACCGTAGACGGTGAGCGCCCGCTCGACGGTCACCCCGGGGGCGTCGAGCGGCATCAGCACCATCGACTGCTGACGGTGCCGGTCGGCGCCGGTGTCGGTCTTGCCCATGACGATGGCGACCTTGCAGCGCGGATCGCCCGCTCCGCTCGACCACCATTTGCGGCCGTTCAGGACATAGTCGTCGCCGTCCCGCTTGATCTCGCACTGGATGTTGGTCGCGTCGGAGGAAGCGACGGCGGGCTCGGTCATGAGGAAGGCGGAGCGTATTTCGCCGTTCATCAGCGGCCTCAGCCACTGTTCCTTCTGCTCGAGCGTTCCGTAGCGGTGGAAGACCTCCATGTTGCCGGTGTCGGGGGCGGAGCAGTTGAACACCTCGCTCGCCCAGCCGATCCGTCCCATCTCCTCGGCGCAGAGCGCATATTCGAGGTTGGTAAGCTGCGTGCCCTCGAACTCGAAGCTCTCGTCGACATGGCGGAGCGCCTGGCCGGGCGGCATGAACAAATTCCACAGGCCCGCCGCCTTCGCCTCGGGCTTCAAATCCTCGATCACCTCGATCGGCTGCCAGCGATCGCCGGCGGCGAGCTGATCCTTGTAATCCTGTCCGCGGGGGCGAATCCGAGTCTCGATGAAATCGCGAACCCGATCGCGGTAAAAAGCCTGCCGTTCCGTAAGGTCGAAGTCCATCCGGCCGGATTCCTCTGCTAAGATGTCGGCCCCTCGCTGCCAGAAACGCGCCAGCGGCGCCAGTGGCGCGATTGATGCGGCGGAGCGACTGTGACAGGATCGGCTCGAATGAAGCGGATCATGATCATCGCGTGCGGAGCGGCTCTGGCGGGTGCGACTGCGGCCGGAGCAACCCCCAGCGAAGAGCGTCTCGCGGTCCATGCCGACCGTGCCGCGGGCTGCGCGATCGAGCGGGACTATCGGGCGGCGCGCGAGCTGGCGCTCGCCGAGCCCGGTTCGGTGCGCGAAGCGAACGCTTATACCGCGGTGGCTCCGGCGCTTCGGCGCTGCTTCGAAGCCCAGAAGCTCGGCGACACGCCGGAGTCCAGGGCCCTGTTCGCCGGGTCGGTGGCTCGGCGCCTCTACGTGAATACGGGAAGATTTTCCCGCACCGGCAAGACCCGGGCGGTACCCAACCTGACCGAACTCACCGCAATGGTCGAGGCGTGGAACCTCAAGCGCGCGACGACGCCTCGAGATCTGGGGGCGCTGCAATGCGCAGTCGGAAGGTCCGTCGAAGCGGCCGACGCTCTGGTCCGATCGGCGCCCGGCTCCGCCCGCGAGCGTCGAGCTCTGCCGGCGGTGACGGCCGCCCTCGCCGCCTGCATCGAGCTCGGCCAGCAATTTCGCATGAGCCAGCCCCAATTCCGAGCCGCGATGGCGCGCGAATTCTACCGCTATCTCGACTTGCCTTTCTGACCGTCGAGCGCGGCGGGAACAGCAGTCCCCGACGTACGTTACGGCTCCGTGTCAAGCGTATCCCCAAACTTTCTTCTGCTCACCCGCATCGGCTTCGCCGGTCGCGGGCTGCTCTATCTGATCATCGGCTATCTGGCGCTGAAGCTGGGACGGGCGGAAGATGCGGGCGGAGCGCTGGAGCATATTTCCCGCGAAGCCGGCGGGCTTGTGCTGGGCGTGCTTGCGCTCGCCTTCGTCGCTTACGGGATATGGCGGATCGCCGACGCGATCTTCGACACCCAGGACAAGGGCAAGGACGCCAAGGGCATCGCCGGTCGGCTCGCCGGCGCGCTGAGCGGGATCATCCATCTCGGCCTCGCCTTTACCGCGATGAAGCTTGCGCTCGGTTCCGGCTCGGGCGGCGATTCGAGCGAAAGCGCGGAAAGCGGCGCGGCGACGGCGATGAGCCTGCCGGGCGGGGACCTGATTCTCTATCTGGCCGCCGCGATCCTCGCCGCCGCCGGGGCCGCGCAGCTCGTGATCGCGTTCAAGCAGGACTTTTGCAAGCATCTCGCGGCCGAGGCCAAGCACAAATGGTGGGTAATCGCCGCCGGTACCGCGGGGCATGCCGCGCGCGGGGTGATTTTCCTCGCCGCCGGCTGGCTCGTCTTCAACGCCGCCCGCCACCACCAGGCCGAAGAAGCGGGCGCGCTCGGCGACGCCTTGCTCAGCCTTCCGGACTCGCTCCGCGCTTTGGTCGCCGCAGGCCTCTGCCTGTTCGGGGTCTACAGCCTGATCGAAGCGCGCTACCGGATCATTCCCGATCCGCAGGTCAAGAGCCGGGTGACTGGCGCCTTCAGGTGAGCCGCGACGGGATTTTCCCAACCTTCTTCCTCTCCGGCTTCGAATGCTCGACCTTCATCTGGAAAGATCAGGGCCGCCGCGACCTGTGCGAGGAAACGCAGCATCTCAGCCATTCCGACGAGGATTACCGGATGCTCCGCTCGCTCGGGATCGCGGTGGCGCGCGAGGGCATACCCTGGCCGCTCGTCGACAAGGGCGGCACTTACGATTTCTCCTATATCGACCCCTTCCTGGCGGCGCAGCGGCGCTACGGGATCCAGCCGATCTGGGACCTTTGCCATTACGGCTATCCCGACGACCTCGACCCGTTCAGCGACGCGTTCGTTGAGCGCTTCGTCGCTTATGCCCGGGCGGCGTCGCGCTACGTGATCGAGCGGGCCCATCACGGCCCGCCGTTCTTCACCCCGACCAACGAGCCGACCTTCTTCGGCTACATGGCCGGCGAGTGGGCGTGGGCGGCGCCCTTCGGAAAGGATCGCGACACTCGGCGGCGCCTCACCCTCGCGCTCGCGCGCGCCGACATCGCAGCCGTCAAGGCGATCCGCGAGTTCGCGCCCGAGGCCCGGATGGTCCACATCGATCCGCTGATCTGGGTGGTGCCTCCGCGGGACCGGCCGGACCTGGCCGAGGCCGCGCATCGCGAATCCTATGACGACGCCTACATCGCCTGGGACGTGATCGGCGGGCTTCGGCACCCGGAACTCGGCGGCTCGCCGGACATCCTCGATATCATCGGCTTCAACAATTACAGCTTCGGCCAGATGGAATATCGCGAGGGCGGCCCGCACGCCGCGCTGGAGCCGGGCGACGAGCGCATCCGGCCGCTGTGCGACCTGATCGAGGAAGGCTGGAAGCGGTACCAGCGGCCGTGCATTGTCGCCGAGACCTCCGGCCTCGAGGGCGGCCGGCCCGACTGGCTCAACGACGTGGTTTCCGAGAGCCTGGCGGCGGTGAACCGCGGCGTCGACCTGCACGGCATCTGCATGTTCCCGGCGGTCGACATGCCCAACTGGCACGACGGCGAGTGGCTGCACAACGGCATCGCCGACGTCGAGCGGCTCGCCGACGGCAGCCTGATGCGGGTGCCCTACGTCCCATATGTCGAGGCGCTGCACGGCTGGCAGCGCCGCCTCAACCGTGCCACCGCGCTCGACAAAGACCCGTTCGACAAGGCCGTCGACCTCGCCGACATCGTCGAGGCCGGGAAGGAGATTGCGCCGAAGGCCGATGCGGACTGGCACTGACGCGCCGGCCGGGCGATGAGAGGCGGATGAGCGGGGCCGCAGCGGACGAGACCGAAGCCGAACATGTCGACGTGCTG
>DASQLT010000025.1:0-70480 GCA_035629855.1 Allosphingosinicella sp.
CGCTAGAGCGTGATCGCTTGAGAATGAATCGCGGATTTTTTCCCGACATCGGCGTCACCCTGAACTTGTTTCAGGGTCCAGCTGGTCGCTCGCCCGGGAAGCGGAAAGCTGGATGCTGAAACAAGTTCAGCATGACGGGATAAGACAGCGCTTCAGTCTAAAATGATCATGCCTAGCCCGTGATCTTCGACCCCAAGGGCTTCGTCGCCGGGCCGTGGATGACCTCGCCGCTCAGCTCGAAACGGGAGCCGTGGCAGGGGCAGTCCCAGGTCCGGTCGGTGTCGTTCCAGCCGACCAGGCAGCCCATGTGCGTGCAGACGGCGGAGACGGCATGCAGGGTGCCCTGCTCGTCCCGGAAGGCGGCGACATTGTCGCCGTCGATCTTCAGGATCGCCGCTTCGCCGGATCCCAGTTCCTCATAGGATTTGGCCTTGCCGCCGAGATAGCCGCCGACGAGGTGCGCGGCGACCGACAGATTCTCCTTCACGAAATCCGGAGCGCCCGCGATCGGCTTCACGCGCCTGGCGTCGAAAATCTCGAGCCAGCGATTCTCCTTGCCGGTGGCGAGATCGGCGATGATCTCCGCGGCGACGGTGCCGTTGCTGATCCCCCAGGCGTCGAAGCCGGTCGCGACCAGATAGCCATGCTTCCTCGACGACCAGCCGATGAAGGGCGCTCCGTCGATCGGCGCGTAATCCTCGTTGATCCAGCGATATTCGATCGGGCCCGTATCGAAGGTCTCGACCAGCCAGCGCTCGATGTCGGCAAGCGATTCGCGCTCCTTGCCGGTCTCGCCCGGCTTGTAGTGGCTGCCGGCGACGACGGCCCAGGTCCGGCCGTCTTCGCCCCGATGGGTTCGGATCGAGCGGCCGGGCTGCTCGGCATTCTTGTACATTCCGGTCAGGCTCCCCCGGATCGGGGCGGCGATCACCGGCTCGGCGTGGGGAGCGTTGGTCGCATAATAGAGACCGACCTGC
This sequence comes from Allosphingosinicella sp., assembly GCA_035629855.1. GTDB lineage: Bacteria > Pseudomonadota > Alphaproteobacteria > Sphingomonadales > Sphingomonadaceae > Allosphingosinicella. The sequence continues at coordinate 978 of DASQLT010000025.1, forward strand.
CCGAGCGGCAAATGGGTGGCCATGACGACGTGGCGGGCGATGACGGTCCCGCGCTCGGTGACCACCCGGTCCGGCGCATAGTCGATCGCCCGGCTGTCCTCGAAGACGTGGCAACCGTTGCCCGGCACGGTCGCGGCAAGCCCCGCGACATATTTGACCGGATGAAACTGGGCCTGGCCGTCCCAGCGCATCGCCTGGAGCACGTCGAAGGGCAGGCCGGTGTCGCGGGTGAGGGTGGCGGGAAGGCCGAGCCGCTTCGCGACCTCGACCTCCTTCTCGAGCTTCGAGACGTAGCTTTCGTCCTGGGTATAGGTGAAAGCCGGCATCGGCTCGATGTCTGAGTCGATCGCGTAGCGCTCGGCGAGCTCCGAGATCCGGCGTATGCCGGCCTCCTGGGCTTCGGCGTAAAGCCGCGCTTTGTCTTCGCCGAACGTCTTCTCGAGGTCTTGATAATGGGTGGCGCCGTGCTGCGAGCTCATCTTCGCGGTCGACTTGCCGGTCACCTGCCGCCCCACCCGTCGACCCTCTACGACGGCCACTTTCAGGCCCCGATCCTTGAGCAGCCGGGCGGTGGTCACTCCGACGATTCCCCCGCCGATGATCGCGACATCGACCTCGATGTTGCCGGAAAGGGCCGGAAAGCCGGGCGATTGGGCGGTCGCGTTCCAATAGGTTCCCTTGTCGTCACGCGTCGCCATGTCGCTCTCCTGCATTCCCGTCCCGACTCCCCCCTTCAACTGCCCTTCCGACGGCCTGTTCCGCCGCCCGGCCCATCGGATTAACCAAGCCGGTTTGGCGGGCGTTTCCGATTGATGTAGGTTGGTAAAACGAGTCGAATTGGGGGCAAGGACACTCGGATTCCGTCTGCGGGCGGCTCCGCGACAGGGGAAAATCATGGCGATCATCAACGGCACTTCCGATAACGACTTCCTCAACGGCACGGCCGGCGACGACACGATCGCCGCCCTCGCCGGCAACGACCTCGTTCTCGCGCGGGAAGGGAACGACGTCGTCGACGGCGGCGACGGGCATGACAATCTGCATGGCGACGACGGCAACGACATCCTGATCGGCGGCACGGGCGACGAGTATCTGCGCGGCGATTCCGGCGACGATTTGATCGACGGCGGCTCCGGCTGGGACCGGGTCGCATTCTTTACCGCGATGAGCGGAATCGCGGTCGATCTGCGAATCCAGGGCGTGGCCCAGAATACCGGAGTCGGTTCCGACACCCTCGTCGGAATCGAGCATGCGTCGGGGACGGAATTTGCGGACGTCATCCTTGGCAATGACGGTGACAATTGGCTTTGGGGCGAGAATGGCGACGACTCGATCAACGCTTTCGGCGGCAGCGACCTCGTCGAGGTCGGCCCGGGCAATGTGAGCGCCGACGGCGGCGCCGGCAACGACACCTTCTCGGTCTGGGCGAACGATGCGGCGCTCGCCGGGGTCGCGGTCTCCCTGCTGCTTCAAGGCGCGGCGCAGGCGACGGGCATCGGTACGATGACTCTGTCGGGCTTCGAGAATCTTTCCGGGTCGGACGGCGACGACACCCTAACCGGCGACGGCAATTCCAACGTCCTCGCCGGCGACTCCGGCAACGACGCTTTGGCGGGCGGCGCCGGCAACGACGTGCTGTACGGCGACGGCAGGATCATCGTCGACACGCACGGGACGGGCTATTCCGGGCCGATCACCACCTACGTCGATGTCGAGGCGGACTTTCCGGGCGGGGGGTTCCTGGACGGAAACGACGTTCTCGAAGGCGGCGACGGCGACGACAGCCTGTGGGGCGGCGGCGGCAGCGATACCGCCTCTTATGCCGGCTCGGGCGGCGGCCAGTTCGTCAGCCTCGTCAGCGGCTTTGCCTCCGGGGCGGCCGGCGAGGACGATCTCCACGACATCGAGAACGTTCTCGGCTCGGCCCACGACGACCAGATGCTGGGCAATTCCGGCGCGAACGTGCTGACCGGCGGGAACGGCCACGATTACGTCCGCGCCGGTGGCGGCAGCGACATTCTGAGCGGCGGCGATGGCGACGATTATCTCGTCGGCGGCTTCGGCGACGACAGGATCGACGGCGGCGCCGGCTGGGATCGCGCGGCTTTCTACCACGACACCGCGACAGGCGTCACCGTCAACCTGAACATCCAGGGCGTCGCCCAGAATACCGGCCAGGGCATGGACACTCTGGTGGGCATCGAGCACGCCTCGGGAACCCCTTTCGACGACGTGTTGACCGGAAATGCCGGCGACAATTGGCTGTGGGGCGAGGAGGGCAACGACACCTTCCATGCGGGGGCCGGAAACGACCTCGTCGAGGTCGGAACCGGTACTCACGTCGCCGACGGCGGCATCGGCAACGACACTTTGTCCTTCTATGCCAACGGCACCGGGGTGACCGCGAACGTGACCGCGTCCCTTCTCCTGCAAGGCGCGGCGCAATCTACCGGCGCGGGCAGCATGACCCTGACCGGGTTCGAGAATCTCTCGGGCTCCTACCAGAACGATATTCTCACCGGCGACGGCGCCGACAACGTCCTTGCCGGCGACGTCGGCAACGACATCCTGAACGGCGGCAACGGCAACGATATTCTCTACGGCGACGGGCGGATCATCGTCGACACGCACGGGACCGGCACTTCGGGCCCGATCACGACTTTCGGCGACGTCGTCTCGGCCTTTCCCGGGGATCCGGACATCGTTTCCGGGAACGACAGCCTCAATGGCGGCAAGGGCGACGATATCCTGGTCGGCGGGGGCGGCGACGATTTGCTGACGGGCGCCCAGGGCAACGACGTGTTCGTGTTCGGCCCGGGCTCCGGCCACGACCGGGTCACCGACTTCGCCAAGAAGGACTCGATAGCCATCGCCGGAGTCGCCGGAGTCGACGATTTCTCCGACCTGACCATCGTCAATGCCGGCGGCAGCGCGGTCATCAGCTGGGGCACGGGCGATTCGATCACGCTCGACGGCTACAAGGCCAACAAGCTGTCCGCGGCCGATTTCAGCTTCGCCGCGTCCGCGCCGTCGGCCGCCTTCGCCGCGACGTCCGGAGACATTCACGGTAGCTACGCCGACCTTTGGATGCTCTAGGCCGGGGGCGGAAGCTGAATATCAGCCGACAGACCGGTTCAGGCCGGACTCAGGCGCGCGCCTGTAGACGGGGATCATAGCCCACGCGATTTCGTGAGGCCCTCGTCTACAGGAGGATATCGTCATGAAGGCCATTTCCAAGACCATGCTGGGCGCGGGCGCCGCTGCCGTCGCCGCCCTCAGCTTCGCCGCTCCCGCCGAGGCGCAGTATCGCGACCGGTATCGCGACCGCGGCGGCATCGACGCGGGCGACATCGTCACGGGCGTCGCCATTCTCGGCGGGATCGCCGCCATCACCTCGGCTTTGACCCGTGACGGCAGCCGCTACGGCTACGGCTACGGATACGGCGACCGGTACCGGACCCATTACAATTACGCCGTCCAGTCCTGCGCCCGGGAAGCCCAGCGCATGGGCCGCGGCCAGGTCCAGATCCTCGACGTCGACCGCGCCGGCAACGATCGCTACCGGGTCCGCGGAATCGTCCAGTCCGGCTACGGCGGCGGCTATGGCGGCTACGACCGTTACGACCGGTACGATCGCGGCGGGCGGGACGACTTCACCTGCGTCGCCCGCGGCAACGGGCGGATCACCGACTTCCGCCTGTAACTTGCGGCAGATCGCGTAAAGGATGCGCGCGGACGATGAGTCCGCGCGCATTTTTTTGAGTTCAGGCTCCCGACAGAAACGCCGCCGTAACGAGCCTCCATTCAGGGAGGATTCAATGCGGCACTTCATCACCGGTTTCACGGCAGCGGCATTGCTCGCCACGCTCGCTTCGCCCGCCGACGCCCGCCACCGTCGGCACCGCCATAATGACAATGTCGACGCCGGCGACGTCGTGGCCGGAGTGGCTGTAGTCGGCGGAATCGCGGCTATCGCCTCGGCCATCAAGCAGGACAAGCGCCGCAAGCAGGATATGGCCGTCGATCGCTGCTCGAGCGAGGCCGAGAGCCGGACCGGCGACCGGGTCGCCGAAATTTTCAACGTCGGCAAGCGCAAGGGCTATTACACGGTCGAAGGCGCTCTGGATGGGGGAGCCGATTTCACCTGCACCGTCCGCCGCGGCGCGATCTACAGCTTCGACACCAGGGCCGACGAGGCGTAATCGTCATGTCAGCGCAGGCTGGCATCCCAGGGGGGTGAAAGGCGCTGCGGTCTTCACCCGCGGGGCCCCAGCCTTCGCTGGGGCGACGGACGGATCCCCGCTTTACACCGCGCCGCCGCCGCGCTTATCGGCCTTCATGACCGTCCGGCCTTCCGAAACCATCCTGATCGTCGACTTCGGAAGCCAGGTGACCCAGCTCATCGCGCGCCGGGTCCGGGAAGCCGGGGTCTATAGCGAGATCGCGCCGTTCAGCCGGGCCGTCGAGGCCTTCGAGCGACTTCAGCCGAAAGGAATCATCCTTTCCGGCGGGCCGTCGTCGGTCACGCTCGAGGACAGCCCGCGCGCGGATCCTTCGCTGTTCGAGGCCGGCGTGCCCATGCTCGGCATCTGCTACGGCCAGCAGCTCATGGCCGAGCAATTGGGCGGCAAGGTGGTGACCGGCGACCATAGCGAGTTCGGCCGCGCCTTCCTCGAGGTTGAGGACGGCTGCGCCCTGTTCGACGGCCTCTGGTCGCCGGGCGAGAAGCACCAGGTCTGGATGAGCCATGGCGACAAGGTCGACTCGCTTCCGCCCGGCTTCAGGATCGTCGGCCAATCGCCCGGCGCCCCCTTCGCCGCGACGGCGGACGAGGCGCGGCGATTCTACGGGCTGCAATTCCATCCCGAGGTCGTCCACACGCCCGACGGCGGCCGGCTGATCGCCAATTTCGTCCGCCATGTCTGCGAGCTCGGCGGCGATTGGACGATGGCCGAGTTCCAGGCCACCAAGATCGCCGAGATCCGTGAGCAGGTCGGGCCGGGCCGGGTGATTTGCGGCCTCTCCGGCGGAGTCGACAGCGCGGTCGCCGCCGTCCTCATCCACGAGGCGATCGGCCACCAGCTCACCTGCGTCTTCGTCGACCACGGGCTGATGCGGGAGAGCGAGGCCGAGCAGGTCGTGTCGCTGTTCCGCAATCATTACAACATCCCGCTCGTCCACGTCGACGCTCAGGACCTGTTTCTCGGCGGACTCGCCGGACTCACCGATCCCGAGGCCAAGCGCAAGTTCATCGGCAAGACCTTCATCGACGTCTTCGAAACCGAGGCGAAGAAGATCGGCGGCGCCGACTTCCTCGCCCAGGGCACGCTCTACCCGGACGTGATCGAGAGCGTCAGCTTCACCGGCGGCCCGTCCGTGACGATCAAGAGCCACCACAATGTCGGCGGCCTCCCTGAGCGGATGAACATGAAGCTGGTCGAGCCGCTTCGCGAATTGTTCAAGGACGAGGTGCGCGAACTGGGCCGCGAGCTCGGCCTTCCCGACGCCTTCGTCGGCCGCCACCCCTTCCCGGGCCCGGGCCTCGCCATCCGAATTCCGGGCGAAGTGACGAAGGCGCGCTGCGACATCCTGCGCAGGGCCGACGCCGTCTATCTCGACGAGATCCGCAAGGCCGGCCTCTACGACGCCATCTGGCAGGCCTTCGCCGTGCTTCTGCCGGTGAGGACGGTCGGGGTGATGGGCGACGGGCGCACCTACGATTACGTCTGCGGCCTTCGCGCCGTCACCTCCACGGACGGAATGACGGCCGACATCTACCCGTTCGACGCCGCTTTCCTAAGCCGGGTCGCGACCCGGATCATCAACGAGGTGAAGGGCATCAACCGGGTGGTCTACGATTATACGTCGAAGCCGCCCGGAACGATCGAGTGGGAGTGAGAAGGAAACGGCGGCCGGGTCGGGCCTGAGCCGAACCGCGACCGCCGCGACCTTGAGGGTGGGAGAGGCATGGCCCCTCCCGCCTCGAGCTTATTTCTTCGGGATGCTCCCCGGGACGAACGCGCCGTCGCCCAGCGGATTGCCGTCGAGCCGGTTGTCCAGATAGGTGAGGATCTGAGCGCCGTTGCTCATCACGACGCCCGTGCCGGCCGTGATGGCGTTGCCGGTGATCGTCGTGTTTCCGACCCGCATCGTCACCAGGCCGTTGGCGCCGACGCCGATGGCGGTGTTGTAGGCGACCGTCGAATTCGCCAGCATCCAGGTGGACGCCGCATTGCCCGCCGGCGAGACGGCGAGAATCCCGTTGCCGGTGGTGCCGCTGACCTGCGTTCTGTTGACCGTGATGGAAATTCCGCCGGTGTTGGTGGTCGTGTCCGTGAACAGCCCGGTGCTCGCGTTGTTTCGAATCTGCGTATCTTCGATCACGGCTCGGGCGGTGCCGGTTCCGGTCGGCTTGATCAGCACGCCGCCGCCGGTGGCGCCATTGCCGTTCTGGGTGATGGTCGTGTTCTTGATGTAGAGGTTGCCGGCGCCGCTGGGCTGGAAGCTCACGCCGAAGCTGTTGGCCGCGTTGAAGCGCCGAATGACGCTATCCTCGATGTGGAGCGAGCCCTGGGCGATGAAGCGAACGCCGTTGGACGGCGGGTTCACGCCGAAGATGTCGAGACCGCGGAGGACGACGACATCCGTCGCGAGCGGCAGGTTGACGACGATGCCGTTGCCGCCGGCGAGCGCGCCGCCTTCGGTATAGGGGCAGGAAATGGTCATCGACTTGATGATCGTCACGGCGCCGAACCCGCCCGGATCGAGGCAGTTGATCTCGCCGCCCGCGGCGGTCTTGGAGATGGCGCCGGCGAAGGTCTTGCAGGGCGCCGTGCGGCTGCACGGATTGACGTCGTCGCCCACGCCCGACACCCAGGTGCGGGTCGCCTGGGCGGCGGCCGGAGTCGCATAGCCCATAGTCATTCCGGCGGTGGCGAGCGCCACCATCAGGATACGGTTTCTCGTTCCAATCATCGATTGATCCTCCCCATTTGAATTGAATGAACCCGAAATGAATATCACAAAACGGATCAATCTACTCCTACAATTTATCCGAAAAATGATTAATGCTGACAGACGCTTAGAGGACTTTCGCGACGTTTACCGTGCGGAAGATACCCGCGACGCGGCAATTCCGCGATGGGCGGAGCGCGCTCCGGCGACTCGGGCATGAGCGCGACCCTGATCGCCGTCTGTCTCGGCTTGTTTTCCGCCGTCACGCTCGCCGCGGCGAACATGTCGGTGAAGATGGGCAGCGACATCCTCGTCGGCCGGGCCGTCCTGTCCGCCAGCGCCGCCCTGATGGTCGCGCCCGCCGCTGTCTTCGTGCCGCTGCCCGATTCCAGCACCTGGGGCGCCCTGCTGCTCGCGGTTCCGGCCCATTATGCCTATCAGCTCTGCCTGATCCGGGCCCTCCAGCGCGGCGACCTCTCGCTGGTCTTCCCGGTGATGCGCGGCGCCGCGCCTTTGCTCACCGCCGCTGCGGCCTTCCTTATCCTTCACGAGACCCTGCCGCCGCTCGCTTTGGCGGGGCTCGCGGCGGCGACCGCGGCAATCTTCGCCTTCGCCGCCCCGCCGAGGGGGATCTCGCTTCGCCACCATCCCGACCGGGCGGTGCTCGCCTGGGCGCTCGCCACCGCCGCCGGAGTCGCGCTCTACAACGTCGCCGACGCTCGCGGCGTTCGCGGCGCTCCGGAGCCCTTCACCTACATCGTCTGGATTTTCCTGCTCGATTCGATCTGCATCACCTTGACCGCGCTGCTTCGCCGGCGGCAGGCGCTCGGGCGGGCGATCGCCGAAAAATGGCGCTTCGGCGTTGCCGCCGGCTTCCTCTCGATCCTCTCCTACGGCTCCGCGGTCTACGCTTTCAGCCTGATGGAGACCGCCCGGGTCTCGGCCCTGCGCGAGACGTCGGTGGTCTTCGCCGCCTTGATGGGCGCATTGCTCCTGAAGGAAGGCTTCGGCGCGAGAAGGATCGCCGCCGCCCTCGCCCTGGCGGCCGGGCTGGTCGCGATGCAGTTCGGGGGCTAAGGAGCAAGAATGTCCGTCACCCATTCGCTCGACACCGCGACCAGCCGCGCGAACCCCGTTCCGAGCCCGATGAAGCGGCTGACCGTTCCCAAGCTGAAGGCGATGAAGGGCGGCGACCCGATCGTCATGCTGACCGCCTACACGGCGCGCTGGGCTCAGCTTCTCGATCCCCATTGCGACATATTGCTGGTCGGCGACAGCTTGGGCCAGGTCGTTTACGGACTGCCTTCGACGGTGCCGGTCACGCTCGAGATGATGTGCGCGCATGGCGCCGCGGTGGTGCGCGGATCGTGGCACTCGGTCGTCGCCGTCGACATGCCCTTCGGCGCCTACGAAGCGAGCCCGCAGCAGGCCTTCGCAAGCGCGTCGAGGATCATGAAGGAGACGGGCGCGGCGGCGGTGAAGCTGGAAGGCGGCGAGGCGATGGCCGAGACGGTCGCTTTCCTGAGCCAGCGCGGGATCCCGGTCATCGGGCATGTCGGGCTCACGCCCCAGGCGGTCAACGCGCTCGGCGGCTACGGCACCCGCGGCCGGGGCGAGGCGGAGGCGCGCAAGATCGTCGCCGACGCCCGGGCGATCGACGAGGCGGGCGCCTTCCTCCTCGTCCTCGAGGGCGTGATGGAGGAATTGGCGGCGGAGATCACCGGCCTCGTCTCCTGCCCGACCATCGGCATCGGCGCCTCGCCGAGCTGCGACGGCCAGGTGCTGGTGACCGAAGACATGCTCGGCCTGTTCGAACGCACGCCCCGCTTCGTGAAGCGCTATGACGATCTCGCCGGCCGGATCGAGGCGGCGGCGTCGACTTACGCCGGGGAGGTCCGCACCCGAGCCTTCCCGGGCGAAGAGCAAATCCAGCGCGCCAGGAAGTGAAGGCTTCCGTTGCGCGCCTTCGCTAGTTAGAGAAGCGCCGGGGGCAGATGCCGGCGCCTCGCTTTTTCGTTCATCCTCAGTATCGCTTTCATCGGCGATGAGGCTTGGGCGGGCGAGGGTCGACCGGACAGCATTTGGAGGTTTTTCTTGGCTCTGAGGCCTGTCGACAACGAATCCTTCTACCGCGAGGTCGATGAAGAGCTTCGCCGCGACCAGATGAAAACCTACTGGGAGCGGTTCGGAAAGCTGATCATCGCCGGCGTGGTCCTCTTGATGGCGCTGGTGGGCGGCTACATCTGGTGGCAGAATCAGCAGGAAGTGAAGGCCGGGGAGCGAAGCGCGACCCTGGTCGAGGCTTTCGACGACGTCGCGTCCGGCCGCAAGGCCCCCGCGGCCGCCAAGCTCGACGGTCTCGTCAAGGACGGGTCCGACGGCCATCGCGCCGCCGCTTTGCTGACGAAGGCCGACATCGCCATCGAAGGCAAGGATTTGAAAGGCGCGGCCGCCCTCTTCAAGCAGATCGCCGACGACGAAGGGCTCGCCCGGCCCTATCGCGATCTCGCCCTGGTGAGGATGACGGCGGTCGAGTTCGACGCTTTGCCGCCGCAGGCGGTCATCGATCGGTTGAAAGGCCTCGCCGTCGCCGGCAATCCCTGGTTCGGAAGCGCCGGCGAAATGGTCGCTATCTCTTATTTGAAGCTCAACAAGCCGCAGCAGGCCGCCGGCGTCTTCGCCGCCATGGCCAAGGACAAGAAGCTCCCCGACACATTGCGCTCCCGAGCCACCCAGATGGCCGGTTCGCTCGGCGTCGACGCCGTCCAGGAGGCGGGCCCAATACAGGAAGGCACTCGATGAAGCGTATCCTACTCGTTCTGGCGGCCGCCAGCCTGCTCGGCGGCTGCGGCGGCCTCGGCCTCGGCGGCAAAGGCAAGAAGAACGTGACCCCGACGGTCGGCGAGCGCATTTCCGTCCTCTCGCGCGAGCGCGTGCTGGAGGTGGACCCCACTCTCGCCGCCACCGCCGTGACCCTGCCGCCGGCTCAGGCCAATTCGGAATGGGCCCAGTCGGGCGGCAATGCGGCCAAATCGATGGGCCATCTCGCCCTCGGCGCCACCCCGGCGATGGCCTGGCGGGTCAGCACCGGCGAAGGCAGCACCAACCAGTCGCAGCTGGCCTCTTCCCCGGTCATCGGCGAGGGCCGGATCTTCACCATCGACACGAGGGCCGTGGTCCGGGCGATCAGCCCCGAGAACGGCGCCACCATGTGGCAGGTCCAGGTGCGCGGGGCGAATGCGCCGGAAGGGGCCCTGTTCGGCGGCGGAGTCGTCTACGACAACGGCCGGATCTACGCGACCAACGGGGCGGGCGACGCGGCGGCGCTCGACGCCAAGACCGGGGGCCTCGTCTGGAGGGTCCGTCCCGGCGGCCCGCTTCGCGGCGCTCCGACGGTCGCCAACGACAACGTCTACGTGGTGACCCAGGACAATCAGCTGTTCGCACTCAACCCGGCCACCGGCGCGACCCGCTGGAGCGGTTCGGGCGCGGTCGAGATCGCCGGAATCCTCGGCGCCTCCTCGCCCGCCGCGGCGCAGGGCACGGTCGTCGCCGGCTTCTCGTCCGGCGAGCTCAACGCCTATCGCTACGAAAATGGCCAGAATTTGTGGCAGGACGCGCTCGCCCGGACCAGCATCTCGACCAGCGTGACCCAGCTTTCCGACATCGACGCCGATCCGGTGATCGACGCGGGCCGGGTCTATGCGGTCGGCCAGGGCGGCCGGATGGTCGCGATCGAGCTTATCACCGGCCAGCGCATCTGGGAGATCAACGTCGCCGGAATTTCGACTCCCTGGGTCGCGGGCGACTGGATCTTCGTCGTCACCGACGAGGCCCGGCTGCTCGCTTTGTCGCGGACCACGGGCGGAATTCGCTGGATGACCCAGCTTAGCCGCTATCGCGACGCCAAGGACAAGAAGGGCCGGATCGACTGGGTCGGCCCGATCCTCGCCGGCGACCGCCTGGTGCTCGCCAATTCGCTCGGCCAGCTCGTCTACGTCTCTCCCACCGACGGCCGGGTGCAGTCGACCCAGGCGACGAACATGTCGGTCTCGCTCCAGCCGATCGTCGCCAACAACACCCTCTACGTGTTGCACGACAACGGGCAATTGACCGCCTGGAAGTAAAAGGCCGTCGTCCCAGCCTTCGCTGGGGCGACGGCTTAGGTTGACCCCCCGCCTTCAAAGCTGCAACGCCCCCGTCATGGCGAAGCTTCCCACCGTCGCGATCGTCGGCCGGCCCAATGTCGGCAAGTCGACCCTGTTCAACCGCCTCGTCGGAAGGAAGCTCGCGCTCGTCGACGATCGGCCCGGGGTCACCCGCGATCGGCGCGAGGGGGAGGCGACCCTCCTCGGCCTTGATTTTCGGGTGCTCGACACCGCCGGCTACGAGGACGAGGATCCGGACTCGCTTCCCGGCCGGATGCGCGCCCAGACCGTCGCGGCGGTCCGCGAGGCGGATGCCGCGCTCTTCCTGATCGATGCCCGGGCAGGCCTCACCCCCCTCGACGAGGAGATCGGCCGCTGGCTTAGGAGCGAGACGACGCCCGTCATCCTCGCCGCCAACAAGGCCGAGGGCCGCGCCGGCGAAGCGGGGATAATGGAGGCCTGGTCGCTGGGTTTCGGCGAGCCGATCGCGATGAGCGCCGAGCATGGCGAAGGCGTCGTCGACCTGTTCGAGCATCTGCGCCCGCATATCGAGCGCGAGGTGGAGGAAGACGAGGAGAGGCTCGGGGAAGGGCCGCTCAAGCTCGCGATCGTCGGCCGGCCCAATGCCGGCAAGTCGACCCTCATCAACCGGATCCTGGAGGAAGAACGGCTGATCACCGGTCCGGAGGCGGGGATCACCCGCGATTCGATCGCGATCGACTGGCTGTGGCGCTCGCCCGACGGCGAGGACCGGCCGGTTCGGCTGATCGACACGGCCGGGATGCGCAAGAAGGCCAAGGTCCAGGACAAGATCGAGAAGCTCGCGGTCGCGGACGGCCTTCGCGCCGTCGATTTCGCCGAAGTGGTCGTGCTCCTGCTCGACGGGACACTCGGGCTGGAGGCGCAGGATCTCAAGATCGGCGACCGGGTGCTCCAGGAGGGCCGGGCGCTGATCATCGCGATCAACAAATGGGACGTCGCCCACGATCAGAGCAGCCTCTTCAACGGAATCAAGGCCGCCTTGGGGGAGGGGCTCGCCCAGGCGCCGAACGTGCCCCTGCTCGCCGTGTCGGCGAAGACCGGCAAGGGCCTCGACGCCCTGCTCGCCGCCGCCTTCGAGGTGCGCGACATCTGGTCGAAGCGGGTCTCGACCGGCCAGCTCAACCGCTGGTTCGAGGACGCGGTGGAGAAGAATCCGCCGCCGGCGCCGAGCGGCCGCCGGATCAAGCTTCGCTACATCACCCAGATCGGGGCCCGGCCGCCGAGCTTCGTCGTCTTCGGAAGCCGGCTGGACGCCCTCCCCGAAAGCTATCGCCGCTATCTGATGAACGGGATGCGCCGCGAGCTCGGCTTCGGAGCGGTCCCGATCCGCCTTGCGCTGCGCGGCGGCAAGAATCCCTACGATTCAAAAGGCTAGGGCGTGATCGCTTGAGAATGAATCGCGGACTTTTTCCCGACATCGGCGTCACCCTGAACTTGTTTCAGGGTCCAGCTGGTCGCTCGCCCGGGAAGCGGAAAGCTGGATGCTGAAACAAGTTCAGCATGACGGGATGAGACAGCTTCAGTCTAAAATGATCATGCTCTAGGGGGTGAAGGGCTCAAGTGCATTTCACCCGCCGGGATCCCAGCCTTCGCTGGGATGACGGGCAGGCCCAGCCTTCGCCGGGGCGATGCTTAGACCTTCCGGCTCAAAGCCCGCATCGCGTCGTCAAGCCCTTCGAGCGTCAGCGCGTACATGCGTTCGTGCATGAGCTGGCGGATGATCTGGGTCGACTGGCTGTAGCCCCAATATTTCTCGGGCGTCGGGTTGAGCCACACCGAGCTGGGATAGGTGTCGACCAGGCGCTTCATCCAGACCGCGCCCGCCTCTTCGTTGAAATGCTCGACCGACCCGCCGGGATGCGAGACCTCATAGGGGCTCATCGAGGCGTCGCCGACGAGCACGATCTTCCAGTCGTGGCCGAATTTGTGGAGCACGTCCCAGGTCGCGGTGCGCTCGGCGAAGCGTCGGCGATTGTCCTTCCACAGGCTCTCGTAGGGGCAATTGTGGAAGTAGAAGAATTCGAGATTCTTGAACTCGCTATGGGCGGCGGAGAAGAGCTCCTCGCAGATCTTGATATGCGGATCCATCGAGCCGCCGACGTCGAGCAGGAGCAGCAATTTCACCGCATTGTGCCGTTCCGGGCGCATCCTGATGTCGAGCCAGCCCTTCCTCGCGGTGCCGTCGATCGTCTCGTCGAGGTCGAGCTCGTCGGCGGCGCCTTCGCGGGCGAAGCGCCTCAGCCGCCTCAGGGCGACCTTGATGTTGCGGGTGCCGAGCTCGACCTGGCTGTCGAGGTTCCTGAACTCGCGCTTGTCCCAGACCTTGATCGCGCTTCGGTTGCGGCCGCCTTCCTGGCCGATTCGGATCCCTTCCGGATTGTAGCCATAGGCGCCGAAGGGCGAGGTTCCGGCGGTTCCGATCCACTTGCTTCCGCCCTGATGCCGGCCCTCCTGTTCCGCGAGACGCTCCTTCAGAGCCGCCATGATTTCGTCCCACGAGCCCAAGGCCTGGATCTTCGCCATTTCCTCGGGCGAGAGATAGAGTTCGGCGACCTTCTTGAGCCACTCCTCCGGGATCGGCACCGCCTCCGTGCCGTAATTCGCCTCGATCCCCTTGAAGACCTCGCCGAAGACCTGGTCGAACCGGTCGAGCAGCCCTTCGTCCTTCACGAACGTGGCCCGGGCGAGATAGTAGAATTCCTCCGGGCTTGAAGCGATGACCTCGGCGTCGAGCGCCTCCAGGAGCACCAGATGCTCCTTCATCGAGGCGGGAATGCCCGCGGCGCGAAGCTCGTCGACGAAGGAGAAGAACATGAGGCAGGGGCGTAATCCTTTACGCGCCTGCCGTCACCCCAGCGAAGGCTGGGGGCCCAGCGGGTGAAAGGGGAGTGGCCGTCATCCCAGCGAGGGCTGGGATCCCAGGGAGTGAAAGGCGCCGAGTCGTTCACCCCCCGGGGCCCCAGCCTTCGCTGGGGCGACGGCCCGATAGTTAACGCCGTTTCAATCCTTTCCCCTTAGCCCTCGTTCCCGAACCGCATCAGGGGGCGAAGCGTGGCTACGAGGGCGATCGAACAACCGGACGGCGATGCGATCAACATCGTCGCCCGAAATTGCGGGGCGCTGGCGATCGAGTGCAGCGACGTCTCGGGCTATGTCTCGGGCGTTTCCGAACGGATATCGTCCAACCTTCGAACCCTCGATTCGCTCGAGGACGTGACCAGCCGGCTGTTGCTCGACCAGGCGCGGGTGGCGGAATCCACGGACGAGGCGCGGATCCTCGCCGAGCAGGCGCGCGAGCGATTGTCGGAAGGCCGGGCCGCGATCGAGGACACGATCGGGATATTCAGCGGCCTCACCGACCTCGTCGTCCAATTGGGCGAGCGGATGAGCGGCTTCGCCGAAGCGATGAGCCGGGTGCAGAACGTCTCGTCCAGCATCGAGCGGATCGCCTACCGGACCAACATGCTCGCCCTCAATGCCACGATCGAGGCGGCCCGCGCGGGGGAGGCGGGGCGAAGCTTCGCGGTCGTCGCCGCGGAAGTGAAGAAGCTCGCCCAGGAAACGAGAATTGCGACCAGCGAGATCACCGGCACCATCGCTTCGCTCACGCGCGAAGCCGAGGCGGTGACCTCCGAGATCGAGAATGGCGTGGGCCGAAGCCGGGTCGCTCGAGCCGGCTTCGCCACCATCACCGACACCGTCCGCCAGGTCGCCGACATCGTCGCGTTGGTCGATCGCCAGACCGACGGCATCGCCCAGTCGACCAGCCACATCCAGCAGAGCGTCGATTCGGTCAAATCGGGCCTCTCGAGCTTCGCCGCCGACGCCCGCGACAATGGCGGGCAATTGCTCCAGGTCCACGGCCGGCTGACCAAGCTCGAGACCCTTTCCAACGAGATGCTCGACCGGCTGGCGAGCTCGGGCGTGCGGATCGACGACACGCCCTTCATCGAATTCGCCCAGGCCGGGATGCGCGAGATCAGGGACGTCGTCGAAGCCGCGATCGTGGCCGGCGAGGTGAGCGAGGACGACGTCTTCGATACGCGCTACACCGCCATGCCGGGGACCAACCCCGTTCAGTACGTGACCGGTTTCTGCGACCTCGCCGACCGGCGCGTCCGGCCGATCCTCGACAAGTTGATGGCGCGCGAGCCGCGGCTGATCGCCTCCGCGATCACCGACAATAACGGCTATCTGCCCACCCATATCTCCGAACGCTCGCGCCCGCAGAGCGCCGACCCGGCCTGGAACGCCGAGCATTGCCGAAACCGCCGCAACTTCCTCGACGACGTCACCCGCCGGGCGATCGAGAGCGACAAGGAAGCGATGCTGGCCACTTACTCGATGGACCTCGGCCAGGGCCGCTATTTGCCGGTCAAGAACGTCTTCGTCCCGCTCACCATAAACGGCCGCCGCTGGGGCAATTTCGAGCTCGCCTATCGCGACGAGACGATGCGGCTCTGACGAAAGCGCACGTCATCCCGGCGAACGCCGGGACCTCGGGTCGAGAAATCTCGGCGCCTCTCGCCCAAACCCGGATTTTCGCAGGTGGGACGGAAAATTCAGGTCGGCGGTCCACGAAATTCGCCGCTACGGCTTGCAGCCTTCCTTCAGATGAGTGCAGCCGAGCTCGACCCTGCTTCCGCCTTCCGGCTCGGCCATTGCCCTGGCTAGCAAGGGCATATTTTCGTCCTGGTCCACGACGTTTTCAACCTGAGCGAGGCTCGGGGATCCTCTGAGCAGCCCATAAGCGTCCAGGCCGCCGATGCGGTGACGCAGCAGCATGACATTCCGCGGAGTTTTGGCCGACGCCGTGGCTTCGACGATGAAGCCGGCGTCGCCGACGAGGTGAAAAAGTCTCGGCGCATAGATTCCTGGGGTTTTGCCCGGCACTTTATAGGTCAGTTCGACAGGTCCTTCGCCGCCCGATCGAACGAGGCACAGGCGGTCGGGCACCCGGCCGAGAACGTCCTCCAGGGCGCGCCCCTTTTCGTCTCGAGTCTCGCCGACGGCTAAAGCCAGCAGCGCCGCGACCTCGCCTCCCGCGGGTTTCAGAATGGGCGCATCGGGCTCGGTCTTGCCCGCGCAATCCTCCGTCCGAATGACATGCGCCTTGACCGGATTGTTGCGGCCGAAGGTCATCCCGGCGCTCAGCCCGTCCAGAGCCGCGGCGATTTCGGCGGCTCGGCTCGCCGGCCCGGAGACCCTGATCTTGATGATCCAGCCGCCGGCACGGACGATGGTCGCCGCGGTGGACCGGGTTCCCTCCGACGCGCCGGCGTAGATCACCCGCCGTCCCGCCTCGGCCACGCCGCCGACGGCGACCAGTTTATCCTCGGCGATGTGAGTGGAGGCGCCGAGGCGCCTGCGAATCGTCTCGTCGGTGGCAAGGAAGGTTAGACCGGTGTCCGCCAGACTTGGATAATAGATGAACACGGTGCCGCTGATCGCCTCGTCGGCGCTCGCATATTGGGCGACATTGTCGAGGCCTGCCGTGTCGTAAGCCTGAACTTTTGTCAGCTTGAGGATCCCGGCCGAACGCGGAATCGAGATTCCCGCTCGCTTTGCGACGGGCGGCTCCGGTGCTTTGTCGATCCAGGACGAATCGATCGGGGCCGCTGCCTCTGGAGCGGCTGTCGGAGCCGCCGAGGGCGCGGCGGATGCGCTTGCTCCCATCGCAAGCAGCAGGGTCGCCGTTAAAGTCATCCAGTTCAGGATGTCGCCCCGTCGTTTTAAAGGAGAAGATGACATTGTCCCGGCTGTCCGGCAATTGTCTCTTAGTCTCTATCGAAATATCGGTTTCGACCGACAATTCGCGAGGTGCGCATGGAAATAGCAACGAAGGTCGCATGGCTGTTCCTTGCGCTTGTGCATCTTTCGCCCGCCGCCGTGCTGTTTCGGCCGGATCTCGTCCAGACGCTCTATGGCGCCGATCCGGAGGGCGCGACCGGCGTTCTGATGGCCCACAGGGGAGCAACGTTCCTGGCGATCGTGGTCGCCGCGACCTGGGCCGCGTTCGACCCGTCGGTGAGGCGGCTGTGCACGATCGTCGTCGCGACCGCCGTCCTCGGCTTTCTCTTTCTCTATGCCCGCGCCGGCATGCCCGAAGGGCCGCTGAGGAGGATCGCCGCCGTCGACGCTTTCGCCCTCGCGCCGCTGCTGCTGGTGACCTGGAGCGCCTGGCGCCCGGCGCCCTAGCTCCCCGGCCGCCGGCTCTCTGACTCGGCGTATGACAGCTACACCTGGGGCGCCTGTTCCAGCCCGGCCCTGATCGTTCGCCGGCTCGCGGAGATCGTCGGCTGGAACACCTCGGCGAACCGATTCACCTTTTGGAGCAGCCACCGTTGCTGCGCGTCCCAATGTTCGCTCGCCGGGGGTGATGGAAAAGCCCGCGCGATGATCTTGTGGACAGTTCCGGTCTTATTCGTCGACCATTCCAAAGGTTCGCCGAACTCGAGATCCAGCGTCTGGCGGGCCGCCTTTAGAGCATCCCAATAATATTCTCGGTTATTCCCATAGATTGCGAGATAGGCGCCGACACATTGCTTTTGCCCAAGCGCGCGCCAGAGGACGATGTAGACCGCGCCGTCGGACGTCATGGGTATCCAAAGGTTCTGGCCCTTTACCGGTTGCCTGACCCGCCGTTGCAGCGCTCCGCCGTCGGCCAGCATCTTGTCCATCGCTTCCCAATAAGCGATGGCCTCCGCCTGCATCCCGGTCGCCGCAGGATCGCTCGCCGTTCGATCAGCCGCCAGCTTTTCCCAATCGTTGGGCTTGGCAACCACGTCGAACAGCGGTGCCGGGAGGCTCTCGCCGATCCGAACGGCGCGTACCTCGACCCCGAAAAAAGCGTAGCTCTCGCCAGTGACCCGGTTGAGCCAATCCAGGGCGGCGCGATGCGCATCAGTGAAGGTGCGAGCTACCCAAATGATCACCTTCGCATCGAATCTCGGCGCGTAAGTAAGCAGCTGGCCCAAATGCAGGTGATCAGTTTTCTCAAGCTGATTTTCGATCAGCACATGGTGATCCGTGCCGACGATCCGGCAAACGATGTCGGCCGCGAAGGAATCGACGGGATGCTCGGTTCGAATGAGTTCGAGGCCCGGTAGATCGAGACTTTCTGCAAGAAATTGAAGATTTTCCTCCGATGCCAGCCAGGGCGTGAACGCATAAGGCTCCGACGCCCAAACCTCGCGCAGATCGATGTCGACCAGGCGACCGATGCTGGGCAAGTTCGCCATCGATCAGGTCGGCCGCCTCGACATGAATGCCAGCCGTTCGAACAGCATCACGTCCTGCTCGTTCTTGAGCAGCGCGCCGTGCAGCGGCGGGATCGCCTTGGAGGGGTCGCGGGACTGAAGCACTTCGAGCGGCATGTCCTCGTGGAGGAGCAATTTCAGCCAGTCGATCAGCTCGCTGGTCGACGGCTTCTTCTTCAGCCCGGGCACCTCGCGAACCTGATAGAACATGTCCATCGCCTTGGAGACCAGCATCTTCTGGATTCCCGGAAAATGGACGTCGATGATCGCCTGCATCGTCTCGCGATCGGGGAATTTGATATAATGGAAGAAGCAGCGCCTGAGAAAGGCGTCGGGCAGCTCCTTCTCGTTGTTCGAGGTGATGACGACGATCGGCCGCTCCGCCGCTTTCACCGTCTCCTTGGTCTCGTAGACGTGGAACTCCATTCGATCGAGCTCCTGGAGGAGATCGTTGGGGAATTCGATGTCGGCCTTGTCGATCTCGTCGATCAGGAGCACCGGGAGCCTCGGGCTGGTGAAGGCCTCCCACAATTTGCCGCGGCGGATGTAGTTGGAGATTTCGTGAACCCGGGGATCCCCGAGCTGGCCGTCGCGGAGCCGCGCCACCGCGTCATATTCGTAAAGCCCCTGATGCGCCTTGGTCGTCGACTTCACATGCCATTCGATCAGCGGCGCTCCGAGCGCATTGGCGATCTCGTGCGCCAGGACGGTCTTGCCGGTGCCGGGCTCGCCCTTGACGAGGAGCGGGCGCCTCAGGGTCACGGCGGCGTTGACGGCGACCTTGAGGTCGTCCGTGGCGACGTAATGGCTGGTACCGTCGAACCGCATGGCCTTTGTCCTTCCACACCGGATTCGAGTGATCCGCCGTGAGGCTCCTAAAGCGCTTTGCGACGGGTGGGCAAGGGGCGGCCGCCCGCCCTGGACTTGCATCGCCCGCAGCCGTGGCTAAAAGCCCCCGTCGGAGGAACCCCCGAATGGATTTATCGAGTTTTCGTATAAGGTTGGCAAACAAGGTCGGGAGGTTGCTCGGACGAGCGACCGAGTCGGATAATCTCGCCGAATACTGGATTTCGAACGCCGACGCCAAGACCTTGGAGGGTGGTTACGATAGCGACCTTGCGCGACTGTTCTTCCAGAACCAGGGCCGCGTTATTCATAAGTGGTTGCACTACTTCGAGATATACGAGCAGTATTTTTCAAGATTCCGCGGCTCGGATTTCAAGATGCTTGAGATCGGCGTTTCCAAGGGCGGCTCGCTGGCGATGTGGCGGAGCTATTTCGGCCCGCGCGCGACCATCTATGGAATCGACGTGAACCCCGATTGCGCCGGGTATGTCGACGGCCCCAACCAGGTCAGGATCGGGTCCCAGGACGATCCGGACTTCCTCAGGCGGGTCGTGAAGGAGATGGGTGGGATCGACGTCGTCCTCGACGACGGCTCGCACGTCGCCCGGCATCAGCAAACAAGCTTCGAAACGCTTTTCCCCCTTCTCAACGAACGCGGGCTCTATGCGATCGAGGATCTCCACACCGCTTATTGGCCGAACTACGGCGGCGGCTACGGTCGGCAGGGCTCGGCGATCGAACTGCTCAAGCGCAGCGTCGACGACATCCATCACTGGTATCACCCCCATCCGCCGGCGGCCGGCGGCGCCGACGTCGCCGCCGTCCATTTCCACGATTCCATCGCCGTCGTCGAGAAGGGCGGCGCGCGGCGGCCAATCCACGCGCAGATGGGCCGCAAGGAGGATCTGCTCAATCCCGGCGACTCCTGACCCTCCGCTATCCTTCGGCATGGCCGAAGCCACGGCCGCTGCGATTCCGGTTGTGCGATCCTCGTGGGCAAACTATCGGCTTGCGGCCCTCGCTGGATCGGCCGGCAGGAAAAAGCTCGCAGGCTCGAGATGTTGAAGTGGTTCGTACGCGCCGTCGTGAGGCGGGTTGGCGCGCTCGTTCAGCCGCTGCGGCCGCGCGCGCGGGGCCTGCTCAAGCCGGTCACTCGGGCTCAATTCCTTGCCCGAATGGGAGGCGCGCCTCGGATCCTGGAGATCGGGCCGTTCGACGAGCCGTTGCTCAAGGGCGAGGGCGTGGCCTATTTCGACGTCCTCGACCAGGAGAGCCTTCGGCGGCGGGCGGTGGAGCATCAGCGCAACCCGGACGGTTGCCCGCCGATCGATTTCGTGTCGCCGACCGGGGACCTCGACGTGGTCGAGGCGAAATTCGACGCTATCTTCAGCTCGCACAATATCGAGCACCAGCCGGATCTGATCGGCCATCTGAGGAAAGCCGAAGCTCGGCTTGAGGGGGGTGGGCGCTACTGGCTGATCGTTCCCGACAAGCGCTATTGCTTCGATCACTTTTCGCCGGAAACCACCGTCGCCGACATCATTCAGGCCCATCGCGAGCGAAGGACGACTCACAGCCCCGCCTCGATCGTTCTGAATTCGATGCTGGCCCACAACGACAGCCTCAGGCACTGGGTCGGCCTTCATGGCGCGAAGCCCCGGGTGCCGGTCGGCGACGAAGAGGTCCGCCGGGTCTTCGACGAGGTCGATCGGACGTGCGAAGGGGAATATATCGACGTCCATGCCTGGCGGTTCACGCCGCTCGGCTTTCGCGAAATCATCGAGGATCTTCGCCGCCTCGGGAAAATAAATTTCGAGGCCGAGCAGGTTTTCGACACGGCCTTCGGCGCGATCGAATTCTGCGCCGTGCTTCGACTCGTGCCGCCGCAGGACCGCGGTTCGTAGCGAGCGGCATTTCCCCGGCCCGCGCCGGCGGCTCAGGCGGCGGCCCGCGCCTGTTGCCGCGCCTCGAGCAGGTCCCAGAGCCCGTGATGCTGGATCAGGATCTGCTGGGCGCCGAACAATAGCGCGCGCTGGACGGGGGGCTCGGCCGCATGATCGTCGGCGAGTCGGACGATCGAGTCCGGCTCGGCGGCGGGATAGGCGGGCGAGTCGACCCCGAAGCGCGAAGCCGCGGCGTTGAGGCAATTGCGGATCGCCGCCCAGTCGAGCACCAGGGCCATCGCCGCTCCGACGGCGCAGCCGCGGCGTTCGGACAAGGCCAGGGTCTCCATCGCATGGCGCTGGCCGAGCACGGCCGAATCGCTGCCGCTCGCGCCCGGGGTGCTCGGCACCGGTCCGGCGGCGACGGCCAGTCGGGCGAGATAGGCGCGCTCGCCGGCGAAGGCATAGCTGGCGTTGGCCAGCCAGGTCCGGGCCTCGGGTTCGACCACCCGCGCCGCGGCATGATCGATCAATCCGGGATAGCGGCCGTGAAGGACGCACAGATAATGGATGAGGTCGGCGAGGTCGCGGCCGGCGGTCGGAGTCTTGAGCAGCCGGGCGCCGGCGGCATAGGGATGGGCGGCGCTGCCATGCTCGGCCATGCGCTCCAGCAGCAGCGCGCCCGTTCGTGGGCCGCCGGCAGTCTCTACCGATGCTGAAGCCATTTGGCCCTCCCGAAGCGGTTCCCGAACCGCCCTAGAGACCTCCCCTATATCAATGCCGTAAAAACGAGGTTTACGTGGCGTTAGGTCGGCGGAAAGGCTGTTTTATTTTCCAGGCCTTTCATTTCAGCGCAAATGACGGGGAGTGACAGTCACGTGACTGTCACCGGAGTGTCCCCACCAGGGTATCCCAAGCCGAAATCCGATGCGGCGGCTGTGAATCAGGCGGCGAGGGCCAGTTCCGGCTCGGCCTCGGCCGGGTCGGCGGCGACCGGGGCCGTTTCGGCCTCGGCCCCGGCGGCCTGGCGCGGGTTTGGAGCCACCAGGCGGGTAAAGGCCACGAGCAGGCCGAGCCCGCCATAAACCGCGATCGCCCCCACGGGAGAGAAGAACAGGCCGACGGAAAGCGCGATCCTGAGGAGGACGGGGCTGAACCCCAAATCCTCGCCGAGCGCTTCGCAGATGCCGAAGAGCGTGTGGTCGCGGGCGAAAACGGAAGGCTGGACGGTCTGCATCACGGGCTCCTTGGTAGATGCAGGTCCCTTCAGCATGGACCGTGCCAAACTGGCCAAGGCCCGCGTTTACAGGGGGTTGGGCGACAGTGGGCTGCCACGCGGCCGATCCGTCCGCCGAATGCCCGCCAAATGTTGGTAAAAACCGCCAAGTTGGCGGGGGCCCTTGCGGCCGCCGGCGAGTTGCAGCCATTCCGGACCAACCGGCCGCTCTTCGCGCTTCTGGACGGCTCCGGGATTTGTTAGGGCGTGCGATCGGCCAAGGTGCCCCCGCCGGCTGATTTGGCTTCCTCCGGCGGGGGCGGGGGCCGGAGCGTGCGAGCACAGCCTCCGGCCCCCATCTTTAATCCGTTTTCGGATGATCTTTCATCCATTATGCTGTCGAAGAGGTCAATCGTGGTCGAGCCTCGGTTTCCCGGGGGAACGCCGGATCCGGCTGACGCGCTCGTACCGCAGGGCCCCGGCCGGATCGTAGAGCGTCGGGTTTCAAACCCGAATCACGATCCAACCTTCGAGCCCGAGGCTCCAGGCGCGGCGAAGCGCGCTCCGCTGCGTTCAGCAGCGGCCGTGCGGAGCCGGTGAATTTCGCGCCCCGCCGATAACGGCGCGCGCGCTTTCGGCAGCGCCGCTGCCGCTCTTCACCGCGACCAGAACCCTCGGGAAGGTCCCGATTTGGCGAGCGGCTAAGGCGATCCGCCGCTCTAGCTGCCCGGGCCGAAAGTATAGGTCAGCGCCAGCCCTCCCGAAAACTGGTCCCGCGATCCGAAGCCGCGTACCACCGGCGAATCCGCGGCATCGCCGACCAGCCGGTCGTATTTGGCGTAGCTGTAGATGCCGAAGCGCCTGGAAAGCTGGGTGAGGAAGCCGGCGGTGGCGCCGACCGCCTGGATTCCGCTGCCCGGGCGGTAGACGGGGAGGCCGGTGCGCACGGATTCGGGCGCGGTCACTCCGAAATAGGCGCGCTGGTAGCGGCCGTCCGACCAAGTGACCCTGGGACCTACCGAGAACAGCCATTCGTCGCCGTCGCGGGCGACGAAATCGGCGCCGGCCTGGCCGGTCCAGCCGTCATGCCCGCCCAGGCCCTTGCGGCCTTCGACCCGGATCCGGAACTTGGGGCCGAACGCATATTGGGCGAAGGCGCCCGCCTCGACGGTGAAGTCGACCTTGTCGAGATCGACGCCGACGTCCTTTGGCTTGCGGCTGCTTTCGAAGTTCAGGGCCGGGCCGAATTCGAACCCGCCCGCGTCGATCAGCGAGGGGCCGAAGCTTTCGTCCGGCGCTTCAAAGCCGAAGGGCTTGGCGCCTCGGGTGAGCGAAACGTCGACGAGGGGACGAAGGCTGTGATCGTCGGCGCCGGGATAGCTGGGCACGAATTGAGCGCCGAGCCCGACCCGGATCCGCCGCGGCTCCTTGGTCCGAGTGGTTTCCGTGCTTTCGTCCTGGGCGGCGGCGGGAGCGCTCCAGCCCGCCATCACCAAGGGGAGGGCCGCCGCAGCGAGCATCGTCTGCTTCATTCGGCGCCCCACGGCCGCCTTTTGCCTTCCGTGAATCACCCTGTTTCTCCTTCGCGAATCATTGCCCTAACTGACTGGATTCCGTTCGAACGACAACTCGCCCGTGGGCGTAGTGCCGGTCCCAGTCCACCCGATTCGTAATGGTAACGCTCGGGACGGGTCCCGGGAGCCGGCGCCCGGATCTTCATGTCCGGCGCGTGAGAAGCCAGGTGGCGAGGGCGAGGATCGAAGCGAAGACGGCGCAGATGACTCCGCCGATCACCAGCGACAGCGGCACCAGGCTGGCCGAGCCCTCCTGGGAGCCGCCGGCAAGGGCATAACCGATCCCCCCCGCCGCCGCGCCGGCGAAGACGAGAACGACGCAGATCCAATAGGTCCTGGGCGGGTCGCGCAGGGCGAGGGGCGGGTGCCGGCGGGTAAGGGGTTCGAAATGGGCGACGACCCGCCGCGCGTCCGGACGAGCGCCCGGGGGCACCGGAATTCGAAGGGTCGTCGGAACCGGCCCGCCATAGCGGCTCCTGGGATAGAGGAGCGAGAATTCGAGGCAGGTCGGCGGCCCCTCGAGCCAGGCCACGCCGCGAAGCTCGGGGAGGCCGCGCGGGTTGAGGCTATGGTAGCTGCCGTCGACCAGCGCGGACTTCCTGCCGACGATCACCTCGACCGGCTCGACGGCCCCCTGCCTGCGGATCCACAAATCGTTGCCCAGCCCGGGACGCCCGTCGGAGCGGCGCGAGTCGAGGCCGCGGAACTGCTCCCATTCGCCGGGGAAGACTTGCCACCGGGCGATCACGCCCTCGCCGCGAAGCAGCTTGGCCCGGCCGCGGATGGCGAACAGCGCCTGGATCAGGAAAACGAACGCGAAGGGCGCGATTCCGAGTCCGATGCAGATGGGCACGATCGCGGTCCAGTGCTCGCCGATGCTCTGCTCGCGCCCGAACCCCAGGCGGATCATCGCCGCGGCGGCGACGAGGGCGAGAAGGCAGTAGAGGGCTTTGCGGGCGGGATTGCGCATCGCGGCGTTGATGCCAGCTTTATGCGCCCCCTTTCAACGGAATCGCCGCGGGCCCGGCTTGCGGGGCCGTTCAAAGGATGCCAATTCCCGCTTCGATAGGGGGGAAGAGGATGAACCTGAGACGCTTGGGGCCGGCCGCCGTCGCGGCCGCGGTGGCTTCGATATGGCTCGCGCAGGGCGGGCCGGGCGCTCCGGTCGCTTCGGCGGCCCCGGCGAAGAGCGCGGATATCTGCCCCGCTGTTACGGTGTCCTGCCCCGACAGCGGCTCCGAAGGGGCCGCCGCCAGCTACGGCGCCGAGGTATCGGGCGGCGATTCCGCGGTGTCCCCGACCTTCAACTGGACCGTATCGGCGGGCTCGATCGAATCCGGCCAGGGCACCCCGGCGATCGGCGTCGCCACCGCCGGCCTGGCCGGAAGCACGATCACCGCCACCGTCGACGTCGGCGGCTATTCGCGTAGCTGCTCGGCCTCGAACAGCTGCACGATGAGCGTCGCGAGGCCGTCCAGGAAGTTCGCCGAATATGTGACGAACGACCTCGCCCCGGCCAGGCCGGTCCTCGACCGCTGGCTGGCCGCGCTCGCCGCTGCTCCCGAGGCCCAGGGCTATCTGATCGCTTATGGCGGCCGCTCGAGCGGCCCCGACGACGCCCAGAAGGCGGCCGACGCCGCCACCGACTACACGTTGAACGTCCGCAAGGTGGACGGCGCCCGCACCCTGTCCGGAGTCGGCGGCTATCGCGACCGGCCCACCGTCGAGCTCTTCATCTCCGCCCCGGGCGCCGGCCCGCCGATGGGAACCCCGACGGTCGATCCGAAGGACGTGAAGCCGCGCTGAGGGCAGGGGACCCGGCCTTCGTCGTCTTCATCGCGCGCAGGCCTGGCCGCTCGTCGACAGACGGGTCAGGGATGCGGACGGGGACGTGCTGATGGCGATGCCCTGCCGGCAGCGCCGAAGCTGGAAGCGCACCTTGCGCGCCCGGAAATCGAGCGAGACCCGGCGGAACGTCTCCAGGAGGTCGGTTCCGAGGAGCAAAGCCGGCTTGTCGGCAAGGCCGAACGCCTCGAAGGGCGGCACGTCGGCGAAGGCCATCGGCACGTTGCGAAGGACGACCGAGCCGAGCCGAAGCTCGCCGATCTGGGCGATCTGGAGCTCGACGGTCGTTCCGGTGACCCCGGTCGCGGTGACCGTCTTGAGCGTGCCGAGCCTTCGGCGGACGATCTTGTCGCGAAGGGCGGAATTGCCGATCGTGATCTGGGATCCGGTGTCGATCACGGCGTCGAGCGTCAGGCCGCCGGCCTTCACCTCGGTCAGGATCAGCTGCCCCCGCTGAAGCCGCGCCGTGACGACGATGTCGCCGGGGAGGGATTTGGCGGGCCTCGACGCGTCCTCGATCCGGATCAGGCGCTTCTCGAAATCCAGCATCAGGCGTTGGCGGGCGAGCGCGTCGATTCCGATCATCCCGGCACCGCCCAGATCGGCCTCGCGAAGCGCTGGAAGCTGCAGGTCACGGATGACGCTCGGACCCAGGCTCAGCGAATCGACCCTCACCCGGTCGACGATATTGCGGTCGGTCATGTTGAGCAGGGTCGCCGGAGTTCCGAGCGGGAGCGCAAGGTCGCGGGCGATGCGAAGCCCGATCACGGAAGTGTCGGCGCCGCTGTCGACGACGAACTGGTAGGGGCCCCGGCCGTTCACCCGCACCTCGACGCTCAGCCGGGTCTCGACCTTGCGGGCCTCGACATCGTCGCCGCCGATCGCGAGCGTCTCGTCGATGATTGCGGGCGGGAGCGCGGGCAGGGCCGAGGTCGCGGGCGGAGCGGGCCTCGGCTTGCCGATCCCGGGCGCCTGAGCCCGGCCTTCGCCGCCGGCGAGGGCGCACGCGGCCAGGGCCCATGCCAGGACGAGGCTCGAGCGGTGCACGGGCGATCGCTTCCTTTCCGCTGAAGACGGCACGGAGCCAAAGACTATCTCTCCCGCCGCCGGCCCGCCACGCTTATTCGAGGGGGGGAGGGTGGAGGGCTAACGGCCTCGGCGAATCTGCGACACCGCAATGTAAGGCCCACCGGTATAGTGGCAGTAGCCCATCACCATGAGATGTCCCTGCGCAAGCCTCTCGCAGTCTCCGGCTGCGGCTGCGAGCCATCCGGCGGCAAGGAGCAACGGCGCGATCACCGAGCCGGATTGGCAAAGTCCGATCCGGCGCGGAACCGGGATCCCACTCCGATTTTGTGTTAGGCGACGGTCGCCATGCCTGGAGTGAGACGCACCACCGGAATCCTGCTCGCCTGCGCCCTGCTTCTTGCCGCGTTCGGAATATTCGCTTTGTGCTTCAGCCACGCCGCCGCCTGGCGCCTCCCGGCCGAGGATCGGCCCTGGGTAGAACGAACGCTCGACGTCGCGGCGGCCGGAACGAACACGACCCGCGAAGACGTCCGGAGAACGACCCGCCCCCGCCTGTGGCACGGCTCCGACCGGCTCTGCGTCATCCTTGCGACCCACCGGTCGGACGGCGGCGGAAACTACCAGGCCTGCTTCGACCGGAAGAACGGTCATCTCATCGAGGAGAGGCTGGACGGCTCCTCGTTCGGCCCGTCACGGATCGCCGATCCGCTTTGGGAATTGGTGTGGTAAGTCATCGCCCCGGTCATGGTCACACGACTGTCACCGCGATGGAAATGCCTTCCCCCGACGGGGTAAACAGTGACAGTATACAATTAACCTGGAGGCACGGCGCTCCCAAGCGCCTTAAACCTATACTGTCACTATTTACCCTCCTCCGGCTGCGAAGGCTGCCTCGGAATCCTCCGCCACGACGCCCACCGCCTGGCCGTCACAATGTCCTGAGCCGTTTCACCCGAAGCACCGAAGCACCAAAGGGGCCGAGGAGGACCCGTTGCCGGCGGTAACCACGGCCCGCTTCGTCGCGCTCAGCCTCTTTGGTCCTTTGGCGCTTCGGGTGAACCGACCCCGCCATCGGGCCGAGGTAAACAGTGACAGTATACAATTAACCTGGAGGCACGGCGCTCCCAAGCGGCTTAAACCTATACTGTCACTATTTACCCCCCGGCTGCGAAGGCTGCCTCGAAATCCTCCGCCACGACGCCCCTCGCCTGGCCGTCGCAACGTCCTGAGATGTTTCACCCGAAGCACCAAAGCACCAAAGGGGCCGAGGCGGACCCGTTGCCGGCGGTAACCACGGCCCGCGCCGTCACGCTCAGCCTCTTGGGTCCTTTGGTGCTTCGGGTGAACCGACCTCGCCATCGGAACGAGGTAAACAGTGACAGTATACAATTAACCTGGAGGCACAGGCGTAAACAGTGACAGTATACAATTAACCTGAGGCACGGCGCTCCCAAGCGCCTTAAACCTATACTGTCACTCTTTACCCCCGGCTGCGAAGGCTGCCTCAGAATCCTTCGCCACGACGCCCACCGCCTGGCCGTCGCAACGTCTTGAGCCGTTTCACCCGAAGCCCCAAAGCACCAAAGGGGCCGAGGCGGACCCGTTGCCGGCGGTAACCACAGCCCGCTCCGTCGCGCTCAGCCTCTTTGGTCCTTTGGTGCTTCGGGTGAACCGACCCCGCCATCGGGCCGAGGTAAACAGTGACAGTATACAATTAACCTGGAGGCACGGCGCTCCCCAAGTGCCTTAAATATATACTGTCACTATTTACCCCCGGCTGCGAAGGCTGCCTCGGAATCCTTCGCCACGACGCCCACCGCCTGGCCGTCGCAACGTCTTGAGCCGTTTCACCCAAAGCACCAAAGGACCAAAGGGGCCGAGGCGGACCCGTTGACGGCGGTAACCACGGCCCGCTCCGTCGCGCTCAGCCTCTTTGGTGCTTTGGTGCTTCGGGTGAACCGACTCGCAGCACGGATGAATGTATATAGTCATGGTTCGCCCGACGGGGCTCCGCCGGTTGCCGGCCGCCGTCTGCACAATATCTTCATCGGAGCCTCACGGCGCGCCCATCGGTTTTGCCACGCGGGCCGCTAGAGCGGCTTCGTTGCAAGAGGGAGGCTCGAACATGTCCGGCATATCGGGGCGTATCGCCTATCGCATCGGGGCGGCGGTCGCGCTCGGCGCCGGCGCTCTCCAGGTCTGGATGAACCTGGCGGTGGGGATCGTCGGCAACGAGGACAATCCGGTCAATCTGGGCTTCTACCTCGTGGTCGTCGCGGCGGGGGCCTGCGCCTTCACCGCGCGCTTCCAGGCCAAGGCCATGGCGCGCGCCATGCTGGCCGTCGCGGGCATGCAGGCCCTGCTGGCGCTGGTGATCGCCACCGCGCCCTCGACCGTTCGGGACGATCCCAAGGGCGCGCTGGGCGTGCTTGTGCTGAGCGGAATTTTCGCGGCGCTTTGGTTGAGCGCGGCCGCCTTGTTCCACAAGAGCGCGCGGGCACAGGGGGACGGGGACTGAATTCCCGGCCCGCACGGCCGCCTTGCGCCTTTGCGGCTTTGCGTGGGAGGAACTGTGCCGGGCGCAACCCGGCGGTCGCTAAAACGAAATCTGAACGAAGAACCTGGGGTTCGTGCGCGGTCCTCTTCCCGAAAGGCGATGGAGGAGCGCAAAGCCGATTTCCGCCTCGCGCGTTCGGCCAAGCTCGAGCTCGGTCGTGAGGCTCGGCCCGGCGGAATGGCCGCTCTCGCCGCACCCCGTCGAACCGCACGATAAGGGCCGTTGGCCCGACCCTTCGATGCCCAGCCAGCCGACGCCTGCGATCGATCGCTGCACCGACCAGGCATAGGCGCCGTTCAGCTCCGCATTGCCGCTCTCCGCAGACCGCCGGAGCATGAGATTGGCCTGTCCCCACCAACCCCGTTTCCGCGTTTCGACGATGAAGCGCAGCTCGGCCTCGGTCATGACCGCCTGTCCATCGACGGCGAGCTGCAGCTGAAGTCCGGCGCCGACCTTCGAACCGTCCGGCGTGAGGCGGTACAGCAGCTTCCCGGCGACCGCTTCCACCGCCATCCGGCCGTCGGATCGCTCGGCCTCCAGCTCGATCCCCACGGCCACCCGCCGGCCGAGCCCGAACATGGCCTCCAGCGAGCGTTCGGACTCATCGCCGCGATCGAAGGTCGAATGATATTCCGCCTGCCAGGTGCCCTTGCCCGGCTCGAGCTGATCCAGTTGCTCCGGGGCCGCCGAGGCGGAGGTCGCAATCAGGCCGGCGAGCAGAGCGAGCGGGGCGGCGACGAAGGACCGCATCAAGCCGTTCTCCGGAGCGGCGCGCCGTCCTCGTCGCCTCGGAGGAGCGCGAGCGTGTCCTCGCGGCTGAGCGCCTTGCCGAACAAATATCCCTGGGCATGCTCGCACCCGAGCTCCCGAAGCGCCTCGGCCTCGGCGAGCGTCTCGACGCCCTCGGCCGTGACCGGCATGCCCATGGATTTGCCGAGGCCGGCCACCGCACTGACGATCTTGGCGCTTTCGGAGCAGTCCATCGAGTGGATGAACGACCGATCGATCTTGAGATGATCGAACTTCAGCTCACGCAGATGGTACAGGCTCGAATAGCCCTTGCCGAAATCGTCCAGCGCGATGCGCACCCCGGCATTTTGGAGGGACGTAAAGATATCCTGGGCCTTCATGATGTCTTCGATGACGGCATTTTCCGTCACTTCGACGACGAGACGGCCGGCTGGAAAGCCGGCTTCGGACAGGATGGCGAGCAGCCGGGCCGCGAGCCAGGGATCGTCCAGCTGAACCGGTGAAACGTTCACCGCGAGCCAGGTCGAGTCCGGCCAGTCCCGAGCGGCCGAGCAGGCCGAATGGAGCATCGAGAATGTCACCTGGTCGATGATCCCGATGTCTTCGGCGAGCGGGATGAACGTGTCGGGCGGGATCATTCCACGCGTCGGATGGCGCCATCTCGCGAGCGCTTCGAACCCGATAATCTTGCCGGTGGCCAGATCCATCACCTGCTGGAAGTGGGGGACGATCTCGCCGTCGGCGAGGGCGCAGCGCAATTCTTTCTCAAGCGTCGTCCGCTCGCGGAGCTTTTGATCCATCTCGGCGTGGAAGAAGCGGTACGAGCCTCGTTTCTCGCGTTTGCCCTCGTACATCGCGAGGTCCGCGCCATGCAGCAATTCGCTTGCCGTCTCGCCGTCATGGGGCGCTCGGGCGATTCCGACGGACGCTCCGGGCTCGAGGCTGAGGGTTCCGATCTGCACCGGCTCGCTCATCCGGCGGACGATCTGCGCGGCGAGCCGGGTGGGCAGGTCGTCGCCCGTCGAATAGGGGACGATGCACGCGAACTCGTCGCCGCCCATTCGGGCCACGGTTCCCCTGCCGTGGAGTATCTCGCTCAGCCTGTCCGACAATTCCACCAGCACGGAATCGCCGACGACGTGGCCGTGGGTATCGTTGATGGACTTGAAGTGGTCGAGATCGATGAGGAACACCGCGCATTCGGAAGAGGCGGCCTTCACTCGGATCAGGGACGCCGCGAGGTCTTCCTCAAGCACGCGCCGGTTCGCCAGGCCGGTCAGCGGGTCGTGTCGCGCGAGCTTCACCGCCCGGTCTTCCGATTCCTCGCGGCGGGCTATTTCGAGACGCAGCTGCTTGGCGCGTCGAAACAGGAGCACGAAGCAACCCACGCTTGCCACGAGATACGCAACGATAAACTCATCGAGCTCCCAATTGTCGTGCGTTTCGACAAAATTGGCCAGTCGCTCGAAAGCATCACTGTTGATGGCATACATTCCGGTAGCAAATGTCGCCAGAACGATGGTGTATAATTCTATACGTATAACTAATCCGGACCCGGCCTTCATGCTGTTCATACCTGAGCCCCACGCCTGGGCCAAAGCCCGTCGTGACCGCAATGAACTAAGGCATTTAAGGGTTTAACGACTTTCGAGCGGGGGAAATACGGTATCCGATCTGGCGGAGGCCGACCGGGGCGGCCTTCGCCTTGGCGCACGCCCCCGGGCCCTCGTCACAACCACCCCGCGCCCGGGCCCGGTGCTTCGCCGGATCATGGCCGAGCCCGGCACCCTGGTCATCGGCGGCCCGAGCGACGCAATCCCCACAACAGCCCGGTCTGGATCGACGGAATGCGCCAACACTACGCCGGCACCCGCCTCGAGCGCCAAGAGCTGAACGGCAAAATCCTCACCGACAATCCCGGCGCCCTTTGGACCGAGGAATTGCTCGAGCGGTGCCGCCTCTTGTCCTCCCCATCGCCAGATGGGGAGGGGGACCAGGTGAAACCTGGTGGAGGGGTAGAAGGCACGGACGTGGAGGGCTCCCGCGAGACCCTCGGACTCGGAGCCGGCTACCCCTCCACCGCCAATATTGGCGGTTCCCCTCCCCATGGCTCCGCCACGGGGAGGATAAGCGTCACCCGCCTCGTCATCGCCGTCGACCCGCCCACCGGCGCCGGTACCTGCGGAATCGTCGCCTGCGCGAAGGACGAGGACGGAAAAGCCCAGATCCTCGCTAACTCTTCGGTCGCCGAGCAAAGCCCCGAAGCCTGGTCCCGCGTCGTCGCCAACGCGGCGGCGCTCTGGACCGCCCTCCACCCCAACGCCCCGCTCCTGGCCGTCGCCGAGAGCAACCAGGGCGGCCTGATGGTCCAGTCCGTCCTGAGGATCTCCGACCCCACCCTCAAAATAAAGCTGGTCCCCGCCATCCAGGCAAAACCGACGGTGGCGATGCTGTTCGAAGCGGGCAGGGTCTGGGGGCTGACGGAGCTGATGCTTCAGAAGGAGCGGGCGGCGCCGCAGATCAGGAGCTTTTGACTTTGCTCGCCTGTCCAGGGGAATGGGGCACGTACTCTCCGTGAAAAGTACGTACCCCCATATTACGGTCGAGGCGACTGCCTACCTTCTGCCGTACAGCCTGATGATCAGACCGGATTCATCCGAAGCATAAGCAGGTGTTTGTGCGTTGCCCGTGATTTCCCTGTACATCAGGGTTCCGGGATTGGGGTTGTGATCGACGCCGGCCACATGCGTGACTTCATGGGTGAACGTATATTCCATGTCGTAGGAACCGCTGCGTACTGCGGTTCCGCCGGTCGCGGGGCAATGGAATTGTCCGCCTGAATATCCCGATGCATAGAAGATGACGTCCCGGTTCACCTTCAGGTCGGCGAACGCGAGATAGGGGACGCCATCGCTCCGCATGGTCGGAGCAATAGTCTTCGGTCCTTGAGACACTTCGGCAACGCGACCAGGGGCCGACATCGTCGTGGCTTCGACTATGGTGTTCGTATACGTGTTCGGGGCGCCCGCGATCGTATACGAAGTCCAGCTCGGGTTGGTATAGTTGATCGTCAGTTTCGATCCGACGGCATTGAACCGGCTAACGGCTCGGCTCAGCGACGGCAGGCAGGCTTGGGGAAAATTGTTGTTGACCACGATGGTCCGGCTGGGAGCGGTGCCTTCCCAGACGCCGAGGACCCCGATCTGGGCGTGAGCAGCGGCCGGAAGGCAAGCGGCAGCGACCGTCGCCGCGGCGACGCGATAGAGTTTCTTCATGATATTTCTCCGAGAGCCGTCTTCGCGGCAGTGGGTTATTTCCGGATGCTGTCGAGCTTGCTGCGCAGGGATGCGACCGTGGTCGTGCCATCGTCCAGGGGATTGAGGAACCCTGCTCCGTCGGGGCTCAAGGGAAGCTGATCGAACGCCGCGCGCACCATGAAGGTGGAGCCTGCGCCATTTCCCCGTCCACGCTTGCCTTTCTGTGCGGCCACCTGCTCGTAGCGCTGGTCGGACAGCAGCAAGAGGTGCCTGCCGGGCTCGGCCGCCTTGAAATCGGAGGTGAGGAAGGTCCGGCCCCGGCCGGTCATGACCCCGGATTCCTGCCGGATCAGGATATCGCCGCGAAGCGTGCTGCCCTGCGGAGAGGCGAGAACCTGCTGCGGCCGGAAAACGACGGTGGATCCGAATCCGTCGCCCAGGT
Source organism: Allosphingosinicella sp. (assembly GCA_035629855.1). Classification (GTDB taxonomy): domain Bacteria; phylum Pseudomonadota; class Alphaproteobacteria; order Sphingomonadales; family Sphingomonadaceae; genus Allosphingosinicella. Next base: position 34,780 of record DASQLT010000025.1, read on the forward strand.
CCTCGACCCGCACATCGACGACCTCGCCCGCCACCACGTAAGGGGCAAGCGCGATCCGGTCCATCTGCGAGGACGTGCCCCGGATCAGCCGGGCGGCGGCGCCGAGCGGATCGAAGCCCGCCTTGGCGAGGGTCCGGATATCGACGGACTTGTAACCGAGGCTGGTCAAATAATCGGCCGCATCGATGGCCAGGCTTTGGGTCAAAGCCTCCGAGCGGCCGGCATCCAAATCGAAGGGCTTTGCCTTTTCGATCGACGCGGCGCGCAGCATGTTGCGAATCTCCGCATTATCGGCGGACTTGCCCCGGCTCCCGAACGCGGCACTGGCCCGCGCCTGCTCCGAAGCTTTGTCGGAAAGGAATCTATCGACCGCCGCGGCAGGCGCCACAGGCCCCTCCACCGCGCCCGGCTCCTGGGCCATGACCGACGCTGCGCCGAGGACGGTCACCAGGGAACAGGCCAAAACAATTTTACTCATACGCGACTTCATAACTTCTCCGATAGAAAACCACGATCTGTGCTCACTCTAAGGCCGCAACCTGAACGGCGGCCGAACTCCTTTCGATGTAAACACATGATTTAAATGGAGATCGCGGCTGATAGTTGCCGAGCAAACTGCTCCAAATTGGAGGAATTCATGGAAAGCCCGGGGGAGGGGGCCATCAGCGGATAACCAAAACACCCGGGCATAAACAGTGACAGTACATTTATCTCGGGCACTTGGGGTCACTCAATGATTTCCCGATCCGTTCGGCCTCTTTGCGGCTTTGCGGCTTTGCGTGAGACAATATTTCGAACGGATGTGCAGATCCGAACACTGGAAGAAATGGTCTCACGCAAAGCCGCAAAGCCGCTAAGAAGAGGCAGGTCCATAGCCGAAAAGATCCGAAAGACTGCCGGGCCGCCCCCGCATCACGCCTCTCACCGGCCTCCGCGTCCCCGCCGAGCTGGATGCGAAGCTCGACGCCTGGATCGAACGCCTCCCGGAGCCGAAGCCGTCGGGGCGATCAGAGGGCTGTTGGAGAGTGCGTTAGAGGCGGATAGCGCAGACTACACCTTGTATCCGGCGCTGCGAAGCTCCTTGAGGAGTTCCCACTTCACGTCTTCCACGTGTTCGCGATACTCTTTGTATATGAGACCGGCTATATCGCTCGGCGGAGTCACGCCTCTTCGATAGATGCAGCAAACTCTCTTTCGTCCGAGCTTTCCTAGGAAAAACCCGAGCTCGAAAATCACATTCTGCCGTGCCCTGTATTCCGCTGCCCCTTGGTTTCCCGAGTCATCAGAAGGCGCAACCCTGTCGTCAGGCGTGAGGAGTGCTACGGCATAATCTACGCAACTATGCTTCTCGAATTTCTCAATGATTGTGAGACCCTGGTCGGCCTGCCGGTGGAGAACAACCGGCTCTAGACCGATTTCGTTCAGGAAGAGCTCGAGTTCTGTCTTGGCCGCGCGATCGTGTCCGTGGATGATGAAAACCTTGTTAGAGCGAACACGCTTTCGCGCCTCCCGGACCTCGGAAACATATGCCGCGATTGCGTCCAGCTCTTTCTGATCCCCGCGTTCGAGACGCAGCGATGCGACTATCGAATGCTGATAAAAGGGAGGAATTTCGGAATCCTCTATGGATCCAGTGGGGACTATCACGACGAGTCCATCTTCCTGGCGCGCGCTTTCCAAGCGTAGGAAGCCGTCGATTTCCGATCTTAGCCAGTGGCTCTTTAGATATTCGCGCGACAAGAGGACTATTATCAAATCCGGGTGCCGAATGGCATCATCAAGTCTAGTGTGATCTACAAAGTCCTTCGGTCCGTTCGGGAAAAAATGAGTGAGGTTATTGCCGTAAACAGCCGTTTCTTGAGTTTGTAGCTCACGAATGAGCGCCTGATAAAATTCGCTCGCACTGTCCCGGTCGAAACTAACGGCAATCTTCATCGCATCTCCTTCGCTGCGGAGGTGCAATCTGCTTGACGGCCCGAGCAGTTCCGCGGCTTGAACTTCAATAACGCGAGTCGGGGCCTTTGGTATCCCACAATGCGTTTGATAGGCCGGTGACCACACCTAGGAGGCCTGATTAGGGCCGGAGTGCAGCGAATTCAAATTGGGGCGCCCTTAAGGAACTCACCCATGTTACCCATCTCGAGATAAACAGTGAAAGTATACATTTACGCCTTCCGCTTACCCCTCTGGCACACGGGATAGATGTACACTGTCACTGTTTACTGTCACTTGACGCCCCCGGGCGAAGGTCGGGGCCCAGCAGCGCCGACCGAATGGCCGGATCCCGGCCTTCGCCGGGACGGGATAGCGATCTAGTGAGCTGCCACCAGTCTGCCTCCGGCCCAAAGGTCAGCTCACCATTTCCATGGATATTCCATGAAGTTTTCAGTCGCCTCTCGGACGCCGTTATGAAACCTCTCGCCTATCGTCGGGCTATTTGACGCCGACACCGCCTGTGAACGCTGCAGCGCGGCGAACGCCGCCGCCGCTCGAGCGACCGCCCGCTCCAATTCTTCGGATTTCCAGCCTTGGTCGAAGGTGAACACATAGCTATGCTTCACCCACTCCTGCGACGGCTTCTGCATCCTGAGCACCAAGCCGCCCGCAAAGGCGGCAAGCGAACCGTCCTGCGAAAGCATCGTCACCGATTTCACTTCATAGGTGCAGCGATATTGCCGCACCGCCAGCCGGGTGCAGGTCGGTGTTTGGACGAAGCGACGAATCGTCCAAAGATCGCCGAGTAGCGTCCGGTTGATCAGCCTCCCCGGCGCGTCACCGCGGACGAAACCGAAATGCCGTATATTATAAGCGTCGGAAACCTCCGTGATCTGCGTGGACGTCGGCGGAGCAAAGCCATTTTGGCTACTGGGGATCACCGCGCCGGCCGCTACCGGAGTACCGGCCCTCGATTGCCGAGCGAGATGCGCGAGGAGCGTCTTCTGATCCTCGTAATTCGCCGGATAGTAGCGGCTCGCTATCCTCAGCGGCGGGAGCGTAGCGGTACGCCCCTCGAGCTTCAAAGTGCCCGACGCGAGGCCGTCGAGCAATATCGCGAGGTCGGTTCCGCTGTAGTGGGTGACCACCCCTCGGCAGAGATGCGCGACGTGCGACTTGTTCAGGCCGGTGCCGTCCGTTCGGACAAGGTATATCCAGTTCGACTGCGTTGCAGGACAGTCCGTGTCGTCTGGCGACAGGACGATCGTATAGCGCGGCTCCGATTTCGACAGCAGCGCAACCGGATATCCTGTCGGCGGCGTCGCAACCCTCTGCGCCATCGCCGACGCGGGGATGATCGCGAGCAAAATCAAAAGCAAAAGGCGCATCAGGAATTCATTATTGATCCAGGAACGACCGCATCTTCCTCGACCGGCTCGGATGCTTCAGCTTCCGCAGCGCCTTCGCCTCGATCTGCCGAATCCGCTCCCTCGTCACCGAGAACTGCTGCCCCACCTCCTCGAGCGTGTGATCGGTGTTCATCCCGATCCCGAAGCGCATCCTCAGCACCCGCTCCTCGCGCGGGGTCAGCGAGGCCAGCACCCGGGTCACCGTCTCCTTCAAATTCGCCTGGATCGCGGCGTCGACCGGGATCACCGCGTTCTTGTCCTCGATGAAGTCGCCGAGGTGGCTGTCCTCCTCGTCGCCGATCGGGGTCTCGAGGGAGATCGGCTCCTTGGCGATCTTCATCACCTTGCGGACCTTCTCGAGCGGCATGGAGAGGCGCTCGGCAAGCTCTTCCGGGGTCGGCTCGCGGCCGATCTCGTGGAGAATCTGGCGGCTGGTCCGGACGAGCTTGTTGATCGTCTCGATCATGTGGACCGGGATGCGGATCGTCCGCGCCTGGTCGGCGATGCTCCGGGTGATCGCCTGGCGGATCCACCAGGTCGCGTAGGTCGAGAATTTGTAGCCGCGGCGATATTCGAATTTGTCGACCGCTTTCATCAGGCCGATATTGCCTTCCTGAATGAGATCAAGGAATTGCAGGCCGCGGTTCGTATATTTTTTCGCGATCGAGATGACGAGCCGAAGGTTGGCCTCGACCATTTCCTTCTTGGCGATCCGAGCCTCGCGCTCGCCTTTCTGGACCTGGTTCACGATCCGGCGGAATTCCGCGAGGCTCATTCCGGTCGCCTGGGCGATCTCGGCGATCTCGGCGCGGATGCGCTCGATCGCGCCCGATTCCGCCTGGCAGAAAGCGGTCCATTTCTTGTCGAGCCCGCAGACCCGCTCGGCCCAGCCTTCGTCGAGCTCGTGGCCCATGTAGGATTCGAGGAAGGCCTTGCGCGGCACCTTGTGGCGCTCGGCGAGGCGAAGCATCTGGCCGGCCAGGGCGGTCAGCCGGCGGTTGTAGCTGTAGAGCTGGTCGACGAGATATTCGATCTTGGCGCCGTGGAACTGGACGCTTTCGACCTCGGCGGTGAGCTGCTCGGACAGAGCCGCGTATTTCTTTTCCTCGTTCTTCGGGAATTCGAGGCCGCCGCTCATCGCCTCCATCCGGTTATGCTGGACCTTGGAGAATTTCTTGTAGAGGTCGGTGATCTTGGCGAAGCGCTCGAGCGCCTGCGGCTTCAGCGTCTCCTCCATCTGGGCGAGGGAGAGGGTGTTGTCCTCGTCCTCCTCCTCGAACTGGGGACGGGCGCGGCGCTCGACGAGGCTGTCCTCCTCGTCCTCTTCCTCGGCCGGGGCGGATTCGACCTCCTCTTCCTCCTTGAAGGACGGTCCGGCGGTCTTCTCGCTGATCTCGTCCTCGCCGCCGTCCTCGGCGCTCGCCACCTGCTCGGGGGTCGGGCCCTTGGAGAGCATGGCGTCGAGATCGAGGATCTCGCGAAGCTGCATCTCGCCCGCGTTCAGGGCGTTCGACCAGTGGATGATGGCGTTGAAGGTGATCGGGCTTTCGCAAAGGCCCCAGATCATCGTGTCGCGGCCGGCCTCGATCCTCTTGGCGATCGCGATCTCGCCCTCGCGGGAGAGCAATTCGACCGCGCCCATCTCGCGAAGATACATCCGGACGGGATCGTCGGTGCGGTCGACCGTCTCCTTCTTCTTCTCGATGATGAAGCGCTCGCCGTCCGAGCCGTCGTCCTCGCTGGCGGCGGCGTCGACCTCCGGCTCCTCCGCTTTCTCCTCGTCGTCGTCGGATTCCTCCGCCTCGACGACATTAACCCCCATTTCGTTCAAGGCGCTCATCACGTCCTCGATCTGCTCGGAGGACATTTGGTCCTGCGGCAGGGCCTCGTTGAGCTCGTCATAGGTGATGTAGCCGCGCTTCTTGGCGCGGGCGACAAGCTTCTTGAGCGAGGCCTCGTTGAGGTCGATCAGCGGCGCGTCGCCGTTGTCCTGCTTATCGTCCGTCTCGGCCTGAGTGTTCGTCTTCGCCATTTAAACGCCTTATGTTTCATCCGCCCGCGCCGCCCTCGATCAGCGCCGCGAGCTGCCTCTCCGCCTCGTCCCTCGCCGCTCTAAGCCTCTGCTGCTCCTGGAAAGCGGCTTCGTCGCCTTCCTCCTTGAGCCGAGCGGTCGCCGCGTCGAGCGCGGCATATAGTCCCGGTTGGGCCGCTAATGTGTCGATGACCAGAACGAGATCGCGAGAAGCACGTTCCGGGTCGGCATCACGGCGGTTGAAGGAGAAGGCCAGTCCGCGTTCCAGGCGCAGCCTCTCCGCGAGAGGGGCGACGCCAGCCTCGGCCAATATGGTATGAACCTGCTCCTGATCAAGCTCGCCGTGCGCCATCGCGCCTTCGAGCAAGGCGTCGCGCAGCCGGGCCGCTGCCCGGTCGGGAATAATGAGGGCCGCGATCGGCTCCGAATGGGCGGCGATCAGCTCGGGAAAGCGGAGCAGGCCGTGAAGCACGGAGCGGGCGGTCTCCGGGCTCATTCCGGCGCTTGCCAGAGCCTTTGCCTGGTCCGAAACGGGACGCTGGGGAACGAAACGGCCGCCCGGCTGGAAGCCTGCGCCCGAAGGTCTCGGCTTCCAAGGCGGCCGCGGCGGCGGCGCGGTCAGGGCGTTGAAGCGGCCGAGCAGCTCGTGTCGATATTGCTCGCGCACATGCGGATCCTGGATCGCGCCGATATGGTCGCTCAGGCGGTGCCTCAGGCCGGCGCGCTGCTCGGGCGTCGCCAGGGGCTCGGCGCCAAGCTCGTGTTGCCAGAGCCGATCGACCAGCGATTCCGCAGTCGCCAGCAAGGCCTCGATTCCCTCGCGGCCCTCGGTCCGGACGAGATCGTCGGGATCCAAACCGGCGGGAAGGGTGGCGAAGCCGAGCGAGCGGCCCGGCCCGACATGGGGCAATGCCCGCAGGAGCGCGCGAACCGCCGCTTTTTGCCCGGCCGAGTCGCCGTCGAAGCAGAAGATCGGAGTCGGTGAGAGGCGCCAGAGGAGGCCCAGCTGGGTCTCCGTCACCGCCGTGCCGAGAGGCGCGACCGCCTCGCCGACGCCGGCCTGGTCCAGTGCGATCACGTCCATCTGGCCTTCGACGACGATCACACGCTTCGCCTCGCGGCTCGCCGCCGCGGCCCTGTCGATGTTGAACAGGGTGCGGCCCTTGTCGAACAGAGGCGTGTCGGGCGAGTTCAGATATTTGGGCTCGCCCGCGCCGACGATCCGGCCGCTGAACGCGATCACCCGGCCGCGCCGGTCGCGGATCGGGAACATCAGCCGGCCGCGGAAGCGGTCGTAGGGCTCGCGTTCTTCCTCCGGGACGATGACCAGCCCCGCCTCGACCAGCGCATCGTTGCCGAAATCCTTCAGCGCCGTTCGAAGCTTGCCGCGCGTGTCCGGGGCAAAGCCGAAGCCGAAGCGTCGGCGGGTCGCCTCGGCGATCCCGCGTCTCTCGAGATAGACCCGGGCCTCGGCCCCCTCGAGACCGTCGAGCTGCTCTTCGAACCAATTCTGGGCCGCCGTCATGACGTCATAAAGGCCGGTCGCCTTTTCCGCCCGTTCCTGGGCGCGCGGGTCCGCCGCGGGCACCTCCATCCCGGCGGCGTCGGCCAGCTCCTTCACCGCATCCATGAAGGGAAGGCCGCGCGCATCGGTAAGCCAGCGAATGGCGTCGCCGTGAACGCCGCAGCCGAAGCAATGATAGAAGCTCTTCTCGTCGTTGACGTAGAAGCTGGGAGTCTTCTCCTTGTGGAAGGGGCAGGGGGCCTTCCACTCGCGGCCCGCTTTCTGAAGCTTCACCGTTCGCCCGATAACGGTCGAAAGCGACGTACGCGCTCTGAGCTCGTCCAGGAACTGGGGGCTGAGGGACATGGCCCAGCCTAAGCGGAAAGGCGGGCCTTCACCAGCGCGCTCGCCTTCGACATGTCGAGCGAACCGGCGTGCCGCTCCTTCATCGCGGCCATCACCCGGCCCATGTCCTTGACCGACGCGGCGCCCATTTCGGCGACGATGGAGTCGATCGCGGCCCTGGCCTCGTCCTCGCTCATCTGGCGCGGAAGGAAGCCCTCGATGACCTCGATCTCGGCTTTCTCGGCGTCGGCCAGCTCCCGGCGGCCGCCCTGCTCGAACATCGCCACCGATTCGCGGCGCTGCTTGACCATCTTTTGCAAGACCTCGACGATCGTGACGTCGTCGTCGGCCTGAGCGGTGGAAACGCGAAGCTCGATGTCGCGATTCTTCACGGAGGATTGGATGAGTCGGATCGTGGCGGTCCGAGCCTTGTCGCCGCTCTTCATGGCGGTGAGGAGCGCGGCCTTGATATCGTCGCGAATCATGAGGTTTCGGTCCAGGCGTGGGAAAGGCGGGAGGATAGCGGCCGCGGCGACCTTTTAACAGATTGACGCTGCCGCCCGCCGTCTCTAGCCGTCGGCCCTTAGCGACATCGCCGTTTCCTAGAGGAGTGCCCGCCCCAATGGCTGACGCCAAGCCTTCGCCCGCGCCCGATGGAGCGACGGGCGTATTGGTGCTGGCCGACGGCAGCTTCATTTGGGGCAAAGGCTTCGGCGCCGAGGGCTCGGCGGTGGGCGAAGTCTGCTTCAACACCGCGATGACCGGCTACCAGGAGGTGATGACCGATCCCTCCTACGCCTCGCAGATCGTCACCTTCACCTTCCCCCATATCGGCAACGTGGGCGCCAATTACGAGGACGTCGAGGCCGACAATCCCTGGGCTTTGGGCTGCGTCGTCCGCCAGGACGTGACCGAGTCGGGCAATTTCCGGGCCGTCCAGACCTTCGACGCCTGGATGAAGGCCAACGGCCGCATCGGCCTGTCGGGCGTCGACACGAGGGCCCTCACGCGCAAGATCCGGGGGGAGGGGGCGCCCAATGGGGTCATCGCTCATGCCGCGGACGGAAAGTTCGACCTCGACGCCTTGCTCGCCCGGGCGCGGGCCTGGCCCGGGCTGGAGGGCATGGACCTGGCGAAGGAGGTCAGCTGCAAGCAGATGTTCCGCTGGTCCGGCGGCGGCTGGAAGCTGGGCGCCGGTTATTCGGAAGGCGCCGGGGACGAGACCCTCCCCCACGTCGTCGCCATCGACTACGGCTCCAAGCGCAACATCTTCCGCAACCTCGCCGACGCCGGAGCCCGGGTAACGGTGCTCCCCGCCACCGCGACCTTCGAGGAGGTGATGGCCCACAAGCCCGACGGCATCTTCCTCTCGAACGGCCCCGGCGACCCCGCCGCCACCGGCGAATATACGGTGCCGGTGATCCGCCGGCTGCTCGACACCGGCAAGCCGCTCTTCGGCATCTGCCTCGGCCACCAGCTCCTCGGCCTGGCGGTCGGCGCGAAGACGGTGAAGATGCACCAGGGCCACCGAGGCGCCAACCATCCGGTCAAGCGCCTCGAGGACGGCCGGGTCGAGATCACAAGCATGAACCACGGCTTCGCGGTCGAGACGGCAAGCCTTCCGGCCAATGCGAAGGCGACCCACATCTCGCTGTTCGACGGCAGCCTGGCGGGGCTGGAGCTGACCGACCGGCCGGCGTTCAGCGTCCAATATCATCCCGAGGCGAGCCCGGGGCCGCAGGACAGCGTCTATCTGTTCGCGAAGTTCGTGGGGTCGCTCCGGTGATTGCCATCGCGCTGCTGATGGCTGTGCAGGCCGCTCCGGTTACCGAGACCCACGGACCCTTCGTCATCGAAAGGGAATGGCTCGAAGACGTCGGCTTTCCCTATATGATGGACCTCAAGACCACGACTTTGAAATGGAAGGCGCAGAGCGGTCTTGCCACCTACGAGCTCAGCGACACCGGTGAAAACATCACAAGTACCTCCGAATTGCCCACCGCGTCTTGCTCGCGGTTTTCTCGACACCGACGGCTGGTCCGCACACTGCCGGGAAAATTCGGCGAGGATTTGCTGAGCCTCAAATGCGGTCGACCGTTGAGTCCCGAGCAGATTCGGATCTTGCGCTCTGAAATCGCCTCGGCGCGGCCGCATTTCGCCAGGGCCTACGATATTTTCTACCGCCGAACGATAGAGCAGCACGGCTTCTCGCGTCAGCGGTGTCGGGAGACGAGCATGGGGAACCATGGTCCCATCTGCGAGGCCTATTGGGACAAGGGCATCGACGTTCGGGCCCAAGGCAAAGGCAAGCGGCCTTGAGAATGCACAAACGCACCGGCATCTCCTCCTTTCTCATCTTTGCCGCCACCCTGAGCGGCTGCGCGAATAACGGCTGGAATCGGCTGCAGGCGGAATTCCCCGAGGTCAGCGCCAATTGCCGTCTCAGGGGCACATTGCTCGAGAGGGACGCCACCGAAAAACGCCTCCTCCGCCTCGTCTTCCGCCAGCGCTACAATGCGCGCCTCCAGGCCTCGCGCGACGGCAGCCTTGCCTGCGTCGAGAATTGGGCGCGCGAGCGCGGCTGGCGGCTCGTCACGGGGGGCGTGTGATGGCCCCCGGGGCCGACATCGCGCAAAAAGCCCCTCGCCCCCTTCAGGGGAGACGGGCCTTGCCTGCGACTTCGCTATTTTCGAACGATCCTGTCACGCGAGCACACCCTGACCAATGCCCCGCCGAACCGACATTTCCTCCATCCTCGTCATCGGCTCGGGCCAGATCGCCCGTTCCATCCCATGCCCCACGGATCCGACCCGCAACCCGTCCGAGGCTCCCCATGTCCAAGCTCGCTGAACGCCCGCTCGCCCTCCTGCTCGCCCTGTCCCTGTCCGCCTGCGCCATGGACGATTTCGGCGAGGCGGTCACGGACACGCGGGCCTCGCTCGGCGATCGCGACGCGCTGACGCCCGAAGAGGAATTCCCCCGGGTCAGCGCCGATTGCGGACTGCCCGGCGCCGCTTTGACCCGGCACGACACGGGCTGGCGCCTGAGCCTCCCTGCCGAAATCTACGCGGTCCGCAATCGTCAGCCCGCCGCCGGCCGGATCGCCTGCGTCGCGACCTGGGCGCGCGGGCGCGGCCTGAACCTCGAAGTCTCGGGAGCCCGCTGACCTCATGCCCCGCCGAACCGACATTTCCTCGATCCTCATCATCGGCGCAGGCCCGATCGTCATCGGCCAGGCGGCGGAGTTCGATTATTCGGGGACCCAGGCGGCGAAGACGCTTCGGGCCGAGGGCTATCGGATCGTCTTGGTCAATTCGAACCCGGCGACGATCATGACCGATCCGGACCTCGCCGACGCCACTTATGTCGAGCCGATCACGCCCGAATTCGTCCGTCTGATCATCGAGAAGGAGCGGCCGGACGCGGTGCTTCCGACCATGGGCGGGCAGACCGCGCTCAACACCGCGCTTGCGCTCTGGAAGGACGGGACGCTCGAGAAATACGGGGTCCGGATGATCGGCGCCGACGCCGAGGCGATCGAGAAGGCGGAGGACCGCTTGAAGTTCCGCGACGCCATGTCGAAGATCGGCCTCGAGAGCCCGCGTTCCGCAATCGCGCACAGCCTCGACGATGCGGTGAGGGCCCTCGACGTCGTCGGGCTTCCGGCGATCATCCGGCCGAGCTTCACGCTGGGCGGCACTGGGGGTGGAATCGCCTATAATCGCGAGGAATTCGTGGAGATCGTGACGGGAGGCCTGGACGCCTCGCCGACCACCGAGGTTCTGATCGAGGAATCGGTGCTGGGGTGGAAGGAATATGAGATGGAGGTGGTTCGCGATTCCGCGGACAACGCCATCATCGTCTGCTCGATCGAGAATGTGGATCCGATGGGGATCCACACCGGCGATTCGATCACGGTCGCACCGGCGCTCACCCTGACCGACAAGGAATATCAGATCATGCGCAACGCAAGCATCGCTTGCCTGCGCGAAATCGGTGTCGAAACAGGGGGTTCCAACGTACAGTTCGCAGTCAATCCCGAGGATGGCCGGCTGGTCGTCATCGAGATGAACCCGCGCGTATCGCGCTCGTCGGCGCTCGCCTCCAAGGCGACGGGCTTCCCAATCGCCAAGGTCGCGGCGAAGCTGGCGGTCGGCTACACTTTGGACGAGATCCAGAACGACATCACCGGAGTGACCCCGGCCAGCTTCGAGCCGACCATCGACTATGTGGTGACCAAGATCCCGCGCTTCGCTTTCGAGAAGTTCAAGGGCGCGGATCCGCTCTTGTCGACGGCAATGAAATCGGTCGGCGAGGCGATGGCGATCGGCCGGAGCTTTCACGAAAGCCTTCAGAAGGCGCTGAGAAGCCTCGAGATCGGCCTGATCGGCCTCGACGGCGTTCGCGAGCTCTACGGAGCGCCGCGGATCGAGATCGAGGCGGCGCTGGCCCGGCCGACCCCGGACCGGCTGCTCGTCGCCGCCCAGGCCCTCCGCGAGGGCTTTACCGTCGCCGAGATCCACGCCATCGCCAAATACGATCCCTGGTTCCTCGAACGGCTCAAGGAGATCGTCGACGCCGAGGCCTTGCTGTGCAGCGAGGGCCTGCCGCGCGACGCCGCCGGAATGCGGCGGCTGAAGGCGATGGGCTTTTCCGACCGCCGGTTGGCCGAGCTCGCGCTCAAGTCCGCCAATATCCGCGGCACGGGGGTCAAGACCCGCGCCCGAAGCCACGGCCTGCTGCATGACGTCACCCGGATGCTGATCGGCGCCACCACCGAGGAGGAGGTGAGGGCGCTTCGCCAGAAGCTCGGGGTCCGCCCGGTGTTCAAGCGGATCGACACCTGCGCCGCCGAGTTCGAGGCGAAGACGCCCTATATGTATTCGACCTACGAGGCGCCGAGCTTCGGCGAGCCCGAATGCGAGAGCCAGCCGTCGGACCGGCGCAAGATCGTTATCCTCGGCGGTGGGCCCAACCGGATCGGGCAGGGGATCGAGTTCGATTATTGCTGCTGCCATGCCGCCTACGCCCTTGCCGAGGCGGGCTTCGAGACGATCATGATCAACTGCAATCCCGAGACCGTCTCGACCGATTACGACACGTCGGACCGGCTCTATTTCGAGCCCCTGACCGCCGAGGACGTGCTCGAGATCCTCCATGTCGAGAAATCGCGCGGCGAATTGGTCGGGGTCATCGTCCAGTTCGGCGGGCAGACTCCGCTCAAGCTCGCCGCTGCGCTGGAGAAGGAGGGGATCCCGATCCTGGGCACCTCACCCGACGCCATCGACCTCGCCGAGGATCGCGAGCGCTTCGCCGCGCTCGTCGACAGGCTCGGCCTGAGGCAGCCCGAGAACGGCATCGCCCGCTCGCGCGAGGAGGCGATCGCGGTCGCCGAGCGGATCGGCTATCCGGTGCTGACCCGGCCGTCCTACGTGCTCGGCGGGCGGGCGATGGAGATCGTCGACGGTCCGGCCCAGCTCGAGGATTATATCGTCACCGCGGTCCAGGTCTCGGGCGACAGCCCGGTGCTGATCGACAAATATCTGCGCGACGCGATCGAGGTCGACGTCGACGCCATTTGCGACGGTAAGGACGTCGCCATCGCCGGCGTCATGCAGCATATCGAGGAAGCGGGGGTCCATTCGGGCGACAGCGCCTGCTCGCTCCCGCCCTACAGCCTCGATCCGCTCGTCGTCGCCGAGATCGAGCGCCAGACCCGGGCGCTCGCTTTGGCGCTCGGGGTGCACGGACTGATGAACGTCCAGTTCGCGGTCAAGGAGGGCGCCGTCTATCTGATCGAGGTCAATCCGCGCGCCAGCCGCACCGTCCCGTTCGTCGCCAAGACGCTCGGCACCCCGATCGCCAAGATCGCGGCCCGGGTCATGGCGGGAGAGCCGCTGATGAAATTCCTGCCGCTCCGGACCAAGGTCGACCACATCGCCGTCAAGGAGGCGGTCTTCCCGTTCGCGCGCTTCCCGGGGATCGATCCGGTCCTCTCTCCGGAAATGAAGTCCACCGGCGAAGTCATGGGAATCGATATGGATTTCGCTAAGGCGTTCCTCAAATCGCAGCTCGGCGCCGGCCTCGATCTACCGCTTGCCGGAACCCTGTTCGTCTCGGTCAAGGACAGCGACAAGGGCGCGATCACGGCGCCGGTGAGGGCGCTTTGCGAATTGGGCTTCAGGGTCATCGCCACCGCCGGCACCGCCTCGTGGCTGGGCGAGCAAGGCATCGAGGTCAGCCAAGTCAACAAGGTGGCCCAGGGGCGGCCCCATATCGTCGATCGAATCAAGGACGGCGCCGTCGACATCATCTTCAACACCACCGAGGGCTGGCAGAGCCACAAGGATTCCTCGTCGATCCGCGCCTCGGCGCTGATGGCGAAGGTTCCCTACTTCACGACGGCCGCGTCCAGTGCCGCCGTGGTCCGGGCGATCGCGGCGCTCGGGGAGCACAGCCTTGAAGTGAAGTCCCTGCAGGACTATTATTCAGCCTCGCGAGCGTGATCCTGAACAGCTGAACACGCAATCAGGGCGCCTTTCCCACCGGAAGGCGCCCGAAAGAGAGTTTTTGACGAAAGGTGAGTGGCAATGGCGACCGTCGACAAGATGCCGATGCTGGCCGAGGGCTATGAGAAGCTCCAGACGGAGGTTCGCCACCTCAAGACGGTGGAACGTCCCTCGGTGATCGAGGCGATCGAGGTCGCCCGGGGCCATGGCGATCTTTCGGAGAATGCCGAATATCACGCCGCCAAGGAGCGCCAGGGCCAGGTCGAGGCGCAGATCGCCGACATCGACGACCGCCTGAGCCGGGCGATGGTGATCGATCCCAAGACCCTGTCGGGCGACAAGGTCGTGTTCGCCGCCACCGTCCACCTGCTGGACGAGGACGACAAGCCGGTCGTCTACCAGATCGTCGGCCAGACCGAGGCCGACGCCCGGATCGGCCGGATCTCCTACAATTCGCCGCTCGGCCGAGCCCTCATCGGCCGGACGATCGGCGAGGAGGTCGAGGTCACCACCCCGTCCGGGGATCGCTATTATTCGATCGAGAAGGTCGAGTTCCTCTAAGGCATGGCGGCTCCGCACCTCCGTCATTGCGAGCGTAGCGAAGCAATCCAGAGCGGCCTCGGATGCCCGCTGGATGGCTTCCTCGCTTCGCTCCTCGCGATGGCGGACCCAGGCTGATGCGCCTTCCCGACGATCTGCGCGCCGCGCCGGTCACCCTCGCGATCGCCGGCCTGACCGCCGCGGCCTGGCTGATCGCCTGGGCGCTTGGCTGGCAGGAGGCGGCCGCGGTCGCCGGCGGCTTCATTCCGGCGCGGGTCGGCGGATTGCCTGGCGACGTCCTGCCGCTGCCTGCGCTGCTCACTCCGCTCACCGCCACCCTCGTCCATTCGGGTTTTGCCCATCTGTTCTTCAACCTGCTCATCCTGCTCTTCTGCGGACGTTCGGTAGAGCGGGTGGTGGGCGGGCAGGGGATCGTGATCCTGTATCTGATCGGCGCTTATGCCGCCGCCGCGGCGCAATATGCGATGGATCCGGGCGAGCTGGTGCCGATGGTCGGCGCGAGCGGCGCCATCTCCGCCATACTCGGTACCTTCGCTTTGCTGTTCGGCCGCAACAAGGTGAAGGTCGCCCACCCCGGTGTCGCCAACCTGCTCCACGCTCTGTGGCTCGCCGCCGCCTGGATCGTCCTTCAGATCCTGATCGGTCTCACCTTCGAGACGAGCGGCCTCAGGATCGCGATCGCCGCCCATATCGGAGGTTTCCTGGCCGGCCTGCTGCTCGCCAAGCCGCTGCTTCTGCTCAAATGGCGGGGTGCCTGAACATCCTCCCGTGCGCAGCATGGGGAGGATGAAGGACTAGCCCGCTTTGCGCTTGGGCGCCGGCACGCAGGCATAGTCCCTGGCGAACGCCGCCACCGCATCCGCGGTCATCGGCCGGCTGATGCCGTAGCCCTGGACCTGGTCGCAGCCCATCTCCACGAGCAGGTCGAGGCAAAGCGAGTCTTCGACCCCCTCGGCGACGACGGCGAGGCCGAGCTCGTGGGCCATCGCGATGGTCGATCGGACGAGGATCCGGTCGCGAGGGCCGTCGGCCATGGCGGCAATGAAGCTTCGGTCGATCTTGAGCTCGGTCGCCGGCATTTTCTGAAGGTAGGAGAGCGACGACTGGCCGGTGCCGTAATCGTCGATCGAGACTCCGACTCCGAGCTTGCGCCAGCCCTCCAGCGCCACCACCGCCGCCTCGGGCTCTGCCATGGCGGCGGATTCGGTGACTTCGAGCGTGACCCGGTCGGCCGGGAAGCCGCTGGCCTGAAGCAGCTGCTCGAGCCGGTGAAGGAAAGCGTGGTCGTGAAGCAGGGTGGCCGAGATGTTCACCGCCACGCCGAGCGGCTGGCCGTCGTCGCGCCAAGTGGCGGCGTCGGCGAGGGACTGCGCCATGACGTGCAAAGTGAGGTCGGCCGCCCGCCCGTGCTGCTCGATCAGCGGGATGAAGCTGTCCGGCGCCAGGGTGCCGCGCTCGGGATGGTCCCAACGCACGAGCGCCTCGACGGAGCAGATCCGCCCGGACCGGAGGTCGAGCTTGGGCTGGTAGGCGTTCCACAGCTCGCCGCGCGCCAAAGCCGAGTCGAGCTCGGCGAGCAGTGACACGCGCCAGCTCGCCCGTTCGGAGTCGCTGGCTGTGAACAGCTGCCAGCGATTGCCCCGCTCCGCCGCATGAAGCGCCGCCAGCCCGGCGTCGGCGCAGAGCTGCCTCGCCTCCGGGCCCGTGCCGCGCGCCGCTCCGAAGTGGGTGCGCACTTCGACGCTTCGGCCGGCCGCGAAGGGCGCCCGCATGACGGCGTCGATGGCCTCGAACCGTTCGTCCAGCGCCGCTTCCTCGGGCTCGATCCAGGCGAGCCCGGCTTCGTCGATCCGGTACACCCGCGCTGCGGAAGCCGCGAAGGCGAGCCGCTCGGCGACGTTTCGGACGAGGTCGGCGGATCCGTCGGGCCCGAGGGCGGAGAGCAGGTCGGCGAAACCTTCGATTCGGGCGACGGCCACGGTGGCGGAGGGCGCGCCGCGACAGTCCCGCTCAAGCGCGGCGAGATTGGGAAGGCCCGTCTTGGCGTCGGCCAGGCCGGTTTCGCGCCGGCGCCAGGCGGCGCGACCCGCGATGCCGGCGCCGGCCGCGACCGCGAGGGCGATCAGCGCCGGGGCGACCGGTACGTCCAGAAGAAGCCGCTCCGCGGCCACGGGAAGGAGCAAGGTCGCGGCTCCGGCGGCCGCCAGGCCCGCGGCGATATAACGACCGCGGCGAAGCTTCAGGCAGGCCGCCGCCAGGGCCAGAACGAGGGCCAGCGCCCAGCCGCCGCCGACCGGCACGGGCGGATTGCCCTCCAGCAGCGTCTCCGCCGCCAGGGCCTGCGCGATGACGCCCGGAAGGATCCCGTGGCGAGGGAGGGTATAGCGGTCGGCGGTCTCGACGGCGGTCGCTCCGATGAGGATCCTCTTGCCGGCCAGGGTCTCCGCCGGGATTCGCCCGGCCACCAGGTCGACCATGCTGTGCCGGGGAATGGAAGCTGGATCGATCGCCCGGTCGATCGGGAACAGCTCGCCGGCGCCGCCCGGGCGCTCGGCCACCATGCTCGCGAGCGAGGGCCGCGGGACCCCGCCCACCTCCACCCCATAGGGCATGCTTCGAAGCTCCCCATGCGCTTCCGGGATGACGTTCGCCGCGGCGAGGAAGGCGTGGCTTGCCAGCTGCGGCAAGGGCGCGGCGTCGGCACCCGACTCGCGGCGGAAGGTCGGAAGGATGACGCTGCCCCCGGCGCGCCGAAGCGCCTGGGCGAGCGCCGCGTCCTGCGCCGGTTCCGATGGGCTCGAGAAATCGACGTCGAAAGCGATGAGCGCCGCTTTGCTCTCCCGAAGCCGATCGACGGCCGTCGCGTGGATGCTCCTCGGCCAGGGCCAGCGCTTGAACGCGGCGATGCTGCGCGCGTCGATCTCGACGATATGCACCTGGCCGCTGGCGGGCCGCGCATGCCAGGCGGCGCGTTGGTTCGCCAGCGCCTGGTCGAGGCCGTCGCCGGCGTCCGTCCAGAGGACGAACAGGCCCAGCGCACCCGCCAGCGTCAACGCGAACAGGCGCCAGCGCTCCGCGAGCGGATGAAAGGCTCCGGCCGGCACGATCAGAACTTCCGCTGCATGCCGAGCCGCAGCCGATGGCGGTCGGAGCTGAAATAGGGGATCGAGCTCGAATTGCGGCTGTAGGTGTAGGTGAGGGAGGGGTGCAATCCCAGGGCGAGGGGCCGGCGGGTCGTCAGCCAGCCGCTCGCATAGATTCGCCAGTCCGCCCGGGGATCGGGGCCGAGAAGGACGAAGGGCTCGTCGAAATTCGTCCGGCTCAGGCCCGCCGTGACTCCCCCCGAGAAATTCGAATCGAGAAAGGCGCTGAGCCCGCCATAGGCCCCGGCGTCGAGGCTCGAGAAGGAATCGTCGCCGAGCCATTCCCGGCGGGCATAGACTCCGCCCGAGAAGGACAGGCTGGGGTCGAGCACGCTGTCGTAGGTCGCATAGAGGCTGGCCTGGCTGCCGCCGAAAGAATCGCCATAAGCGGAATCGAAGATCCGGGCGTCGACGGCGAGTCGAAGATTGCTTCGAGGGCCGAGGGGACGGCGCCAGTTGCCGCGCAGCCCGACGCCCTCGAGCGCCTTCACCCCGCCATACCAGCGCTCGAAGGCGATCAGCTGAAGCGAGCCCGTCGGAGCGTTGCCGGCGCCGAATTCGAGCCCCGCGGCGACCAGCGCGGAGGCGTCGTCGGAACGCGGGCCTTCATATTCCAGCGCATAGGCTTCGACATCGACCGCCAGCGCCGCCCCCGCCGACACGGGCAGCCGCATATTGGCCGAGGCCGAGACGCCGGCTCCGAAACCCGCTTTCTTGCGAAGGTTCGGGTCGACCGGGACGGGCAGGGGCTCGTCGCCGACATAGATCGGGACGGAGCGAAGGTTCGTGCCGTTGGTGACGTTGCTGTCGCCGGTCACGCTCAAGTCGACGGAGAGCCGGAAGTCCGCGGCGCGGGGCCTTGCAGGAGGGGTCGCGGCGGGAGGCACGGCGACGGCGGGGCGGACGGCTTCCTCCGTCGGGCTGGGCGGATATTGCTCCCCCGGCTCGACGGGGACCGAAAGCGCGCCGGAATCGCCGCCGGCCAGCACCAGCGGTCCTTCATAAGCGGCGACCTCGAGGCGCGGCGGAGCGGCTCCGGCAAGGCAGAGCCAGGCGACGCATAGCGGCGCCAGCATTCTCCCCCCTCCGATCATCGCCCGTCTCGCCCCCCTCTGATCCGGCTGGGAAGTCGCAAGCCTTAGTGGAATGAGGTTGACGAACCCTTAGGGACGAGGGCCCGCCGAGCCTCAGAGGCAGATGATCAGCAGCTGGATCAGCCGGCAGGTTGGCGGCGTCGGCGGCGGCGGAACGGGCGCGGGCGCGGGTGCGGGGGCAGGAGGCGGCGGGGGTGCCGGGGCCGGGGGAGGCGGCGGCGGCGGCGGCAAGGGTTCCGGAACAGGCACGGGCGCTGGACCGGGAGCTGGCGGCGGAGCGGGAGCGGGTGCTGGCGCCGGAGGCGGCGGAGGACTCGGAGCAGGCTCAGGAACAGGACCAGGCGCGGGAGCCGGAGCCGGAGCCGGAGCCGGAGCCGGCTCAGGAATGGGGGCGGGAGCCGGAGCCGGGGCAGGAGCCGGAGCGGGCGCGGGGGCAGGGGTCGGAGCCGGTGCAGGAGCGGGCGTCGGAGCCGGAGCCGGCGCGGGGGCAGGAGCCGGAGCGGGCGCGGGGGCAGGCGCCGGAGCCGGAGCTGGAGCGGGCGCGGGGGCAGGCGCCGGCGCGGGAGCCGGAACAGGCGCCGGTACCGGGTCGGCGGGCGGGCTGGTCGCGGGCGCGGGTGGCGCCGCCGGGTCGGCCGGGGGGCCTGCCGCCGGTGGCGGGGCGACGGGGCCCGGCGTCGGCGCCGGATCGGCGGCGGGAGCGGGATCGAAGGCCGGGGCAGGGCTTGGCGGGATGGCGGCGGCGACCGCCCGCAATGCCGTCGCCTGGCTGCCCGACGGGTTCAGCGGGAGGTCGGACGTGTCGACGGCGCTATAGTCCAGCTTCGGCCCGCAGCCGCCGGCATCTCGGTCTCCGCAGGCCTCGGAGACGTCCTCTTCGCTCGCCGCCCCCGCCGGCGTTTCGGAGGATTGGACGACGTCGATCGCGCCGCTTCGGGCCGACAGGACGGCGGCGGTGCGGCCGGGGAGGACCGTCTCGCGAGCCGCGCCGTCGGACGTGGTCACCTCGACCCGGCCCTCGGTCACCGCCACCGCGGAGCCCTTGCCGTCGGCCGTGACGGTGAAGACCGTGCCCTTGACCAAGGCCACCAGAAAGGGCGTCTGCACGCCGAAATGCGGAGTGGCCTTCTTCTCAATCCGGAACGTGGCCCGGCCCCAATCCTGGAGCATCTGGACGATCCCGCGCGCCTCCGTCGCGGCCGGCAGCCGAAGGCGGGTGCGGGCGGCGACGATCACATATTCCTGCCCGCGTACCAGCACCGCCCGGCCGTCGGCGCCGGTGGTGACGATGTCGCCCGGCTGAAGCGCCGAGCCGCGCACGGCGGGGGCGGTACGGCCGCCGTTTTGCACCTGCACCGTGCCGGCCGCTTCGGTCACTCGCCAGAGCGGCGCCTGAGAAAAGGCGGCATGGCTCCAGAAGAGCAGCAGGACGGCAAGGGCGCGCAGGAGCATTGGAGATGACCTTCGGCAGGCGGCCGCATGCGGCTCGGGCCCGCCGCCTTAGCGCCGAAAGCTTGCGAGCCTCTGAGGGGGCGTACCTAAAAGGCCGTTAACCGCCCGGGCCGTCGGCCGCGGCGATCCGGTCCCCGCGCAGGGTCCGGATCAGGCTCATTCCGAGCAGGGCCGCGGCCGAAACATAGGAGGCCCACAGCCACAGCCGCGCCGCCTCGGGGTTCCAGCCCGGCCAAAGCAGAGCCAGAGTCGCGACGGCCCAGACGATTGCGAGGATCTGCAGCCAAGGCTGGAAATCGCTCACCCGGAAGGGATGGACGAAACGGATCGGGGCGAAGCTGAGGATCGCGAGGAGGGCCACGACGACCGCGCCGGCGGCGGCGCCCGGCTGAGCCACGAAGAGGTACAGAGCGACGACGTTCCAAAGGGCCGGGAAGCCGCGGAAATAATTGTCCTGCGTCTTCATGTCGCGGCGGACGAAGACGTAGACGGACGAAAGCAGGATCGCTGAGGCGAGGGGGAAGGCCAGCGTCTCAGGGATCAGCCCGGCCCGCCAGATGAAGATCGCGGGCACGAAGACGTAGTTCAGATAGTCGACGATCAGGTCGAAGGCTTCGCCGTCGATGCGCGGCGCATGCTCCTTGACCCGGGCCCATCGCGCCAGGCTGCCGTCGATTCCGTCGACGGCGAGCGCGGCGAGGAGCCAGAGCAAGGCGACCCGCCATTCGCTTCGGGCGGTGGCTTCCAGGGCAAGGAGGGCGATGACGACCCCGCTGGCCGTGAACAGATGAACGAGCCACGCGGCGGCGATGCGCATTAGGAAGGACACCCGGATGGTTTCGGAGCCGAACCCGGCAGGAGCGGGGACGTTCCAAATCCTCCCTGTCGCGAAGCGGCGGGGAGGGGGACCATGCGAAGCATGGTAGAGGGGTGCCTGCCGGGGTCAGTGCCAGCTACCCCTCCACCACCCTTCGGGTGGTCCCCCTCCCCATCGCTCCGCGACAGGGAGGATCAGTCCGCCTTCAACTCCGGCTCCAGGAGCCTGTGGAGGTGGACGACGACATATTTCATCTCGGCGTCGTCGACGGTTCGCTGGGCGTTGCCGCGCCAGGCCTCGAGGGCGCTTGAATGATCGGGAAAGAGGCCGACGATGTCGATTGTGTCGAGATCGAAATCGAGACCCTGCGGGTCCTTGACGCGGCCGCCGAAGACGAGGTGGAGCTTGCTCATAAAAGGTGCAAAGCGGCTGCGCCCCGGAGGCTTCGAAGCCTCCGGGGCGCTGCGGCCTCAGGCGTCGCCGCTGCCGCGGGCGGCGCCGGCGGCCGCACCGGCCGAGCTCTTGACGGCGCCGACGGCCTTGTCGGTGAACTCGTTGAGCTTGCTCTGCAGGCCGTCGCGGCTGAGGCCGAGCTCGTCGAGCTGGCCGCGGCCCGCTTCCTTCGCCGCTCGGGCCGCCTCGCGGGCGCCGTCGGTGATCTTGCGTCCGACGCCGCCGAGCAACTCTTCCTCGCGGCTGGTGCGCGGAAGCAGGGCGGCGACGAGCGCTCCGACGGCGAGCCCTCCGACCACGGCTGCGACCGGGTTGGAATCGATGCCCTCGCTCGCCTTTCGGCCGGCCGTCTCATAAGCGCTTCCGGCCCTTTCGCGGGCGGTCGTATAGGCCGCCGCCGTTCGGTCGCGGGCGGTTTCGAAGGCCTGGCGCGCGGCGGCCGAGCGGCCGCCGTCGTTGCCGTCGGCACCGGCGCCGCTGTTGGTGGCCGAGGCGGAAGCCGGCCGATCGTCGGTGGTACTGGTCATGCACTTGCTCCTTCACTGGTCCTGGCGGCGAGTGGAGCCGTCAGGTCGTAATTTTCGTCACCTTCATCCAATCGGACGGTGACCAGATCCTCATCCTCGCGGTTCGAAAAGAACCAGGACACGGCCGATTTGATCGGCGCGCGAGCGAGGAAGAGCGTGAACATCGTGAGCGCCGCCGCCACCGGGACGGGCCGAGCCCGAACGGCCTCGACGGCGTCGTCGGCGATCTCGCCGCTCTTGTCCTTAACCCCGGCCCAGGCATTGGAAGCGATCGTGCCCGGTTTCAGCCTCTGCTGAAGCTCCGCCGCGGTCGAGGCCAGGCGGCGGCGCGCTCGCTCCGCCTGCTGCTTGGCCATCGTCAGCTCGCCCGCGCTCATGCCGCTTTCTCCCCGGCCTTCAGCGCCTCTTGCTCTTCCGCATCGCCGCCGAGCGCGCCCAGCTTGGACGCCCCGTAGCGGACGAGGAAATAGGCGATGGCGAGCACGATCACCGTCACGATCAGAGCGCCGAGCGCCGGCCCGACATGAATCGCGAGCTCGAGCGAAAGGCCGATGAGGAGGACGCTCAGGGTGGCGTTGGCGAGAAGGACCGCGACCGCCAGGGCGACCGCGCCGTTGCGGGCGCGGCCGATCCGGCGGCGGGCGATGGCCTGATAGAGCTTCGCCTCCGCCGCCGCGTAGCCGCGGGCGTCCTCGGACAATTGTCCGAACAGCTCGCCGATCGAGCGTTCCTGCTTGCCGGCATGGGGATCCAAGCTCAGGCTCCCGTACCGCCGCTGCCGGTCCGCCGGCCCTTGCCGCCGCCCGAGCCCTGATCGTCCTCGGGCATGCCGGCCTTCACCAGCCGGACGAGAGTGAAGCCGACCACGGCGGCGATTCCGATGGCGAGGGCGGGACTCTTGCGGACGGCCGAGCGGACGTTGTCGTACAGCTCGTCGACCTCCTTGCCGCGGATGCTCTCGGCGAAACCCGAGACGCCGTCGGCGGCCTTGCGGGCATATTCGCCATAATTGTTGCCGAGGCGCTCGTCGATCGAGTCCGCCGTGTCGGCCACGACCCTCGAAAGCTCCTCCAGCATGTCGGTGGCTCGGGTCTTGCCGGTGTCGGCGAACTCACGGACCTTGCCGCCGGCCTGATCGCGAAGATTGTAGATCTGGCCCTTGACCTGCTCCGTAACGTTGCCGGCCGTGCCTGTGCTGCGCGTACCGCTGCCGATCGTGCCGCCGCCGTCCGCGTCGTCGCTGCGCGTACCGCTGCCGATCGTGCCCCCGCCGCCGCTGGTGCCTTCAGTCGCTGTCATTTTGGTTCCTCCACCTGAGGCGGTCGTTCCGCCCGTCCCGTCGCCGCCCGACGCTCCGATGAAGCCCGAGCTGGACCCTCCGCCCGCGGCGGTTGCGCCGCGGCCGGTCCCGTCGCCGCCACCGGTCTCCATGGCGCCATTGATGATGTGATCCGTGCCTTCGGGAAGCTCTTCGTCGCGAGGAGGCATAAGTTTTACTCCACTTGGTGTTGCTTTGCGTCGAGAACGGCGAGCCGTGCCTCGCGTTCCGCCGCCCGCGACGAAAGTTGCGTCGTCCGCGCCGCGCCGATAAGCCGCGCCCGATCCGCCATCCACTCACGTCCATATAGTTCAGAACGAGGCCGTAACAATGACCGCCATCCTAGACGTCCACGCCCGCCAGATTCTCGACAGCCGGGGAAATCCGACGGTGGAGGTCGACGTGCTTCTGGAGGACGGCAGCATGGGCCGCGCCGCGGTGCCTTCCGGAGCCTCGACCGGAGCCCATGAAGCGGTGGAGAAACGCGACGGCGTCAAGGGCAAGTATCTCGGCAAGGGCGTCTGCGACGCGGTCAACTCGGTCCGCGGGGAGATCTTCGAGGCGATCGCCGGAATGGACGCCGAGGACCAGGGCGAGATCGACGCCCTCCTGATCGATCTCGACGGCACTCAGAACAAGTCGCGGCTCGGCGCCAACGCGATCCTCGGGGTCAGCCTCGCCGTGGCCAAGGCCGCCGCCGACGCTCGCGGCCTGCCGCTCTATCGCTACGTCGGCGGAATCTCGGCGCACCTTCTCCCGGTGCCGATGATGAACATATTGAACGGCGGCGCCCATGCCGACAACCCGATCGATTTCCAGGAATTCATGGTGATGCCGGTCGGTGCGGTCTCGCTCGCCGAAGCGGTGCGCTGCGGCTCCGAGATCTTCCACACCTTGAAGAAGAACCTCCACGACGCCGGCCTGTCGACCGCCGTGGGCGACGAAGGCGGCTTCGCGCCCAACCTCGCCTCCGCCCGCGAAGCGCTCGACTTCATCATGAAGTCGGTCGAGCAGGCCGGCTACACGCCCGGCGACGACGTCGTCCTCGCCCTCGATTGCGCGGCGACCGAATATTTCCGGGACGGCGCCTATCATATGGAAGGGGAGGGGACGGTCCTCTCGCCGGCCGAGAATGCCGGCTATCTCGCCGCTCTGGCCCGCGACTATCCGATCCGTTCGATCGAGGACGGCATGGCCGAGGACGATCTCGAGGGCTGGAAGGCCCTGACGGACGCGATCGGCGCGAGCGTCCAGCTGGTCGGCGACGATCTGTTCGTGACCAATCCGAAGCGCCTTCGAACGGGAATCGATCAGGGCCTCGCCAATTCGATCCTGATCAAGGTCAACCAGATCGGCACCCTCACCGAGACCCTCGAAGCGGTCGAGATGGCCCACCGCGCCGGTTACACCTCGGTCATGTCGCACCGCTCGGGCGAGACCGAGGACACCACCATCGCCGACCTCGCCGTCGCCACCAATTGCGGGCAGATCAAGACCGGAAGCCTCGCCCGCTCCGACCGCCTCGCCAAGTACAACCAGCTCATCCGGATCGAGGAGGAGCTGGGCTCGATGGCCCGCTATGCGGGGCGGGGGGTTTTCCGCCAGCGCGAGACTCCGAACGCCGTGAGGCCGTCACCCTGAACTTGCTTCAGGGTCCGGTCCGCAAGACCGCCGAACGGGCGGAAAATGGGCCCTGAAACAAGTTCAGGCCGACGTGGTCGGCAATTCATCCGACAAAATTTCGCTCATCGGCGCAAAAGGCTTGATTCGACGCGATTTTACTGATTCTGTTAACGACGTCATGCAGACGGTGGGGCGAAACACGTTCGAGACGATCAAGCGGGCGCTTCTTCCGGCGCTCGCGATCCTCATCATCGCCAATTTCCTGGGCTATGCCATCATGGGCGCCAACGGCATCTTGAGCTGGGGCGACTATCGCCGGCAGAAGGCCGAGCGGCTCGTCCAGCTCGCCGAATTGAACGCCGAGAAAGTCCGCCTCGCCCATCGCTCCGCCCTGCTCGACCCGGGCGGTGCCGATCCCGACCTGGTCGAAGAGACGGTCAAGCGCGAGCTCGGGGTCGTCCGCCCCGACGAAGTGGTCATCCCGCTCGATTAGCCGGGGGTGGCCGTCATCCCGGCGAAGGCCGGGACCCATGAACACCGAAGTTCAAGTTTTCCAGCTGCGGTGTTCATGGGTCCCGGATCAGGTCCGGGATGACGAGAGCTTGGCGCGATTACGTGTGGGCCCGACCTCCGGCACAAGTTGCGCGCCCTCGCGTTTGCCGCCATAGACCCGCCCGTCGAACAGCAGCAGGATCCAAAGTGGCCAAGGCAGCAAATTCAAAGCGCGCCGACATAGCGGACGCCTCCGCCCCGCCCTCCATCCCCAATCGAGAACGTCCGCCCGAGCCCAGGCGCCACGAAGCGGGCAAGGACGAGCTGCTCGAATATTATCGCCAGATGCTGCTCATCCGCCGCTTCGAGGAGCGCGCCGGCCAGCTCTACGGCCTCGGACTGATCGGCGGCTTCTGCCACCTCTATATCGGCCAGGAAGCGGTCGCGGTCGGCCTTCAGTCGGCGCTCGAGCCGGGCCGCGACAGCGTCATCACCGGCTATCGCGACCACGGCCACATGCTCGCCTATGGGATCGATCCGAAGGTGATCATGGCCGAGCTGACGGGCCGCGCCGCCGGCATTTCCAAGGGCAAGGGCGGCTCGATGCACATGTTCAGCGTCGAGCATAAGTTCTACGGCGGCCACGGCATCGTCGGAGCCCAGGTCAGCCTCGGCACCGGTCTCGGCTTCGCCCACAAATATCGCGACGACGGCGGCGTCTGCCTGGCCTATTTCGGCGACGGCGCGGCCAACCAGGGCCAGGTCTACGAGAGCTTCAACATGGCCGAGCTGTGGAAGCTCCCGATCATCTACGTGATCGAGAACAACCAATATGCCATGGGCACCAGCGTCAACCGCTCCTCGGCCGAGGACCAGCTCTACCGCCGCGGCGAGAGCTTCCGGATCCCCGGCCTCCAGATCGACGGAATGGACGTGCTCGCCGTGCGCGGCGCGGCGACGACCGCGCTCGAATGGGTCCGTGCCGGCAAGGGGCCGATCCTTCTCGAGTTGAAGACCTACCGCTATCGCGGCCACTCCATGTCCGACCCGGCCAAATACCGCTCCCGCGACGAAGTGCAGGCGGTGCGCGAGAAATCCGATCCGATCGACGCGGTGAAGCGCGAGCTCGCCGCGATCGGAGTCACCGAGGCGGACCTCAAGAAGACCGACGACGACATCAAGCGGATCGTCGTCGAGGCCGCCGACTTCGCCGAGCAGTCGCCCGAGCCGGATCCGTCCGAGCTCTACACCGATATCCTGGTCGAGACCTACTGATGCTTCATTGCGCGTCATCCCGGCGAAGGCCGGGACCCATGAACACTGCCCTTGGAGGCGACCCCACGGCGCTCTTCGCCGCCTTCCCGTGTTCCTG
This sequence comes from Allosphingosinicella sp., assembly GCA_035629855.1. GTDB lineage: Bacteria > Pseudomonadota > Alphaproteobacteria > Sphingomonadales > Sphingomonadaceae > Allosphingosinicella. Next base: position 61,366 of record DASQLT010000025.1, read on the forward strand.
GACCCCGGCCTCCGCCGGGGTGACGAGGAGTTGCTGATGCCGATTGAGCTCAAAATGCCCGCTTTGTCCCCGACCATGGAGGAGGGCACCCTCGCCAAATGGCTCGTGAAGGAGGGCGACAGCGTAAAGTCCGGCGACATCCTCGCCGAGATCGAGACCGACAAGGCGACGATGGAGTTCGAGGCCGTCGACGAAGGCATTATCGCGAAAATCCTGATCGCCGAGGGCACGGACGAAGTGAAGGTCGGAACCGTCATCGCCCTGATCGCCGGCGAGGGTGAGGAGACAAGTCCCTCTCCCTACAGGGGAGAGGGACAGGCGAGCGAAGCGAGCCAGGGTGAGGGCGCGGCCACGGCCACACCCACGCCCTCACCCTCGGCCGCTGACGCGGCCTCTCCCTCTCCCCTGCAGGGAGAGGGAAAACGGGAGCAGAAGGCCGAATCGGGCGCTCACGCCCTCGTCGCCGCCGCCACTCGCAATCCCGAAGGCCCGGAAGTCCCCGAGGGCACCGAGACCGCCCGCCAGACCGTCCGCGAGGCGCTTCGCGACGCCATGGCCGAGGAGATGCGCTCCGACGACCGCATCTTCGTGATGGGCGAGGAGGTCGCCGAATATCAGGGCGCCTACAAGGTGACCCAGGGCCTGCTCGACGAATTCGGGCCGAAACGGGTCATCGACACGCCGATCACCGAATATGGCTTCGCCGGGGTAGGCACCGGCGCGGCGATGGGCGGCCTCAGGCCGATCATCGAGTTCATGACCTTCAACTTCGCCATGCAGGCCATCGATCACATCATCAATTCGGCGGCGAAGACCAATTATATGTCGGGCGGCCAGATGCGCTGCCCGATCGTCTTCCGCGGCCCCAACGGCGCCGCCTCGCGGGTCGGCGCCCAGCACAGCCAGAATTACGGGCCCTGGTACGCGAGCGTCCCCGGCCTCATCGTCATCGCGCCTTATTCGGCGGCCGACGCCAAGGGCCTTCTCAAGGCCGCCATCCGCTCCGAGGATCCGGTCGTCTTCCTCGAGAACGAGTTGCTCTACGGACAGAGCTTCGACGTTCCCAGGCTCGACGATTACGTGCTTCCGATCGGCAAGGCCCGGATCGCCCGCGAAGGCAAGGACGTCACCCTGGTCAGCTATTCGATCGGGGTCGGGGTCGCGCTCGACGCGGCGGCCAGGCTGGCGGAAGAGGGCATCGAGGCCGAGGTGATCGATCTGCGCACCCTCCGCCCGCTCGACAAGGCGACCGTGCTCGCCTCGCTCGCCAAGACCAACCGTATGGTCTGCGTCGAGGAAGGCTGGCCGGTCTGCTCCATATCCGCCGAGATCATGGCGACGGCGATGGAGCAGGGCTTCGACGATCTCGACGCCCCCGTGCTCCGGGTCACCGACGAGGACGTGCCTTTGCCTTATGCGGCCAATCTCGAGAAGATGGCCCTCATCCGGGTCGAAAGCGTCGTCGAGGCGGCGAAGAAGGTGTGCTACCGGTGACCGCGTCGCCCCGGCGAAGGCTGGGGCCCCAGGGACATTATGCGTCACCCCAGCGAAGGCTGGGGTCCCCGCGAGAACGGACGCCGGGCTTTTCACTCCCCGGGGCCCCAGCCTGCGCTGGGGCGACGAGATGGATCTAGACCCCGACCGCACGCTCGCGCTCACTTACGTTCCGACGAAGCGCCGGGCCGCCGTCGGCGCTTTGTGGCGGCTCGATTCGGCGCTTGGGGCGGCTCTGGCCGGAGGGCGCGAGCCGATGATCTCGCGGATCAAGCTGGCCTGGTGGCGCGAGGCGCTCGAAAGGCTGGATCGCGAACCCGCGCCGGCGGAGCCCGTCCTCCAGGATCTGGCGGAGCATGTCCTTCCGGCCCCGGTCGCGGGCTCCGAGCTGGCCCGGATGGAGGAAGGCTGGACGATCCTCGCCGGCACCGAAGCCCTGACCCCCGATGAACTGACCCTCTACGCGCGCGGACGGGGCGCCGGGCTCTTCCGCTGCACCGCTCGGCTACTCGGCGACCCCGCGGCGGACGTCGAGGAGGCCGGGGAGGCCTGGGCCCTGGTCGATCTCGCCCGGCATTGCGCCACCTCCGAGGATAGCGACATCGCCCTCGCCGCCGCGCGCGAGCGCGTTCTCCCGCGGCGCTGGCCGTCGCATTTGAGGCCGCTCGGAATGCTTGCGGTCCTCGCCGCCCGCGACCTGGATCCGGCCCGTCCGCCGTGGGAGGCGCGGGGCGCGCCCGCTCGGATGTGGCGGATGCTTCGGCATAGAATTTCCGGATACTAATGGCTTTCCGTAAAAAACTATCGACTCGTGCCATTGTTTGCGGTGACTTTCCTTCTTCCGATCCGTGAGGGAGGAGAGACATGGTTCGTTACATCGCCGGCGGCGCCTCGGCGCTGCTTTTGATCGTCGCTTTGTTCTTTGTCTGGAGAAGCGGGGCCGAGGCCGAGAACGTCGTTCCGCCGCCGCCGCCGCGGGCCGAATCCCGCCCGGCCGGCGCCGGTCCCCGCCTCGGCCGGCCCCCGGCCCAGCCCGAACGAAGCCGCGAGGCGAGGCGCTTCGCCCGCGCCGACCGCGACCGCGACGGCCGGATCACCCTCGCCGAGCAACTTTCACCCCGCCGCAAGGCCTTCGCCCGGGCCGACCGCAACGGCAACGGCAGCCTCGACTTCGAGGAATGGACAGCGGCCTCCGCCCAGAAATTCGCCAAGGCCGACAAGGATCGGTCCGGATGGCTGGACCCGGGAGAATACGAAGCGAGCAAGCCCAAGCCGAAGGCCCGGCCGAAGTGCAAGTGCTGAAGATGGAAATCCTCCCCATCGCAAGATGGGGAGGGGGACCACACGAAGTGTGGTGGAGGGGTAAATGCCGAAGAGTTCCCATGCCCGCACTAGAAACGCCGCCGTGCTTCGAGCTCGGCAATTGAGGCGTTCGATGTCGCTCCCTGAAGCTTATCTCTGGCAAGCCCTGCGCCGACGACCCGACGGGCTGAAGTTTCGACGGCAGCATCCATTCGAGCGCTACACGGCGGACTTCTACTGCGCCTCCGCCAAGCTCGTCGTGGAGATCGATGGTGCCAGCCATGAAATGGGCGACGGTCCGGAACGCGACGCCCGAAGGGACGCGACGATGCGGGAACAAGGCCTGCAGGTGCTTCGCTTCAATGCGGGAGACGTGGTGAAAGACGTGGAGTCCGTGGTGATCGCCATCGTTCTCGCCGCCCGGCGCTAGCTACCCCTCCACCATGCTTCGCATGGTCCCCCTCCCCACGGCTTCGCCGCGGGGAGGATGTTCGAACGCAAGCCACTGTTCCAGGCTCGCCTTCGCCCGATCCGTATAAGCCCGCTTCCGGTCCGCCTTCCGCACCTTTCCCTCCACCGGCGGGAAGAGGCCGAAATTGACGTTCATCGGCTGGTAGGTCGCGGCCTCGGCGCCGCCCGTTATGTGGCCGAGCAAGGCGCCCAGAGCGGTCTCGGGCGGTGGCGGTGCGAAATGGCGCCGTCCAAGCTCCGCCGCCGCGAAACGGCCCGCCAGCAACCCGATGGCGGCGGATTCGACATAGCCTTCGCAGCCGGTGATCTGGCCGGCGAAGCGGACATGCGGCGCCGACTTGAGCCGCAGGCTGCCGTCGAGAAGCCTCGGCGAGTTGATGAACGTGTTGCGGTGGAGGCCGCCGAGCCGAGCGAACTCCGCTTTCTCGAGGCCGGGGATGGTCCGGAACAGCCGCACCTGCTCTGCATGCTTCAGCTTGGTCTGGAAGCCGACCATGTTCCACAAGGTGCCGAGCGCATTGTCCTGGCGGAGCTGGACCACCGCCCAGGGCCAATGCCCGGTCTTCGGCTCGTCGAGCCCGACCGGCTTCATCGGGCCGAAGCGCAAGGTGTCGAGCCCGCGCTCCGCCATCACCTCGATCGGCATGCAGCCCTCGAAATAAGGCGTGTCCGTCTCCCATTGCTTGAACTCGGTCTTCTCGCCGTCGAGCAGGCCCTGGTGGAAGGCGAGGTACTGCGCCTTGGTCATCGGGCAGTTGATGTAATCCTTGCCGCCCTTATCCCAGCGCGCCGCCATCCAGGCGACGTCCATGTCGATCGAATCCCTGTGGACGATCGGGGCGATGGCGTCGAAGAAGGCGAGGGCGTCCGAGCCGGTCGCGGCGCCGATCGATTGAGCGAGCGTCACCGCCGTCAGCGGCCCTGTCGCGACGATGGTGAGGCCGGAGGCGGGGAGGGTGTCGACCCGCTCGCGCACCAGCTCGATATTGGGATGGGCGGCGATCCGCTCGGTCACCCCGGCCGCGAAGCCCTCGCGGTCGACGGCGAGAGCGGAGCCGGCGGGGACCCTGTGGGCGTCGGCCGACGCCATGATCAGTGAGCCGAGCCTGCGCATCTCGGCATGGATCAGCCCGACCGCATTATGTTCGGCATCGTCGGAGCGGAAGCTGTTCGAGCAGACCAGCTCGGCGAGGCTGTCGGTATGGTGCGCCGCCGTCGACTCGCCCGAGCCGCGCATCTCGGACAGGCGCACCTTCACCCCCGCTTCGGCGAGCTGCCAGGCGGCTTCGGAGCCGGCGAGGCCGCCTCCGACGATATGGACTTCGAACGTCATCGCAGCGCGATAGCCGCGCAACGGCGCTCCGGAAAGGCTCCGCTCAATCCGAGCAGGCCGAAAGACGGCAGATTGCGGCGCAGCAGGCCGAAGTCGAGATCAGGCCGAAAGCGGCGGCGGGCTCGTCCAGCCCAATCGTCGCCCAGGCGATCGCGGTGCCGAACAGCGCTCCCGTCCCGATCCAGACGGCGCGCTTGCGAGCGGCAGGGAATTGGAAGCCGGCCAGGAGAAGGAAGGCGGTTCCGATCATGTTTGGGACGATGGACAGGATGAAGCCGGCCAGGACGACGGGAACGGGCACCAGGAGCAGCAGCGCGATCTGGGCCGAGTCCACTGTCACGCTCACAGGCTTCGGTAATTGCAGATACAAAGCCGCAAGGGCGGTCGCGACGACGAAGATCGGGCCCGCGGCAACGGAGGCCACAAGGATCGGTGCTCGGATATGTCCACGCATGTCCTTCTCCGAAAGATATGAGGAACGGGCGCGGCCCGAAGGCCGCGCCCGCACCCGGGGGTTCAGAGCGCGGCCGCACCGGCCCGCTGGTCGGAGAACCACTCGTTCACCTTGCGGCCGAAATGGGCGATCGCCGACATGTTGAAGAAATGCATTCCGCCGAGCACGATCACGGCGAGGCCGACCTTGCTGCTGAGGAAGCGGATCGCCTCGGCCGGGGTGGTCGGCTCGGCGCCGATGCTGAGCGTCAGGGTGATGAAGCCGATGTTGACGAGGTAGAAGCCGACCACGAGCAGATGGTTGGTCGAATTCGCGAGCTCCTCGTTATGGCCGAAGCACTGGACCAGGAAGACCTTGCCGTTGCGCGACAAAGTGCGGGCCACCCAGATGGTGATGGCGAGGGTGATGATCAGGTAGAGAGCGTAGGCGATCTCGATCATGGCAGGTTCCTTTCTCTTCGGTTGTTTCTGTAGAAACTGAAAGCGTTCGGCGCGACGGCGCGGCTTGCGGCGATGACGGCCTCCTATTTCCGGCTGGGCTTGCCGGCGCCGGGGATGAAGCGGGCGACCTTGCCGCCGAGCTTCATCAGGGTGACCAGGGTGGGCTTGGGCAGGCCGCGTACCTGCTCGTACCAATTGCCCAGGGTGGAGATGAATTCGTGCATCCGGGTGATCCGCTCGCGCACGTGGGCGGGGGCGCCGTCGTCCTTCGCGAGCCTGGCGGAAAGCTCGGCGAGGAGGGCGATGGTGGGGTCGATCTCGCGCCGCTTGCGCTCGGCGACGATGCGGGTCAGCATCTCCCACAAATCCGTCTCGGCGGTGAAATGGTCGCGGCGGTCGCCTTCGATATGGACCCGGCGGACGATTCCGTAGCCTTGAAGCTCCTTGAGGCCGGTGGAGACGTTCGAGCGGGCGAGCCCGAGCTGCTCGACGATATCGTCGGCGGGTAGGGCGCGATCGGTCAGGTAGAGAAGCGCGTGGATCTGCGACACCGAGCGGTTGACTCCCCATTGCGTACCCATCTCGCCCCAATGGAGGATGAAGGCCTTGGCATCGGGATGGTCGATCACGCTCAACGTCGATCCTTTCTGTAAAAACAGAAATAGCAGAATATCGGCGGATGGCAAGAGACAAGCGTCATTCCGGCGAAAGCCGGAATCCATGAACACCGGCGCCTGAGAGAAATGTCCGGCTTCGGTGTTCATGGATGCCGGACCAAGTCCGGCATGACGAAGAGGAATTGCGCTTGGCCGGTCCGGTGAGCCGGGATAGTCCGGCAAGGCGCGGGGAGGGACGAATGAGAGGGACAATTCGGCTGCTCGTGGGGATGAGCCTGGCCTTCGGGCTTTCCTATCCCTGGCTGTGGGACCATCTGCCGACCGCGGCGACGGCCATTGTGATGAAAGGTGCCGGGGTCGGCCTGCTCGCGCTCGCGGCGGGCTGGCGGGCGCGGGACGCGGACGGACGGCTGTTGGCTGGAGTGATGGCTTTGGGGGCGATCGGCGACGTTCTGCTCGAGATTTCGCTCGCCGCCGGCGCCGCCGCCTTCGCCGCCGGCCATGCCGTCGCCATTTTCCTCTACCGCCGCAACCGCCGCGCGCCGGCCGACCGAAAGGATCGGGCGATCGCCGCTTTGATCCCGATCGCCGCGGCCGTCGTGCCTTTCATCCTGCTCCAGGGCCGAGCCGAAGCCTTGCCCTTCACCGCCTACGCCTTGCTCCTCGGAGCGATGGCGTCGAGCGCCTGGCTGAGCCGTTTCCCGCGCGGGCTGGTCGCGATGGGGGCCTTGCTGTTCCTCGCCAGCGACATGCTGATCGCGCTTCGGATGGCGAGCGGCTCCGCCGGGCTCGGAGTGCCGATCTGGCTGCTCTATTACGTCGGCCAGCTGCTGATTTTCGTGGGTGTAAGCAGCTTCTTGCCTCCCCGCGGGCGAAGCCCGGGGGGAGGGGGACCAGCGAAGGTGGTGGAGGGGTAATCGGCGCCGGCGTTAGCGGTTCGCGCGCGATCCTGCACAACTCAGGGCGATTCACCCCACCACCACCTTCGGTGGCCCCCCTCCCCATCTTGCGATGGGAAGGATGAAGCTACTCCTGGCTGTCCGGCAATGTCTCCGGTCCCGTGCCGTCGTCGAGCTGCACCGTGTCGGTCGCCGCCGCGGGGGGCGCATCGCCGAGCTCCTCGGCGATCATCGCCTCGGCCTCGTTCTCCGGCTCTTCCTCCTCGTCGATCCGGGCGGCGGAGACGACATGCTCGTCCTCGGCGACGTGGAACAGCCGAACGCCCGCGGAGCCGCGGCCGATGACCCGCGTGTCTCCGACCGACATTCGGATCAGCTTCGCCTGATCGGTCACAAGCATCAGCTGCTCGCCATTGTGCGCCGGGAAACTGGCGACGACCGGGCCGTTGCGTTCAAGATTGCCGATGTTGGTAATGCCCTGGCCGCCGCGGCCGATCCGCCTGTACTCATAAGCCGACGACCGCTTGCCATATCCGTTGGCGCAGACGGTAAGGATGAACTCCTCGGCCGCCCGGAACTGCTCGAACCTTTCGTCCGACATCTCGCGCGGCCGGGGAGGGGTGGCCTCCTCCTCGGAGCGTTCGCGCCAGGGAGCGTGACGCAGATAGTCGTCGCGTTCCTCCGTGGACGCTCCAAAGGCCTTGAGGATCGAAAGCGAGATGACCTCGTCGCCGTCCTGGAGCCGGGCGCCGCGGACTCCGGCCGCCGTCCGGCTCTGGAACTCGCGGACGTCGGTGGCGGCGAAACGGATCGCCTTGCCGCATTTGGTGGCGAGCAGCACGTCATCTTCCTCGGTGAGCAGGGAGACCCCGATCAGCCGGTCCGTCATGTCCTCATCGTCCTCGCTCTCGCCGAAGCGCATCGCGATCTTGCCTGCGGTGGGAACCCGGGTGAAGGCGTCCATGCTGTTGCGGCGGACGATCCCCTTGGCGGTCGCGAACATGATGTGGAGGTTCGTCCACTCGGCTTCGTCCTCGGGGAGCGGGAGCACCGTCGAGATGGTCTCGCCCTCGCCCAAGGGCAGCAGATTGACCATCGGCCGCCCGCGCGCCTGCGGCTGGCCTTCGGGAAGCCGCCAGACCTTGAGCCGGTAGACCTTGCCCGCCGTCGAGAAGAACAGGACCGGCGTGTGGGTCGAGGTGACGAACAGATTGGTGATCGCGTCCTCGTCCTTGGTCGCCATTCCGGCGCGGCCCTTGCCGCCTCGGCGCTGGGCCCGGAAGGTGGCGAGCGGGGTGCGCTTGATGTAGCCGCCCAGGGTCACGGTCACGACCATGTCCTCGCGCTCGATCAGATCCTCGTCCTCGATCCCGTCCCAGGCGGGGGCGATCTCGGTCGTTCGCGGAGTGGCGAATTGATCGGATATCTCGTCGAATTCGGCGCGCATCACCGCGTAGAGCTTGACCCGGTCGCCGAGGATATCGAGCAGCTCTCCGATCGAGACGGCGAGCTGCTTCAATTCGCCGGCGATCTCGTCCCGGCCGAGGCCGGTCAGCCGGTGGAGTCGAAGCTCGAGTATGGCTCGGACCTGGGTGTCCGACAGCCGATAGGTGTCGCCCTCGACCTCCTGCTCGATCGCCTCGACCAGGGCGATATATTGGGCGATCTCGGCGATCGGCCAGTCGCGGGCGATCAGCGCCGCCCGAGCCTCGGCCGGTGAGGCCGAGCCGCGGATGATCCGGACCACCTCGTCGAGATTGGTGACGGCGATGACGAGGCCGAGCAATATGTGGGCGCGGTCGCGCGCCTTGGCGAGCTCGAACTTCGCTCGCCGGGTGATGACCTCCTCGCGGAACTTGACGAACGCTTCGATGATGTCGCGCAGGTTCAGCGTCTCGGGACGGCCGCCGCGGATCGCGAGCATGTTGGCCGGGAAGCTCGCCTGCGCGGGAGTGTGCCGCCAGAGCTGGTTCAGCACCACCTCGGGCGTGGCGTCGCGTTTGAGGTCGATGACCACGCGGACGCCCTCCCGGTTCGATTCGTCGCGAATGTCAGAGACGCCCTCGATGCGCTTGTCTTTGGCGGCTTCGGCGATCTTTTCGACA
>DASQLT010000026.1:0-44168 GCA_035629855.1 Allosphingosinicella sp.
ACAGGTGCGTCGTCTTGTCGGAAACATCCAGTCCGAGGTAAAAAGACATGGGTCCATCCTCCTCCTTGAAGCGGTTGCAGAGCCGACTTCGTATCAGCAGGAGGGTGGGCCTACCTCAATTACGCCATGTCACTGTTTACCCTGGGCGATCGCTGGCTGCGAAGGCTGCCTCGGAATCCTCCGCCACGACGCCCCCCGTCTGGCCGTCGCAACGTCCTGAGCCGTTTCACCCGAAGCACCAAAGGACCAAAGGGGCCGAGGACCCGTTGCCGGCGGTAACCACGGCCCGCGCCGTCGCGCTCAGCCTCTTTGGTCCTTTGGTGCTTCGGGTGAACCGACCCCGCCAGCAGGCCGAGGTAAACAGTGACAGTATACAATTAGCCGGGAGGCGCGGCGCTCCCCAAGCGCCTTAAATGTATACTGTCACTGTTTAGCCGCTGCTTCTTGCAGCCCTTTCCCCGGGCCTGCCGGTGCAAGCGAAATGCCTGCAAAAGCTCCTGAACGGGTTCGCACAAAGACACGAAGCCACCAAGGCGCCGTGCCGCTTCCCGCGCCGCAGGCAGTCCCTTCGACAGGGCGGCCCATGCCGCGATCCGGAGGAGCGCTCCGCGCTCGTCCCCGCCACGGCCCCTTAATGCCTTTGTGCCTTCGTGCGAACCAGGCCTCTCTTTATCTCCGAAACGGAGCCGATTGCGATTGTTCGATAGGAAGTTTCCTGTCACGGCGGGGATATGGAACACACAAAGAACATTGAGTCCGAGGCAGAGCGCTTCGACCCGCGCCTCATTGCCCATGCCGCACGTCTGGCCGAATCGCTCGGTTTCGTCCCCGTCCCAGTCCGCTTCCGCCGCGACGGCTGGACCGTCGAACGGCAGCTCGTCTATTTGGCGGCGCTCGCCGCCGGCGACCGCGGCCGCGAAGCCGCGGAACGGGTCGGGATGACGGAGCAAGGCGCCGGCAAGCTGCTCCGCCGGGCCGATGCCTTGGCCTTCGCCGCCGCCTGCGCGGCAGCCCGGCGGATCGGCGAGCCGACCCGCCGAGCCCGAGCGGCGGCCCGGCGCACCCGCGCCCGCGCCCGGGCCCGGGCCCGGGCCCGGGCAATCCGGGGAGGTTTTTCACATCCAGGGAAGCCGAACTTTAGAAACTTATGAAACTTCCGCCGAAACCTTTAACCGCCGGCTGCGAAGGCCGGCCCGAGGGCTCAGGCCGCCAGCTTCACCCGATTACGCCCTTCGGCCTTGGCGTCGTACAGCGCAACGTCGGCCCTGGAGATCAGAGCGCTCGAAGCCTCCTCGCCGGACAAGAGGGCGATTCCGGTGCTCAGCGTCACGGTCAGTGCGGCTCCGGAGGGCAGTCGGACGGGGCTTCGCGCCACCATTTCGCGCAGCCGCTCGCAGACCAGCCGGGCCTGGGCCCGATCCGTTTCCGGCATGAGGATGGCGAACTCCTCGCCGCCCATTCGCCCGACCACGTCGCTCGATCGAACGGCCTCCCTGAGGAGCCCGCCGAGCATCCGAAGCACCTCGTCGCCGGCGGGGTGGCCGTGAAGGTCGTTGACCCGCTTGAAATGGTCGACGTCGAGGATGGCGACGCAGAGCGGCCGGCCGTTGCGGCGCGACCGGCCGGCCTCCGCCTCGAGCCGCTCAAGCAGGTGGCGCCGGTTCCACAGGCCGGTCAGGGCGTCGGTGGCCGCGATCCGCTGAAGCTCGGCGGTCGCCTCGTCCGCGCGGACGTTCGCCCGCAACGCCGCGATCGCCGAGACGACGAGCAGGATCAGCATCGCCAGTCCCGCCGCCGCGAGCGCCAGTCCGTAATTGCCGGAGCGCCGGTCGGCCATTGCATAAGCCGACCGGCGCTGAGCAAGCGCCCGATGCTCCTCGGCCTCGATCCGGGCGACCTCGCGAAGCACGTTCTCGACCTCGCGCTTGCCGAGGCCGCGGCGGACCACCCCCTGGGCCTCGGCCATCCGGCCCGCGTCCGCCAGGGCGATGGTGTGGTCGAGAAGGGCGTAATAGCTCGCCAGCCGACGGCGGAGCCGCTCCGAGCCGGCGCTCTGGCGCGCATTGTCGGCGGTCAGGCTTCGAAGCTGGCCGAAGAGCCGGGGAATGTCGCGGCGGCTTGTCGCATAAGGGCCGAGGAACCGTCTGTCGCGGGTCAGCAGATAGCCCCGCTCGCCCCGGATCGCGGCGTTGACCGCGCTCTTGATCTCGCTCGTCGCTAGCAGGACGTCGAGCGTCTGCACATAGCGCCGATCCGCCTCGCGCCTCTGGCCGGTCGCTTCGAAGCCGTTGAAGATCAGGGCCGCGAGAGTCGAGGTGAGAATGGCCAGCGCCGGGAAGACGAACAGCCAGACCCGAAGCCGCGCGTTGCGAAGCGCGCCCTTGAAATTCCTTCGCATCTCCGTCGTCCTCGGCGCTTGGAGAGATTGTGGGCAAGGCTTAGGCGGTGGCGGTTAATAAAGGCCGAGCACGGCCCGCAGGCGCTCGCTGCGCTCAGGCCGCCGGCCGGGCTTGCGCTGGCGGCCGGTGGACGGGCCGGTTATAGGCCGACCCACCAAGGCCTCGAGGGAGACCCCCATGTTGAAAGACCATGACAGCTCCGCCATCCTCGCCGTCGCCAACCTCGACCGCGCCCACACTTTCTACGGCGACGTCCTCGGCCTCGAATGCGCCGAGCAGGGCAAGGAGGAAGGCGTCATCGTCTACACGACCGGCGCCACCAGGCTCGTCGTCTACGCCTCCGAATTCGCCGGCACCAACAAGGCCAACGCGATCGTCTGGGGCGTCGGCGACGATATCGATGCGATCGTCGAGGCGCTGGAGGCGAAAGGCGCGACCTTCGAACATTATCCCGACATCGGCCGGCTCGAAGGCAATGTGCACCATGCCGGCGGCGAGAAACTGGTCTGGATCAAGGACCCGGACGGCAACATCCTCCACATCAATTCGATGTGAGCCAAGCCGCCCCGGCGCAGGCCGGACGGCGGGTCGGCCCCGCCGAGCCCGTCCGACGCGGGCAGGCCGCCCCGCCCGCCAAGCGGCCCGGCCGGCCGGACGGCGGGCCGGCAAGGGCGGGGAGCCCGGCATCCATCTCCCCCGCCTACCGGCCGCAAAGCTTCCGGCCGGGCTTCACGGCGAAACGCCGACCGCCGGCGACGTCGGGCGGGGTCGGCAGGTCGACGATGGCGACGTCCATCCGGCAATTGCCGCCGCTCACCCGGTAGAGATCGCGCCTCACATATTCGACCCGCTCGATCGGCGACTCGAAGGCGCCGCCGACGCCGACGTGCGAGAGCACCGCCTTGAGCTCGGCGATGCGCTGATAACGCGGATGAAGCTCGGCGGAGGCGGGCATCGCGGCTACGGCGGCGCCGAGGGCGAGGAGGCCAAAGAGCGGGCGCATCATTATCCTTTCCGGTCGCTCACGCGCCGCGGATCGGCGGCGCGGGCCGAAGCATGACAAAGTTCGGCGCCACTTGCATCCCCGCGAATCGCCGCCGTTACGGCATCGCTTCGGCCCGGCTGCGGTTCCGCGAACTCCCCGGGTGGCCCGTTTCGCCGGAAGGCTCGGCCGCCCCGACTTCGCCAAAGCGGCCGGCTCCCTCTGCGGCCCGAGGGGATTTAATCGTAAGAAAAGCCGCTTTCGCCGCTCCGAATTTGCACTCCGGGCCGAAATCGTCCATAAGGTCCGGGCTAAAGTCGCATGCGACGGACATTTCCTTCTTCGGTTGGTTTATCCTTCTCTCTACGCTTCTAAAGCCCGGCCCACTCGACTTTCGATACCGCCGGCACTCTACGACCAAAGGAAAACACCATGCCGACCGGCACCGTAAAATTCTTCAACCTCGACAAGGGTTATGGCTTCATTCAGCCCGAGGGCAGCGGCAACGACGCCTTCGTTCACATCTCGGCCGTCGAGCGCGCCGGCATGACCACGCTGAACAAGGATCAGCGGGTCAGCTACGATCTCGAGCAGGACCAGCGCGGCAAGACCAGCGCGGTCAACCTGCAGAGCGCGTAAGCCTCCGCCAATCGAAGGAAGGGCGTCGCTTCGGCGGCGCCCTTTTTTCGTGCCTAGCCCTCCCCCTCCACCGTCGGCGCCTCGGTGACATAGACGGGGGTCTCCGGTGCCCTCAGGTAGAAGAGCGTTACCGCCGCGGCGAGGGCCAGCCCCGCCTCCCAGCGAACGAAAACGAGCGCCGCGGCCGTGACCATCAGCGCCGCCGTCAGATTATATTTGCGGGTCAGGCGTTCGACATAGGCCTTGTCGAGCCGGGCGTCGACGTCGCCGGTCAGTCGGCCGGTCCGCCATTTGATCAGCCAGGTCAGGTTCGTCGCCGCCAGCGCACAGGTGTAGAAGATCGCTCCGGTCTCGCGCGCCTCCGGCTCGTGGATATGCTCCGTGAACGCCCGGGTCGGAAAGGCGATGAAGCCGATCGCGATCAGGAACAGGATCGTCGCAAGCAGGAAATGGTGGCCGGTGGTCCGGTAGATCGCGCCCGAGAAATGGTGGTGGACCCAATAGATTCCGATCACCACCGCGGACAGGCCGTAGCCCAGATATTGCGGCCACAAAGCGAGCAGCTCGGCGCCGAAATGCGGGCCGGCCTCGGGCAGCTTGATCTCGACCATCGGCAAAGTGAAGGCGATGGCGAAGACCGCGTCGACGAAAATCTCCATCCGCTGAGTCCCGCGCACCGCGCCCTCGCCGGGATGGTCGTCGAGCCTCGGGGCGTCTTGGGGATCGGTCCTGTCGGTCATGGCGAAAGCAACCGCCGGAGGTCCGGTATCGTTCCTCCCCCGAAAACCTCACGTCCGCCGCCGCCCGTCCAGATTCCGAATCGTTTCGTCGCCTTCCGTCGCCGCCCGGCGCAACTTCGGCGCGGCCCGCTCATTCTCCGTGCAGCCGCGCTTCCGCGCCGCAACCCACAGGAGAGTAGCATGAGTATCTTCGGCAAGATCCGCGACGCCATTTTCGGCAAGGCCAAGGCAGCGCCCGTCCAGCCCCAGGCCCAGCAGACCACGCCGGCGGCGATGCCGCAGATTAATCCCGCAACGGCTGCACCGGCCCAGCCCGTCGACGTCGACGTGGATGCGGTCCTCGCCGATCTCGCCGCGAAGAACGGCGAGAAGCTCAACTACCAATCGTCGATCGTCGATCTGATGAAGCTGCTTGATCTCGATTCGAGCCTCGCCAACCGCAAGGAGCTGGCGACCGAGCTCGGCTATACCGGCGAGAAGGACGGCAGCGCCGAGATGAACATCTGGCTCCACAAGCGCGTGATCGAGGAGCTCGAGAAGAGCGGCGGCAAGGTGTCCGCCGCACTGAGGGACTAGGCACCCTTGGAGACGGGCCGGCGCTCGATCCCATTCGAGCGCCGCCCCGCCCCCGCCAAGGCTTCGCCCGCATGGAAAGGCGCAGGCCCCGGCATCTCGAGGCCATGCCTCCTCGGCGACGCGGCCCCGCTCGGCGCGTGACCGTCGTCACGGGCGGTCCACGATCGGGACAGGCTTTCCGGCATTCGGGCCGCCGCTCCGGCCGGCACTCTGGACAGAGCGCGCGATTCCGGGGAGAAGGCGCGCCATGTCCAGCCAGCTCGAATTTTATCTGGCCCGTGCCGCCGAAGCGCGCGCCGATGCCGAAGCCGCCACTCTCGACAATGTCCGCGACCGCTGCCTCCGGGCCGCGGCGGCCTGGGACGCCATGGCGGCCCGGGCCCATCGCGGCGATGCGATGCGCGCCCGCCAGGAAGCCGACAAGCGTGCCCTCGCCGAAGCGACGACGATCTCGGCCGAATAGGACGGTCACCGGTGACCGTCCCCTATCGACGCTCTCCGACCTGAATCGAAACCCGATAGCGGTTGCCGCTGCCCATGGCAGATGCTAGCAACGGGGTTCGGACCCCGCTGGAGGAGCGACCTTCCTTTCGATCTCGGGCCGAACGCATGCGCCGGCATCCATGCCGGCCACCAAGGTTGACGCTGCATGAGGCATTTTTCCCCCCAGACGCTGCCCGCCCGAACCGGGCCGGGCATTGCGGCCGGGGCATTTCGGCCGGGCCTTTCCGCCGGCCTGCCGCACGCAGCAGAGGCGAATTTTTTCTTTTCAACCCGGACATTGAAGGCGCGCGCCGAGCAGGCCGCGCCTTCGTCCATATTCGAGCGCGCGCCTGGCGCCGCCGCCGCAAGGACGGCACGGCGCGCGTGGAGTGACTTAAATGACAATGCGCATGTTGATCGACGCGCGCCACCAGGAAGAAACCCGGGTGGCGGTCGTCAAGGGAAACCGGATCGAGGAATTTGATTTCGAATCCGCCGAGCACAAGCAGCTCAAGGGGAATATCTACCTAGCCAAGGTGACCCGGGTCGAGCCGTCGCTGCAGGCGGCGTTCGTCGACTATGGCGGCAATCGCCACGGTTTCCTGGCTTTCTCGGAAATCCATCCCGATTACTACCAGATCCCGCGCGAGGACCGCGAGGCCTTGCTCCGCGAGGAGGCCGAGCACGCCGCCGAGGAAGAACGCCTGCGCGCGGCCGAGGACGCCCGCTACGAAAGTCGCGACGATCGCGATGATCGCGACGACGATCACGAGCGGGACGAGTCCGAGCAACATTATGACGACGAGGGCGAGGAAGTCGAAGCCGCCGACGAGGACGCTCCGGTCCCGCCCGAATCCGCCGAAAGCGCGCCGGAGGAGAATGCCGCCGACGAGCTTCGCCGAAAGCGCCAGAATCTGCGCCGCCGCTACAAGATCCAGGACGTCATCCGCCGCCGCCAGGTGCTTCTCGTCCAGGTCGTCAAGGAAGAGCGCGGCAACAAGGGCGCCGCCCTCACCACCTATCTGAGCCTGGCCGGCCGCTATTGCGTGCTGATGCCGAACACCAGCCATGGCGGCGGCATCAGCCGCAAGATCTCGAACGGTGCCGACCGCAAGCGCCTCAAGCAGATCATGTCGGATCTCGCTCTGCCGAATTCGATGAGCTGCATCGTCCGCACCGCGGGCCTTTCGCGCACCAAGACCGAGATCAAGCGCGACTTCGACTATCTCGCCCGCCTTTGGGACGAGATCCGCGAGCGCACCCTGGGAAGCTCCGCCCCGGCGCTGATCTACGGCGACAGCGACCTCATCAAGCGCGCCATCCGCGACATCTACAATCGCGACATCGACGAGGTGATCGTCGAGGGCGAGGAGGGTTATCGCGCCGCCCGCGCCTTCATGAAGCTGCTCATGCCGAGCCACGTCAAGAAGGTGGCGAACTACGTCGACACGGTTCCGCTCTTCCAGCGCTACGGCGCCGAGGACCAGCTCGCGGCGATGTACCAGCCGGTCGTCCAGCTGAAATCCGGCGGCTATCTGGTGATCAACCCGACCGAGGCCCTGGTCTCGATCGACATCAACTCGGGCCGCTCGACCCGCGAGCACAATATCGAGCAGACCGCCTACGCGACCAACATCGAGGCCGCCAACGAGATCGCCCGGCAGCTTCGCCTTCGCGACATGGCGGGCCTCGTCGTCATCGACTTCATCGACATGGAATCGAACGGCCATATCCGTAAGGTCGAGAAGGCGATGAAGGAGGCGCTTAAGAACGATCGCGCCCGGATCCAGGTCGGCCGGATCTCGTCCTTCGGGCTGATGGAGATGAGCCGCCAGCGCCTTCGCACCGGGGTGCTCGAGGCGTCGACCCGCCCCTGCCCGCATTGCGAGGGCTCGGGCCTGATGCGAACGGCCTCCTCGGCCGGCCTTTCGGCCCTGCGCATGCTCGAGGAGGAGGCCGCCCGCGGCCGCGGCAGCCGGATCGTGCTCCGCGCCGGCCGCGAGGCGGCGGTCTACGTGCTCAACCGCAAGCGCGGCGAGATCGGCGAGATCGAATCGCGCTACGGGGTCGTCATCGAGGTCCTGATCGAGGAGACGTTCGAGGGCGCCAAGATGGCGGTCGAATCCTTCGGCCCGCCGCCGGCGGTCCGGCCGCGCGTCGAGCGGATCGTCGAGCCCGAGGTTGACGAGGAGGAATTCGCCGAGGATCTCGCCGACGAGGAGGAGGAAGGCGAGGAGCCCGAAGAGGCCGAGGCCGACGAGCGCCCACGCCGTTCGGAAGGCCGCGAGGCTCGCGAGCATCGTGAGGACACCGACGAGCGCGGTCGCAAGCGCCGGCGGCGGCGCGGCCGCCGCGGCGGTCGCCGAAGGGAAGGCGAGGAAGGCAGCGAGCCCGGCGCCCTCGAGCAGGAGGAAGGCGCTCCGGAGATAAAGGAAGCGCCCGAGTCCGAGCAGCCCGAGCGCCAGTACGCGCCCGTAGAAGCGTCCACCGACGCGGTCGAGGCCGCGCCCGAGGCTCCGGCCGAGGCGGAAGAGAAGCCCAAGGGCCGACGCCGCCCCCGTGCCCGCCGCAAGGATGAGGCTCCGGCGAAAGCCGCCGAAGCGGCGCCCGAGCCCGAGGCTCCCGAAGCCCCGGCAGCCGAAGCGGAACCGGCTCCCGTAGCCGAGCCCACGCCCGCGGCCGAAGACGAGAAGCCCGCCAAGCCGAAGCGGACCCGCCGCAAGAAGGCCGTCGAAGCCGAGGCTCCGGCCGAAGCTCCGGCACCCGAGGCGGCCAACGACCGCGAGGAGACGGCGCCGAAGGCACCCGCCAAGGCCAGGGCCACCAAAGCGGCCAAAGCCGCAGAGGCTGCCGAAGCCGAAGTCGAGCCCGAAGCCGAAGCCGCCGAGGGCGGCGAGCCGCGCCGCGGCTGGTGGCAGCGCACTTTCGGGGCCTGACGGGCAAGTCGACGAACCGACATGAGCGCGCTTGCCCCGGCCGGCGCGCTCATGTCAGGTTCAGCCCCGCGAAGGGATAGGATGCGCCATGGCTGAAGCTACGGTTACGCTGAGAAGGTGGAGCGCCCTCGTCGCCCGCCTCGCATTCCTCATCATCCTGAGCTTCGGGCTTTCGGCCCGGCCGGCGGCGGCGCAGTCGATCCTCCGCGACGCCGAGACCGAGGCGCTCTTCAAGGAGATGTCGCGCCCGATCGTCCAGGCCGCGGGATTGCGGCCCGAAGACGTCCAGGTCGTCCTCATCCACGATCGCTCGATCAACGCCTTCGTGGCGGGCGGCCAGATCGTCTATATCCATTCGGGGCTGATCGCGGCGGCGGACGACGCCAACGAGGTCCAGGGCGTCATCGCCCACGAGATCGGCCACATCACCGGCGGCCACGTCATCCGGATCCAGGAGGGCATCAAGGTCGCCACCGGGATCATGCTTCTCTCGCTGGTCCTCGGCGCCGCGGCGATGGCGGCGGGCGCGGGCGAGGCGGGCATGGCCGCGATGGCGGCCGGCCAGCAGGCGGCGATGGGCAAGTTCCTGGCCTTCAGCCGGACCCAGGAATCGTCGGCGGACGCCGCCGCCGCCGGATTCCTCGACAAGTCGCAGACCAACGGCAAGGGCCTGATCACCTTCTTCAAGAAGCTCCAGAACCAGGAATTCCGCTACGCCATCCCCCAGGACAACGGCTACATGCGGACCCATCCCCTGACGGGCGAGCGCATGTCGGCGCTCGAGCAGACGGTGAAAAACGGGTCGGGCTGGGGCCAGGCCACCGATCCGAAGCTCGAAGCCCGCTTCCAGCGCGTCAAGGCCAAGCTGTCCGGCTATGTCGAGGATCCGATCCGGACCCGAGCCGCCTATCCGGAAAGCAACAAGGGCATCCCCGCCCGCTACGCGCGCGCTTACGCCTGGCATAAGAGCGCCTATCCGGACAAGGCGCTGGCCGAGGCCGAGAGCCTGCTCGCGGACGCGCCGACCGATCCCTATTTCCTTGAGCTGAAAGGCCAGATCCTGCTCGAATCCGGCCGTCCGGGCGAAGCGCTCGAGGCGCTCCGCCAATCGGTCAGATACGCCCCGGACCAACCCCTCATATCCGCTCTGCTCGGCCATGCGCTGATCGCCACCGAGCGGCCGGATCATTACGAGGAGGCGAAAAGGGTGCTTCGGGCCGCGATCGGCCGCGACAATTCCAACCCCTTCGCCTGGTACCAGCTCGGCATCGTCTACGACCGCGAGGGCGACCCCGGCCGGGCCGCGCTCGCTACCGCCGAGCGCTACAACCTCCAGGGCGAACCCCGGCTGGCCCTGGTCAATGCCGAGCAGGCCCTGAGGTCCGTCCCGTCCGGAACGCCCGATTGGCTGCGCGCCCAGGACATCGCCATGGTTTCCCGGACCGAAGTGGCAAAGAAGAAAAAGAATCGTGACTGAAGCGGTTGAGTCGCGCCGGGGCTTCGCGGGCTGGAAAACGGCGCTTGCGGCCGGGCTTCTCGGAGCCGTCGTCGGCGGCGGAGCGGTGGCCTACGCGTCGCGCGAGTCGGTCCGCGACTATCTGCTCGAGAATCCCGAGGTGCTGCCCGAAGCGATGGACCGGCTTCGCGAGCGCGAGTCGGCCCGGATCATCTCCGCGAACCGAGCTTCGCTGGAAACCCCTTTCGCGGGCGCCTGGGCCGGCGCCGCGAACGGCGACGTCGTCCTCGTCGAGTTCTTCGATTATGCCTGCGGCTATTGCCGGAAGAGCAATGCGGACGTCGAACGGCTGCTGAGCGAGGATAAAAAGCTGAAGGTGGTATGGCGCGAATGGCCGGTGCTCGGGCCGGACAGCGAAGCCGCCGCGAGGGCCAGCCTGGCCGCCGCCCGGGCAGGGCGCTTCAAGCCCTTCCACGACGCCTTGTTCGCCGCCGGCCGGCCCAGCGCGGACGCCGTCGCCAAGGCCCGGACGGCAGCCGGCCTCGGCGCCGAGCTTCCCGCGGCGGCCGCGGATGCCGAGCTTCAACGCAACTTCCAGCTCGCCCGCAACCTCGAAGCGACGGGGACGCCGACCTTCGTCGTCGGCAACCAGATTCTCCAGGGCGCCGTCGGCTACGAAGCCCTGCGCGACGCGGTCCGGGACGCGCGGGCCGGGCGGGGAAAAGGCTAAGGACCGTCATCCCGGCGAAAGCCGGGACCTCGTGGAGGAAAGCCCTTCCGGCTGAGGTCCCGGCTTTCGCCGGGATGACGGATGCCTCGGAAGGCGCCATAGTCGCCCTATGCAGCCCTATCTCGACCTCCTCTCCCGAATCCTCGACGAGGGCGCGGAGCAGCAAGACCGGACCGGAGTCGGCACCCTCTCCGTCTTCGGCCACCAGATGCGCTTCGACCTGGCCGAGGGCTTTCCGCTCCTCACCACCAAGAAGCTCCATCTCCGCTCGATCGTCATCGAACTGCTGTGGTTCCTGCGCGGCGAGACCAACATCGCCTGGCTGAAGGAAAACAGGGTCCGGATCTGGGACGAATGGGCGGACGAAGCGGGCGATCTCGGCCCGGTCTACGGCAAGCAATGGCGCGACTGGGAGGGCCCGGGAGGGGTCCATGTCGACCAGATCGCCAATCTGATCGAACAGATCGAGCGCGACCCCGCCTCCCGCCGCCAAATCGTCTCCGCCTGGAACCCGGCCGAGATCGGGCTGATGGCGCTCGCCCCCTGCCACTGCCTGTTCCAGACCCAGGTGGCGCGCGGCCGCCTCAACCTCCAGCTCTACCAGAGGAGCGGCGACGCTTTCCTAGGGGTCCCCTTCAACATCGCCAGCTACGCCCTCCTCACCCACATGCTCGCTCAGCAATGCGGGCTGGAGCCCGGGGTGTTCGTCTGGACCGGGGGCGATTGCCACCTCTATTCCAACCATCTCGAGCAGGCGCGGCTCCAGCTGACCCGAGAGCCGCGCAAGCTTCCCAAGCTTACGATATTGCGTCGGCCGGAAGCGATCGACCGCTACGACTACGAGGATTTCGAGATCACCGGCTACGACCCCCATCCCCATATCAAGGCCGAGGTGGCGGTTTGAACATCCTCGTCATCCCGGCGAAAGCCGGGACCTCAGGTCGAGAAGGCACGGCGGGTCTCCCCAAGGTCCCGGCTTTCGCCGGGATGACGGTGGGCTGAGGTGTCGCCCGTCACCATCGTCGTCGCCCGGGCGCGCAACGGCGCGATCGGGCGGGGCGGCACCCTGCCCTGGCGGCTGCCGGCGGATTTGAAGCACTTCAAGGCCGTGACGATGGGGACCGCGATGGTGATGGGCCGGAGGACGTTCGAGAGCCTTCCCGGGCTTCTGCCGGGGCGGAGGCACATCGTGATGACCCGCGACCCCTCATGGACCGCCGAGGGCGCGGAGACCGCGCGATCCGCCGAGGAAGCGCTGGCGCTCGCGGGTCGGGAGCCGGTCACCGTGATCGGCGGCGCGGAGATCATCGCTTCATTGCTGCCCCATGCCGACGCGGTGGAGCTTACCGAAGTGCATACAGAGCCGGTGGCGGACACGTTCATGCCGGCCTTCGATCCGGCGGATTGGCGTGAAGTGTCGAGAGAGGATCAGCCGGGCTACAGCTTCGTGAAGCTGGAACGGCGATCCGAGCCTTCACCGTCACCCTGAACCGTTTCAGGGTCCAGTCCTCCGCCCGCACCGCTGCTCGTCGCCGGATGCTGAAACAAGTTCAGCATGACGGGGGATGGGTGAGGCGGTTATACTTCGGCGAAACGCCGGGGGGATCATGCGCAAAATCGTCTACGGGCTGCTTGCCCTCCTGATCCTCGCCGTCGGCGCCTTCCTCATCTTCGCCCCGGGAATCGTCGAAGGCGGGATGAACAAGGTGGTGGCGACTCCGCTGCCCACGGTGGGCGAGCGGGCGAAGGCGCTTCATCCCCGGCTCGCCATCGCCGACATGCATGCCGACACCTTGCTGTGGCGACGCAGCCTGCTCGATCCGGCGACGCGCGGCCAGGTCGATCTGCCGCGGCTCGAGGCGGGCAATGTCGCGCTCCAGATCTTCTCGTCGGTGACGAAGACGCCCAAGGGCCAGAATTACGATTCCAACGGCGCCGATACCGACAACATCACCCTTCTGACCGTCGCCCAGCTGCAGCCGCCCCGGACCTGGAACTCGCTGCTCCAGCGCTCGCTCTGGCACGCCGAGAAGCTCGGCCGCGCCGAAGCCGGCTCTGAGGGGCGCCTCAGGATCGTGAGGCGCGGGATCGACGTCCGCCGGCTGCTTGCCGACCGCGCCGCGGGCCGCAAGGTCACTGGAGCGCTCCTGTCCATAGAGGGCCTCCAGAACCTGGAAGGCCGCCTCGGAAATCTCGGCCGACTCCACGCCGCCGGCTTCCGGATGGCCGGCCTCGCCCATTTCTACGACAACGAGGTTGCCGGCTCGATGCACGGCGTCAGGAAAGGTGGGCTGACTCCCTTGGGACGGCAGGTCGTCCGGGAGATGGAGCGGCGCGGGATGATCGTCGACATCGCGCATTCCAGCCACGCCGCCGTCGCCGAAATATTGGCGATGGCGAAACGGCCGGTCGTCTCCAGCCACGGCGGGGTCCAGGCGACTTGCCAGGTCAACCGCAACCTCACCGACGCGGAAATACGGGGGGTGGCGCGAACCGGCGGGCTCGTCGGGATCGGCTATTGGGACGCCGCAGTCTGCGACCTGCGGCCGGCCGCGATCGCCGCCGCCATCGCCCATGTCCGCGACCTCGTCGGAGTGGACCATGTCGCTTTGGGCTCGGATTTCGACGGCGCGGTGACCACGGGCTTCGACACCGCCGGCCTGATCAACGTCACCCAGGCCCTCGTCGACCGGGGCTTCACCGACGCGGAGATCGCCAAGGTGATGGGAGGGAATTTGCTGAGGCTGCTGGCGGGGCTGCCCTGAATCCTCCCCAGCCGCAGGCTGGGGAGGGGGACCATGCGAAGCATGGTGGAGGGGTAGTTGGCGCGGCCTGCGCATTGACCCCTCCACCACCCTTCGGGTGGTCCCCCTCCCCATCGAAGATGGGGAGGATTGTGGCCCCCCTCCCCCTCTCCTATACCACGCCGCATGGAGCGGCTGGACGGCAGCTCGGCGGTTCCGCAGGCGCTTCGCGGGGGCATCGTCGCGCTCGGCAATTTCGATGGGTTTCACAGGGGCCATCAGGCGGTGGTCGGCCGTGCTGTCGCGCGCGGCCGGGCCGAGGGCAGGCCGGTGCTGGTCGCGACCTTCGATCCCCACCCCGTGCGCTACTTCCGCCCCGAGACGCCCCCTTTCCGGCTGACCAGCCTCGACCAGCGCCAGCGGCTGTTCGCCGCCGCCGGAGCCGACGCAATGATCGTCTTCCGCTTCGGAGCCGAGCTGGCGGCCACGCCCGCGGACGAGTTCATCTCGAACACCCTGATCGCGCGGATCGGCGCGGCGGGGGTCGTGACGGGCGAGGATTTCACCTTCGGCCAAGGACGCGGCGGCAATGTCGACGTGCTCGTGGAGGCCGGGTCGCGGCTCGGCTTCTCGGTGGATCCGGTGGCGCCGATCTCCGATGAGGAAGGGCCGATATCGTCGAGCCGGATCCGCGACGCACTCCAGGCCGGGGACTGCGGGACGGCGGCACGGCTTCTCACCCGGCCGTTCGCGATCGAAGGGGTGGTCGAGCATGGCGACAAGAGAGGGCGCGAGATCGGCTATCCCACCGCCAATATCGGGCTCGGTTCCTATTTGCGGCCGCGCTTTGGAATTTACGCGGTGAAGGGACGGGTGGACGACGGCATTCTTCTGGGCGGAGCGGCCAATCTCGGCATCCGTCCCACCTTCCAGCCGCCCAAGGAGCTGCTCGAGCCCTATTTCTTCGATTTCGACGGCGATCTCTACGGCCGGACGATCGAGGTCGAGCTGATCGAATTCCTTCGGCCCGAAGCGAAATTCGAAAGCCTCGAGGCGCTCACGACGCAAATGGCCGCCGATTGCGGAAAAGCTCGGCGGAGGCTGGCGGAATGAAGATCTGGCAATGGGTGGGCGCCGGAATCGCCGCCTTCGCGGTAATCGTGTCGCTGATCAACGCGTCCTGGATCGCGCCGGGATCGCCCAAGCCCCTGATCTTGGTCGCCCATCGCGGCCTCGCCCAGCAATATGACCGGGCGGGAGTCGACAACGAGACCTGCACCGCCACCCGAATCCGCCCCTCCGACCACGATTTCATCGAGAACACCCTTCGCTCCATGTCCAACGCGCGGCATTTCGGGGCCGGCGCGATCGAGCTCGACGTCCATCCGACCAAGGACAAGCAGATGGTTGTCTTCCACGACTGGACGCTCGACTGCCGGACCGACGGCAAGGGGCCGGTGCGCGAGAAGACGCTCGCCGAGCTGAAGCGGCTCGACGTCGGTTACGGCTACACGGCCGACGGCGGCCGGACCTTCCCACTGCGCGGCCGAGGCGTCGGCGGGATGCCGACGGTGGAGGAGGCGCTTCGAGAGACCCCGCGGATGCGGCTCTTCTTCAACTTCAAGAGCAAGGATCCCGCGGACGCGGACGCTCTGGTCGCCGCCTTCCGCCGCGCCGGGATCGAGATCGACGGCAAATACGTCTTCTACGGCCACCCCCGGGTGACCGGCCGGCTGAAGCAACTGGTGCCAGGCGTCTCGACCTTCTGGAAGGACGGGATGAAGACGTGCCTCACCGATTATGTGAAGTGGGGCTGGACCAGCTTCGTGCCCGAGACCTGCCGCAACACCGTCGTTGCGGTGCCTCTCAACTACCAATGGGCGATCTGGGGCTGGCCCAAGCGTTTCGTTGCCCGGATGGAGAGCGTCGGCACCAAGGTGATCCTGCTCGGCCCCTATGAGAAGGGCGAGATCGCCGGCCTTCAGCAGCCCGAGCAGCTCGGCAAGGTGCCCAGGGATTTTCGCGGCTATCTGTGGATCGAGGATTTCTACAACGTGGGACGGGCCCTGGAGAATTGAGCCTGGGCTGGTGAGCGGTCCCTCGGTCGTCACCCTGAACTTGTTTTCAGGGTCCAGTTCTCCATCCGCGAGGCGGCTCGTAGCTGGATGCTGAAACAAGTTCAGCATGACGGTGGTGACGAGGTGGTTCCAATTCCAGCGCTACCTGCGCTAAGGCCCCGCGATGTCCGAAAAACCCGATTACAGAGACACGGTCTTCCTGCCCAAGACCGATTTCCCGATGAAAGCCGGCCTTGCGCAAAAGGAGCCGGCGATTCTCGAGCGCTGGGCCGAGATGGGCCTCTACAAGCGTCTTCGCGAGGTCCGCGCGGGGCGGGAGCGCTTCATCCTCCACGACGGCCCGCCCTACGCCAATGGCGACATCCACATGGGCCATGCGATGAACAAGATCCTCAAGGACATGGTGGTCCGCTCCCAGTCCCTGCTCGGCAAGGACTCGCCCTACGTGCCCGGCTGGGATTGCCACGGTCTTCCCATCGAGTGGAAGATCGAGGAGCAATATCGCAAGAAGAAGCTCGACAAGGATGCGGTACCGGCGCGCGAATTCCGGGCGGAATGCCGGGCCTATGCGGAAAAGTGGGTGGCCATACAGTCCGAGCAGTTCCAGCGCCTCGGAGTGATGGGCGAGTGGGACGACCCCTATCTGACCATGAAGTTCGAGGCCGAGGCCAAGATCGTCGAGGAGCTGCTCGCCTTCGCCGAAAGCGGCCAGCTCTATCGCGGCGCCAAGCCCGTGATGTGGTCGCCGGTCGAGAAGACGGCGCTGGCCGAGGCCGAGGTGGAATATGAGGAGATCGTCTCGACCCAGATCGACGTGGGATTCGAGATTACGGAGAGCCCTCTCGAGGAGCTGGTCGGCGCGCTCGCGGTGATCTGGACGACGACGCCCTGGACGATCCCGGTGAACCAGGCGATCGCCTACGGCCCCGAAATCGACTATTGGCTCGCCCGCTTCGACCTCGACGGCGGCACCCTCACCGTGCTCGTCGCCCGCGACCTTATCGAGAGCTTCGGCGGCCGCATCGGTCATCCGGTCGTGGTCAAGATCGGCAGCGACGGCGGCACCGTAACGCCGCTCAAGAGCTTCAAGGGCTCCGAGCTCGCCGGCACCGTCGCCCGGCACCCGATGCACGAGCTGGGCGGCTTCTTCGCTCGCCCCCGCCCCTTCCTTGCGGGCGATTTCGTCACCACCGAGCAGGGCACCGGCCTCGTCCACATGGCGCCCGACCATGGCGAGGACGATTTCCTGCTGTGCAAGGCGAACGGAATCGACCCCGTCTTCGCGGTCGACGACGGCGGCTCCTATCGCTCGGACTGGGAATGGCTGGGCGGGCAGGGCTCGGTCATCAACGCCAAGTTCAACGCGCCCGACGGGCCGATCTGCACGGACCTTCGGGAGTCGGGCGGGCTTCTGGCGGCCTCGGCGGACTTCAGGCACAGCTATCCGCACAGCTGGCGGTCCAAGGCCAAGATCATCTTCCGCTGCACGCCGCAATGGTTCATCCCGATGGATACCGGCGAACAGACGCTTCGCGGCACCGCCCTCAAGGCCATCGACGACACCCGCTGGGTGCCGGAAAAGTCGAAGAACCGGATCCGGGCCATGGTCGAGGGCCGGCCGGACTGGGTGATCAGCCGCCAGCGCGCCTGGGGCGTTCCGATCGCGCTCTACGTGCACCGGAAATCGGGCGAATATCTTCGCGACGCCGTCGTCAACGCGCACATCATCCGCGCCTTCCACGAAGGCGGCGCCGACGCCTGGTTCGCCGCCGACCACCAGTCCCTCCTGGGCAACGGCTACAGCCTCGACGATTACGAGCCGGTCACCGACATCCTCGACGTCTGGTTCGACAGCGGCTGTACCCACAGCTACGTCGTCGAGGCCCGCTACGGCGAAGGCGTCCGAGCCGATCTCTACGTCGAAGGCTCGGACCAGCATCGCGGCTGGTTCCAGTCGTCGCTGATGGAGAGCTGCGGAACCCGCGGGCGGGCGCCCTACGAGGCCGTGCTCACCCACGGCTTCGCGCTCGACCAGAACATGCGCAAGATGTCGAAGCGCGACGGCAACACGATCGATCCGCTCGCAATCCTCCAGGAGAGCGGCGCCGACATCCTTCGGCTGTGGACCGCGTCGACCGATTATTTCGAGGACGTGCGAATCGGCAAGGAGGTGCTCGCCACCACTACCGACGCCTATCGCAAGCTCAGGAACACCTTCCGCTACCTGCTCGGAGCGCTCGCCGGCTTCGAGGAGTCGGAGCGGGTCCCGGCGGGCGAGATGCCCGAGCTGGAGCGCTGGGTGCTTCACCGCCTCGCCGAGCTCGACGTCGAGCTGAGGGAAGCGACGGAAGGCTTCGAGTTCAACCGCTACGTCCGGCTGATCTCCAACTTCGCCAACGACGACTTGTCGGCCTTCTTCTTCGATATCCGCAAGGACAGCCTCTATTGCGATGCGCAATCGTCGCCCAAGCGCCGTGCCTGCCGGACCGTTCTCGACACCGTCTTCCATGCGCTGGTGCGCTGGATGGCACCCATCCTGTGCTTCACGACCGAAGAAGTGTGGCAGACCCGCTATCCGGAGGAGGGCGGCTCCGTGCACCTGCTCGAATGGCCTCGGATCGACTCCGGCTGGCGCGACGAGGCGCTGGGATCGAAATGGGCGCTGATCCGAGCCACGCGCGAGAACGTCACCGAGAGCATCGAGCCGCTTCGGCGCGAGAAACTGATCCGTTCGAGCCTCGAGGCGAAGGTGCTCTATCCCGACACCCAGATCGATCTTCTCGACACCGAGCTGTCCGAGCTGGCCGAAATCTACATCGTCTCCGAAGTCGCCCAGGCGCCAGGTGAGACGATCGAAGTGACCAAGTCCGATTTCCTGAAATGCGGCCGCTGCTGGCGCCTGCTTCCGGAAGTCGACGAAGACGGGGGCCTGTGCGCCCGCTGCGAGGGGGTATTGAATGGCTGATCTGTCCCGCGATGCCGAGCGGATAGGGAAGAACCGGCGATTGGGAGTCACGGTCGCCGCTTTGGTCTTCCTCGTCGACCAGGCGGTGAAATGGGTGGTGACCTATCCGCTTCAGCTTCCGCATCGGCTGACCATCGACATACTGCCCTTCTTCACCCTGCGCTGGCTGAAGAATACCGGAGTTTCGATGGGCCTGCTCAACGCCGGCAGCGAGCTCGGCCGCTGGCTGCTCGTCGCCCTCACCTGCGCGATCGCCGCCTTCGTCGCCGTCTGGATGTGGCGGGAGAAGCGCCGCGACGACGCGGTGGCGCTTTCGCTGGTGCTCGGCGGGGCCCTCGGAAACATCCTCGACCGGGTGCGGCTGGGCTATGTCGTCGACTATGCCGACCTGCATTTCGGCGATATTCATCCCTTTTTGGTCTTTAACGTGGGCGACGCTGCCATTACCATCGGCGTCCTGCTATTGCTGGTCCGGGCGCTGCTGACGCGCGAACGGAAGGTTTCCGAGGAGGAAAAGTAATCATGCGTATTGTGAAGCTGGGCCTTGCTGCCTGCGCGGCCACCCTGGTGCTGGCCGGCTGCGGCTCCGGCGGCATCGCCGGCCGGGAGCGGCCCGACGAGTTCGCGGTCACCCGCAACCAGCCTCTGGTCATCCCGCCCGATTATGCGCTGTCTCCGCCCAAGACCGGCGAGCCGGTCCCGGTCGGGACCGACGCCCGCACCCAGGCTCTCGATGCCCTGTTCGGCGGCCCCGCCCCGCGCAGCCAGAGCGAACGCTCGATGCTCAACTCGGCCGGAAGCGACCGAGTCGCCGTCGGCGCCCGCTCGGTCGCCGGCGATCCGGGAACGACCGTGGTCGACAAGGGCGCCGTCACTCAGGCGATCGTCGCCGCTCCGGCCGGCGCGGGCCGCGACTCGACGGTGACGACTCCGCAATAGCCCGTCGTCCCAGCGAAGGCTGGGACCCCAGGTACTAAAGGATGCTGTGCTTTTCACCCGCTGGGGCGCCAGCCTTCGCTGGGGCGACGTGACGAGCTAACCCTTCCTTAGCCTCATCGCTTTATCCTGCCGCGAATGACGCAGCAGCAGCCGCCTTTCTACGCTCCGGGCCTGGCCGATGCCGGCGCCCAGATCGCGCAGATCAGGCAGGTGCTGGCCCTGGTCGAGGAAATGGCGGGCCGGGCCTCGCTTTCGCCGAAGGACGAGCTGCTCGACGAAGCGGCCCGGATCAGCGCCGCTTACGCCCGCGCCTTGCCGATCGACCAGAAGCGGTTCGACAATCTCGCCGCCGAGACGGCACGCTGGGCGGCGGCCGGGGTCGGCGCCCTGCTCAAGCTCGACGACGCCGGAATGCCGATGCGCGCCGCCGCCGAGCGGCTCGCCGAGGAGCTCGAGAAGGGGCTGGCCGAGCTGGGCCGGAGGCTGCCTTGAGCGTTCCGGGATAAGATTGCTTCGTTTGTCATGCCGGACTTGATCCGGCATCCACCTTTTCCTCATTCGCAAAAGCGAGAAGATGGATCCCGGATCAAGTCCGGGATGACGAAGACGCAGGCGGATCGCGCATTTCCACGCCCGGGGCACCCGGCCAATCCTTGATATGCAGGTCCCTCTGCGGAAACGGCAGCGCGATCCCATTCTCTCGGAACAGCTCCCAGACGCGGTTCAATATGTCCGAGCGGACGCTGCCCACGCCTTGCTCGGGATCGCTGATCCACACCAATATCTCATGGTCGACGCTGCTCTCGCCGAAAGCGGTGAGCCAGACCTTGGGCGGGCGGTTCGTCATGACCCGGGCCGCCTCGCCGGCCGCCTGGACCATCAGCTTCTGGGCGAGCGGAAGGTCGCAATCGTAGGCGACCCCGACCGGGATGTGCACGCGCACGTCCCGGCTCGAATAGGACCAGTTCTCGACCTCCTGGGTCATGAGATTCTCGTTGGGGATCAGATGCTCCTTGCCGTCGCGGGTGACGATCGAGACCGCCCGGACCCCGATCTTGGTGACATGGCCGAAGCTCTCGCCGACGACGATGACGTCGCCGGGTTTGATCGAGCGGTCCATGAGCAGGATGATCCCGGCAATGAGGTTGCCGAACGTCTTCTGCAACCCGAAGCCAACCGCCAGCCCGAACGCGCCCGAAAAGACGGCGAGCGCGGTCAGATCGATTCCGATGAGGTCGATGCCGACGAAGAAGGCGGCGATCAATATGGCGACGCTGGCCAGCTTCTGCCCGAGCAATTGCTGGGTCGCGTCGAGGCCGGTCGCCCGGTGGATCGAGTGGCCGACGATCCGGTTGAGCAGCTTCACCACGGCGTAGAGGGCGACCAGGGTCACCAGGACCTGGAGCGCCGTCAGCAGCGAGATCCGGGTCTCGCCCGCGGTGAAGCCGACCCGGTCGAGCGTATCGGTGATCGGCTTCAACCCGCCGACGGCCCGGGCGAGCAGGGCGAAGAACGCCACTCCGGCCAGGAGAGCGGCGACCCAGCGCGGCATCTTGAGGCCGCGTACCAGGCCGGAGACCAGCATCGCCGCCCAGGCCGCGAGCGCGGTCCCGAGCACGATCGCTCCGAGCGACCGCCATTCATCCGAGTTCAGAACGACGGCGACGAAGAGCGCCCCGGCGAGATAGCGGGTGAGATCGCACATGCGGTGCGCCAGCGCTTCGCCGCGGCCGCCGGCGCGATGCTCCCAGAAAGCGGCGAGGCGGGGGCCGAGCCGCCGGCCGGCCAGCCAGGCCAGGCCCCAGGCCGCGGCGACGAGGACCAAGGCGACGGCGGCCGCGACCCAATCGCCAAAGGTCGGCCAGGCGATTCCGAACCGTTCGAACAGGCCGCTCATGAAGCCGCCCGATAAGCGCCCAGCGCCGCCGCCAGGTCCTCGATCAGATCGTCACTATCCTCGAGTCCGATCTGCAGCCGTACGAGCGGCCCCTCGGCCTCCCAGCGGGTCGCGGTCCTGATCCGCTCGGGATCGGCCGGAACGACGAGGCTTTCATAACCGCCCCAGCTGTAGCCGAGGCCGAACAGCTCCAGCGCCTCGATGAAGCGCGTTCGCTCGGAATCGCCGCCGCCTTTCAGGGTAAAGGCGAACAGGCCCGACGCGCCCTTGAAGTCCCTCTTCCAGATTTCATGCCCGGGGCAATCGGGCAGGGCCGGATGGAGCACGGCGGCCACTTGCGGCTGCGTCTCGAGCCAGCGGGCGATCCTGAGGGCGCTCGCTTCATGCTGGCGAAGCCGCACGCTCATCGTCCGAAGCCCGCGCGAACAGAGCCAGGCGTCGTCCGGGCTGACCGACTGGCCCAGGTCCCAGCTCGTGCGCTCGAGCGTGGGGTACCAGTCGGAATTCGCGGTCACCGAGCCGAGCATGACGTCGGCGTGGCCCCCGATATATTTGGTCCCGGCGAGGATGGACAGGTCGATTCCGGCGGCGAGGGCCGGGAAGAAGAGCGGAGTCGCCCAAGTATTGTCGAGCAGAGTGGCGATCCCTTTGCCCTTCGCGGCGGCGCAGATGGCGGGAACGTCCTGCACTTCCATCGTCAGCGAGCCTGGGCTTTCGAGAAAGATCGCCTTGGTGCGCTCCCCGATGAGCTCCGAAATGCCGGCGCCGATGAGCGGATCGTAATAAAGCGTGGTCACCCCGTAGCGTTTCAGGAAGGTGTCGCAGAAGCGCCGGGTCGGACCGTAGGCGCTGTCCGTCATCAAAAGCTCGTCGCCGGCAGACAGCACCGAAAGCAGGGCCGCCGTCACCGCCGCCAGGCCGCTCGAATAGAGCATGGTTCCGGCCGCGCCGGGCTCCATCTCGGTCAGGGCCTCGGCGAGCGCCCAGTGCGTCGGGGTGCCATGGAGGCCGTAATAATATTGGCCGAACCGAGGCGCGGCGGCGCGCATCTCGGCGACGCTGTCGAAGAGGATGGTCGAAGCGCGATGGACCGGCGGGGCGACCGTCCGGCCGCGCCATTCCTTGCGGCGGCCGCCGTGGACGAGCTTCGTGTCCGGCCGCTTGTCCTTCACGCCGGCCCCATCGCCTTGGGAGTCTCGGGATCGGCGCCCCATTCGGACCAGCTTCCGTCGTAGAGCCGGACGTCGTCCTTGCCGAGCAGGTGGGCGCCGAAGAGCAGGACACAGGCGGTGATGCCCGAACCGCAGGTCGCGACGAGCGGCCTGTCCAGATCGACCCCGGCCGAATCGAACTCGGCGCGCAGCGCGTCGCCCTTTTTCCAGCTGTTGTCGGCCGTGAACAGCTTGCCCTGCGGAAGGTTCTTCGAGCCCGGCATGTGGCCGGAGCCCATCCCGGGCCTCGGCTCCGCTTCCTCGCCGGTGAAGCGGCCCGCGCCGCGCGCGTCGACGATCTCGTGGCGGCCGTCGCCGAGCAGGCCGGCCATCGCCGCCTTGTCCACCACCGCACCCGCCTCGAAGCTGGGGCTGAAATGGCCGTGACGGAGCTGCGGCCGGCCTGCCTCCAGCGGCCGTCCCTCCGACTTCCACTTCTGCAATCCACCGTCGAGGATCGCGACATAATGGGCGCCGAAGCTCTTCAGCATCCACCAGGCGCGGGCGGCGCTGTGCAATGGGCTGTTGTCGTAGACCACGAAGCGCTGGCCGTCGCGAAGGCCCAGCGAGGCCATCCGGCTGGCGAATTTGGCCTCGGGCGGCACCATGTGCGGCACCGGATTTGCGCTGTCCGACACCTCCTCCAGGTCGAGGAAGACGGCCCCCGGTATGTGCTCCGCCTCATATTCGGCCCGGGCGTCGCGCGGCTCGCCGGGAAGGAACAGGGTCGAGTCGATCACCCTGAGGTCGCTTGCGCCGAGCTCGCGCTCCAGCCATTCGGTGGTGACGAGGCTTTCCATATCCGCTCCTAACGCCGAATTACGCCGAGCCGCTCCAGAACGGCCAGATAAGCGGCCACTTCCTCCATCGGCGCCGGGCCGACGCTGAGGGCGAGCGCGTCGCGTATCTGCTGCACGTTGCGCCGCCCATCGACGAGGTTCAGCGCCTCGTAGCCGAAGCTCGGCCCTTCCCACAGGGGCTGGCGGGCCAGCAGTGCCGGCCGCTCCAGCTTCGCCTTCGCCAGATGATCGTCGAACCAGCTGTAGCCGAAGCCGTCCATCGGCCCCTTCAGCTTCGGATCCCGGCGATAGACGATGCCGCCGGGCCCTTCCGACGCAGGGGCGGCGGCCTCCCGGTCCGGCTCGCCCACCAGGAGGCCGAAGCGCTGCAGGGAAAGCTCCAGCGCCACTTCGTGATTGGCGTGCTGCAACCTCTCGGTGGCCCCGTCGGCGTCGGACAGCCCGTTGGCGCGCCGGGCGGATTCCGCGCTCCGGAAATCCGCTTCGACCATCTGGAGCCGCTCGAGCGCGGGCGTATCCGATTGCTCGACATTGGCGAGCGCCCAGGCCGAAGCCGCGGCGATGAACATGGCCCGCTTCATCTTCGTGGAATCGAGATTTCCGGGCACGTCCTTATTGGTGTGGATGTAGATATCCGGCCAGTCGGACACGTAGATAACCGGTATCCGCCAGCTGCCCTCGCTCCAGACCTGATGGTCCGACCCCTCCGAAAAGCCGCCGATCCTCGCGCGGAGCGGGTTCCTCGTTCCTTCGGGGTCGAGCAATGGGAAATCCGCCTCGCCCCGCTCGGCGTAGCGCGTGGCGTTGGAATCGACCCAGCGCGCCATGGCGAAGCCGACGTGGGAGACGAAGCTCGGCAGGCTGGGCGGCGAGCCCTCGATCCCGAGCGCACCCTTGGTGATGTCGCTGTTGCCGCCGATCATGTCGAGGTGGATCGTCGCCAAAGTCCGTTTCGCATATTCGGGCCGGGCATTGAGCAGGGCGATCGTGCATTCGATCTCGCACGGCCAGACGAAGCGCAAGGTCCGCTGCGGCTGCGGCAGCCGTCCCTGCGCGATCAGCCGCTGGAAGGTTCGAGCGATCTCGAGGATTCCCGAGCAGCCGCTGGCATTGTCGTTCGCGCCTGGCGAGGGATGGTCGAGATGGCAGGAGAAGAGGATCTCCTTCGACCGGTCCTTGCCGGGGATGACAGCCGTCGGAATCAGATAGGCGCCGGGCGTCCGCCCCGCCTTCACTTCCGCGCGAAGGCGCACCGTTTCGCCCTTGGCGAGCCGCGCCTGCCAGGCCCGGGCCCGGGCGGGAGAGACCATGAAGGCGAAGGTCGGATCCTCCCAGGTGCTGAGATGGCCCCAGCGGATCAGGCTTTCGTCCTCGCCCCACCAGGCCGAGCGCTGATTCTGGGCCCAGGAGACGATCCCGGCGGCGCCGCGCTCGGTGACCGCGAGCTTCGCCGCGGCCTCCGGCTGTCCGGAAACGAGGACGAGCTTGCCGCGCACGTTCTTGCCCGCATAATCGGCCGCCGAGGCGCCGGAGCCGACGTCGACAAGCTCCGCCTCGGCGCGGCCGCCGACGCTGTCCTGGGCGAGCGTGATCGGCTGATCCGCAAAGGAGGCGATCCGCTCGGAATCGCTCCAGCGGGCGCCTTCACGCCTCTGCTCCCAAAGCTCGGCGAAACCGGCATTCCAGGCCGGACGGGAGCGCTGGGTCCCGTAGAAAATCTTCCCGTCTGCCGGCAGCGAGAGGATATCGACCTCCTTCAGCCCATGTTCGCGGAGGCGGTCCCGGATCAGCTCGGCGGCGGCGCGATAGCCTTCGGAGCCGCGCATCCGGTGGTGGAGGGACAGGGCCTGGACCGTTCGCCCGGCCGACGCTCCGGAAATCTCCGAAGCCAGCGCTTCGGTCTCGGCGGCGCTGAGAAGCGGAGCAGATTTCTGCGCCGCCGCCGGGGCGGCGACCAGAAGCAGGAGCGCCGCATACGCCCTCATTTCGCGAACCTGCGGAAGAAGCTCTGCCCGCTCCAGGCCGGCCGCTCCGGCGCGTTCGCGACCCTCAAGGCGAGCTCGCCGACGAAATCGTGAAGCCTTATCGCATCTTCCTTCGCCACCGGCTGGGCGAGGTCGTCCGACGGGGCGTGGTAGCGGGTCGAGCGCCATTGCCGTTCGATCTCGGCCTCCGGATCCTTCGGGCCGAAGCCGAACTTGAAGGCGAGCGCGGGCACGCCCTCGCGGATGAAGCTGTATTGGTCGGAGCGGACGAAGCTGTTCCGGTCCGGGAAGGGATCGGGGACGAGCGGAAGGCCCATCGTAACGCCCACCGCCGCCGCGACCGCGCCGAGGCTGCTCTCGTCGGCGCCCAAGGCGGTGACGCTCTTCAGCGGAAAGATCGGAAGGGCCATGTCGAAGTTCATGTTGGCGACCATCGACGCCTTCGAAACGGTCGGCCTCAAGGCGAAGTAGCGGGAGCCGAGCAGCCCTTTCTCCTCGGCCGTGACGAAGACGAACAGCATCGAGCGCTTCGGCTTCACCCGCCGCGCCTGGTAGCTGCGGGCGATGTCGAGGAGACCGGCGACGCCCGCGGCATTGTCCATCGCGCCGTTGTAGAGCCCGTCGCCGTCGATCGGAGCGCTCGTTCCGAGATGGTCGAGATGGGCGGAGAAGACGACATGCTCGGCCTTCAATCGCCGGTCGCTTCCGGGCAGCCGGGCGACGACGTTGGACGAGGTGACGGGCCGATGGCGCATCGCGACCGTCGCGCGAAGCGACGGCTTCAGGTCGAATTTCGGAAGCGGCTTCGAGGCGTCGGCCAGCGCCGAAATCTCGGCGAAGGTTCGGCCGGAGCCGGCGAACACTCGTTCGGAGGAATCGGTGGCGAGGCTGGCGCTGAAGAATTCGGTCTTCACGTCGCGAAGCGCCGGATCGGCGAAATACATTCCGGACTGGCCGGCCTGAGCC
The DNA here is from genome assembly GCA_035629855.1 of Allosphingosinicella sp. Taxonomy (GTDB): domain Bacteria; phylum Pseudomonadota; class Alphaproteobacteria; order Sphingomonadales; family Sphingomonadaceae; genus Allosphingosinicella. The sequence goes on from DASQLT010000026.1 coordinate 26,527, forward strand.
ATGGCGCGCGACCAGGGCACTTCGACCGCCTCGGCGGTGGTCAGCGAGAGGATTCCGGCCGCGCCCCTTTCGGAGAGCAATCTCGCCCGGTCGCGGCGGGCATGCGCCTTGAGCGCGCCCGAAATCTCCGCCGGCCCGCCGCTGACGACGACGGCGATCCTGCCCTTGAGATCGACTCCGGCGAAATCGTCATGACCGGCTTCGGGAATGTGGAGGCCGTAGCCGACAAAGACCAAAGGCGCCTCGATCCGCTCCGGGCGGCGTCCGTCGCCACGGCCGATGATGATGTCGCCGGGGACGGAAAGCGCCGTCGCCCGCCCGCCCGCGACCAGGGCGGCGCTCGAGCCGGCCGAGTCGACGAACTGCTCCTCGAAGGCCACCGGCTGGAAGAAGCCCTCCGTTCCCGCCGGCTCGAGCCCGATCTCCTGAAGCTGCGAGACGACATGATCGGCGGCGCGCTGGTAGCCGGGCGTCCCGGTCAGCCGGCCTTCCATGTCGTCCGCGGCCAGAGTTGAAACGTCGCCCCACCAGCGCTCGGCGCGCTCGGCGGCGGTCGGCGGCTCGGGGACGGTGGCGCAGGCGGCAAGGACGAGGACGAGGAGAGGGGCGAGGCGCATCGGCTACTCCGGCGGTTGGGCCCCTTCCCTTGTCCCGCCTCCGCCGCGAAGTCCAGACGGAGCGCCGTCGCGCCCCGCGAGAGTCCGTCATCCCATGAACATTGTCCTCGCCGACTCCCGCCGTCGCCCTGCGAAGGCCGGCGTCCCAGGGATGAAGCCCGCGCCGCGTCCCCGAAGAAATTCGTGACAGTTACCAATTTTGCCGCCGACACTCGGATGAGGAAATTGGTAACTGTCACGAATTTCTTGGGTTCACCGTCCGCGGATGAATTCCCTTATGTCGCTCGAGAGCTTCGTCCGGTCCTCGTCGCGGACGTACATCATGTGGCCGGAGCCGTAATATCGATAGACGATCCGCTCCTGCGGAATGCCGGTCCGGGAAAGGGAATATTCGGCGCCGAAGAAAGGGGTGGCGAAGTCGAAATAGCCCTGCCCGACGAATACGCGCAGGCCCGAATTCTCGCGCATCGCCCGGCCGATATAAGGCGCGACATTCTTGTAATATTTCGAATCCCCGCCCTGATCCTTCAAATCCCAATCCCAGTCGCCCACCCCGCCGATGGTCGAATATTGGCGGTCGGTCCGGAACTTGAGGCCTTCGCGGACCCACGCGTTGAGTGCGGCCGTATAGCCGGCGTCGATCCCGTAGAAGCTCGGATCGTTATCGGGCTCCTCCCCCGCATTGTCATAGTCGCGCCCGGTGTAACGGGCGTCGAGGCGGCCGATGGCCAAGCCCCTGTCGCGAAGCAGCTCCTTGTAGAAGCGCTGGTCGCTGACCCTCAGGTCGGCGGATTCGAGGAAGCGCTCGGAAAGGCCGGTGAAGCGCGCCAGGCGCCGGCGGACGGCGGCGCGTTCGTCGCCCTGGAGCTTCTGGCCCTTGAGCAGGGCGGTGGCATAATCGCCGGCGGCGAAGTCGCGCGCCTCCTGGACGAAGCCTTCCAGGCTGCCCGCGTCGGCCGGCGCCTTGCCGTGATGGTGAGCGGCCGCCGCCATCGAGGGCAGATAGAAGAGATAGGGCATCTCGTTGCCGGGCACATAGGCCTGGGCGCCGAAATCGAGGATGGTCGAGATCAGGATGATCCCGTTCAGCGAAACGTCGTTGAAGGCGCCCTCGAGCTGGTTGACGACGGCGGCCGAGCGGGTCGTCCCGTAGCTCTCGCCGCCGAGGAACTTGGGCGAGTTCCAGCGGCCGTTGTCGCCGAGCCAGATCCGGATGAACTCGGCGACCGATTTGGCGTCCTGGGTGACTCCCCAATAGTCCTTGGCTTCGGTCTTGCCGAGCGGACGGCTGAAGCCGGTGCCGACCGGATCGATGAAGACGATGTCGGCGACGTCGAGCAGGCTGTCCGGATTGTCGAGGATCGGGAAAGGCGGCGCCCCGTCGTCGCGCGCGTCGGACGGGATCGCCACGCGCTTCGGCCCGAAGGCGCCCATGTGAAGCCAGAGCGAGCCGGACCCGGGCCCCCCGTTGAACAGGAAGGCGACGGGCCGGGCGGGATCGCGCGGCTCCTTCACATAGGCGATCGAGAAGATACTGGCCTTTGGGGAGCCGTCGGCGGCCTTAAGGTAGGTCTCGGACGCCGTCGCGCTATAGGTCAGCCGCTGCCCGCCGAACGTTCCGCTGTGGCGGGTGACGGAGACGATCGGCGCCGGGATCGCCTTGTCGGCCTCCTTCGGAGGCGCGGCATCCTGGCCGAAAGCGGGAGCGGCGAGGGCCAGGAGCACGGCGAGCAGGATCGTCTTCATGGGCCCGAGCTATCGCACTCGGCCGGAGCAAGTCAAAGTGGACGACCCGGACGCTGAGGCGCCCGCCCTCGCCGCGACGCGGCAACCCAATTTCTCTTCTACGTTGTGCCTTTGCGCCTTCGTGCCTTCTCTCCAAAAAAAATCAGGCACTTTGCCAGAAGAAAAACGCCGGATGCATCGGCGGACCTTGGCCTTGCACTCGGCCCGACGCTTCCGGCCGAGCGTCGGCCGCCGCGGTTGCCGGTTTCAAGAGCAGGCGCAAAGGCGCAAAGGCACAACGTAGAAAGGAAGGATTTCCGCTTCGCGGGGAACCGAGAAATCGGTGCCAGGCACCGATTTCTCAAATTGCTTGCCGGACGTCCGTACGGCTGCGACTTTCCGGTCATGCGCCTGCGCGTTGCCATGCTCGAAGATTCGGACGCCGTCTCGGCGGTGCTCGGCCCTTCCTACGCGCGGCTGATGGCGGCGGCCTATCCGCCGGAGCTGCTCGCCCGCACGCTGCCGTCGATCACCCGCGCCAATCCCGACTTGCTGTCCTCGGGCCATTATTATCTCGTCGAGGCGGACACCGGCGAACCGGCCGGCTGCGGCGGATGGAGCGCCGATCCGCCCGGGCGCCGGGACGACGATCCGCATCGGGCCCATATCCGCCACTTCGCCACCCACCCCGACTGGACCCGGCGCGGGGTCGGGCGCCTCCTCTACAAACGCTGCGCCGCCGACGCCCGCGCCGCCGGCTTTACCCTGTTCGAATGCTGGGCAAGCCTCAACGGAGAGGGCTTCTACGCCTCCCTCGGCTTCCGACCGCTGGGGCGGATCGAGACTCAGATGCCGGGCGGGGTGCTGTTCCCGGCGATAAGGATGGAGCGCTCGATCTAGCGATCCGCCGAGCCTTGATTCCACGGTGGAGTCGCCGCCCGGTCAGTCGAACCAGTAGCGCGTGCGTTTCGCGGCAGCGCTTTCGGGAAAGCGCTCGTGGAGCAATGTGAAGGCGGCTCTGGACCAGATTCCGTGGCCGCCCTGGCGCTTGCAGCCGTAGCGGGTGGCGCGGACGGCGAGAGCGAGCGCCTCGTCTTGGCCGGGGAGGCGTCGTCCAGGCCAGGCGATCGCCCGCTCCGCCATCAGCTTGGGCGCGCCGTCGATCTTCGAGAGGTTTTCCTGCTCCACCGCCCCGCGGGCGTTCCACCAATAGCTCGAGGCGAGCAGCGGCTCGAGGGTCGGGCGGGCACCGGCGACTTCCAGCGGATCCTCGCGGTTTCGCCGGAAATCTTCCTCCGGATTGCCGAAGAACACTTGGTAGAGGAGTGCGTCGAGCTTCCCCGAATGGCGCCCGGTCTGCCAGGCGCACCACCAATTGTTGTCGCTATGCTGGTAGGTGTCGATCCGGGTGAAAACCGACTCGCGATCCGGCGGTTCCGGCGTTCGCTGGTGAGTGGCCATCACGATGTTGAGCGCCGGCGAGCGGAGCACGTCGAGAAGCAGGCGCCTGTCGCCGGGCCGCCCGCCACGGCCCGGACGGGAAATCCAGCCGGCGACGATTACCGGATTGAGCCGCCGCATAAGCCGGTCGAGGCCGGCCGGAACCGGCCGCCCCATCGCATAGAGCCGGCTCCAGGCGACCCGGGAGAAGCGGGCGCGCTCGTCGGCCGGCACGTCGCTTCGCTCTGCCAGGCGCGTGAGCGCCGCCGTGGAGAGCAGGTTGAAGAGCACCGGCCGCTCGAACGAAGGATCGGCCGCCATCTGGCGGACGAAGCGGTCCTCGTCCTCGGCGAGCAGCAGTAGCGGCAGATCGTAATGGCGGCCGTTTTCGTCCTTGAGGACGAGCCGGTCGCGCAGCCTTCGGGCATCCGCGATCCTGCCGGCCCCGATCAGGTAGCGCAGGCTTGCGGCGACCGCGGCGCGATAGTGACGGCTGTCCTGCCACGGCCAGCTTTCCAGACGGGAGAGGACCTCCGCGAACGTTCGCTCGGGGTCTTCCGTGAACGAACCGCCCATGAGGCCGTCCCGAACCCGGTGATAGAAGAGGGTCGGCAACGCGGCCAGGCTGGCGTCGTCGGCGCAGCGAAGGGCTCTCGCCATTTCGGAATCGGGCCATGGCCCGGGAACCTGGCCTTCGCTCAGCGATCCCTCGGCGACTTGCCGGGCCCTGGAATCGGGGCCTCCCCTCGCTTCGCTCAGGAAGCCGTTCCAGGCGCTGGAATAGCTTCGCTCCTGTTGGGCTCGGACCCAGCTTTCCTGCTCATAAGGCGACTTCGGGGCGAGCACCCAGGCGGCCAGCCCGTCCGTCTTCGCCGCGGCGGCCATGGCGCGGCTGGCGAAAGCCTTGTCGGGCACGGCCCCGGTGAGCCACCAGGCCGGATCGGGAAACTCGCCGTGAAGCTTGTCGATGTCGGCGAGAGCTCGGGCGTAGCGTTCGCGCGCGACCGGGTCGGCTCGAAGGCGTCCGATCGGGGCGCGAAGGGCCTCCAGGGTGAGCCGAACCTGCTCCCGCCGGATCTCGGGCGCATATGGGGCGAGCCCCCGGCTGGAATGGTCGTGATCGCTGAGGTAGCCCAGCGACCCGACGAGCCCCTGGGTAAGCGCGTGGATCGAGACGAGACGCCGGTCGGCAAGGATCGAACGGGCTTCGGCCAGGACCTCCCCGACCGGCGGCGGCTCCCGGGGCGGCCATTCCGCCTTGATCGCGAGCATCATATAGCGTGCCATCGGCCCATGCTCGGACGACGAGGCCGCGATTCGACGAAACGCGGCCGGGGCAGCCGCGCTCTTGCGGTAGAACAGCTGGGAGGCGGCCTGGTAGGCGCGGTCGTCGCGCTGGAGCCGGGCGATCGAGGGGTCTGGCAAGGGCAGCGGGGCCGGCAGGGCCTGCAGGGGCGGGTCGCGGCCGGCGCAGGCCGAGAAGGCCGCCCGCTGGGTATCGAACCAATGCCCGACATAGGGGTGAGCCGCACCGAGCCGGGCGATTCGCGCCCGGGCGGTCTGCAGGGCATAGCCGGGGCGGCACTCGCCTTTCTCGATCCAGCTGTAAGTGGAGCCGCCGAGCTCGGTGCTGTCGACGGGCAGCATCCGCTGCATCAGCGCCTGCTCATCCTCTCCATTTGCATATTCCACCTTGTAATAGTCGAACGGCTCGATGCCGGGATCGCCGAGGCCCGCCAGGGCCCGGTAGGTCGCCGCCCCTCGCGGCTTGCCGAAATATTCGTCCATCCGCACGGCGACCCGATCGGGCGAAGGGCAGGTGGCGGCGGCGGGCTGCGAGGCCTGGAGAAGCGCGGCGACGAACGGCAACCCCAACGCCCTGGCCATTCGAGCCCTCCTTCAGGAGACCAGCATCCGATGACGCAAGTCCTTGTGGTAGCGTAATTTTTCGCCAGTTTTGACATTGCGCGGACAGCCCTCGCCGCCAACGCTGCGAGGTTGTGCGCAAATGTGCGCAACCGCCGAGCGGGCGAGCATGACAGGCGGCGCGGGAGCGGCTGGAGCGCGTTCGACCAAGGTCGAATCACTCCAGGATTCTCGAGCCGCGTTTTCCGAGCCGCTGGCTGTTCCAGCCGGCTCGAAAACGCTCTAGAGGCCGGCCATGGACCTGACCCACCTCGGCCGTTCCAGCCCCCTCCCCACCTCGCCCGGGGAGGCGAAGCTCGATTACGTCCCCAACCCGCGGCCGGGCGGGCCGTACCTCGTTCGCTTCACCGCGCCGGAATTCACCTCGCTCTGTCCGGTGACCGGGCAGCCCGATTTCGCCCATATCGTCATCGATTATGCGCCGGGCGGGACGATCGTCGAATCCAAGTCGCTGAAGCTGTTCCTGACGTCCTTCCGCAACCATTGCGGATTCCATGAGGACGTGACGGTGGGCATCGCCGAGCGGCTGGTCGACGAGATGAAGCCGCTCTGGCTCCGGATCGGCGGCTATTGGTATCCGCGCGGCGGAATGCCGATCGACGTCTTCTGGCAGTCTGGGGAACCGCCCGCGGGCCTGTGGGTGCCTGCCCAGGACGTTCCCGGCTATCGCGGACGGGGCTGAGTCTCGGGCTATTCCTTCAAGGCCAGGACTTTCCCCAGGAGCGCCTCGGCTTCGGTATCGCCCGCCGCCTGCGCCTTCTTCAGCCAGGCCTCCGCCTGATCCAGGTCGCGCTTGACGCCGATTCCGTCCGCGTAGGATCCGCCGAGATACCGCATCGCGACGGCGTCCCCGAGATCGGCCGCCTTGCGGTAGAGACGCGCCGCCTCGCGCTCGTTTTTTCCGACGCCGGTGCCATTCTCGTACATGAGGCCGAGCGATCCGATCGATTCGGCGTCGCCGGCGTCGGCGAGCTTTCGAACCATGTCGAAACCGCGCTTCGCGTCTTTTGCGACGCCCTCGCCGCCCGCATAAGCGAGGGCGAGGAGCAGGCGCCCGCGGGTGTCTCCGAGCGCGCTTGCGCGCCCGAACAATCGAAAGGCCTCGGCGAAGTCGGCCTTGGTTCCCCTGCCGTTGCGATACATCAGGCCGAGATTGGCGACCGCGGTCGGATCGTCGAGCTCGGCGGCCCGGCGATACCATGTCAGGGCCTGGACCTGGTCCTGCTGGAAGGGACCGTCCCCGACCTCAAAGGCATAGCCGAGCTGGTTCATCGCTCCGGTCGACCCCGCGTCGGCGGCGCGGGTCAACCAGCCGAGCGCCGTCGCCCAGTCCTTCTCCACCCCCACACCCCGGCGATAAGCTTCGCCGAGACCGAACATTCCCTCCGAATCGCCGGCTTCGGCGGCTTGGCGCAAGAGGTCGACGGCGCGCTTGGGGTCGGCCGGAACCCCTTCACCCTCTTCGAGCATGGACGCCATGGACACCAGGGCGCCCTTGTGATCGCCCGATGCGGCCTTTTGGTACCAACGGAAAGCCTCGTCGGGCCGCTTGGCCACGCCCAGGCCGCTTCGGTAGAGATCGCCCAGTCCCGCATAGCCGGCCGGCAGGCCGCGATCGGCCGCCTTGCGGTACCAGCGCATGGCCTCCTGGTAATCGACCTTGGTGCCGTAGCCGAAATGGTATGCCATGCCGACGTCGCCAAAAGCCTCGGGAACGTCCTTCGCCGCCGCTTTCAGATACCAGGAGAGGGCCGCCTTGAGATCGCGCGGAACGCCGCGGCCATTTTCGTACATGATGCCCAGGCTGCGCAGGCAGTGGCCTTCGCCGAGATCGGCGCAGCGACGGAACCAGCTTATGGCCTGAACCGGATCCGGTTCGACGCCGTCCCCTTGGTCGTAGGCGATACCGAGAAGCTGCATCGCGCCGCCATGACCCTCCTCGGCGAGCGGCCGGGCAAGCCGGACGCCCTCTTCGAGCTTTCCGGCTATGCCGATCTCGAACAAATAGTTGGTCGCAAGATAATATGTGGCCGCCGCGTCGCCTTTCTCGGAGCCCTCGAGATAGAGGGCGTTGGCCCTGTCGAGATCCTTGGCGACTCCGCTTCCAGTCTCGAAGAGAACGCCCAGGAACGCGAATGCGGGGACGTGCCCGGCATCGGCGGCGCGCCGGTAAAGACGGGCCGCTTCGGCGGGATCGGCCGCTACGCCCGCGCCCAATTCATAGGCCCGTGCGAGCAGGTGCAGCGCTTCGCCGTTGCCGCCCTCGGCGAGCGGCCGCGCCAGCTCCAGGGCTTTCGAATGTTTGCCCTGGCCCCAGGCGGCATTCGCGGCCACCATCGCTTTGTCGGCCGGCGCCGTCGCCTGCACCGCCGGCTGAGCGAGCGCCGCCAGCGCGGCAAGATAGAAAAGCATCCGAAATCCCCCAGGTTCGGCGCATCATCGCGCAAAGCCGACCGCAAGACAAACGGTTGATCGCACCCGATTATTGTGGCGTGAGGGGATCGGACAGGGGTTGAGGAGCTTTCCGACGTGGCGAAAATCGCGATCCTGGGCGCGGGGGCAGTCGGCTGCTTCGTCGGTGGGACCTGGGCGGCGGCGGGAATAGACGTCGCGTTCGTCGGGCGGGAGCGGATCGGGCGGGAGATCGGGGAGAACGGCCTCACCCTCACCGATTATTCGGGCTGGCGGACGAGGCTGGGGCCCGAGCAGGTGAACTTTTCGACCCGGCCGGCGGCGCTCGCCGACGCCGACGTCATCGCCTTGTGCGTGAAGAGCATAGCCACGGCGTCCGCCGCCAAGGAGATCGCGCGCAACGCGAAGAAGGGCGCGCTCGTCGTCAGCTTCCAGAACGGCGTGAGCAATATCGAGACCCTGCGCACGGTGCTGAAGACCCGGTTCGAGGCGGTGGCGGGGATGGTGCCCTTTAACGTCGCCGCGCTCGGCCACGGGCGCTTCCACAAGGGAGTCGCCGGCGATCTCACCGCCGAGGATTCGCCGCCGCTTCGAGCGCTCGCGGAGCGGATCGGCGGCGGGCCGGCTCGGCTTTCGCTTTCGTCCGACATGGCGGCGATCGCCTGGGGCAAGCTGCTCATCAACCTCAACAACGCGGTCAACGCTTTGTCGGGGCGGACCCTGCTCGAACAATTGCGGGAGCGCGACTATCGCCGCGTCGTCGCCGCCTCGATCCTCGAGGCGCTCGGGCTGCTCGAAGCGGCGGGCATCGAGCCGGCGAAGATCGGCCCGGTGCCGCCCAGGCTGCTCCCGCACGTCATCGCCTCGCCCAATCTCATCTTCAACAACGTCTTCCTCAAGATCCAGAAGGTCGATTCGCGGGCGCGCTCTTCGATGGCGGACGACCTCAAGGCCGGGCGCCCGACCGAAATCGCCTATCTGAACGGCGAGGTCGTCGCGCTGGCGAAGAAGCTCGGGCGCCCGGCCCCGGTCAACGCGGCGATCGTCTCGCTGATCCGCCAGGCCGAGGCCGGGGTCGAATTGCTTTGGGAGCCGGCGCAGCTTCGGGCCCATGTCCTCGAAGGCCATAAGGCGGCACCGATCTTCGGCTACTGAGTTTGACAAGGCATCGGCGCCCGCTCAGGAGCGCGGACCTGTCCGATCGGAGTGCTCCATGCGCCTATTCGCCACCGTTTCCCTTCTCGCCCTCGCCCTCGCCGGCTGCGCCCGGACCACCGACCAGGCCGCGCCGAGCATTCCCGCCGCCGCCGCCCCGCAGGCGTCGCGCCAGATCCCGACCCAATTGCCCAGCGACGTCCGCCCGCTCCAATATACGATCCACGCCACGCCCGACGCCGCGAACCTGCGCTTCAAAGGGCGCGCCGACATCGACATCGAGGTGCTGAAGCCCACCTACCTCATCACTCTGAACGCCGCCGAGCTCAGCTTCATCGACGTCTCCCTGAGCGACGGCACTCCCGGCGCTCCCGTCATCCCGGCGCGCAAGTTCGTCCTCAACAAGGAGGAGCAGACCGCGACCATAAGGTTCGCAGACGAGATCGCCCCCGGCCGCTATCGGCTGACGATCGATTATGTGGGCAAGATATATACCCAGGCGGCCGGCCTGTTCGCGCTCGATTATGAAGGCCCCTCGGGCAAGAAGCGGGCGTTGTTCACCCAGTTCGAGGCGCCCGACGCCCGACGCTTCTTCCCGGGCTGGGACGAGCCCCAGTACCGCACACCCTACAATCTCAACGTCACCGTACCGGCCGATCAGGATGTCGTCGGCAACATGCCCCAGGCGGGCGTCAAGGCCAACGCGGGCGGCACCAAGACCGTCACCTTCCAGACGACCCCGGCCATGTCGAGCTACCTGCTCTTCCTCGCCGTCGGCGAGTTCGACCGGATCACGACGACCTCCGCCAATACGGAGATCGGAGTCGTCACCAAGCGCGGCGACGGCGAGAAGGGCCGCTGGGCGCTGGAAAGCTCGGCCAGGATCCTGCCCTGGTACAACAAATATTTCGGCACCCCCTACCCGCTTCCGAAGCTCGACAACGTCGCCGGCCCCGGCAGCAGCCAATTTTTCGGAGCGATGGAGAATTGGGGCGCGATCTTCTCGTTCGAATCGATCCTCCTGGTCGATCCCGCCATCACCACCGAAGCGACCCGCCAGCGCATCTTCGAGGTCGCGGCGCACGAGATGGCCCATCAATGGTTCGGCGATCTCGTCACCATGGCGTGGTGGGACGATCTCTGGCTGAACGAGGGCTTCGCCTCGTGGATGGCGACCAAGGCGACGACCGCGCTCCACCCCGAATGGGATCCCGAGCTCGGCACGGTCGCCGGCCGCGAAGCCGCGATCAACCTCGATTCGGTCTCGAGCACCCACCCGGTCGTTCAGCGCATCAGCACCGTCGAGCAGATCAGCCAGGCCTTCGACGCGATCACCTATCAGAAGGGCGAGGCGGTGATCACCATGCTCGAGGATTATGTCGGCGAGGATGCGTGGCGGCGCGGCGTTCAGGATTATATCCGAACCCACCGCCTCGGAAACACGCAGACCGACGACCTCTGGACGGCGGTCGAGCGGGCGGCGGGCAAGCCCGTCACCGCCATCGCCCACGATTTCACCCTCCAGCCGGGCGTGCCGCTGATAAGGGTCGAGGAAGCGACCTGCCGCGGCGGCAAGACCGACGTCATTCTGCACCAGGCGCAGTTCAGCCGCGACCGCCAGGACCAGGCGGCGAAGGCTTGGCGGGTGCCGGTGATCGCGTCGACCATGGGCGGCGCCGAAACGCGCACCCTCGTCGAGGGCGGCAGCGGCACGCTCAGCGTCGCCGGCTGCAGCCCCGTCGTCGTCAACAGCGGCCAGACCGGCTATTATCGAACCCTCTATTCGCCGGCCCTGCTCGACCGGCTGACCGACAGCTTCCCGCGCCTGAAGCCGATCGACCAAATCGGCCTGCTCGCCGACAATTGGGGTCTCGGCCTCGCCGGCTATCAGTCGGCCGCCGAAGCGCTCGACATGGTCGACTCGGTGCCGGCCAACGCCAATCCGCAGGTCTGGAGCCGGGCCGCCGCGATCCTGAGCAGCGTCCACGCGCTGTACGAAAGCGATCCCGCCCATCGCGCGATGCTCGAGCGCTACGCCTCGGCGAAGCTGTCGCCGGTCCTCGCCCGAATCGGCTGGACCCCCAAAGCCGGCGAGGCGCCGACCGTGCCGGTGCTCCGAGCGGATCTCATCAAGACGCTCGGCGAGATGGGCGACCGCGGCGTGGTCGGCGAGGCCAACAGGCGCCTCGCGGCCGGCGATCCGCTGGCGACCGCCGGCCCGCTCCGAAGCACCATCCTCGCCGTCACCGCCCGCAATGTGGATTCCGCCGGCTGGGAGCGCCTGAGGGCGCAGGCGCGCGCCGAGCGGAGCCCGCTGGTCAAGTCCCAGCTCTACCGGTTGCTCGGAAGCGCCGCCGATCCCGCACTGGCGCAAAGGGCGCTCGACCTCGCCTTGACCGACGAGCCGGGCGCCACGACCAGCGCCGGGATCCTTTCGGCGGTGGCCGACGAGCATCCCGACCTCGCCTTCGACTACGCCATCCGCAACCGCGAGAAGGTGGAGGGGCTGGTCGACATATCGTCGCGCTCGCGCTTCCTCGCCGGCCTCGGCGGAGGCTCCGCCGACCCGGCGATGGTCGCCAAGCTCGAGGATTTCGCGAAGCGCACCATGACCCCGCAGTCGCGCGGCCGGGTCGACGTCGCCATCGCCGCGATCCAGGATCGGGTCCGCGTGCGGACGACGAGGTTGCCGGATATCACGCGGTGGCTCGAGGCTAAGGGGCGCTAATCCCAAATCAATAACGCTCCAATTGATGAAAAATAAGTCGCGAGCTCTCTAATTCTGCCTTAAATTCGTCTGAGACAGGATGAAGGGGCTCGCGATGCGCAGGTTGTTCAAAGTCCTTACGGTTCCGCTGCTGTTGATCGGCCTGACCGCCGCTCATAAGGAGCCGAATCGGGAAGAAGAAGGGCTTCTCGGCCCGGTGCGCTCCGTCAGCTCGCAAATGACGCACCGATTGCTGGGATTGGACTTGGGCGAACCGGAGACGAAGGACCGCCCCCAGCAGCAGGATCTCGTCGTCTACGACCCCAAGGGAAACGAAGCCGAGCGGACCATTTATGACGATTATGGTTTTCTCGTCGGCAAGCAGGTCAGCAAGCGCGACTCGGACGGTCATCCGGTCGAGAGCATCCTGTCCGATCCCAAGGGTGCGGTCATGGCGCGCTACGCCTATGTTTATGCCGGCGGCCGATTGGCCGAGACCGTTCATTACGACCGCGAAGGCAAGGTCCAGCTAAGAGAGGTCAACAGCTTTGGCGACCAGGCTCGGCTGAGCGAAGTGACCTACCGTACGGCGAGCAAGGCCGTCGGGAAGACGGTCTATCGCTACGATTCGGCCGGACGCCGTTCGGAAACACTCTACTTCATGCCCGACGGATCGAAAGCGATCGCCCCGATCGGCCCCTGCCTCGGCGCTCACCGGGTAACCTTTACCTATGACGAGAAAGGGCGGCCGCATGAAGCCGTCTCCTATGAACCCAACGGGGCAATGAAGAAAAGCTGGCTCTACGCCTACAACGACAAGGGTCTAGCGTCCGAGGAAAAGCTCGAGGACAGCTACGGTCATACGACCAACACCCACGTCTATGAATATGATTTGCGAGGCAATTGGATCAAAAGGACCACGGCCATGATCCAGCGGCCAAAAATCGACCGAATGTCCGCCGAAGACAGGAAACAATATCCCGGGCTGATGGAGCCGAGGGAGGCACGAACGACGATCGAACGAACGATCGCCTATTATTGAACGGATTGCTCGTCATCCCGGCGGAAGCCGGGACCTCGGGGAGACCCGCCGTGACTTCTCGTCCTGAGGTCCCGGCTTTCGCCGGGATGATGGATCAGGCCAGCTTCATCGTCCTTCGATAGACCCACGCCGCGAGCAGGACGAACAGCGCCGTTCCCCCGATCAAGGCCATCGTCTCGAAACCGTCCCCGACCAGGGCCAAGGGCGTGTCCTTCCCGGAGCCCGCGACGATGCCGGCGAACAGGACCCCCCAAAGGCTCTCGCCAACGATCATCCCGGTGGCGGTGAGGATGCCCATCCGGCGCGCGAATTCGGGTTTCTCCCGGCGATCCGCCCAGCGATCGTAATAGAAGCCGATCACCGCCCCGATCACGACCGGAAGGACCGCCGCCATCGGCAGGTAGATGCCGATCCCGACGGCGAGCGGGGGCAGGCGCAGAGTCTTGGCCCGGCCGAGCGTCTCGTCCAAGAGGACCAGGCCCACGCCGGTGAGGGCGCCGTAGCCGATCATCGTCCAGTTCAGGTCGCCGCCGAGCACGCCTTTGGCGAGGGCGGAGATGAGCGCGGCCTGGGGCGCGGGCAAGGCCTGCGGGCCCGCTCCCGGCATTCCGGCGAAGCCGAAGGCGTCGTAGAGGATCTGGAGCACCGGCGGGACGACGAGCGAACCGAAGATCACTCCGAAGATCAGTGCGACCTGCTGCCGCCAAGGCGTGGCTCCGACCAGCTGGCCGGTCTTGAGATCCTGGAGATTGTCGTTCGAGATGGTGGCGATCCCGAAGACGATGCCGGTGACGATCAGGGCGTAGGCGACCAGGGCCTGCGACGTCCCCGGCGGAGTCTCGCGCCCGAACAGACCGACCAGCATCAGCGACGCGGCGACGACCGAGAGGATCCCGATTCCGGAAACGGGGCTGTTCGAGGCGCCGATCAGGCCCGCCATGTAGCCGCAGACGGCCGCGATCATCAGCCCGATGACGAGGACGAAGACGAGCGCTCCGGCGATCAGGACGAAGGCCGAGCCGGCGAGCGGCCCGTCGGCGATCACCGTCCACAAGAGCCAGGCGATCGGGACCAGGATTGCGAGCGAGCCCAGGCCGACGATCGCGATCGGCATGTCGCGCTCCTCGAGAGCCAGCGCTTTGCCGCCGCGCCGGGCGGCGCTTGCCGCCATCGCCGAACGGATCCCGCCGAGCACCGGGCCGGCGATCTTGAGCAGGGTCCAGACCGCGGCGACTCCGATCACGCCGGCTCCGAAGAATCGGACGTGCTGGGTGAAGATCGTTTGCGCCCAGACCTGGGCACCGCCGTCGAGCGGCATCTGGGCGGTGAGGATCGGAAGCAATACCCACCAGCCGATGGCCAGGCCGAGGAACATCGCCATTCCGACGGAGATTCCGACGAGATGCCCGACGCCCAGCAGCGCGAAGTACAGGCCTCCCGAAATCCCGGTCGCGCCCGCCCCCACCCGGAACCAGGCGGAGGCCTCCTCGGCGACCAAGCGGGTCTTGGTGAGGATGGCGAAGCCCGCCGAGACGAGGCTGCTCCAGACGAGCACGGAAAGACCCTTGGCGCTTTCCGCCTCGCCCGCCCGCGACTGCGAGCCGACCTGCAGGACCTCGGCCGCCGCCCGCCCTTCCGGGAAGGGGAGCGGGCTGTCGACGACCATCGCCCGCCGCAGCGGCACCGAGAAGAGAACGCCCAATATGCCGCCCAGCATGGTGATCGCGGTCGTGGTGACGAACGGGAAGCCCTGCCAATAGCCGATCATCACCAGCCCCGGCAGGACGAAGATGATCGCGGCCAGGGTGCCGGCGGCCGAAGCCACGGTCTGGACGATATTGTTCTCGAGAATGGTCGAATTGCTGAACCAGCGAAGCACCGCCATCGAGATCACGGCAGCCGGGATCGAGGTGGCGAAGGTCAGCCCGACCTTGAGTCCGAGATAGACGTTGGCGGCGGTGAAGACGAGGGTGAGTATCCCCCCGAGCAGGATGGAGCGGATCGTCAGCTCCCGAATCGAACCTTCAGCCGCCATTCGATTTCCCCACGTTGCCGGCGCGCACTTTCGCGGGTGGCGAGCCAACCGGCAAGAGGCTTGCGACCGAACCTTGCCTCCCCATCGCAAGATGGGGAGGGGGACCATGCGAAGCATGGTGGAGGGGTAACTGGCGCAGGATGGCAAGAGCCGAGTGCAGGACGGCGAAGGCCTGCGCCCTTACCCCTTCACCACCTTCGGTGGTCCCCCTCCCCATCCGCTTCGCGAATGGGGAGGCAAGACGCTACCGCCCCCTGAACAGCCCGCCGAGCAGCCCCCGAAGCAATTGCCCGCCAAGCTTGCCCGCCACCTGGCGGCCGACCGAGCTCGCCGCCGAGCGCGCGGCCGATTGGACCAGCTTGTCGGTGAAGCTCGGCTTCGCCGCCTCGCGAGCCTGGCGGGCGGCCTCGCGTTCGGCGGCCACTCGGGCGCGTTCGGCCTCCTTGGCGGCGCGCGCGGCCTCGCGCTCGGCGAGCAGCCTCTCCTTCTCCGCCGCCTTCGCCTCGGCGGCATCGAGCTTCGCTTCTTCGGCCTTTGCCTTCGCCTCGGCCGCCGCGGCCTGGGCCTCGCCGGACTTGGCGCCGAGCAGCTCCTCGGCGGACTGGCGGTCGATCGCCTCGTCATATTTGGAGCCGATGGCGTCGGTCTGGATGAACACCCCCCGTTCCTCGGCAGTGATCGGGCCGACCCGGGAGCCCGGGGCCCGGATCAGGGTCCGCTCCACCGGCGAAGGCGATCCGTCCGCCTGAAGCAGGGACACCAGGGCCTCGCCGACCTTGAGCTCGGTGATGACCGTGGCCACGTCGACCCCCGGATTGGCCCGGAACGTCTCGGCGGCCGAGCGCACCGCTCTCTCGTCGCGCGGAGTGAAGGCGCGAAGCGCATGCTGGACCCGGTTGCCGAGCTGGCCGGCGACGGCATCGGGAATGTCGATCGGGTTCTGGGTGATGAAATAGACCCCGACGCCCTTCGAACGGATCAGCCGGACGACCTGCTCGATCTTCTCCAGGAGCGCCGAGGGTGCGCTGGTGAACAGCAAATGGGCCTCGTCGAAGAAGAAGACCAGCTTGGGCTTGTCCGGGTCGCCGACCTCGGGAAGCTGCTCGAACAATTCGGACAGGAGCCAGAGCAGGAAGGTCGAATAGAGCTTGGGCGAGGCCATCAGCCTGTCGGCGGCGAGGATGTTGACGATGCCGCGGCCGCGGTCGTCGAAGGCGATGAGATCGTCGATGTCGAGCGCCGGCTCGCCGAAGAAGCGGTCGCCGCCCTGCGCGCGAAGCTGGAGGAGTGAGCGCTGGATGGTGCCGACGCTCGGCCTGGAGACGTTGCCGTAGGTCACCGTCAGCTCGTCGGCCCGATTGGCGCAGTCGGCGAGCATGGCCTGGAGGTCGTCGAGGTCGAGAAGGAGCAGCCCGTCCTTGTCGGCGACGTGGAAGACGATGGCGAGCACGCCCTCCTGAACCTCGTTGAGGTCCATCAGCCGGGCCAGCATGAGCGGGCCCATCTCGGAGACGGTGGTCCGGATCGGATGGCCCTGCTGGCCGAGGAGGTCCCAGAACTGCACGGGATTGTCGCCATAGGTCCAGGAGGAGTCGCCGATCTCGGCGGCTCGGGCGGCGAAGGATTCGTGGAGCTTGCCCATCGGCGAGCCGGCCATGGCTAGACCGCCGAGATCGCCTTTCACGTCGGCGACGAAGACGGGAACCCCGGCGCGCGAGAAGCCCTCGACCATCCCCTGAAGGGTGACGGTCTTGCCGGTGCCGGTGGCGCCGGCGATCAGGCCGTGGCGATTGGCCCGCTTGAGCATCAGCCGCTGCGGCTGGCCGCCGCCCAGGCCGATGAAGATGCTGTTCTCGTCGTCCATGCAAGGGCTCCCCGGCTACCGCCGACCCGCCCTATCGCGATGTGGAGCTGGATACAAAATTCCTCCCCGAGATTTCTCGGGGAGGGGCACCGCGAGAAGCGAGGTGGAGGGGTTTTAATGAGTCAGGAAAGGCCCCTCCACCATGCTTCGCATGGTCCCCCTCCCCTGCAAATGCAGGGAAGGAACTAAAACTTACCGACCCGCGAGCGCGATGCCGTAACAAGCCGGCGGGTGGTGGCGCGGCGGATCAGAAGCGGCACGCTGTTGCGGCCCGGTGACCTCTGGCTGGTCGACTGCTGCGATTCCGCCGTGTCGGTACCGGAGTTGCATCATCTCTTGTTACGGCAGCAATGGCTCCTCTCCCCCTTTCGACCTCTCACACATCCGGCGTCAGGGGGGGAAAGCCTGACTTCATTGTATGCGGGTTACTGCCCGCGCGGGTGCGTTCAAGTCGGCAACACCGGATCTCCCAAGCACGACTGCGTCTGTATCGCTTAAAGCTCATCCTTACTCCGCGATCAGTCTTATCAAGGACTGATCGCGGGTGATTTAAAATCGGCCAAGCCGAGGTCATCAGTCCTAGAGCATGATCATTTTAGACTGAAGCGCTGTCTCATCCCGTCATGCTGAACTTGTTTCAGCATCCAGCTTTCCGCTTCCCGGGCGAGCGACCAGCTGGACCCTGAAACAAGTTCAGGGTGACGCCGATGTCGGGAAAA
>DASQLT010000027.1:0-105844 GCA_035629855.1 Allosphingosinicella sp.
TAGAGCGTGATCGCTTGAGAATGAATCGCGGATTTTTTCCCGACATCGGCGTCACCCTGAACTTGTTTCAGGGTCCAGCTGGTCGCTCGCCCGGGAAGCGGAAAGCTGGATGCTGAAACAAGTTCAGCATGACGGGATGAGCGAGCGCTTCAGTCTAAAATGATCATGCTCTAGCTTGGTGGCGTAGACTTCACGCCCTGTTAGGCTATCTTCATCAACGCCTTTTGGTCGGGGCCGCTTCAGCGGGCCCACCTTTTGATGAACCTTCCGGCGGAACTATGGCAGTCGGCGGAGCCACCACGACGGGCGCAGGTGGCGTCGGCCTCAAAAACCAAGCCAACAATGCGGCCACAATAACCAATGCTAGAGCATAAATGCGCCCGAAAACCTTTAGTGCACCCTCGGCTGACGCGATGCTCTTTTGAACTTCGATCAGCTTGGCATGAGTTTCTTTGCCGTCAGTTTTAAAATCGCCGAAGTCATCCCGCATTCGGTCAATCTTTTCGCCAAGTACGCCAAGGTCCTTCTGCATTTGCATGACGGCTTGCAGCGTCCAGCTATGGTCCATGCTTGAGGGCTGCGGGTTTCCCTCTGGCAAACTTGACGGAGGCCCTTGGCCTGGTGTCGGTTTGGAAGAAGTCGTGCGCGGAGGCATCAGATGCGACCCTCATGCGCTTGTTTAAGCCAATTCCAAAATGCCTGGTTAGAGAAACCCCAATAATTTGGGGTCAACTCACTCACAAGTAAGTAGCCATCCAGAGCCCCAATAAGCCCACCGTCAGGTAATTTCTGTTTGCCCCCAAGGCTGATAGAGAGCGTTGCAGCGGAGTCAGGAGTTGCTACGATCCACGCCGTATCGGAATATTTATAATGCTTTTCAGCATACTTCGCGGCCAGCAGCGACTCGACGAGCGGCTCGGGCTTTGCGGTAATGACGGCGTAAACGGGCATGTTGGGTACCTATCTAGGGATGACTCCTAACGAAGTCACCATCACCTTGATCCGAGGCGGAGCTACTGAGTCTAGGATATCCCATTTGCGCTGGAGGGCAGTTCACCTCACGAACGGGTCCCGTAATCCCACCCCGATGCTGGCCCGGGCCGCTTCGGCCTCCGAGCTGGTCACCGGATAAGCGCAATAATCGGCGGCGTAGAAGGCGCTGGGGCGGTGGTTGCCGCTGAGGCCCAGCCCACCGAAGGGCGCGTTGCTCGGGGCGCCGTTGGTCGGCTTGTTCCAGTTGATCACTCCGGCGCGGATATTGGCCCAGAAGCGGTCGTAAAGCTCGGGGCTGCCGCCGACGAGGGAAGCGGCGAGGCCGTAGCGGGTGGCGTTGGCCTCGGCGAGCGCCGCGTCGAAATCGGCGACCCGGATCACCTGGAGAACGGGACCGAACAGCTCCGCGTCCGGCCGTTCGGCGACGTCGGTGACGTCGATGATGGCCGGGGTCAGGAACGGCTTGTCGGCGACCGGCCGGTCGAGCCGCCGGATCGCCCGCCCGCCCTTGATCATCAGGTCGAGGAACGCGTCCTGGAGCTGGTCGGCGGCCTGGTTGTCGATCACCGGGCCCATGAAGGGGCTTGGAGCCGCGTGCGGATGATCGACGATGATCCGCTCGGCGAGCTTGACGATCTCGGCCAGCAGCGGCTCGTGCTGGCCCTCCTCGACGATCAGCCGCCTGGCGCCGGTGCAGCGCTGGCCGGAGCTCATGAAGGCGGACTGGACGGCGATCACCGCGGCCGCCGGAACGTCCTTGGCGTTCCAGACGACGAGAGGGTTGTTGCCGCCCATCTCGAGCGCGAGGATCTTCTGCGGAGCGTCGGCGAACTGGCGGTGGAGGGCGAGACCGGCGCGGGCCGAGCCGGTGAAGAGCAGGCCGTCTATCCCCGGGCTCGCCGCCAGCGCCTTGCCGATTTCGACCCCGCCCTGGACGCAGCGAACGACGTCTTCCGGGACCCCGGCCTCATGGTAGAGCCGGACCAGCATCTCGCCCACCGCCGGGGTCTTCTCCGACGGCTTGAACACGACCGCATTGCCGGCGAGCAGGGCCGGGACGATGTGCCCGTTGGGCAGGTGGGCCGGGAAATTGTAGGGGCCGAGCACCGCCAGGACGCCGTGGGGCTTGTGGCGGACGGCGACTCGGGCGCCGAGCGCGCCCTCCATCTGCCGCTTCGAGGTTCGTTCGGAATAAGCGGCGACCGAGATGTCGACCTTGCCGACGACGGCGTCGACCTCGGTCGCGGTCTCCCAAAGCGGCTTGCCGGTCTCGCGGGCGATGAGGTCGGCGAGCTTCTCCTTATGGCCCCGGACGACGTTGGCGAAACGGCGCAGGGTCTCGATCCGGACCGCAAGCGGCTTCGCCGCCCAACTCGCCCAGGCGGCCCGGGCGCGGGCGACCTCGGCCTCCACGTCGCCGATTTCGCCCGTCCACAGATGCGCCCCGGTGGCGGGTTCGATCGAACTGATGGTCGCCATGGCGGCTGACCCACCATTTTTGGCTGCGGCGGTCAAGACGCCGTCCGCATTGCCTCGCCCATGCGCCTGACGGCGCTGATCTTTTGGTGGAAGGCGCTCCAGTCGTCCGCTTCGTCGATGCGGCTCCAGATCGCTTCGACCTCGTCGATATGCATCGAGCAGGGTCCCTCGTCCGACCAATGAAGGTGGTCGAGCGCATCCTCGACCGCGTCGAATTGCGCGACGGAGTCGCGGAAACTTGCGAAAGCGTCACTTTCATACACATCATCGGCCGGGGAGGGGCCGCGCCGCTGGCCGCCGCGCCAGTCGAAGAAGAAGCGGTCGAGGGTCACCGTCTTCGCGGCGAGCGCCGTCTCGAGCGCGACGAGCAAAGCGGAATCGCTCTCCCGGCCGCTGGGCCGGATGCCGAGCCGATCGAAGATAGCGGCTACCAGGCGCCGCTGGAACTCGGCCGGGAAGGCGTCGAGCGACGGGTTCAGAGCATCCGCTTCGGCGATTCCCCTTAGCGAGACGGCGAGCTGGAGCACGTCCCAGTGGATCGCCTCCGGCTGGCGGCCGAACGCATAAAGTCCCGAATGGTCGAAATAAGCGGCGGTGAATCGGCCGTCCCAGAAAGGCGTGAAGCGCCAAGGGCCGTAGTCGAAGCTTTGGGCCGTGATCGCGATATTGTCGCTGTTGAGAACGCCATGGACGAAGCCGGCGGCGATATAGGAGGCGGCCAGCCGGGCGGCTTCGCGCGCCACATGGGCCAGGAGACGGGCGGGGGCGCCATCGCTCCCGCCCTCGTCCGCGAAATAATGGCGCAGGCAATAGTCCGTAAGCTTGGTCAGGGCCGCCGAATCCTGGAAATAGGCCAGCCTCTGGAAGGTGCCGATGCGGATGTGGCTGTGCTGGAGGCGGACGAGGACGGCGGAGCGGGTCGGCGAGGGCTCGTCGTTCCGCTCCAGCGCCTCGCCGGTTTCGATCAGCGAGAAGCTCTTCGAAGTCTCCACCCCGAGCGCTTCCAGCATCTCGGTCGCGAGCACCTCCCGGACCCCGCCCTTCAGGGTCAGCCGGCCGTCGCCGAAGCGGCTGTAGGGGGTCTGGCCCGTGCCCTTGGTGCCGAGGTCGAGCAGCCGACCGCCCGAATCCCGCAATTGGGCGAAGAGGAAGCCTCGGCCGTCGCCTATGTCCGGATTGTACACCCGGAACTGATGGCCGTGATAGCGAAGCGCGAGCGGCTTCGGGAGATTGTCCGGCAAAGGCTCGAACCGGCCGAAATGGCGAAGCCATTGCGCGTCGGTCAGCTCAGCCAGCCCGACGGCCGGCGCCCAGCGGTCGTTGCGGAAGCGAAGCACGGTCTTCGGGAAGTCGGCCGCCTCCACCCGATCGTAGAGCGCGTCGCCCAACTCGAGGATCGCGGGATCGGCGCGATAGCTGGCGGCTTGCGGAACGCGCGTCATCGCGAGATAGGAAACGCAGGCAGATAGGGGAGGCGCATGGTCGACTGGTCCGATGGCTATTGGACGTCGAGCGACGGGCTCCGGCTCCATTACCGCGAATATGCCGGAAACGCGGCCCGCCCGCCTATCCTGTGCCTATCCGGACTGACCCGTAACGCGCGCGACTTCGAAGGGGTTGCCGAGCGCCTGAAAGGCGAATGGCGGCTGATCTGCGTCGAGCTGCGGGGCCGCGGGCAGAGCGACTATGCCAAGGATGCCATGACCTATGTCCCGCCGACCTATTGGCAGGACATGGAGGCCCTGATCGCCGCTCTGGAGTTGAAGCGGTTCGTCCTGTTCGGGACCTCGCTCGGTGGGCTCATCACCATGTTGCTGGCGCTGGCCGGCAAGGATCGGATCGCCGGCGCCCTTCTCAACGACATCGGGCCCGAGCTCGAGCAAGGCGGGCTCGATCATATCCGTTCCTACGTCGGGCGCTCGCAAAGCTGGCCGACCTGGCTCCACGCCGCCCGCTTCCTGTGCGAGGCGCAGAGCGATCGCTATCCGGACTGGGCCATCGGGGACTGGCTGGTCTACGCCAAGAGGCTGTGCAGGCTGAACCCGAGCGGCCGGATCGTCTTCGATTACGACATGCGCATCGCCGAGCCGTTCCGCCAGCCGGGCGGCGATACGGGCTTCGACCTGTGGACCGCGTTCGCGGCGTTGAAGGGGGTGCCGTCGCTGGTCGTGCATGGGGAGGTTTCGGACCTTCTGAGCCGGGCGACGGTCGAACGGATGGTGGCGGAGAACCCGGCGATGGAGGCGGTAACGGTGCCCAATGTTGGCCATGCGCCGACTTTGGAAGAGCCGGCGGCGGCGGCGGGGATCGATCGGCTGCTGGCGCGGGTAGTCGCTGAGGCGGCGGCTGCTTCTGCGTCACCCTGAACTTGGTTCAGGGTCCAGTCCTCCGCCCGCGAGGCGGCTCCAACTTGGATGCTGAAACAAGTTCAGCATGACGATAGAGGTAGGGCGACGACGACACAGGTTGATTTCTTAGTCTTTCTCCCCCATATGGCTTCCAGCGAAACGTCATTGCAGCGTGAACGCCCCTATCGGGCCGGCTCCGTTTCGTCATTTACCAAGTCTACCCTTTTCACGCGGGTTGGCAGAAACCCGCCGCGTTTCCGCGCGCCGTTTCGGCTGCGCGGGTGCGCCGCTCAATACAGTGAGTTATCATGTCTTTTGAAAATCTCGGGCTTTCGCAGCCCGTCCTCCAGGCGCTCGCCCTGAAGGAATATTCCACTTCGACTCCGATCCAGGAGCAGGCGATCCCGATCCTCCTGAAGGGCAAGGATCTGCTCGGGATCGCGCAGACCGGCACCGGCAAGACGGCGGCCTTCATGCTTCCGTCGATCGACCGGCTGATCGCTTCCGGCAAGCGCCCGCAGCGCGGCGCCTGCCGGATGCTGGTTCTTGCCCCGACCCGCGAGCTCGCCTCGCAGATCGCCGAGAGCGCGCGCGCCTACGGGCGCTTCAGCCATATCAGCGTCGCCACCGTCTTCGGCGGCACCTCGATCAACAAGAACCGGCAGGACCTGTCGCGCGGAGTCGACGTTCTCGTCGCCACTCCGGGCCGGCTGCTCGACCTGGTGGAGCAGCGTTGGCTCGACCTGAGGCAGGTCGAGATCCTCGTCCTCGACGAGGCCGATCAGATGCTCGACCTCGGCTTCATCCACGACCTCAAGAAAATCGTCCGCTTCCTGCCCGAGAAGAGGCAGAGCCTGTTCTTCTCGGCGACCATGCCCAAGGCGATCCGCGATCTCGCGGACAAGTTCCTGACCAGCCCCGAGCAGGTCGCGGTGACCCCGGTCGCCTCGACGGTCGAGCGGGTCGAGCAGTACGTCACCTTCGTCAACCAGGCCGAGAAGCCGGCCTTGCTGACCATGATGCTCCGGGTCGGCTTCGGCGCGGCGGCGCCCGGCAAGAAGGGCGGCTCGATGGACCGGGTGCTGATCTTCAGCCGAACCAAGCATGGTGCGGATAGGATCGTGAAGCAGCTCGCCCAGACCGGTATCCCGGCCAACGCCATCCACGGCAACAAGAGCCAGCCGCAGCGCGAGCGGGCGCTGGCCGAGTTCAAGGACGGCAAGGTCAAGATCCTGATCGCGACCGACATCGCCGCGCGCGGGATCGACGTCTCGGGCGTCAGCCACGTCATCAACTTCGACCTGCCCAACGTGTCGGAGCAATATGTCCACCGCATCGGCCGCACCGCGCGCGCCGGCGCCGCGGGCGTAGCGATCGCTTATTGCGCCGAGGACGAGCGGCCCTACCTCAAGGGCATCGAGCGGCTCACCAAGCAGGTGCTCACGCCGGTGCCGCTGCCCGAAGGCTTCAACGCCGAGGCGGCCCGGATCAAGACGGCCCGGGCCAATTCGCCGATCCAGATCGTCGAGCGCCCCGAGCGCGAGG
This sequence comes from Allosphingosinicella sp., assembly GCA_035629855.1. Lineage (GTDB taxonomy): Bacteria > Pseudomonadota > Alphaproteobacteria > Sphingomonadales > Sphingomonadaceae > Allosphingosinicella. Next base: position 6,366 of record DASQLT010000027.1, read on the forward strand.
AGCGCCATTCCCGCGGTCGTCCGGCCAAGCGCTTCAGCGCCCGCCCGGCGCGCCCGCAGGGCGAGAGCCGCAGCGGCGGCCGCCGCAGGTATGCCTCGAGGTAAACTAAATCCTGCCCTGCATTTGCAGGGGAGGGGGACCACCCGAAGGGTGGTGCAGGGGCCTTGCTGACTCCGAAGGACTCCGCCACCGCGCTTCGCGCGGTCCCCCTTCCCCGGAAATCCGGGGGAGGAATTTAGACGCCCGTCCATGCCCTTCCTCCTTCCGCTCCTGCTCGCCCAGGCGACGCCCGACATAATCGTCACCGGCCGGGGCCTCGCCCCCACCGCAGGCGAGGCGGTGTTCGATACCGCCGTCATCGACCGCGAGCGCCTGACAGGCTCGGCCTCGGGCCGGCTCGAGGAGGTGCTTCGCGACGTTCCCGGCTTCCAGCTCTTCCGCCGTTCCGACGCGCGTTCCGCCAATCCGACCAGCCAGGGCGCCACTCTGCGGGCGCTCGGCGGCAATGCGTCGAGCCGAGTCCTGCTCCTGCTCGACGGAGTGCCGCAGACCGACCCGTTCGGCGGCTGGGTAAGCTGGCCGGCTTATCATCCCGAGCGGCTGGGTGAGGCCCGGATCACTCGCGGCGGCGGCAGCGGCGTTCAGGGGCCGGGGGCGCTGGCCGGGACGATCGAGCTTGCCAGCGCGACCCCGGCCGAGCTGGACGGAGCCCAGGGCCGCCTCGCTCGCGGAAGCCGCGACGGCCTCGACGCCTTCGCCGGGCTCGGACTGAATCTCGGCGAAGGCTTCGTCGCGGTCTCAGGGGCCTGGCAGCGCGGCGACGGGTTCATCCCGATCGTCGGCGAACAGAGGGGCCCCGCCGACCGGCCTTCGCCTTATGAGCAGATGAGCCTCGCCGTGCGCGGGGTCGCTCCGCTTCCCGGCGACGTCGAGCTGCAGGCCAGCGGGCTGGCCTTTTCCGACGCTCGGGAGCGTGGAACGGCCTTTTCCGGAATCCGAACCCGGGGCGCCGACGGGTCGATTCGCCTGGTCGGGCGGCGGTGGAGCGCGCTCGGCTACGTCCAGACCCGGGATTTCTACAACAGCTTCGCCGGCGTCACCGCCGGGCGGACGGCGGCGAACCGCACTTCCGAACAATTCAGTGTACCGGCGACGGGCCTCGGCGCCCGGTTCGAGGCGCGTCCCAGGATCGGTCCCGGCCTCGAGCTTCGCATCGGCGGCGACTGGCGCCTGACCGACGGCGAGACCCGCGAGCTGTTCGCCTTCGTCGCCGGATCGGGCACCCGTGGGCGGGTCGCCGGGGGACGAACCCAGACCCTGGGCGGCTTCGCCGAGGCGGCGCGGACCTCCGAAGCTATGACCCTCACCGTCGGCGGGCGGATCGATCGCTGGACCATTTCGCAGGGCCGGCTCAACGAACGGGTGCTGGCGACCGGCGCTGTGCTCACCGACACCGCGTTTCGCGACCGTTCGGGCTGGGAGCCGACCGGGCGGGCCGGGATCGCGTGGCGCGCCGCGGACGCCCTGACCCTGCGTGGCGCCGCCTATCTCGGCTGGCGGCTGCCGACCCTGAACGAACTTTACCGGCCGTTCCGTGTCGGGGTCGACGCGACCGCTGCCAATGCCGAGCTGGCGCCCGAGCGGTTACGGGGCGTCGAGGCGGGCCTGGATTGGCGGCCGGCACCGGGCGCGAGGATCGGCTTCACCGCCTTTTCCAACCGGCTCGAGGGCGCGATCGCCAATGTGACCCTGGGGCGGGGGCCGGGGACCTTTCCGGGGGTCGGCTTCGTCGCGGCCGGCGGCGACTATCGGCGACGGGGCAATCTCGACGCGATCGAGGCCGAAGGCGTCGAGCTGGAGGGCCGTTATTCGGCGGGAGCCTGGACGGTGTCGGCCGGCTGGTCCTGGGTCGACGCCCGGGTGGAGGCCAGCGGGCCGGCGGCGGCGCTGGACGGCCTGAGGCCGGCGCAGACTCCGCGGCACAGCCTCTCGTCGACCCTTGCCTGGGCCCGGGACGGCGCCCGCGCCTCGATGACCGCGCGCTATGGCGGCCGTCAATTCGAGGACGATCTCAATCGCCAGAGCCTTCCGGGCGCGTTCACCCTGGACGCCGCCGGGCTGGTCCCGCTTGGGCGGCGGCTGGCGATCGAAGGCCGGGTGGAGAATCTGACCGATGCCCGCATCCTGGCCGGGATCAGCGGCGACGGCGTCAGGGAGCGGGCGACCCCGCGAACCTTGTGGATCGGGCTTCGCTTCGGTGGCTTGCGGTAGAGTGATCGCCCGTTTAAGTTGCGCCTTGAAACCTAAAAGGGAGATCGGACATGATCGTCTACGGAGCCTCGCTGTCGCCGTTCGTCCGCAAGGTCCTGGCCTTTGGCGCGGAGAAGGGCCTTGAGCTCGAGCACAAGCCCCTCGGACTCGGCTCCGACGATCCGGGCTTTCTCGCCTGCAGTCCCTTCCGAAAGATCCCCGGCTTCAGCGACGGCGATTTCAAAATCTCCGATTCGTCGGCCATTATCCATTATCTGGAAGCGAAATATCCGGAGCCCGCCCTGATCCCCGCCGAGCCTGAGGCCCGGGCCCGGACGATCTGGTTCGACGAGTTCGCCGATACCATCCTGTGCGCCTGCGGGGCCAAGATGTTCTTCAACCGGATCGTCGCTCCGCGCTTCCTCGGCCGCGAAGGCGATCTCGAGGCGGCGGACAAGGCCGAGAAGGAAGAGCTGCCGCCGATCCTCGACTATCTCGAGCGGATTCTTCCGGAGAACGGCTTCCTGGTCGGGGAGGGGATCACCCTCGCCGACATCGCGGTGGCGACGGCCTTCGCCAATTTCCGGCACCTTGGAATGACGATAGATTCCGGCCGCCACCCGAAGGTCGCGGCCTTCGCCGACCGAATGCTGGCTCGGCCCAGCTTCTCCGGCTGGGTCGAGCGCGAAACGGCCTTCCTGGAGAAAACCGCGGCTTGAGGCGGCCTCGTCATTGCGAGCCCAGCGAAGCCATCCAGCGCGGTGTCCGCGCTTCCTGGATTGCTTCGCCGCCTCGCGCCTCGCAAGGGACGAGACCATTCATAGCAGGTCTTCTAGCCCGGCTCCGTGCATCCCATTGCCGCCTTCGCCTGAGCGAGCTGTTCCGCGCCGGACTTCACGCCCGGCCTGTCCTCGATCGAGCCTTCCTCCTCGCGCGTGAGGCGCCAGGATCCGTCGGGCTGACGAAGCCACATCAGGTAGCCGCAGATGATCTGGAGCTTGTCGGCCTTGCCGACGAAGTCGACCGCGGCGAAAATCCCGGCGACCGGGGCGTTCACAGGATTGTCGTACCAGCTAACCTTCACGGGGCCTCGACGAAGCCCCCCGCCGGCGCGGTCGTTGAACGCCTTGTGGGCCGCCTGCCACCGCGGAAGCGGGTTCATCTCCTGCATGGAGGGCGTCAGCAGGTTCCACGCGTCCCGGTAACGGCCCGAATCGCGCCCCTCGAAGTAGCGTGCGGTGAGGTCCATGATCGTTTTCACGTCCGCCGGGCCCGGCGTCCATCCGGTCGGACGGGGAAGGACGGGCGCCGGCTTGGCGGCGCAATCCGCTTCCTGCTCCAGGGTCAGTCCGACCGCCGTCCGGGTGCCGGCGGAGGAGTCGAGCTTTTCGTCGCTGCGCCAGCGATAATGGCCGAGCGTGACCGGAGAGCCGCCGCACAGCTTGGCTGCTTCCTCATTCGCGATGCGCTGGCCCTGCTCGAGAGTCAGGCCCGGGGCGGTGAGGACGATCCGATATCTCTTCTCACCGATCTTCTGGCGGCTTATCGCTGGGGCGGGCGGAGTCGCTGCGAGCAGCAGGACGGTGAGGATTGGCATGAGGCAATCTAAACCCGAAGCGCGCGAAGCGATAGGCGGGAGTTGAAGGAAGCGCGATGGCGGATCATTTCGCGACGATCGACTGGCGTTCGGACGGGGGTTTTCGCGAGGGGCGCTACAGCCGCGCGCACAGCTGGAGCTTCGACGGGGGCGCCATCGTTCCGGCCTCCGCCTCGCCGCACGTCGTGCCGGGGCCGATGTCGGATCCGGCCGGAGTCGATCCGGAAGAGGCGCTGGTCGCCTCGGTCTCGTCCTGCCACATGCTCTGGTTTCTCCACCTCGCGCGCGATTCCGGCCTGGACGTCGTCGCCTATCGCGACGAAGCGCGGGGAACGATGGGCAAGGACGGTCGCGGCCGGATGGCGATGACTCGGATCGCGCTTCGCCCCGAGATCGAGTTCGCGGGGGAGGGACCTGACGGGGAGGCGCTGGCGAGGCTTCACCACGACGCCCACGAACGCTGCTTCATCGCCAATTCGCTTCACACCGAGATCGTCGTCGAGTGAAGCTCGGCCGCCCGAGCGGCTTGCCTCATATTCCCAATGCATTAGTCGGGAATTCTCTCTTGCAACGAAAGCCTCGCCGATGCGCCGCCTTGCCGCCCTCCTGATCTTCGCCGCCGCGCCCGCCGCCGCCCAGCCGTCGGCGGCTCCCGTCGCGGCCCCGGCGGGAGCTTCGGCCCCGATCCTGGAGGCGATGCGCCGCGATTTCCCGCTCGACCATCGGGCGATCGCCGCGAGCTTCGCCGGCAAGCCGCCGGAAGAGGCGCGGCGCCTGGCCTATGAGGGCATCGACCGCTTCCTTCGAGGGCGCCGGGATACCATCCTCGCGGCGCCGGGCCCGTTGCTGGTCGCGATCGAGGCCAGGCAGGGGCCGATGCTTCGAGCGCTGGGCAAGCAGGACGTACGGCTCTGCGCGAGCGTCGGCGACCGAGGCTTCTTCAGCCGCGAGGCGCTCGCGGGCGCCGAACCCGCCGGGCTCGCCGATTATGGCCTCGCCATGGTCGAAGCCGCCAAAGCGGGTTTCCGGGCGCCTCCCACGGCCCCCGCCACGAAGGAGGATTTCGAGGCCTGGCTGGCCGCGGTCGGAAAGGTCGAGCCGGCCGTGCCGGTCCGGGCGATGCTGTTCGATCCCGCCCTCCGCGCCGCCGCGAGCGCGGACCATCTCTGCCGAGGCGCCGCCGCCATGCACGAGGCCGTCGCCGAGCTTCAGCCCGGACGCCGCGACCGAATCGCCCGCACCGTCCTGGCCTCGGTGATCGCCGCTTCCGCGGCGCCCTGACCGACGCTTCGTTCGGGTTTTGCGACATCATCCCGACGAAAGTCGGGACCCCTGAACACGGCCCCGCCGAAGATAGGCGATGCGGTCGGCGACCCATTTAGCGATGGCCGCGTTCATGGATCCCGGATCAAGTCCGGGATGACGGCTTTGGCGATGCACGACGGGGAGGGCGATGCAGGACGGGAGGGCGGTGCAGGACGGGAGGGCGGGGGCATCCGTCCGCCGCGCCCGGCCCTGAAACGAAATGGAGGCCGGCATTGCTGCCGGCCTCCACTGTCCCTAGGTCCGTAAATCCTGCCCGTGAAGGCGAGATCGCCTTTCCCAGGGAGGTTCCGGCCGAGGCCTTGCGGCCCCGGTCGGTCCCTCAGGTTCCTTCGCAGGAATATTGCTATTCCGGTTCCGGTTCCTGCGGGTTCCGTGCCCCGCCTTGCGGCCGGCTTCGGTTCCCTGGCGGGGACTTTCCTTCTCGGCCTTGCGGCTTCGAACTCCAGTTCCCTATCGGTCGTCCGGGAAGCAAGCTTCGCGGTCGTCCTTTCGCGGTTCCTTCCGCCCGGGGGCTTCGGGTTCCGCCGGACCCTCGAAGGAAAGTGGGTTCGGCTTTGGCTTGCGCCGCCGCCTCGCGCTTCTTCCTTCCGGTTGCCCGGACCTCGCTTCGTCCAACTTCGGCTCTTGCGAGCTTCCGTCGATCTCCGTCCGGCCGTGCCTGGGAGCGTCTGTCCGTTTCCGGAAGGCCGCGCCCTGCCACAGGAAGGACATTGGCACCCGAATCCGATTCGCCAAGCGCTGAATCGGGGAGTCGGCCTGTGGATAACGGGGATATCGGGGATAAACATGGATTAATTTCCAACCCCGAGAAGTGCAACATCCGAAACGGAACAAATCAAGATTGCATTGTAGGACATTTCCTATTAAACTGAGCCTGTTCCAATAATTCGGCTCTTTGACATCGTGAAACAGATAATGAGCGCGCCCCGGATGGGCCGCGCAAGCTTGCTCCGCCGAATCCGAGGGATGGGGAGCGATCTTGCAAGCGGCCGCCGGGGCGGTCATGGACTCGCCATGCGCCGCAAAGCCCGAACCGCCTCGAAGGCCGAGAACCGGCCACGTTTCTGGGGTCGGCACGCCGTGGCCGCGGCGATCGCCAATCCCGAACGCGAAATCGTCCGGATCTGGGCGACCCGCGAGGCGGCGGAGGAGGTCGAGCTTCCCAAGGGCGTGCCCTTCACCTTCGCCGACGTCGCCGACCTCGGCCGGCTCGTTCCGAAGGACGCGCCGCACCAGGGCCTGATCGTGGAGGTCGAGCGCCTCGACGATCTGCTGCTGGCGGACGTGCTCCAGGACGCTCCCGAGCGCCGGCCCTTGCTGGTCCTCGACCAGGTCACCGATCCGCACAATGTCGGCGCCATACTCCGCTCCGCAGCGGCGTTCGACGCTCTAGCCCTGGTCACCCAGGACCGGCACGCTCCGCCCGAATCGGGCGCCCTGGCCAAGGCGGCGAGCGGAGCCCTGGAAACGGTGCCCTGGGTGCGGGTGGTCAATCTGGCGCGGAGCCTCGACGAAATGGCGGAGGCCGGCTTCTGGCGGATCGGCCTTACCGGCGAATCCGAAATGACCCTGGCCGAAGCGGTCGGGCCCGCTCGGGTGGCCCTGGTGCTCGGCGCCGAAGGGGAGGGGATGCGCCAGAATACGCAGGCGCATTGCGACGCTTTGGCGCGGCTTCCGATCAGCGGGCGGATGGAGAGCCTCAACGTTTCCAACGCCGCCGCGGTCGCGCTATACGCGGTTGCGACAGACGGGGGCTAATTCGGGGGGGTAAATCATGTCGTTCGTTCGATTGGCGTTCGTGGCCGCGGCCGCGCTCACGCTTTCATCCTGCATCCTGAGCCCGGGCAAGTTCGTCTCGGCGCTCCACATCGCCAAGGACCGGAGCTTCACCTTCACCTATGTCGGGGAGGTCGTCCTCCTCGATCCGGCGGCGGCGATGACCAAGGGGATGGAGGACGGACTGAACAGCGCCGGCGATTCGACCGAAGGCGGAATGATCGATCTGGACGACGACGGGGTCGGCAATTCGGTCGACGACGTCTCGAGCAACATGGCGGTCGTCATGAAACCCACCGTTCCCGCCGCGCCCGCCGCCGAATCGGCCAAGTCGATCGCCGAAGCCAAGGCGGTCGCCGAGGCGCTGTCGAAGGAGGTCGGCTACCGGTCGGTCGTCTATCTCGGCAGGAACAAGTTCAGGGTCGATTATTCGATGACCGGCAAGCTCGACCGGAGCTTCGTCTATCCGATCAACATGGACGCCAAGTCGATCATTCCCTGGATCGCCGTCGAGGTCCGCAAGGACCGGACCGCCCGAATCATGGCGATCGCGTTCGGCGACCAGCAGACCGACATGGCGAACGCCGCCAAGCCCGATTCCGGGCCCAAGGAGCGCGAAGGCACCTTCACCTTCACCACCGACGCCGAGCTGGTCATGCAGAATAACGAGGAGGGGATGGCGCCCGGGCCGGGCAAGAAGGTGGTGTGGAAGGTCACCCCGGCCAGCAAGACGGTGCCGACAGCGGTGGTACGGTTCGCTATGTGATGACTTCGTCATCCCGGACTTGATCCGGGATCCATGAACACGGCCGGCGGAAATTTGGCGCGGTCCGTGTTCATGGGTTCCGGCCTTCGCCGGAATGACGGTCAGAACGGAGAATCGTTGGGCGCGATCTGCACCCTGAGGCCGTCGAGATCGGGGCCGAACTTGAGCTGGCAGGAGAGGCGGCTGCTCTCCACCCGGTGATCGGTGGTGTCGAGCAGATCGTCCTCGTCCACGCCCATCGGCGGCAGGGCGGGCAGCCATTCCGGATCGACATGGACGTGACAGGTAGCGCAGCTGCAGCAGCCGCCGCACAAAGCGAGCAATTCGTCGAAGCCGGCGTCGCGGATATTCTCCATGACGCTCCAGCCGTCCTTGCCCTCGATGGTCTTTTCCGCTCCGTCGCGGTCGATGATGGTAAGCTTCGCCATGGGCGGGGCCTATGCTAGGCGGAGCCGGCGAAGACAAGGGAGCAATTGTGGGGATCGCCGCCGAGAATTTGAGGATTTCGCTCGACGAACTCGCCTCGCGCGAGCCGCTTATCGCCGCCGCCCTGGCCTCGGCCGGCTACCCCGAGCCTCGGATCAGCGCACCCGGTTACGAGACTCTTCTTCGAGCGATCGTCGGGCAGCAGGTGTCGGTCAAGGCGGCTGCCTCGATGTGGTCGAAGCTGACCGCCCTGGTCGGCGACCCGCCCGAGCCGGCGGCGCTGGTCGCCGCTTCGGACGAGACCTTGCGGGCGGCGGGCCTCTCGCGCCAAAAAGCCTCTTATGCCCGAAGCCTCGCGGAGGAGGTGATATCGGGAAGGCTCGATTTCGCCAGATTGCCTGCGGACGACGAGGAAGCCATCGCCGAGCTGGTCCGGGTGAAGGGGATCGGGCGGTGGACGGCGGAGGTCTACCTGCTCTTCGCGGAAGGGCGGACCGACATCTGGCCGGCGGGCGACCTCGCCGTCCAGATCGAGACCGGGCGGATCATGGGACTGGAGGGCAAGCCCACCGAGAAGCGAGTCCGCGAACTGGCCGAAGCCTGGCGCCCCCACCGCGGCGCCTTCGCCATCTTCGCCTGGCACCACCGGCGAAATTCGGCGGCGCCGGTCTGAGTCGTCGCGGACGAGAGGATCGCGGGTGGGAAGGTGCCTTGTAAGCGAGGTGACTTATAAGGCAGTCAGTTTTCGGATCTTTTAACGGGCCCAACCGGATTTTTCCGCGCTCTGAGCCGAGGGCCGCCGAGGGTTCCGATCTCCGATCTAGGGCGAGGTCCGTCGGCAGGGTCACCGATGTCTCGGCGGAGGGCGATAATCGTTGGCGCGGCGTTCGGGCCGCCGGAATTCAATCGCTTCCGCGCCCGGCATCTCGAACCGGATACGGAACATCCTCCCCACCGGCGCGTCTAGACTTGCGATCCGCGGGCCAAAACAGGGGCCGGGAGTACAGTAGGAGTAAGGCTCAATGATCAATCTTCTCATCGCTCTCGTCATCGGGGGCATCATCGGCTGGCTGGCCAGCATCGTCATGCGTACCAATGCGCAGCAGGGCATCATCCTCAACGTCGTCGTCGGGATCATCGGGTCGCTGCTCGGCAGCTTCCTGCTCGGGCCGCTCTTCGGCGCCGAGGGCAACATCATGAACGGCAACGCGCTCGACATTAAGACCCTGCTCGCCGCTTTCGTCGGCGCGCTGATCCTGCTCGCCATCGTCAACCTCTTCCGCCGGGGCAGCGTCCGCTAAAGCGGGCCTGACAAGCGAGAGCGTGAGGCCCGCGGGAGCGATCCCGCGGGCCTTTTCGCGTCTGGGGATGACGCGGTCAAAGCGGCTTTTCGTAGATCCGGTAGATCCGGTTGACGTCGCTCTCGATCGCCTCGGCGATCGAGATCATCGGGCCGTTATCCTCGAGCACCCAGCCGACCTCGGCCCGGCCGATGCCGTAATGGCCGGTGCCCGCCTTGCGGATCTGCTCGATCATCATGAAGGCGAGCTGGCTGGCGAGGCGGGTCGAGTGGAGGCGCCTGACCACGCCCATCAGCGGCACCCGCCCCCCGGTCGGGCGCATCCGCCTCAGCCGCCAAAGCAATTTCGCCCAGCCGAACGGAAAGAGGCTGCCGTCGAGATCGCGGAGGAACTGGTTGATGTCGGGAAGCCCCATCATGAAGGCGACCGGCTCGCCGTCATATTCGGCGACGAGGATCATGTCCTCCAGAACGATGGGCTTCAGCTTCTTGCCGGCATAAGCGATCTCGGCCTCGGTCAGTGGGACGAAGCCCCAATTGTCGGACCATGCGTCGTTGAGGATTCCGAGCAGCAAGCGGGCTTCGGCCTCGAACTGCTTCTTGACCGTCTGGCGGATCCGGATCCGCGGATTCTTCTCGCCGACCCGGACGATGCGCTCGACGATCGGCGGGAAGGGGGCGGTGACCTCGAGGTCGTAGGTGAAGAGGTCCTTGGCCTTGACGTAGCCCGCGGCCTCCACCCAGGCTTCATATTCGGCCTTGTTGTGGCCCATCATCACCATCGGCGGATGGTCGTGGCCCTTGATGAGCAGGCCGGGCTCGTCCCAGATGGAAAGGCTGAACGGACCCATCGAGCGGGTCATGTCGCGGCCCCGAAGCCACGCCTCGGCCCGGTGGATGAGCTCGGCCGCGACCTCGGCGTCGGCCGCCTCGAACATCCCCCACTGGCCGATCCCGGGACCCATATGCTCGAGCACGAGCTGGTCGACCTGGGCCGAGATACGTCCGACCGGCTCGCCCTCGCGCTCGGCCAGGAAGAAGCGGGCCTCGGCATGCTCGAACCAGGGGTTGGTGCGCGGATCGAGAAGGCCGTGGACCTCGGTCTTGAGCGGCGGGACCCAGTTCGGGTCGTCCCGGTTGAGGGCGTAAGCGAGGTCGACGAAGGCCTTGCGGTCGGCGGCATCCTCGACGGAGCGGATCGTAACGGTCATCGGACGAACCTAGCGAAGCGGACGAGTTGACGATAGTGCTGCCGCCGCACGGGAGGCGAAGCTTGGCCGGACGACTGGTTTTCTACGGCGCCGGCGGCATGGGCCGCGAAATGGTCCAGGCGGCCCGAATGGACCCGCGCCGCAAGGCGTTCCTCGCCGACTCCCCGGCCCCATCCTATCCCGGAGTGGAGGCGATGGCTTTCGACGACCTCGCGCCCGACGACGAGATCTGCGTCTCGGTCGGCGATCCCGCGCTCAGGCGGCGGCTGGCCGAGCGCTGCGCCGGCGCCCGCTTCGCAAGCGTGCTCGCTCCCACCGCCATCGTCGATCCGACCGCCGAGCTGGGCGAGGGCGCTTCGATCTGCGACTTCGTGATGGTGGCCTCGCTCGTCCGGATCGGCCGCCATTTCCAGGCCAATTGCTACAGCCATGTCTCCCACGACTGCGTCATCGGCGACTTTGTCACCTTCAGCCCGCGCGTGACCTGCCTCGGCACCGTCCGGGTCGGCGACGGCGTGTTCCTGGGCGCCGGCGCGGTGATCCGGAACGGGGCGGCGGAGCCGCTCACCATCGGCGAAGGGGCGGTGATCGGAATGGGCTCGGTGGTCGTCGCCGACGTGCCGGCGGGGGCCAAGGTGTTCGGCAATCCCGCGGAGATAAGGTGATGCGCCTCTATATCCGGCCGATCGCCCCGAACGCGCTCAAGGTGCTCATCTTCATGGCCGAGCGCGGGATCGAGATCGAGACGGTGGACGTCGAGACCCTCGCGCCGGAGGAATATGGGCGGGTCAGCGCGCTTCGGACGGTACCGGTGCTCGAGACGGACGGCGGTCTTTTCATCACCGAATCCCTGACCATCTGCCAGTATCTGGATTCAGCGATCCCGGGACCTTCGCTGTTCGGAGAGGGACTGGAGGAGCGGACGGTCGCGGCGATGTGGGAGAGGCGGGCGGAGCTGATGCTGGTGGCCCCCGCGATCGAATATGGCCATCATTGCCAGCCGATGTTCGCCGGCCGGCTGCAACAATATCCGGAATGGGCGAAATCGAATGTCGCCCAAAGCGCGAAGCTGCTCGCCCTGATGGAGGAGCGCCTGGCCGGATCCCCCTACCTGGCGGGGAATGGCTTCACCATGGCCGATCTGACCGCCTTCCTCGGCTATGCCGGGCTGGTCGGCTGGGGCGCGATCGAGCCGCGGCCGGGACCCGCGCTCGGCCGTTGGCTCGGGCAGGTCGGCCCTCGCCCAAGCATGGCACCCCTCCACGCTTTGGCGGCGCAGTTCGGCCTGCAGGGAGTGTGATCGAGATTTTTCGGTCCGTTGTGCGACCGATGCCCCGCTTGCGCTTTCCGAGGCGGCCAATAGGCTAGGGACATGTTTCGAATGCGGCCGCGTGGGGCGGGCCGCTTATCAGCCTGGGGGGGCATCATGGCCGACAAGCGCAAAGAGAAAGATTATCCGGTTCCGCCTTGCTTCGACGTGGCGGGCGAGGAAGCCCGGCGGCTCACCGAAATGTTCGTCGAGATGGGGCAGGCCAAGCGGATCCGGCTCGGCCAGTGCCCGGCGGAAAGGGCGGTGTTCCGCAAGCTGCACGGCGTGGCGCAGGGGCGGTTCGAGCGGCTCGATTCGATGCCCGAGGCGTGGCGCGTCGGGATTTTCGCGAAGGCGCGGCTCGACGCCTGGCTCCGCTTCTCGAGCGACGCCGCGCCGACCGACAACGATCTCGGCTCCAATCTCGGAGTCGGGATCAAATTGTTCGGGGTGCCCGGGGACAAGGCGGTCGGCGGCGCGGGCGACACGGCCGACCTGATCCTGCAGAGCTGGCCGGTCTTCTTCCTCGACAATGCCAAGGAGATGGTCGAGTTCACTTATGCCGGGACGGTGCAGCAGGATTACGACACCTGGCTCGCCAACCATCCCCGGACCAACGCCATCTTCGACGCGATGGACGCCAGCGTCCAGGGCAGCGTGCTGACCACGACCTATTGGGCGACCCTGCCGTTCCGGATGGGCGGGGAGATCGTCCGCTACCGGCTGACGCCCGAGACGGCGCCTCAGAACGTTCCGGACGACGCCCGCGACTATCTCGCCACCGACATGCAGAACCGGCTCGCGGCCGGCGAATATGCGTTCACCATCGACGTCCAGCTTCGCACCTACCCAAAGACGATGCCGCTCGACGAGGCGTCGAGGGAATGGCCGGAGTCGGAGAGCCCCTTCGTCCCGGTGGCGCGTATCGTCCTTCCCCGGCAGGACGTATGCGTCCGCGGGCAGGCCGATTACGGGCAGGCCCTGGCCTTCAACATCTGGCGGGTGCCGCCGGAGAATGCGCCGGTGCCGGAAAGCTCGATCGCTGCGGTCCGGAGGATCGTCTACGCGGCCGGCGCCGAGCTGAGGCATCGGGCGAACGGGCAGCCGACCGAGGATGTGCCCGAGCCGCGGCCGGTGGTTCCGCCGGCGCCGGAACCCGACACCTGCATCGTCAAGGCGGTCGTCTATCCCTCGATCGGGGTCTGCCGGGTCGGGTCGAGCGACGACTATGTGATCGGGCCGGAAGTGGCCGATCCCGAGCCGCTGCCCCTGGGCTCCTATCGCGACAAGGCGGGCCGGCTGAAGCGGCAGGCGGCGCGCTTTCGCCTCTACGGAGTCAACGCGCTCGGCGAGATCGTCCGCGAGCTGACCGGGCCGGGCGGCGGCGCGAAGATCGAGTGGGAGGTGCAACTCGCGAACACCAAGTCGGCCTGGTACGGCTTCCAGCTCGCACTCGACATTCCCGAGGCTTCGCAGGCGCCGCCGACCACCTTGCGCAACCCCTCGGTCGAGGACCGCGCCCGGCTCGCCATCACGCCGAGAGCGCGCACGGTGCGGGGCGCCAAAGCCAAAGCGGCACGGTTCGACGACGGCAAGTTCATGGGCAAGAAGGTCTATCTCGGCGAGATCATGACCGACGAGGCGAGCCGGCTGATCGTGCTCGGCGGCAAGGGCGTTTCCGCTTCCTACGACGGCACCCACGCGATCACCTTCGCCAATAACGAGGGCTGGCACGACGACGTGTCCGACGGGCCGGTCAACGCCCGGGTGACCCTGGACGGAGTGCCGCTCGAGGTGATCCCGGCCTGGGTGATCGTCGCCCCGCCCAATTACGCGCCGCAGCGCAAGTCGGTCAGGACGATGTGGGATCTGATGCGCGACGTCGCGATCAAGGCGAACTGGCTTGCCATGCCGGAGCGGCCGAGCTTCACCCGCGAGATATTGCCGATCTTCGAGCGGATGGCGGGGCTGCAATGGGTCAATGCCGGCTTCGCCGGTGGCTTCGGCTGGGAGGGGGCGTTCGATCTCACTTCTCCGAAGGCGCTGGCGAAGCTCGGCGACAGCGGGCCGGCAAGCCGAGAGATCCGACGGGTCGTCTCGAACAGCTTCCGGCGCTACGACGTCGATTCCTGGGCGCCCACGCCCTGGCCGTGGCTGTACGGCGACGCGATGAACGTTCCCCCGGTCGAGACTCCCAGGCAGAATTCCGAGCTCTCCGATACCCAGCTCGCCCTGCTCGACAAATGGGCGGACGGCGAGTTCGAGGCGGATTACGATCCTGCACGGGCCGCGCCGAAGACGATCGAGGAGGTTCCGCTGGCCGAGCAGGGCGACATGCTGACCCGGGCGGCGCTCGACTTCTGCCTCGCCGACGCCTTCCATCCGGGCTGCGAGATGACCTGGCCGGTGCGCTCGTCGTCCTTGTACATGCAGCCGTTCCGCTTCCTCCACGCCAAGCCGGGCTGGAAGCCGCCGACGCTCGGAACGATCTTCACGTCGGATTCGCTGACCATCCCGAACGGGCCACTGACCGCTCAGGAGCCGGGCTCGATCACGCGCTGGATGGCGGTGCCCTGGCAGACCGATACGGCGAGCTGCCGGTCGGGCTATGACAGCGACTACGATCCCTATCAGCCGACCTTCTGGCCGGCGCGCGTTCCGAACCAGGTGTTGAGCGCCGAGAATTACCGGATCCTGATGGACCCGTCGAAGCCGATGGAGGAGCGCAAGGCCGCCTTCGCCAACCGCGCCGCCTGGATCGAGCCGCTGGGGACGGCCGGGTATACGAGCCAGATCAACAACATGATCGACCATTTCGACGATCTCGGAGTGGTCGAGGCGCGGAAGGGGCCGAAGGATACCGATGCCTTCCCGGCGGTGATCGAGGTGGAGGATGAGCATAAGCCGATCGAGCCGGTCGAGGCCGACGAGGCGGCGGAGAACGAGGCTCGGATGATGGTGGGCAGGCCGTCGGTCAGCCATGTCGGGGTCCGGCGCGGCTCCGGCCGGTCGGCGGCGGACGTCGACCTCAGCGGAATCGAGAAGGTCCGGCGCTTCCCGGGCGGGCTTCGCCGCTGAGCTTCGACGCCGACGTCGCGATCGTCGGCGCCGGGCCGGCCGGAGCCGCCGCGGCGATCGCGCTTGCGCCTTCGCACCGGGTAGTTCTGCTCGACCGGCTGGCCGAGCCGGAGGACCGGATCGGTGAGACCCTTCCCGGCGCCGCCCGGCGGCTGCTCGAGACGCTTGGCGCCTGGGAGGGGTTCGCGGCGGCCGGACATTCGCCCTGCCATGCGCGGCGAAGCGTCTGGGGCGGGCCGGAGCCGGTGGAGCTCGACGGCCTGCGCGATCCGGCCGGGCCGGGCTGGAGGCTCGACCGGCGCCGCTTCGAGGCCGATCTTCGAGTCGAGGCGGTGGCGCGAGGGGCGAGGCTGAAGGCGCCGGCCGCGGCGCTGACGGCGGCTCGGAACGGAGCGGGGTGGAGGCTCGATCTGGACGGCGGCGAATCGCTGACGGCCCGTGCGCTCGTCGACGCCGGCGGGCGCGGGTCGCGGCTGCTTCGCTTCGAAAGCGGGCGACGGGCGGCCAAGGACCGGCTGATCTGCGCCTGGACGCACCTGCCGCTGGAGCGCGAGCCGGCTGAGATCACCTACACCGAAAGCGCTCCCGGCGGCTGGTGGTACAGCGCGCCGCTCCCCGGCCGCCGCCGGCTGCTCGCCTTTCACACCGATTCCGATCTTGCTTCGGCCGAAGCCCTGATTCCGGAAATTCTGGTCGAGAAGGCTCGGCTGTCGCCGACGCTGTGCGCGGAAATCGCCGATTCCGGGCCGCCGGCGCCGGGCCCGGCCCGGATCTGCGCGGCGCACGGGGCGAGGCTTGAGGCGCCCGTCGGCGAAGGGTGGCTGGCGGTGGGCGATGCCGCGCTCGCTTTCGATCCGCTTTCTTCGCAAGGGCTGTTCAACGCGCTCTACACCGGCCTGACGGGCGGCCGGGCAATGGCGGCCTGGCTCGCGGGGGATGGTTCGGCGGTGGCGGCCTATGCTTCGCGGTTGGACGAAATCTGGGCCGCCTACGAGCATCATCGCCGGTTCTATTACGGCCAGGAGCGACGCTGGCCGGACGCCCCTTTCTGGCGGAGACGAGCCTGAACCCCTCTCCCGTGAAGACGGGAGAGGGGTTCAGGCCGCCGCTCGCCTCAGCCGGTAGACGGGCATTTCGCCGACGCCCTTCAGAACCATGGTTTCGGGCGGCTCGAACGCGCCGCCTTCCCGGACCCGCATCCAGGTCGCTTCCGAGACGGCCACGCCGTTCGCCCCGGCGGCGCTCTCGATTCGGCTGGCGATGTTCATCGTCTCGCCCCAATAATCATAGGCCATCCGGGTTGCGCCGATCACGCCGCCGACGACGGCGCCGCTGTGAATCCCGATGCGGACCTGGAGATCGATCCCGCATTCGGCCTTCACCTCCGGAAGCCCGTCGATCACCGCATTGGCGAAGGCGAGCGCGGCGCCGGCGCTGTTGCGGGCGGGCGCGTTGCCGCCGCTGATCGCCAGATAGGCGTCGCCGATCGTCTTCACCTTCTCGACCCCGCAACGCGCCGCGCAGCGGTCGGCCAGCGAGAAGAAGGCGTTGAGAAGATCGACGAGATGCCCCGGCGAGATCGACTTGGCGAGGGCGGAGAAGCCGATCACGTCGATGAAGATCACCGAAGCGTCGGCAAAGGAATCGGCGACGATCTCGCCCTCCCTGAGGCGCTTCGCGACCGTCGGCGGAAGGACGTTGTAGAGCAGCGCCTCGGTCTTCGCCCGCTCCCGCTCGAGCGCCTCGCGAAGGTGGAAGGCATGGCGGTGGGCGCGGTCCAGCGCCCAGTGCAGGAAGAGCATCGCGGCGGCGCCCGAGACATAGCTGACGATCCCGTAGAGGCGGCCCGCCGTGGTCGTCTCGAACCCTATCACCACCCCGGCGTGGAACGCGGCGTGGAAGCCGAGCCAGGCGAGGAACCATCGCCTGTGCCCGACCATCGCGAAGGCGGCGAAGGCGGTGACGATGAGCGGGTTGATGATGATCGCGGAATGGCGGCCGGGCGCGAGGCGCTGGAATTCCGAGTAAAGGACGAAATCGTCGGCGAGAACGAGCCCGCCGAGGACGAGCAGGCACAGGAAGTCGATCGCCGGATGGCGCGGGTAGCCGGACCAGAAGGTCGCGGCGAAATAGGCGGCCAGCACCACCAGGGTCGGCACGACCAGCATCGTGAACCAGGCTTCGTCGGCGAGCGTGAAGAAGAAGGGGTTGAGGATCGTGTAGGCGAGGATCACCGCCCCGGCCAAAGCGGCATAGATGCGCACCGCAGGCAAGCGGGCGCGGCGCTCCTCGATCGTGAATCGAGTCTCGGTTTCGGGGTCGGCGAACCCGTATTTCATTGATCTTCACCCCCTGTCCGACGGGGCTAGCAGAAGAGCGTTGCCAATTGGTGCCTGGCCACGAGGAGAGGAAAGCACGGCCACGAGGAGGGTGAAGCCGGCCTCACCCGAAACGCTAGCAAAAGAGGATTGCGGCGGCGTCTTCCGACCGCGAGGGTGGGATTTCGTAGAGCGTGGGGGGGTTTTCTTGTTCGAAGCCGCATATTTGCTGGCGATGGCGGCCGCGCCCGCCGCGCCGCCGCCGTCCGATATCATCGTCGTCACCGCCTCGCGCACGGAAGGGGCACTTGCCGGGGAGCTCAGCGTCGTCGAGGCGGAGGAGATCGAGCGGATGCAGCCGGCCTCACTGCTCGAGGCGCTGGACGAAGTGGCGGGGGTGCGCGCCATCTCGACCGGGGGCGCGGGCGGGCGAAGCTTCGTTTCGATCCGCGGCGGCGAGCCCAATTTCACTTTGGTGCTGCTCGACGGGGTCAGGCTCAACGACCCGACCAACAGCCGCGGCGGCGGCTTCGACTTCTTCCTGATCGATCCCGCTCTGGTCGAGCGGATCGAGGTGACCAGGGACTCGGCGTCGGCGGTGCATGGATCGGACGCACTGGCCGGGGCGATCAACATCCGTCTGCGCTCGCCCAAGCCGGGCGCGCGAAGCCTGACGGTTCGGGCGCAGGCGGGGAGCGAGGGCGATGTCGGCCTCGGCGCCGGCCTCGAGGCGGGCTGGAGCGGCGGCGGCGTGCTGGCCTCGGGCAGCTGGTACGACAGCGGCGGCCTGACCGTGGGGTCGAGCCTCGAGCGCCGGCAGGGGGTGGGTCAGCTCCGGCACCGGTTCGGCGGCTTTGAAGCTCGGCTGATCGGCCTTTACGGCCGCGCCGGGCGGTCGGCCTTCCCCGAGGACAGCGGCGGGCCGCGGCTCGCCGTCAACCGCGAGCGGGAGCGCGGGGAAGCCGAAACGATGGCGGCCGGTCTGTCCCTGCGTCGCCCCTCCGGAGCCAGGATCCGACCCGGTCTCAGCCTCTCCTGGTCGCGGCAGGAGGACCGGAGCGTCACTCCGGCCATCGCCCCGGGCGCGCTTCAAGGAACTCCCGCGCTTGCCGCCGACAGCCGCTTCACGCGCTTCGAGGCGATCGCGGACGTGGCGCTGGGGCAAGGGCCGCTCGTCGCCGTCGCCGGAGCGGCCTGGCTTCGCGAATCCGGACGAAGCGACGGGACGATCGACTTCGGCTTCCCGCTGCCCGTCGGCTTCGATCTTGTCCGGACCACCCGGAGCGCTTTCGCCGAGGCGAGCCTTCGGCCGGGCGGAGGCTTCGGCTTCAATCTCGCCGCGCGCTACGACGACGTCGCCGGCGGCGGGCACCGATGGACCGGGCGGGCGGCGGCGTCCTGGCGGCCGGTGGAGGGCGGCCCGACCCTCTTCGCTCGGGCGGGGACGGGGTATAAGCTGCCGAGCTTCTATGCGGTCGCGCATCCGCTGATCGGCAATCCGGCGCTGCGCCCGGAGCGAAGCCGCAATCTGGAGGCCGGAGTCGAGATGATCGGACGATCCGGCAACGCCGTCCGGCTGGCTTTATTCGACAATCGGTTCAGGGACCTGATCGACTTCGACCCGGCGACCTTCACGACCGTCAACCGCGACCGGGTCGAAGCCCGGGGAGTGGAGCTGGAGGGGCGGTGGCGGCCGGTTCGGTCCCTCGGCCTGGACGGAGCGCTGAGCTGGCTCGACCTCGAGTCCCCGACGCCCCTGAGGGGTCGGCCGCGCTGGCAGGGCTCGCTTCGGGCGGCGTGGCAGGCGTCGGAGGCGGTCGAGCTGAACGCGGCGGTCCGGTTCAATTCGGATTATTTCGACAGCTCGATTCCCACCGGGCCGGTCCGTTCGGACGGACATGGCGAGGCGGACCTCGGGATTCGGTGGCGGCTGCGGGACCGGCTCGGAGTGACGGCCGCGCTGAAGAATGTGACGGGGGAGCGGTATGAGGACGCCGTCGGCTTTCCGTCGCCGGGGAGGGTGGCGCGGGTAACGGTGGCGGCGGGCTTTTGAGTCTTTTTGCCTCCCTGCCGCGAAGCGGCGGGGAGGGGGACCATGCGAAGCATGGGGGAGGGGTAGTTAGCGCGGGCCTGCGCCAGCTACCCCTCCACCACCCTTCGGGCGGTCTCCCTCCCCGCGAAATCGCGGGGAGGATAATCAGCCTCGCTTGCGCCTGACCTTGGCCAGGTCGAACCAGGTCGGCGGGCGCTTGCCGATGGCCTTGAGCGGAGCGCCCTTGGGATCGGTGGGTCCGTTCATGACCGTGCAGGCGGGGAGCTTGGCCGGATCGAGCTTCGAGACGAGGTCCCAGGTCCTGGCCGGATCCGGCTGGGTCGGCTTCCAGTCCGTGTAATTCTGGCTGACGATCGGAGCGTCGGGGGGCGCGAGCGGGAAGCCCGAGAAATAGAAGCTCTGGGGCTGCATCTTCCCGTTCACGGGAGCGAAGGCGTAGCCGAACAGGATCCAGCCCTTCGCCGTCCCGTCCGGGCTTGCGCCGACCTGCATGACCTGGCCGCCGGTCGGCCCGGGATTGCCGTCGATCCAGAAGCTGTAGCCCTGGGCGCCCTTGCCGAGCCGGTCGCTGTCGCCCTTTGACCAGGGCAGATGCTTGATGAAATCGGGGCGCGGCGGATGGTTGAGCGGCGAGAACAGGCAGACGGGCGGCATCCCCTTCGGCCGGTCCTGCGGATAGGTGAGGAAATAAGCGGTATCGCCCAACGAGATGAAGGCGCAGGTGAAGTCGTTCGGGGTGAAGGGGAAGATGGGCAGGCAGCGTTTGTCGTAAAATTCCATCATCGCGCCTTCGCCGGTCTTCCCCTTCCAGGTCGAATCGTAATAGCTGGCGCCCGAAGACTTCTGGTAGGTGGTGCCGGCCGGCGGCGCCCCGTGGTAGGGCGGCGGGTTGGTCTCGTAGCCGGCGGAGACGACGTACATCGTCCAGGGCGACTGCCAGTAAGGCGGATAGGTCGGATCGGCGGGACGGCCGGGCTGGTCCGCATAGCTGCAGTCCTTCGACTGGCAGGGGCTGGCGTCCGGCGGATTGTGGACTCCGTAGGTGGCGTAGACGTCGTTGCCGTAGCTGGCGGCGTTGTCGCCGTCGGCGTCGGCCGCGACATCGTTGCCGGGGCCGGGGGCCTCGCAGCCCACGAGCGCGAGAGCCAAAATCAGAAGCGAAGTCCGAGTCCGTGCGACGTGCATTTCCTGCCTCCCCCTGGAGAAGGCGCGAACATAGCGCGGGAAGAGTGAGGCGAAAGCGGCCTTTGCTTCGAAACGGACCTAATAATGACGGCGGCCGGCTTCCCGTTTCCATGTCGCGAGCTATGGTGCCGCGTCCAAACAGCGGGGGCTGACGATGATCCGGTTGCAGGCTACTCCTCCGAGCAGCGTCGACGACGCGATCGCGATGCTGCAAGTGGCGATCGGGATCGAGTTCGGCACGCTTCCGCCCTATCTGTACGCGAAACTATCGATCCTTCCGGGGACCAACGAACCGGCCGCGGGACGGCTGACGGCGGTGATCAACCAGGAGATGATCCACCTCTGCCTGGTCTGCAACGTCATCAACGCGCTCGGCGGCAGCCCGCAGATCAAGCCGCCCTCCTATCCGTGCACGCTCGGCGATATCGGGCCGCCCGGCGGCGATCCGCTCCCGATCCACCTTCTCCCGTTCAACCCGGACGCGATGGCGCAGGGCATGGCGATCGAGGAACCGGAGGAGGTCCCCCCGTTCCCGATGCTTCAGTCGGTGGCGCTCGACGGCGGGGCGATGACGATCGGCCAATATTACGGACTGGTCGACGCCTATCTCGCGACCCTTCCCGCCAGCGCCTGGACGGAGAACCGAAACCAGATCAGCGACGCCCAATTCTTCCCGGGTCAGCTGTTCGCGGTCGGCGATTATGCGGACGCCCATCAGGCGATCAGCCAGATCGTCTCCGAAGGCGAAGGCGCCAAGGACGATCCGCTCGATTTCCAGAACGAGCTCGCCCATTATTACCGCTTCGGCGAGATATTCTACGACAAGGTGCTGACCAAGATCGCCCAGGATCCCGGCTATCAATGGGGGCCGGATCCGCTCGGGGTCGATTGGAGCGCGGCCTATCCGGCCATTGCCGATCCGGGCCAGCACGATTTCACTCAGGATTCGCCCGAGGCCCAGGCCGCGCAGGACAGCTGCAACGCCGCCTACAGCGGGATGGTCGACGCGCTCCAGCGGGCGGTGAACGGCGAGGCGGGCCAGCTCGGAGCCGCGGTCAGGCAGATGTTCGAGCTTCGAATGGCGGCGATGGCCGCGCTTCAGATCCCCCTGGCCGACGGCCGGAGCGTGGCCGGTCCCAGTTTCGTCTACACCCCCGGCTCGGGAGCCTGCTGATGAGCGTCCTCGACACGCCCCGCCTCTACTTCTCCGGCGAAATGGTCTGGGACCCGATCGTCACCAACAATTACGGACCGGACCCGACCCAGAAGCCGCCCTTCGCCGGCTTTTACGACGAGGATGCGTGCATCCCGCTGCCGCCCGGCGATTCCGTCGCCGACTTTCGCCAGCGCGCGATCGACTTCGTCGATCCCGCCAATTGGAACCCACACGGCACCCATCGCTCCAACTTCCTCGCGCAGATCAGCGGAGTGGACACGGGGGGCGGCCTCGATTGGTCGGATCCGGTCGTCGGAGCGCCCGCCGACTTCCTCGGGATGCTGGTCGATGCCGAGCCCTACGGCACGTTCAGCTCTCAGCTCTTCTTCGATTCGATGCGGTTCGGAGTCGACGGCGGTTATCGGATCGCCTGCCCGCGCAGCTTCCGGGTGATGTCGCGCTTCGTCTATTTCAACCGCAACAGCTACAATACGGTCAAGGCGGGCGTCGCCTCGGTGATCTGGCAGACGTCCTTTCCCAAGGACGCGGGGCTTCAGCTCGACGCCCACGATTCGCCCGCGCTCCAGGCGCTGGCGACGGCGCTCGAGGATCCGGACGTGCTCGGGCTGACGGTGCGTTGGAACACCTATCGCACGATCTATTACGACGACCCGACGATCACGACCAATGGCGGCGGCCAGCTTTCGATCGACGCCCAGGCGCTGATCGCCAAGCTCAATATCCCGAACAGCTTCCAGCCCAATCCGGCGCGGAGCCTGATGGTCGGGGTCGTCGGCCTGTGGCGGCAGGGCGAGCCGGCCTGCGAGCCCGGCGACCGTGCCCTGCTCGCCCAGGGCGCGCCCTTCCAGCAGCCGGTCGGAACCGCTTTCACCCGGGTGACGAACGGAGCGCTCGTGGTCGATCTGGGAAACAGCGTTCGGGAGGTCGATGCCGAGGTCAACAAGCAGCAGCTCGACGCGCTTTCGGTCTGCGCCATGTCGGCGGACGGGACCAGCGTCGTCCAGGTGCTCGGCACCATTCCCTATTCGCAATATGATCGCGAGGCCTACGTCGCCACGTCCGGCCTCGTCACCCTGCCGCTCGATCCCTCGCAATGCGATATCGCCACGGCCGCGCCGCTCCAGATCCGCTCCGGCGCCAACGTCTATCTGGCCGAGGCGGTGGTGGCGCCGTCGAACCGGCTGCTTCGACCCGCGGTGATGACCCAGCAGAATATCTACATGGACGAGGGCGATGCCGCGGTCTCGACGGGCATCCAGGTGCTCGACACGGGCTATGCCACGACTCCGGGCATCCAGGTCAACCGCTACAGCTACGACGATGCCAGCGGCGCCGTGACCCCGGTCGACACGGCGTCGACCGATTCGAACGGGATCGCCTGGTTCGATGTCGCCGCGGCCTCGGCCGGGGCGGTCGACTGCTACCTGTTCACGGTCGGGACCGATGCCGCGGCGCCCGCAACCCTCGATCCGCAGACAACGTGCTACATCTACGTCCGGACGCTTCCGGCCGACGCCGACATCGGCGCGATGGAGCCGACCTGGGAGAACGTCTTCAACAACGTGCTCGCCAAGTGGAACGCCATGGCGCCGTGCATGGACAATTGGCTGTGGCTGAACGATCCCGCCCAGGTCCACGCCTATGGCGGGATCCTCAAGAAGCTGACCGATTCGTCGGCGTTCGAGGCCTATCGCTACATGCCGGTGGTGCGCGACATGACTCAGGGCGAGCGGACCTTGCTCTACGCCTTCCTCGACGCGCCGCTCGATCCTCAGTCGAAGCCGTTCAAGGCGGTGCTCGCCCAGGCCGCGCCCGAGGGCCGGTCGGCGCTGCCGGAGAGCACTCGGCTGAGCCGGGCGATGCGGGCCTAGCGGGCAGGCGGCCATCCCGGTCAAAGTGGGGACGACGACGCGATTCCCCTTTGATCAAAACTGCTCTAGCAACGCTTCATGCCCTGGCCCGCCGCGTCATGAACCTGCGTCACATCGAGATTTTCCACGCCGTCTACGTCAACGGCTCGGTCAGCGCCGCGGCGCGTGCGCTCAACGTGTCGCAGCCTTCCGTCTCGAAGATGCTTCGCCATGCCGAATCCCTGCTCGGCTTCCAGCTCTTCCAGCGCACCAGCGGCGGCCTCGTCCCGACCGAGGACGCCCATGTCCTCTTCACCGACGCGCGGGAGATCCAGGATCGGGTCCACGCCCTTCGCGAGGCGGGGCGGCATCTGAAGCGGGGCGAGGGCGGGATGCTTCGGATCTCCGCCCTGCCGTCGCTGGCGCTTCAGGCGATCCCGGTGGCGGTGTCGCGGTTCCGGCGAAGCCACGAGAAGGTGAAGTTCGACCTTCAGACCGTCCATCACGACGACCTCCTTCGAAAGCTCTACGAGCGGGAGACGGACGTCGCGGTCGCCTTCCAGGTGCCGCCGGCGGCGCCGGTCGGCGATCGCTGGCTGGGCAAGGGCGAGCTTGTGGTCCTGTACCAGGAGCAGGACATGCCCGACGCCCCGCCGAGGGTCGACTTGGGGCAATTGCGTGGGCGGCCGTTCATCAGCCTCGCCGCAAGCGGACCGATCGGCCAGCTCTTCACCCAGGAATTGGATCGGCTCGACCTCGAGCTCGACGAGATCGTCTCAGCCCGGACCTTCTACATCGCCTCGGCCCTGGTCCGTCAGGGCGTCGGGATGACGGTCGTGGACAGCTTCACCGCCCAGGCGTCGCTTGCCCCGGGCCTTTCCGTCCGACCGCTCGAGCCGGCGCTGACCTTCGACATCCACGCCATGTATTTGACCAACCGGCCGCCCAATGCGCTGGCGATGGAGTTCCTGAAGACCCTGGGCCGGGTCCTCGGGTCCGAATAGGCGCTCCTCTTCCGTCATTCCCGCTTTCGCGGGAATGACGGAATTAAGGGCCCACCAAAGCCGCCATAACGGAAGATTATGCCGAGCGGCCCACTCGCTATGCTGGCGCTCGGGCCGAGGGGCGATACGCTCGCTTCATGATCCCGGGTCCCTACCTCCTGTATCTCGGCCACTGCGCGGACGCGATGAGCATCAAGACCTCGCGCGGCCTGGCCACGTTCCGGCGGGACGAATGCGTGGGCGAATTCCGTCACGACGACTGCCCGCTCACCTTGGGCCTGCCCCGGCTCAACATGGTCGCGGGCGCGGAGGCGGGGGCCCGGACTTTGGTGCTCGGGATCGCCGGCGCCGGCGGAAGGCTCGGAAGCGACCTCATCGAGGATGCCGCCATCGCCCTCGGCGCCGGCCTGAACGTCGCCGCCGGCCTCCACCAGAGGCTTCGCGACGAGCCCGCGCTCGTCGCGCTCGCCCGCGAGCGGGGACTTCGACTGTTCGACGTCCGCGAGCCGCCGGCGGATCTCGTCGTCGGCAACGGCTATCCCCGCGCCGGGCATCGCCTCCTCACGGTCGGCACCGATTGTTCGGTCGGCAAGATGTATGCCTCGCTGGCTCTGACGGCGGCGCTTCGCGAGCGCGGCGTCGGCGCGGATTTCCGGGCGACCGGCCAGACCGGGATCCTGATCGCCGGCGAAGGCGTGCCGGTCGATGCCGTGGTCGCCGATTTCATCTCCGGGGCGATCGAGCAGCTTGCTCCCGCCCGCCATGACGACGGCTGGGATGTGATCGAAGGACAGGGCTCGCTTTTCCATCCGTCCTTCGCGGGCGTCTCGATGGGCCTTCTCCACGGCGCCCAGCCCGAGGCGATCGTGCTCTGCCACCGGCCCGGCCGCGAGCACATGCGCGGCCTTCCCGGACGGCCGCTTCCGGACCTGGCCGAATGCCTCCATCGCAACCTCGAGGCCGCCCGGCTGACCAGTCCGGACGTCCGCGCCGTCGGCGTCTGCCTCAATACGACGGGATTTGAGCCGGACGAGGCCCGGCGCCTGTGCGACCGGATCGAAGACAGGCTGGACCTTCCCACGACCGACCCGATCGCCTTCGGGGTCGGCCCCATAATCGAGATTCTATGCCTCGCACATTGCACGCCCAACACGATCGCTTCGCGCTGAGCCGGCCGTTCCGGATCGCGCGCGGGGTGAAGACCTTCGCCGACGTGATCATCGTGACGATCGTCGAAGACGAGACCGCCGGTCGCGGCGAAGGCGTGCCCTATCCGCGCTATGGGGAGAGCGTCGAGTCCTCGCTCGCCGCGATCGAAGGCGTCCGGGCAGCGGTCGAGGCCGGCGCCGGGCGGGACGCGCTGCAGTCGCTGCTTCCTCCCGGCGCCGCCCGCAATGCCGTCGACTGCGCCTTGTGGGACCTGGAGGCGCAACGGGCGGGCATGGACGTCGCCAGCCTGATGGGGGCGCCCGCTCCGGGGCCCTTGATCAGCGCCATCACCCTCGGCATCGACACGCCCGAGGCGATGGCCGAGCTCGCGTCGCGCCATTCGGAGGCGCCGCTCCTCAAGGTCAAGGTCGACGCCGAGGATCCGGAGGCTCGGATCCGCGCCGTCCGGGCCGCGGCGCCGAGGGCCGCGCTCATCGTCGACCCGAACGAAAGCTGGGACCAGAAGCTGCTGGAGGCCATGCAGCCGATCCTCCTCGAAGCGGAAGTCGATCTGGTGGAGCAGCCCGTGGCCGCCGACTCGGATTCCTGGCTGGCGGGCTTCGTTCCGGCGGTGCCGATCTGCGCCGACGAGGCGATCCATGTCGCGGCCGATCTCGACCGGATCGCGCTTCGCTACCAGGCGGTCAACGTCAAGCTGGACAAGACCGGAGGGCTGACCGCCGCCCTCGACCTCGCCCACGCCGCCCGGGCCCGAGGCCTAATCCTGATGACGGGCTGCATGGTCGGTTCGTCCCTGTCGATGGCGCCCGCCTTCCACGTCGCCGCTTTGTCCGACTTCGTGGACCTCGACGGTCCGCTGTGGCTCCGGGAGGACAGGGAAGGGGGCGTCAGGGACGAGGGCGGCTGGCTTTCTCCGCCCGCCCAAGGTTTCTGGGGGAATTGAATGAGGGTGAACCCTCTAAATCCTCTCCTGCTTTTGCAGGGGAGGGGGACCAGGCGAAGCCTGGTGGAGGGGCCTTGCTGACTTCGAAGAACCCCTCCACCGCGCCTCGCGCGGTCCCCCTCCCCCGGAAAACCGGGGGAGGCATTATGCTGGCGTTCCTTGCCATGGGGGCGGCGCCGCCGGAGCCCGTGGACCTGCTGATCCGGGGCGGCACCGTCTACACCGGCTCGGACGCGCCCTTCACCGGCGACGTGGCGATCGCCGGCGATCGCATCCTGGCGGTCGGCCGCCGGCTTCCTGGCCCGGCGAAGAGGATCATCGACGCCCGCGGAATGATCGTCGCGCCCGGGTTCATCGACCCGCACACCCACATGGGCGAGGATCTCGCCTCGGACGATCCGCGCACGCGCCTGATCCCGGCTTTCCTGATGCAGGGCGTCACCACCGCGTTCATCGGCAATGACGGCGGCGGCGAGACGGATGTCGCCAAGGTGCTCGGCGGGGCCGCGGACCGTCCGGTGGGGATCAATTACGCGGCCTATGTCGGGTTCGGCGCCGTCCGCCGGCAGGTTCTGGGCGCTTCGAACCGGCTCCCGAGCGAGGCCGAGCTGGGGCGGATGCGGAGCCTGGTCGCAGGCGCCATGTGCCAGGGGGCGATGGGGCTCTCGACCGGGCTCTTCTACGCCCCACAGAGCTTCGCGAAGACGCAGGAGGTGGCCGCCCTTGCGCGCGAGGCGGGCCGGCACGGCGGCACCTACGACAGCCACCTGCGCGACGAATCCTCCTACACGATCGGCCTCGCCGCCGCGGTCGACGAGGCGATCGCGATCGGGCGGGAGGGCCGGCTGCCGGTCCACATCTCGCATATCAAGGCGCTGGGCGTGGACGTCCACGGTTTGGCGCCGGCCATCGTCGCCAAGGTAGAGGCGGCGCGGCGGGCCGGCCAGGCCGTCACCGCCGATCAATATCCCTGGTCCGCGTCGGGAACGAGCCTCGGAGCCTCGCTCGTCCCGCTCTGGGCGCAGGACGGAGGCCGACCGAAGCTTCTGGAACGCCTGGACGATCCGGCCCTCACGGCACGCCTGCGCTCCGACATGACCGAGAATTTGCGGAGACGCGGAGGCGCTTCGGCGCTGCTCGTCACCGAGGGAGAATTGAACGGGCGAACGCTCGCCGACATCGCGAAGGCCCGAGCCGAGGACGCCGTCGCCGCCGCCATTGCGGTGATTCGGCAGGGCGACCCGGCGGTCGCGTCCTTCAACCAGGTCGAGCCCGACATAAAGGCGTTCATGCGCCGGCCCTGGGTGATGACCGGCTCCGACGCCTCGACCGGCCATCCGCGAACCTACGGCAGCTATGCCCGCAAATATGCCAAATATGTCGTGGCCGACCGGGTGCTCACCTTGCGCCAGTTCATCGAGCGCAGCTCGACGCGGGCCGCCGATACTTTCCGGCTCGAGGGGCGCGGGCGGCTGAAGGCCGGCGCCTTCGCCGACGTGGTGGTCTTCGATCCGAAGCTTTACGCCGCTCGGGCCACTTACGCGGAGCCGGCTCTGACCGCCGCGGGCGTCCGCACGGTTCTCGTCAATGGCGTCGCCGCGGTCGACCGAGGCGTCCTCACCGGCAAGGCCGCGGGCCGCGCCCTGCCGCATCGGCCGACGCCGGGAACCTGCCCCTGAAATCCGTCGCCCCAGCGAAGGCTGGGGCCCCGGCGGGTGAAAGGCACGGGTGTTCTTCACCCCCTGGGGTCCCAGCCTTCGCTGGGATGACGCGCGGCTTTACCGATAGAAGTGGATGTTGCCGAGCTCGAGCCAGGCGGCGGCGCCGGGCTCGCCTTCCAGCCGGAAGAGAAGGGCGCGCAGGCGCCGAGGGTCCAGCCGCGCTTCGGCCAGGGGGCTTTGGAAGGCGGCGAACGGTATCCTTATCTCGCGCCGGGCCTCGCCCGCCTCGAAACTGGCCCGGAACCAGCTTCGGGGATGGAGGGCGTAGCTGTTGAGCCACAAGGCATAGGCGCCGGCACCGCGCGCCTCGAAGGCGATCCCGGTAAAGCCGCTCGCGTCGGCAAGCTCGACCGCGCCCCGGGTCAGCGGCAGCTGCAGCTCCGCGAAGGGCTTCGGCGCCGCGCCCATTCCGGCCATCAGGAGCAGCCGGCCTCCCGGCGCGTGCGCGAGGTCGAGATGGCTGTGATCGAATCCGGGATCGGTACCCTCGACCGGCAAGGTATCGAGGTCGGTCCGGCCGGCCGGACCGGCGCCGCTGTGGATCGGGCCGGTCATCCGCTGCGCCGGCAAGGGGGAGGGCCGATCGTCCGCGAGCTGCCGCGCCAGGCGCTCGAGCGGCATCTCGCGCCCGGCGACGAAGACCCGGCGGACATCGTGAAGGTCGGCGACATTTTGGTCGGGCCGGCCGCCGGTCAGAACGAGGTCGGCGCGCTGCCCGGCCGCGATCCGGCCGTGGCCGGCGCCTTGGCGAAGGATGTCGGCGCTGACCTGAGTCGCGGCGTTAAGCGCTTCGGCCGGAGTGAAGCCCAGCTTCACGAGCCAGCCGATCTCGCGAAGGGTCGAGGCGCCGTGATAGACTCCGCTTATTCCCGCGTCGGTTCCGATTCCGATCCGGATTCCGGCCGCCTTCAGCCGACGCACATTCTCTTTCATGATCGTCCAGCGAGGGGATTCCGGCGGTGAGGCGGGAGAAGTCCTGGCTTCCTCGCGCGCCCGCTCGGGCGGCCGAAGCCGCCGCCATTCGGCGGGAAGGAAGGCTCGGCCTTCCTGAGGCTCGTAGACGACGAGGGTGGGGACGTAAGCGGTGCGGTTGGCCTTCATCAGGGCGATCAGGGCGTCGTCGACCAGAAAGTCGCCGATGCCGTGTCCGAGCGCGTCGACCCCCGCCGCGGCGGCGACCTTGGCGCCTTCAAGGGTGACGGTGTGGGTGATAACGGGGATCCCGGAGGCGTGCGCATCCTCGACGATGGCGGCCAGGGTCGGCTGGTTCATGCTGTTGAGGCTTGCCGAACGGCCGTAGCGCCAGCCGTCGGCGAAAACCTTGATGACCCCGGGACGATAGGGAAGGGCCCGGGCCATGGCCTGATGGGCGGCGCGGGGCGTCGCCGCCTCGAGGGTGAAGGACCGGCCCCAGCCATATTCGGTGCCATGGCCTCCCGGCACTCCGAGCCGGACGGCGAGCTGCAGATGCGGCGCCGGAACCCGTCCGGGCGCGGTCATCGCCCGGATCGGGGCCAGCATCTCCGCCGAGACCGAAAATTCGTTCACCGCCGTCACGCCGTTCACGAGATAGGAGGCCCAGGCTTTGGGGAGATCGTCCGGAGCGTCGAAGCCCGGCGCGCGCAAATGGGTATGGAGGTCGTGGAGGCCGGGGATCAAGGTCAGCCCGCGGGCGTCGACGATCCGGCTGCCCTTGGGGGCACGCGCGCCGGGCCCCGCCGCGACGATCCGATCGCCCCGGACCAGCACGTTGCCGACCCGCGCCGGAGCGCCGGTTCCGTCGAAGATCCGGGCGCCCCGGATGAAGGTGGCCCGCTCCTGCGCCGGCGCCGACGCGGCGGCGGTCGCGGCCAAGGCGGCGAGCGAGGCGAGAAAACCTCGCAGCCACTTCATCGGCGCCGCTCCTTGAGGGTCTCGTCGAAGAATGCCTCGGCGGCCCGAAAGCTCTCCAGCCAGTTCGAATGGAGGTGAAAGCTATGGCGCTCGTTGGGGAAGACGAGCTCGCGATAGGGGATCCGGCGCGCGGCCAGCTCGCGGGCCAGGAGCACCGACTGGGAAAAATCGACGTTGCGGTCGTCGTCGCCGTGGATCAGAAGCACGGGCGAGCGCCAGCGGTCGATGGCGCCGAGCGGCGAGGACTCCCACTGGAGCCGGCGCGCCTCAGCCTGGGCGTCCGGCGACAGATTGCCCGGCAGCGGCCGGAGCATCGAATGGACTCCGTGAAAATCGACCCCGGCGGCGAACAGGGCGCTGTCGCGGGCGAGGCCGAGCGCGACCAGGTAGCCGCCCCAGCTCCCGCCCCAGATCCCGATCCGGGCGGCATCGACCTCGCCGCGCGCGGCGAGCCAGCGTCCGGCGGCGAGCACGTCGCGATATTCGGAAGCCCCGCCGCGGGCGATCTCGGGCGAGTCGCGGAAGGCGTTGCCGTAGCCGGTGCCGCTCCGATAATTGACCGCCAGGACGTGATAGCCCTGCGCCGCCAGATGCTGGTTGAAGACGTAGGCGTTGGAATAATAGCCCGAGGGATGGAAGCCGAGCAGCATCTGCCGGCGCGGCCCGCCGTGGACGTAGACGATCGCCGGGCGCTTCCCCGATCCGCGCGCTCGGAACAGCTGGCCGCGAACCTCGACCCCGTCCTCGGCCCGGAACGTCACCGGCTCGGGCGTGACGAAGCCGGTCGCCGCCGCGACGGGCTTGAACGGCTCGAGCCCGCCCTCGGCGAGCGCCGGGAAGGCCGGACGGGCGACGCCGGTGGCGATCGCCGCCAAAGCGGTCCCTCCGAAAACCGGGGCGGTCTCGATTCCCGACCCGTTCGTGACTTTCCGGGGCGCTCCCCCGGACAAAGGCCGCCGCCAGAGGTGCCGCCGATCGAGGTCGCCCGAATTTCCGGCGTAGACGAGCGAGCGGCCGTCGGCGCCGAGCATGAACATCTCGACCTCGAAGGCTCCGGGCGTGAGGTCCCTGGGCGTCCCGCCCTTGTCCGAATCGAGCGCGTAGGGGTGGAGCCAGCCGCTGCGTTCCCAAGGGAAGACCAGCTGGCCGTCCTCGCTCCAGAACAGATCCTGGCCCCGCGATTCGTAATAACGCGCGCCGGCGCCCGGCGGCGCGGCCCAAAGCTCGCGCGCGGCTCCGCCGGCGGCGTCGACGATCCGTATCGACCAATAGGGACCGCTGTCCCGGGCCGCCCCGGCCGGAGCGTCGAGATGGCGGATGAAGGCGATTTTGCGGCCGTCGGGCGAGAAGACCGGCTCGACCGAGAAGCCGAGGCCGGGGTCGAGGAAGCGGATCCGGGGCGACACGGGATCCAGCAGGGCGACGAAACTGTAGTCGCCGCGATGGCTGACGAAGAGGAGCCGGGTCCCGTCGGGCGACCATTGCAGCCGCCTTATCTCGCCTCCGGCCGAGGCCAGCTTGCGGGCCTCGCCGCCGCTCCGCCAAAGCCAGATCTCGCCGCGTCTCGTAAAGGCGAGCCGGGCTCCGTCGCGCGAAAAGACGGGCGAGTGACCGTCGCCGATCAGGAGCGGCTCGCCGCCCGCGGTCTCGGCGACGAAGACCTGCTGCCGCGGCGGCTCGGAATCCCAGGCGGCATTGGGGAGCGCTTCGTCCCGCGCTTCCGGGTCGCCGCCGCGAACGAAGGCCAAGCGGGCGCCGTCGGAGCTCAAGGCGAGATCGTAAATCTGCCGGCCGTCGTCGCCGGCGAAGGCGGTCAGCGCCCGCGCCGGCCGGCCCCGCTCGGCGAACCAGACGTTGCGGAGTCCCGCCGCGCTCTCGACCCAGGCGAAGCGCTCGGAATCGCGAGCGCCGACGAGCTCGCTCGCGACCGGGAGGGCCAGGGCGGCGGCGAGGGGGTCGCGTTGCGCGGGCTCGACGGCAAGGGCCGGTGCGAGCGTCAGGATGGCCGCCCAAAGCCCGAGAAGAAGGCGTGTCGACGAGTTCATCCTGTCTCTTTGAAGGCGCCATCCTCCCCCGACAAGCGCCGCAGCCCCGGCCATGCGCCGGGGTTATGGCCGCTCCAACCCTCTGAATGAGTCGCGGAGCATTGCCCCGCCGCGCTTTGGCTCTAGGCTGGGTCGATATCCTGCGGCGGGAATTTCCCCTTTCCCGTTCTTCACGGGAGAGGAGGGGCCCGCCGCGAAGCGGTGGGAGGTGAGGGTCTTGCTGAGTCCTGAATACAGACCCTCACCTCCCAAGCTCCGCTTGGGCCCCTCCTCTCCCGCGAAAAGCGGGAGAGGAGCTTTGCGGCTCGCACTGATTTTCTGCCTGGCTATCGTCGTCGCGCCGGCGGCGGCCACCGAATTCTCCGGCCTCGAGCAGCGCGTCGAAGCGAGGCTGAAGGAAGCGGGGCCGGGCACACGCTTCGGGCTCGTCGTCGCGACCGAGGACGGGCGGGAGATCGTCGCCATCGCCCCGGACTCGCGCTTCATCCCGGCCTCCAACACCAAGATGTTCACCACCGCCGCCGCTTATGCCGCGCTTCCCGGAGTCGACTCGCCGGATGCCGCCGGCGGAACGGCGGTTCGGCTCGAGACGGGCAGGGGGGCCGTGCCCGACGTCGTCCTCGAGGGCCGGGGCGACGCCCGGCTGTCGAGCCGGAGCGATTGTGTCGGGAACTGCCTGGCCGCCCTCGCCGACGCGGTCGCGGCCAAGGTCCGGATCGTCCGCGACGTGGTCGGCGACGACAGCCTCTTCCCGGACCAGCGCTGGAGCCCGGGGATGAGCTGGAACAACATCCCGACGCGCTCGGGCACCGCCACCTCGGCCCTCAGCCTCGACGACAACGAGCTGCCGGTGCGGGCCTTTGCCGGCGTTCCGGGCCAGCCGCCGAGGCTCGAGCTGATGCCTTATTACGAGGTCGACAACCGGGCGGTGACCGTCGCGGCGGGAGGGACGACGGCGCTGGCGTTCGACCGGCTGCCGGGAGACAGGTTGATTCGGCTCACCGGCACGATCGCGGCCGGCGCCGAGCCGGAGCTCCTTCGCTTAGGGATCGACGACCCGGCTCATTATGCCGCGTGGCGCTTCAAGGCGCTGCTCGAGGCGCGGGGAGTGCGGGTGACCGGCGAGGTCGCAATTCGCCATCGCTCGCTCCGTCCCGCCGACGACCCCGCGGTCAGGAACGGCGCGCCCGCCGCCCGTCCGCCCCGCCCCGAGCCGCTCGCAAGCCTCATTCCGCCGCCGCTGGCCGCCGATATCGCCCTCACCAACAAGGTCAGCCAGAACCTCCATGCCGAGCTGCTCCTGCGCCGGGTCGGCCTCCAGAGCGGCACCGGCTCGATCGCCGACGGGCTGGCGGCGGTCCGGGTCATGCTCGAGCGCGCCGGGGTACCGCGCGCGGGCTACGATTTCTCCGACGGGTCGGGCATGTCGAGCTACAATCGGGTGGCGCCGAGGGCGATGATCGCCTTCCTGCGCTGGACTTCCGGGCAGCCCTGGGGGAGCGCCTGGCGGGAGTCCCTGCCCGTCGGCGGGGTCGACGGTACCCTGGCGAGGCGGTTTCGAGGCACGGCCCTGGAGAAGCGCCTCTTCGCCAAGACCGGGACCCTCAACGCCAGCTCGGCCTTGTCGGGCTTCATGATCGCGAAGAGCGGGCGGACCCTGCTGTTCTCGGCCTATGCCAACGATATGCCCGAAGGCGAGCGGGCCACCGACGCGATGGACGCGGCGCTGTTGATGGTGGCCGAAGCGAACTGACGGGGTTGACGAAGCGCGGTGCAACTTCCGGATCGGATCTTTCTGTAGGAGAATTCCGCGCTTGACGTTCCTATATTGTTCTTCTGGCCGAGTCGCGGACTGGCAGGGCTCTTTGACATTGTTGGATGATTTGAAATTCCTCGCCCGCTTTTGGAGGGGAGGGGGACCATGCGCAGCATGGTGGAGGGGCCTTGCTGAGGCCGAAGAACCCCTCCACCGCGCTTCGCGCGGTCCCCTTCCCCGCAAAATCGCGGGGAGGATTTACGGGCGCCACGCCTCGATCACAGCGTCGCCCGTGGCTCGGCGGAGTTCGGCGATGCCGCTGTCCCGGTGCCTTGTCGGATGGACCCGGTTGGTCAGGAGCGTCCAGGCCAGGCCGCGGTCGAAATCGACCCACAGGCCGGTTCCGGTGAAGCCGGTATGGCCGATCGTCGCGGCCGAGCAGCTATCGCCGCCGTGCCAGCCGTCGAAGCGGCTTTCCCAGCCGCAGGTCCGGTCGGCGTGGACCGGGGTCCGGATCGCCCGGAGCATCGCCGGCGAGGCGCCGCTGCCGTCGAGCAGTCCCCGGGCGAAGTCCAGCACGCCCGCGACGGTGCCGAACAGGCCGGCGTGCCCGGCCGCGCCGCCCAGGGCCGCGGCATTCTCGTCATGGACCTCGCCTCGAAGCATGCGCCCGCGCCAGGTGCAGGCTTCGGTCGCCACCGCCGGTCCCGGTGGCGGGCCGAAGCCCAGGCCCTCGGCGAGCGGCCAGTCGGACAGCTTCGCCCCGGTGATCCGCTCGACGGCGATGCCGAGCAGGATGAAGTTGATGTCCGAATAAACGGGCGGGCCGCGGCGCCACTCGCGCTGGAGCACGAAGGCGCGAAGCCGGGCGGGATCGCCGCCGTAGGTGTAGATCGGCTCGACCGCTGGCAGGAAGCTCCGGTGGGCGAGGCAGTCGCGGAAGGTCAGGCGGCGCTCGGGCGCCCCCTCCGGATCATATTGGCGCAGGTCCGGGATGGCGTCGGTCAGCGGCCGGTCGAGATCGAGGCGGCCCGACTCGGCGAGTCGGAGGATCATCGTCGTGGCGGCGATGACCTTCGTCAGCGAAGCGAGGTCGAACCAATGGTCCTCGGTCAGCGGCTCCGGCCCGGGCAGAAGGGCGGCCATGCCGGCGAGCCTTACCCAGCGGCGGCCGTCGGCGGCGACGATCCCAAGCGCCGCTCCGGGGACCCGCCCGTCGGCGACGGCCGCAGCGGCGGGCTCGAACGCGAGGTCGATCATCGGTCGTCCGGCCTCGGCTCGAGGCGCGCGAGGAAGGGCAGGAACAGGATCGCCGCCAGGCTGAGCAGCCCGGACAGAGTGAAGAAGAGGTCGAAGCCGTTAAGGCCTTCGTCGTCGAGGTGCTTCACGATCGCGCCTCCCGCGCCGGAAAGCAGCCGGGGAAGCAGGAAGGCGAATCCGGAAAGGAAGGCATATTGGGCACCCGGGAAACGGGGGTTCACGAGCATCGAGAGGTAGACCACGAACACCGTCCCGGCCATGCCGTTGCCGAACTGGTCCGCGGCCGTTGCGAGGTAGAGCATCCGAACGTCGACGCCCTGGTGGGCGAGCCAGACGAAGCCGAAATTGCCGAACGCGGCGAAGGCGGCGCCGATCGCCAAGGCGATGCCCATCCGCCAATAGACGACCATCAGGCCGCCGAGGCCGACCCCGACGATGCTGGAGCCGAGCGCGACGAGGCTGTCGGCATAGCCGATCTGGTCGAGCGAATAGCCCAGGCCCTTGATCATCGGCTTGGACAGGTTGAGCGCCAGGACGTCGCCCATCCGGTAGATCGACACGAAGGCCATCACCACCAGGGCGCCGAAGCCGTAGCGCCAGAAGAAATCGACATAGGGCCCGATCGCCGCCGAGCTTCGGATCGCGCCGTCCGGCGGCGCCTCGCGGATCCACGGGATCGCCGCCGCCATGATCAGGAACGGCACCATGCAGACGACGAGAACGTAAGGGGTGACGTTGGTCCGGCTGTCGATCCCGGCGCCGGCGGCCGCGCCGAGGACCAGCCAGCCGATCGCGGCGGTCACCAGCAGGATGGCGAGAAGGATCGCGGCGCTGGCGGCGAGGCCCGCCGCCAGGGCCGGCCCGCGTCCGCCCCGCCCGGCCGGATCGGGACCCATCGCCGCGAGGATGGGCAGGGGAAGGAAGGCGGCGGCGGCGATCAGAAGATAAGCGGTCGTCCAGCCCGCCTCGATCCCGAGCCCGGCCAGCCAGGGCGCGGCGTTGCCCGAGGGATCGGCGACGAGCAGGGCCCCGCTTCCCGCCGCGACCATGGCGGTCCGGTAGCCCCACAGATTGGCGGCGGCGATCGGCCCCTGCTCGTCCTGGATCGGAGCGAGCTCGATCCGCCAGGCGTCGGCGGCGATCTCGAGCGTGGTGGTCCAGAATGCGAGAAGCACCGCGAACAAGGCGGTGACGGCCAGGTTGGAATCCGACGAGGTCAGCGCCATCGCCACCATCGCGCTGAAGATCCCGAGCTGGGAGAGCATGATCCAGCCGCGCCTCTTGCCCCAGAAGCGGGCGAAGCCGGGCACGTCGAAGTGGTCGAGCACCGGCGCCCAGAGGAACTTGAAGGTGGGCAGGAGCTGCACCCAGGCGAAGAAGCCGATCACCACCAGCACCACGCCATGCGCCTGAAGCCTCAGCGCGAGCACGGTCGAGAACATGTAGAAGGGCAGGCCGGCCGAAAAGCCGAGCAGCACGTAGAGCGCCACCCGGCCGAAGCCGGGACGGAGGGCGGGGGACAAGGGGGCGGCTTCGGTCATTGCGCGCGAAGCTTCACCGCGGAGGCGGAACAGTCAATGTCGATGCGTGTTCGCGACCCGCCTGAGCCCCTCGCGGAACGTCCCGCCGCCGAAGTTCATGACCAGGCCGAGCGGCAGATCGAGGAGCTTGAGATAGGTCAGCACCTGCCTGGAATGTATGGGCGCAAGCCGGTCGCCCGCCTTGACCTCGACGATCAGGCGCCGCTCGATCAGAAGATCGGCCCGAAAGGCCTCGCGCACGGAAATTCCTCTATATTCGATATCCACGACCTTTTGCCGCTCCACAGCTAAACCGGCGCGAACGAGGCTCGCGGCGAGCAGCATCTCGTAGCAGGATTCCAACAGGCCGGGTCCGAGGTCGCGGTGGAGCGCGAACCCGCATTCGATCGCCTGCGCCGCCACTTCTTCAAGGTCGGACATGGTCGGCTCCCGTCGCGAAGCCGCAGGCGCCGCGACCTTCAATTTTCAACGCAACGACGCAACGACGCAACGAGGCCGCGGCAACTCGGCCGAATCGCTAAATCTCGCTTATCGCTCAGCTCAGCCGCAATCATGAGGCATCTTCCGGTGCATTCAAAAACCGAATGGCTTCAGGGACCGGCACGACATCGTTGCGTCGTTGCGTTTAAAATTCGGGGCCTGCGGCCCCATGGCGGCTCGCGATGAACGCCATGCGCAACTTTCTGGAGTGGAGCCGATCCATCTCCTGTTGCGCCCGGGCCACGGTGGCGGGGCAATCGTGCGTGGCGGATGGCGAGAGGTTATGGCTGGGGCAAGAGAAACTATGCCGGGTGGGGCGAGTGTTGCTACTTAATGTCAGCTAATCGCGCAGCAAATGCGGGTTTCAGGGGGATTTCACATGTTTCGTCGCAATTCGTTGAAAACGTTCCTGTTTTCCGGAGCCGCCGGGGCCGCGATGGCGATCGCCGGTCCTGCCGCGGCGCAGACCGACCCGGCCGGGGATTCCTCTGCCGACGTCGAGGCCGCCCCGCCGTCCGAAATGCCGACGGTCGCCGAGGAAGATCGCCAGGACATCGTCGTCACCGGTACGCGCGTCGTTCGCGACGGCTTCCAGGCGCCGACGCCGCTCACCGTCCTCACCAAGGACGACATCGACAACACCTCGCCGACCAACAACATCGCCGACTTCGTCAACCAGCTGCCGCAGCTGGCCGGCTCGACCAAGCCCGCCAACTCGCGCCTCAACATTTCGAACGGCTCCGCCGGAATCAACGCCCTGAACCTGCGCAATCTGGGCGAAGGCCGGACGCTGATCCTGATCGACGGCCGCCGCTCGGTCGGTTCGACGATCTTCGGCTGGGTCGACATCAACAACATTCCGCAGGCCCTGGTCGATCGGGTCGAGGTCGTC
This sequence comes from Allosphingosinicella sp., assembly GCA_035629855.1. Lineage (GTDB taxonomy): Bacteria > Pseudomonadota > Alphaproteobacteria > Sphingomonadales > Sphingomonadaceae > Allosphingosinicella. The sequence continues at coordinate 44,693 of DASQLT010000027.1, forward strand.
ACCGGCGGCGCCTCGTCCGCCTACGGCTCGGACGCGGTCGCGGGCGTGGTCAACTTCGTGCTCAACAAGAAGCTGGAAGGCCTGCGCATAGAAGGCGACATCGGCGTCACGACCGTCGGCGACAACTTCAACTATTCGGGCAGCGTCGCCGGCGGCACCGCCTTCGCGGGCGGCCGCGGCCATGTCATCTTCAGCGCCGAGATCGCGCACCAGGACGGGATCTTCTCGGTCGATCCCGAGGATCGCCCGTGGAATCATCGGGGCTATCTGGCCTTCCAGGATCCGAATTACGTGGCGGGCGTGGGCGGCACGCCGCAATTCATCACGTTCCGGCGCGGGGCGGGCCAGACGAACCAGGCGCCGGGCGGCTTCATCACCGGTTCGACGGGCACCGTCGCGAACGCGCTTCGCGGCCGCTATTTCGGCCAGAACGGCGCGGTCATCCCGTTCCAATATGGCGGAGTGAACTCGCCGAGGCTGGGCAGCGGCGCCGCGCCGACCCGCACCGTCGGCGGCGATTGGCAGGTCAACGATTCGGGTCGCCGAATCGGTCTCACCCCGAAGGACGATCGCTACGGCTTTTTCGGCCGAGCGAGCTTCGAGGTCGCGGACGGCGTCGAACTGTTCGCCGAGGGTTCGTACAACCATCAGGAAGTGTTCTTCAACGCCGGCCCCAACCTCGGCTCCTTCACCCTGAACACGACGGGTTGCACCACCGTCCCCGTGCCGATCACCTGCAACGCCTTCGCCCTTCAGACGCTCGGTGCGGCGCAGCTCGCCGGAGTCACCGGAATCAGCGTCACCTCGACGGGGGCCGACCTGCCGTTCCGCGGGATCAACAACAAGCGCGAGGTGCAGCGCTACGTCGTCGGGGCGGAGGGCTCCTTCGACGCGTTCGACAAGCCCGCGCGGTGGGACGTCTATGTCCAATACAGCCGCTCCGACGTTCGCGAGCAGTTGCGCAACATTCAGAACCTCACCGCCCTCGCCAACGCCACCAGCGTCGCCTTCGCTCCGGCGGGCAATGCCGGCGGCTATGCGCCGGGCTCGATCCAGTGCCTGGTCAACCTGGACGCAAGCACGACGAACAACGACCCGGCGTGCGTGCCGCTCAACCGGCTCGGAATCGGAGTCGCCAATCCGGCGGCGATCGATTACGCGCTCGGCGATCCCTATCGCGACCAGGTGCTCGAGCAGCGCGTCGCCGGTGCCAACCTCTCGTTGACGCCGTTCGCCACGTGGGCCGGCGATGTAAGCGTCGCCGTCGGCGCCGAATATCGCGAAGAGAAGATCCGCGGCACCGTTCCCGCCGAGTTCCAGCCGATCATCAACGCGAACGGCACGACGACCAACCGGTGGTCGGTCGGCAATTATCTGCCGTTCACCGGCAAGTACAATGTCAAGGAAGCCTATCTCGAGACCGTGATTCCGCTGGGTCTCGGACTCGAGTTCAACGGTGCCGTGCGGGCCACCGAATATTCGAACTCGGGCTATGTCACCACGTGGAAGCTGGGTGCGACCTGGGCGCCGATCGAGGACATAAGGTTGCGGGTGACGCGCTCGCGCGACATCCGGGCTCCCAATCTGAACGAGCTGTTCCAGGCGGGTACCGCCAACAGCGACTCGGTGCGCAATCCGAATTTCACTCCGGACCTGGCGAACGGCCCGCAATTCTTCAGCTATTCGGGACTCACGACCGGCAATCCCGCCCTGCTTCCGGAAAAGGCCGATTCCTGGAACGTCGGGGCGGTGTTCTCCCCGCGCTTCCTGCCGGGGTTCACCGCGTCCGTCGATTACTTCCGGATCGACCTCCAGGACGCGATCGACTCGCTCAGCGCTCAGGAGACCGTCAACCGTTGCGACGAGGGCCGTCAGGAATATTGCGACGCCATCACCAACGATCCGATCCGATCGCAGCCGAACAATCCCTATCTGCTGATCCGAACGCAGCCGTTCAACTTCGTGAGCCACCTGGTGCGCGGCGTCGACTTCGACGTGGCCTACCGCAAACGGTTCGCCGAGGGCAGCATCCTGCTCAAGAGCGTGGCGACGCGCTACATCGAGAACCTGCGCGACACCGGCATCGTGGGCACCATTCCGGTCAACACGGTGGGCGCGAATGGCGGCCAGGCCAGCACGCCCAAGTGGATCTATCGCTTCAGCGCCACCTACGACACGCCGACCTATTCGCTCACCGGCGTGGCGCGGGGCGTGAGCAAGGGCAAGTATCTCGCAAACGCCATCGAGTGCCAGAGCGCCTGCCCCGTCTCGACGACGCAATTCCCGACCTACGACAACAACCGAATCAAGGGGGCCTTATATTTCGACCTCAACGCGACGGTGAAGTTCAGCGCGCTCGGCGACGGGGACGGCGAATTCTTCCTCAACGTCACCAACGTCCTGAACGCCACCCCGATCCTGCTGCCCGAAACCGGCCTCGCGGCGAACAGCACGTTCAGCGACCTGCTCGGGCGCCAGTTCCGGGCGGGGATCCGGCTTCAGTTGCGGTAGCCATGGACCCTTTCCCGCTGCGGGGCGGAATCGTCCATTGCGAGGACGTGCCGCTGCCGACGATCGCTCGGGAGGTGGGGACTCCGGTCTACGTCTATTCGGCCGCGAAGATGCTGAGCCAGGTGCGGATCCTGAAATCCGCTCTGGCTCCGCTCGACGACCCGCTCATCGCTTATGCGGTCAAGGCCAACCCGAATCCGGCGGTGCTCGCAACGCTCGCCGCCGAAGGGCTCGGCGCCGACGTCGTTTCGGGAGGCGAATACCGGCGCGCCCGGGCCGCCGGGATCGACCCCGGCAGGATCGTCTTCTCCGGGGTCGGCAAGACCGAGGCGGAAATGGCGCTGGCCCTCGAAGGAGGGCTTTGCCAGTTCAATCTGGAATCGGTTCCGGAGGCCGAGACGCTGTCCGAGGTCGCGCTCGCTCTGGGCCTCGAGGCGGAGGTGGCGCTTCGAGTCAATCCCGACGTCGACGCCGGATCGCATGCCAAGATCTCGACGGGCTCCGCCCACAACAAGTTCGGGGTGGCGCTTCCCGACGCGGTCGCCGCCTGCGCCCGGATCCGGGAGCTGCCGGGGCTTCGGTTCGGCGGGGTCGCCGTCCATATCGGGAGCCAGCTCACCAGCCTCGCACCGCTCGAGGCGGCGTTCGAGCGGCTGGGCGGGCTGATCCGGGAGCTTCGAGCGGCGGGGCACGAGATCCGCACGGCCGATCTCGGCGGCGGGCTGGGCCTGGCCTACGATCCCGGGGCGCCGGTGCCGCCGACGCCCGCCGATTACGGGGCGATGGTCGCCCGAGTCACGAGCGGATGGGAAACCCGGCTGATCTTCGAGCCGGGACGACTCATCGTCGGCGACGCCGGAGTGCTGCTGACCGAGGTGATCCGGATCAAGCCGGGCCCGGGCTCGCCTTTCGTCATCGTCGACGCGGCGATGAACGACCTGATGCGGCCCAGCCTCTACGACGCGTGGCACGCCGCCGACGCGGTCGTGCCGAGCGGCGAGCATATGATCGCCGACATCGTCGGCCCGGTCTGCGAGACCGGCGACACCTTCGCCCGGGCTCGAAGGATAGATCGGATCGGCGCGGGCGAGCTGATGATCCTTCGCACCGCGGGCGCCTATGCCGCGACGATGGGAAGCACCTACAATTCGCGGCCGCTGGCGCCCGAGGTGCTCGTCAACGGCGCGGACTGGGCCGTGGTCCGCGAGAGGCCGGCGGCCGAGGACATGCTTCGCGGCTACAAGGCCCCGCCGTGGCTGCTCCGATAAGGACCTGAACCCGGCGACGCCTCGGCGGATATGCGAAGCGACATTGCCGATCCGGATTCCGGGCGCTTCCTCTCTTGCGGCTGGCCCGCGAGTCTTGCCGCCGAGTCGATCGCGGCGCGGCGGATGGCGGCGGACGGTTCGCGAGGTTCGAAGGGGAGGTTGTGCAGGTGGTTCCACAGCGGCCGGGCCCGCTACGACATTCTCGGCTACCTCTTTGAACGGCGATCGCTGTAGATCATGTCTCCGGCCGGAGGTGAGGTGGGATTTAGAACGCAAGAAGAGCGATAATTACGCCCGCGACCGCGATCAGGACGCCGTGGCTGTCCAGTTATGCGTCGATTTCTTCTTGCAGGCCCGCGGCATGGTGCGCCTCCGATCCTGTTGTCACGATCTTCAACAGAAAATGTGGTCGCGGCGTACCTCGAGATTGGATGTTTTTGCTCGGACGTATTTTTGGATCCATTGCGCCGTCCGTCGAGACTTACGCGGCAATTGAAGCGCTCAACACGCATATTGGCCGACCTTCGCCTGCGACGAAGAGATCCAGTAACAAATCCGAAGCCGGCCTCACCAAGAGCGCCGGCAGAACTCGCAGTCGCGTAGGCTGCTCTAGCGATAAAGCGTCGGGCTTCATTAAATAACGGATCGATAGGCTTGTTCGGTCCTTCGTAAGCCTGGCTTCGACAAAACGAATACGCAGGGGCCGTCGACCCAATTAGCGCTTCAATAACTGGATACCAAATAACTGGATACCATCAGCCCGATGATCGTCGAAAGGTCCATTTTGGATTATACGAATTCGCCACCCTCCTTGACCTCAATTCAGTTACTTTTAAACACTAAGTAGTCAGGAGAAGGAAATGGCCCAGTTTCGATTCGCGTTCGGAGTGGCGCTCGCTGCACTCCCATTGGCAGCCTCTGCCTCGTCTGCTCCAGTCAATGTTACCGTCCGGCTGTTGGACGTCGCGAGTGGCAGGGGACAGCTGCTGGTCTCTCTGTGCGACAAATCGACCTTCATGAAGCGTTGCGCGAAATCGGCGCGCACGGTTGCGAAGAGGGGCGGTGCCGTGGTGATCTTCCGCGGCGTACGTCCGGGACGCTACGCCGTGATGGCATTTCACGATGAAAATAACGACGGCCGGCTCGGACGCACGTCCATAGGCATTCCAAGCGAGGGCTACGGCTTCAGCCGCGATGCCAAGGGTAAGGCCGGCCCACCCGCGTTCGAGCAAGCAGCGGTGAACGTGCCCCCCGCCGGTGCGGTGGTCAATATCCACCTGACCTATTGAGCTCATCGTGACGGCCCTCACCGTCAGCCATGTCACGAAGACCCACCGCCGCGGAGCGGAAGTTGTCGAAGCGCTCCGTGACGTGTCGATCTCGCTCGAAGCCGGAATCTTCGCAGCGATCACCGGGCCTTCGGGGAGCGGCAAAAGCACCCTGCTCAACGTCGTTGCCGGTTTCGACCGGATCGACTCGGGTCAGATAAGGGTCGGGGATCTCGACATGTCTGCGGCGCGGGAGGCCGATCTTGATCGACTTCGGTCGGGGCATATCGGTTTCGTGTTCCAACTCTTCAATCTCATCCCCGGCCTGACGGCGCTCGAGAATGTCGAGCTCGCGCTGGTGCCGGCGGGGGTCGGCCCCGGAGACCGGCGGCTCAGGGCAAAGGAGGCACTGGAGCGGCTGGGATTGGAGGCGGAGGGCGGTCGACGCCCCGCCGAACTGTCCGGTGGGCAGCAGCAGCGCGTGGCGCTTGCCCGCGCGCTCGTCGGCCGGCCCAAGCTTCTCCTGGCCGATGAGCCCACCGCTTCGCTGGACCGGGTCAATGCCGATGCCGCGCTCGCGGACTTTCGCCGCCTGGCGGCCGAGGAGGGATTGGCGATCCTCGTCTCGACGCACGATTCGCACTGCCTCGCCGCGGCCGACCGGGTGATCACTCTTGAGGACGGGAAGATCGCGGAATGATGTGGTTTCGACTGTCCTGGCGGAACGTCTGGGCCAATGGCCGAAGATCGGCACTGGTTTTGGGCACGGTCCTGCTCGCCGGTTTGTCCCTGATGCTGTTCGCCGGCTATGTGAAGGCGACCAAGATCGGTCTCGAATATTCGACTATCCGGGGCGGCATCGGCCATCTTCAGATTTCGGGAAAGGGGGGATTCGACGGTTATTCGGACGAGCCGCTGGCGTTCGGCCTGACGCCGGATCAGGTGGACGCCATCGGGACTGCGGCGGACCGGCAGCCCAATGTGCGCAGGATCGTTCCCCGTTTGCAATTTTCAGGGCTGGTTTCGAACGGTGCCAGGACGCTTTCGTTCGCCGGCACCGGAGTGGACCCGATCGTCGAGAATGCGGCCTTCGGCGCCCGACAACGAATCACCGGCGGGGAGCCGCTTCGCTCGGCTTCGCCGTCGGACGGCGTGCTCCTCGGGGCGGAGCTGGCTCGTCGTCTCGGTGTCCGGGCAGGCGGATCGGTCACCGTGATGACCACGACGGTTTCCGGGGCCATCAACGCGATGGACATGGTGGTCGTCGGCCTGGTGTCTACCGGAGTTCCGCAAACGGAACTCTATTTTCTGCAAGCCAAGCTGGACACGGTGAAGGAGCTGCTTGCAACCGACAAGGTTTCTACTGTCGCCGTGCTGCTCGACGATGGCGCAGACGCCGAAACCGCGGCGCGTCGTTTCGAGGCGGAGGTGCCGGGGCTTGAAACCCGTAACTGGCGCCGATTGTCGCCTACCTACGATCAGGTGGTGGGACTCTATACCACCCTCTTCACCATATTCGCCGGCTTCATCGTGGTTGTAACCACCTTCAGCGTCGCGACGACGGTGCTGACGAGCGTGCTCGAGCGAACCCGCGAGATCGGGATCATGCGTTCGCTCGGCATCAGCCCGGCGTCGGTTCGGCGCGCATTTCTGCTGGAAGGCCTGATATTGTGCGGCGCAGGATTGCTCCTCGCCGCGGTCGCCGCACTGCTCGTCGGTCAGGCGATCAACGCTGCCGACCTGACGGCGCCCCCGCCCCCGGGCAGAAGCGTCGGCTACCCCTTCCGGATCTTCTGGGACGGGCCCGCGGTACTGGCCATTGCGCTGATCGTCACGATCCTGACCGCCGCCGCGGCCTGGTTTGTCAGTGGACGCGTCTCGCGTCTGCGAATCGTCAACGCCCTGGGAGCTTTCTGATGAACACCCGAGTCTTCATGGTCCTGACGTCCTTGCTTGCCATTAGCGGAGCCCCGGCACTCGCGGCCGAGCCGAGCCCCGGTGCCATCGTCGGCAAGGTCGACGCTCTTCGGTTGCCACGCGAGGCCAATCTGCGGATCGGGATGGTGCTCGAATCCAGAAAGGGTACGAAGAGCAATGGCGGCTCCAGCTATGTCGCTCTCATTCGCGCCGGCGTCGGCACGCTGGTGCAGGCGGTGGACGGCGAACAGCGTGGGCAAAAGTATCTGTCCACCGCCGCCGGCTACTGGATGTACGCGCCCCGCACGAAGCGGGCATTGCGCCTCACTCCGCTACAGCTGCTGCGCGGACAAGCGAGCATTGGTGACGTTTCTCGATTGAGGTATGCCGACGATTACACCGTGGCCTTCGCCGACAGTCCCCGCCAGACGATAGACGGGGTGGACTGCTGGATGCTTACGCTTGGCGCCAAGTCGCCGCAGGCCACCTACGCCTCGATCGCTCTGGCCGTAAACCGGGCGACCGGCAACCCCGTCCGGGCCCAGCTCAAGGCACGGAGCGGTCGGCTTCTGAAGACCGCGACCTTCGGCCCGATCGCCAACATCTCGGGATATCGCGTGGTGAAGGCGACCACCTACACCGACGGGGTCGACAGCTCCAAGGCTACGACGGTCACTTACAACTCCATCGCCAAGGCCGCCACGCCCGTCGGCCTGTTCAAGCCGCAGTCCCTTTCCGTAGGTTCTTGATGCGGCTCTGGCTGTCCGCATTTGTCGGGCTGGGCCTGGGCCTGTCTCACCCGCTGCAGGCGGCGGCAAAGGATATCCCCTTCGGCGGGTTCGTCTTCATCGAAGCCGCCCGCTTCGATGCGCGCGACAGCCTCGTCAATCCGAACGATCTCTTCCGGCTCTCCTCCGACCAGCTCGAGACCGCCATTCTGGTCGAGGGGGACATCGAAGGATTTAGCTGGCGTTTGCGCGGCGAAGCCATCGGAGACGTGGCCCACTGGCCGGAGCGGAAGAAAATTCGGGTTCAGGAACTCGCCTATCAGCGGAAGTTGAGCGAGCGTTGGTCGTTCTCGATCGGCAAGCAGGAACGTTCCTGGGATTCGGGTCTGGCGTTCAGGCCGCTCGGTTTCTTTCGGACACGCCCCGACATCAGGGATCCGACGGACCGCGAGGGGCGGCAGCAAGGCCTACCCCTCATTTCCGCGACTTATATCGGCGATCAATTCACCGCCGAAATCGTGGCTTCGGACGACGTCTTCGGCGATCTCGACGAGGAGATCGAAGCTCGACAATGGGCAGGGCGCGTCAGCGGCCAGATCGGCAAGATGGACGCAAGCCTGGTGGTGCGCCAGGCAGCCGGGCAGCGACCGGGCATTGGCGGCTCGCTCACCTACGCGATGGGAGCGATCGAGCTCCATGGCGACGCCTATCTGGGCCCGGGCCGCCGAATGCGGAGACACCGCGGGTTGGTGGGCGGCGAAGCGGAGGAGGTGCCTGGCGATCTCTACCCCTCCGACCCCTCCTTCATCGATCGCGGCGGCGGGTCCACGACGCTGGACAGCGTCGTCGGGATCACCTGGACACCCATCGCCGAGTTCGCCGTCACGGCCGAATATATCCACCAGGGAGGAGGGCTGTCCGATGAGCGTTGGACCGCTTACCTGGACCTGATCGCGACCCATCGGGCGGCATTGGATACGGGCTTCCGAGGCCTGGCGATCGCGAACCTGGCCTATGATCTCAGCGTCCTTCGAGGCACCGTCAGGAAGGATTATCTTTATGTCAGGAGCAGTGGCTTCTGGCATGGCTTCACGATGTCGGGATTGGCTTTTGTCGGACTGGCCGATGGGGGGGGCATATTGACCGGCGCCCTCACTCGCACGGTAGGGCAGAAGATAGAAGCGCAGCTTGCCATCACGGCTTTCGTGGGTGGCTCCAAGTCTGAATTCGGTTTGGTCCCGTTTGGCACCGTCGCCAGATTGAGCTTGAGACGGCCGTTCTAGCGTCGCTCGAAGCGCGGCCGGGAAAAGAGCGAAGGGCTGAGCAGGAATAGTCATGGATAGCGACAATCAGGATGAGCTGCGCAAGCAGGTGGAAGTGCTCAGGGGCTATGCCGACCAGGGCCGCTCGCTGCCGATCGTGTCCGGCCCCGTGTTCATCGTGTGGGGCCTCGTCCTCGCGGGCGCGGGCTGGCTCGCGCGAACCGCCCTGCTCCGAGGCGATTCCGCTTCCGTCCCCTGGATCTGGGTGGGTGCGATCGCGCTCGGCTGGACGGCGTCCATGGCGATCAAACGGATGCTGCGCCTCCGCGCCCGTGAGGGCGGTGCCTCCTACGGGAACCATTTGACCCGGGTCATCTGGCGGGCCGCAGGCCTTGTCATCAGCGCCTACGTGCTTCTGGCCATCCTGGTCAAAAGCAGGCAGGCCGACATTCCCAGCGTGGCGCTTCTAATCTCCGGCGTCGCCTTCTTTGCGACCGCGGCCGCGGCCAATTCCCGAATCCTGTATGTCGCGGGCGCGGGCCTGATCGGCACCGGGCTCCTAGCGATCGGGCTGCACTGGGGCGCGGCCGACGTTCAGCTTGCCGTGGCGGCCGCCGGTTTGCTGTTCCTGGCGCTTCCGGGCTTTTATCTGGTTCTCAACGCCCGCTCCAGCGACTGATGGCCGCTCCTCTCCCGGACGAGATCGACGATATCGTTCATGGCCGGGTACGCCTGTCGATCCTGGCGTTCCTGAGTACCGCGCACCGTGCGGAATTCACCCTGCTCCGCAAGCGATTGGCAATCAGCGACGGCAACCTGTCGTTGCATCTCAAGAAGCTCGAGGCGGCGGGTTACGTGGCGCTGGAAAAGGATTTTGCGAACCGCAGGCCCCGCACCACCGTGGTGTTGACAGAGGAAGGCCGTGCTTCGCTGGTAAAGTACGTCGAAGGCATCAGAGCCCTGATCAAGAGCATCGGTTGATCGATCAAGAAGTCGAGCGCGACCTATGCAAGTTATCGCCTCGCGAAATAATCCATAATGGAGGGAGTCGAAGTTGACTCACTCTTTTGAAGGGGGCCTATTCCCGTTTGCGCCTATCCCGGCGCTATAAGGAAAGTAGACATGGCAGACGTAAACAGCCTCTTTGAAATCCTTGATGCCAGCGATGCTGACGACCTGGATTTCGCGAGAATCTCGGCGCAGGTTATAATAGTCGAGAACCCGGACGATTCTTGCAGCTGCTGCTCCAGCTGCTGCTGATAACCTCCTGCGCCCGGGAAGCCGGGCGCAGGCTTTATCGGGATAGCCGTGATGGAAACGCGATTTTCATTGAACGAGTCCGTCGAGATTTCCTCCGCCGGCGAAGGGCGCATCTATGTGCGCACCCCGGTTGAAGAATTCGTCATATTGGACCGGGTAGGCATCATCGGCAAAATCATCGACGCGATTCGCAATGGCTCTCCTCTCGAGACGGCCATCGTCGGGTTCGAGGATCCCGCAGTCCGCGACGAGGTGCTCGCCGGGGCGGTGGCGCTGCTGAAGACTCGGCGGATCATTGCAGCCGAGACGGCAAACACGCTCGATTCGACCGATCCGATCCTCAATTGGTTGAGCCACGTCTCCTTGACCCCCAACGGCGCCGCTCCCGCAATCCGGCTTTGGGGCTCGGGCCTGTTGCACACGGCCCTGGCTTCTCTGCTCGAAGAAGCAGGCGTGGCCTGCACGAGCGACGAGGCCGCCCCCGTCGATGGCGACCATTTGATCGTCAACTGCCTGGACATCCCCGATGATGCCCGGCTTCGGGAGGTCAACCGCCGCGCGGTCGAGGCGGATGCGGCCTTTCTGCCCGTTGTCCTCGACCGACACGTCGTTTCGATCGGCCCGTTGATTCTGCCTCGCGCGACGGCATGTTACGAATGTGTGTACCATCGCGTCCGCGCCGGACGACGCAGCCTCGAAGCCTTCGAGGCGGCCACCGAGCGGGACCACCGCCCCAGCGGGCTTGCGGCGCGATTCGCCGCGGCATCGGCGGCGGCGGTGATCGTTCGGTTCCTCACCGGCAGCGCATTCGATTTGCACACGGCGCACGTGACACGTCATAACCTGCTTACCGGGGTTTCCGGGCACACGGTCGCGCTCAAGGTTCCCCGCTGCCCCGTTTGCGGCCAGGCGAACATGCGCAAGCCGCTTCGGCCGGCCTACAGCTACCCGGTGGCAGCGGTGGCAGCGGTGGCGGCATGATGCCGGCTCGGCAGCCTTCACTGCCCCTGACGCTTCGGCGGGTGGTGGACTCGCGAGCCGGAATCGCTACTCGCCTCCGGGAAGCGGCGGGCGACCCTTTTACACCAGACCTTTTCGTGGCGTCCGTGGACGGCCCCGCCGCATCCTATTTCGTCAACCGTCAGCCGGCGAACTGGAACAATTCCTCGCTGGGCTCGGGAGCGGCCTTCTCCCGCGAGCAGGCGCTCTGGTCCACGGTCGGCGAGGCGATGGAGCGCTACTCGGCGTCAATCTATGACAATGGCGACTTTCTGATCGCTCGCGAAGCGGAGCTGCCCGGCCCGGCGATCAATCTGGCGGACTGTATCCTCTTCACCCCCGGCCAGCAGGCGGACGAGGTATTTCCTTTCCGCCCATACGATCCCGAAAAACCGCGTGCCTGGGTCGAAGGAAGGGACTGCCTCACCGCCAGCCCGATCTGGGCGCCCGCGCAGATGGTGTATCTCAGTCAGGGCTGGCCTCCGGAGGACGTGCTCGGCCAGACGGTCTCGACCGGCAACGCCTGTCATATCAGCGTCGAACGGGCCATGCTGGCGGGCATGCTCGAGCAGATCGAGCGTGACGGTTTCACCTCCGCCTGGCTTCTCAAATATGCACCGCCGAAGCTCAACCTCGACGATACGACAAAAAGCAAGCTTTCCGCACCCTGCCTAAAAGCGATTGCCAGCTCAGACCTGCCGATTACCTTGTGCGCCGCCCCGAACGAATTTGGGGTTTTCAACATTTTCGCCTTCGCCGAACATCGAGAGCTGGGCGTGGGAGTGGTGGGCGCCTGCGCGCGCCTCGATTTGGCTGCGGCGGTGGAGAAAGCGGTCGTGGAAGCGCTTCACGGGTGGAGCGCGTGCCATCGCGCCCGCAACGGCGCCGAGGCCTTCCCCGAAAAGCATGAGATCAAGAACCCCCACGATCATTCGCTCTTCTATCATCAGCCCGGTCCGTGGGCGGACATGAGTTGGTTCCGATCCTCGCCCGAGACGGTCGATTCCACGGACCTCCAAAGAGGCCCGCCGATCGCCGGCCCGCGCGAGCTGGCCGCGCGCCTCGCCGCCGGCGGCATTGCGAGCTCCTGGTACGAGCTGACCAGCGAAGACGTGGGACTGCTCGGTTTTCGAGTGGTGCGCGTGCTGGCTCCGGGATTGCAGCCGCTGACCTTCGGGGCGGGATTGATTTCGGGCGATCGGCGCCGTCTCGAGGCCAACGCACGCTTCTGGCGCCTCGATCCCGACACCGTATTGAACAGCGAGCCCCACCCTTTTCCATAAAGGCTTCTTCGATGAACGCCATGACAAACCCTTGGTTCACGAAGTCCCTGGATCACTTCACCCAGGACGAGTCCGAAGCGTTGACTACATCGATAGCGCCCTACACGAACCGGCACGTCTTCGATGATGACGCGCTTCACGAGCATTTTCACGAACAGACGAAATATCACCGCCGCACGCAGGCGGGCGTGACATGCAATATCCGGAACTATCTGGAAAATCCCAATGCGATCGCGCGCGGAGCGGCATCGCAGCGCGAAGTGCAGGGTTACAAGGTTCTCGATTGGCCGCAGCCGCTCGACCTCGACTCAAGTCTTGCGGATGCGCTGGCGAAGCGCGCGAGCACCCGCCGCGCCGACCTGGCGGGCTCGATTTCGGCGGCGCAGCTGTCCACCCTGCTGCATCACGGAGTCCGAGCCAATCGAATGGTCCACCCGACGGCGGCCCCTGCCGTGGAACAGTGGATGCGTCCCTATCCCTCGGGCGGCGCCCTGTTTCCGATCGAATTGTACGTTGCGTCGGCCGCGGTGGAGGGCTTGCCGCCCGCCGTTTCTTATTACGACGCCAGGCGACACGAGCTTCGCGTGGTGCCCGGCACCTCGATCACCGGCGTAAGATCCGCGGAAACGGCGGACGAAGGCGTCGCCGCGGCGCCCTGCACCCTCATCCTGACCGGCGTCTTCGAGCGGTCCGTTCAGAAATATGGGCCGCGCGGCTACCGGCTGGCGCTGATCGAAGCCGGGCACATGATGCAGAACATAAGCCTCCTCGCCGTCGCGCTCGGCCTGAAGGCGCTCGTCTCGGGGTCGTTCTTCGAAGCGGAGATGGAGCATGCCCTGGATATCGACGGGGTGTCCGAGGCGGCGCTGGCGCTCGTGATTATCGGAAGTTGAGATGTCCCCGAGCGCTTCCACGCGAGCCAGGCTCGACCGGCAGATCCAGGCCGATCCCTATGATGCCGGGCACGTCGTCATGCGCTTGCTGCTCGCCGCAGTCGACGGGGACTGGAGCTCTTGCGAGCGCGACCTGACGATCGTCCAGCGGTTGGTGGGGCGGGGAGCAGGCCTGTCCGCCCTCGAAGGCCTGGTCGCCGATCGTCGCGTTCCGGCCCTGGCGGGCGATCGCGCTTTCCTGTTGTGCGACGACCCGGCGGCGGAGCTCACCTTGTCGACGAGCGTGGTAGAGGGGCAGGCCGAGGTGGCGCACCGCCTTACCGTGGATGAGCCGATCGTGTTGGTGGACGCTCGATCCGCGGGTCACCCGTTCGCCTTTGCCGAGTCGTTTTCCCCATCCTGCGCCTTCATCCGCCTACCGGCGCACTCCCGCGTCGCAACCCTCCGCCACGAGCTGGCCCACGCCGGGCTGCTGAGCGGGCTCCGCCTGCTCGACGAAGGTTTGGCGGACTGGTTTGCTGGCGACGACCCGGGTCCTGACGCTTCGGACGATCGCCCCCGCGCGCCGCTGCGCGGCCTGATCACGACTCCGTTCACCAGCGAAATCCATTTCGAGAGCGTCGCTCCCACGCCGGAGGATCGCCGGATCCTGCGCGCCCGAGCCCGTGATCTGATTGCGTTGCTCCATGCACGAGCGGGCGGTGAGGGTCTGCGAGACCTTTTCCGGTCGATCGCGGCGTTGCGCGATCCCGAAGACGCCATCGGTCTCATCGAAGCCTGCCTTGGGACGACGATCGACGATTGGGAAAAACCCAGGCAGCCTTTCGATGCGGCTCGACTTCGAAGCCTGCAGATTCGGCTGTTGCGAGCTCGAATGGACCGCGACCTCGACGGTCTCGACGCCTGTGCTGCGGAGGGGCTGAAGCTCGGCGGCCAGTGCGCCGGATGGGAAGCGCTCGACCTTGGAATCATCGCAACATTTGTCGCCGCGCGCGAACGCCTGGTGCGGGGCGACGAGGTATCGCCCGCCCAAATCGCCGCGGCGGACGCCTGGATCGCGGAAGCCAAGGCCCGTGGCCTCCCCCCGGGCCGACGAGCGGCCTTGTCGGGCCATCGCGCAAGCCTGGCCGTCGTGGCCGGCCATGTCGCAGGCGCACACGTTCGGACGCTGCTGGCCGCGGAGCGAGCGGAAAAGGCGTTCCGACAGGCGCTGGCTCATGATCCCGAGGATTTGGACGCACATGCCGCCTTCGCGCACCTCCTTCGCGCGAAGCCTGAAGGTGCCGGAGGCGGGGAGGCCGCGGCGGCTCCTCACCTCGCCCGGCTCGTCGCCGCCCTGGCGGAGCAGGAGCCGATCCCGGCGGCGACGCCTCCCGATGCGATCCGTATCCGCAACCTGCGAGTAGCGGGGGACGAAGGCTTCGAGCTGAACGTGGAAGACTTCCACGTCAGCCAGGGCGAGAAGGTCGCGCTTGTCGGATCGAACGGCTCGGGCAAGTCCACCCTGATCGACGCGGTGCTTGGGCTGGTGGCCGTCAAAGGCGATTGCCAGGTGCTCGGCGGGCCCGTTCAGACCCTCTCGTTCGAACCGGTTCGCCGACAACGTCTCGGGGCGCTCCTCAACCAGGCGCCCTTGCCTCGCCTCCTCAAGGTTTCAGAAGCCGTTCGCCTGCTGGACGGCGTGTTCAGGCGATCGGATCCCTTCATTTTCGAAGCCATGGGCCTTGCCGAACTTGCGAAGAAGAAGGTTGGATCGCTGTCCCGCGGGCAACTCCAAAGGCTGATGATCTATGCGGCGATCGGCCATGGGCCGGACCTCGTAATCCTGGATGAGGCGTCGCTCGGGTTGGACGCCCGCTATGCCGCAGCCCTTCGAGCGCTGATCTTCGGAGAGTGGGGACAGGCTCGATCGATGATCCTGTGCTCGCACCTCGAGGGCGACCTCGATCGGGTGGACCGTGTCGTGGTGCTGGAGGCGGGGCGGGTGAAGCAGCAGGGCCGGGTCGCGGAACTTCTGGACACGCTCGATTGGAGCTGGATAGGCCAGATCGAAGGCATCGACCTCGAGGCCGGCCGATCCGCCGTGGCCGCTCTCGATGACTTCCATTCCGTGAACATCGTCGAGGGCCGAAGCCTGAGCGCGCGGGGCGGCCCGAAATTCGGGGCGGCATTCGGTCTTTTCGCCTCCGCTCAGCCTTACTCGACTTATTCTGTATCGCGCGCGAGCATCAAGGACGTGCTCGCCGGTGGACCCCGTCGATGACCAGCCAGTTTCTGGCACTGATATGGGCGGATCTGTGCACCTTCAGGCGCTCGTGGATCGCGGTTTTCTGGACCTTCGCATTTCCGCTGTTGATCCTCGTGACCTACATGCAGCTGTTCGCACATCCGAACCTGGGCGAGGTGTCCTTGATCATCGACGACCGCGATCGGTCGGCGACGAGCAGGGACTTCGCCCAAAGCGTCCTTGGGGTGATGGGCCGGCAGGATATCATTTCCGTGAAGCGCATCGAGGCGACCCGGAGCGAGCCCCTCGGCAAGCGCACCCTCCTGATCCATATTCCGCGGCATTTCGGTGCCACCGCCGACGGCAAGGGAAGCATGCGGATCGCGGTGAGCGTCAGGGAGAGGTCGGACCCGGCGGTCAGGGCGGCCCTGGGAATCCTCCAGGGAGCGGTGACGACCTGGAACATGGCTGCGGCCGGAGAACCTGCCCGGGCGATCCTTCAGATCTCGGTTCCCGCTGGAGAGGAACCGGACGTTGAAGGGCGCGTCAACTATCTGGTTGCCGGCCTCATAGTGATGGTCGCTTTGTCCTCGTCGCTCATGGGCTTCGCCGTTCCCCTGGTGGCATCTCGCGAACACGGGCTTACCCGCCAGCAGTCGCTGTGGCCGGTCGGTCGAGGATTGATCCTCGCGGCCTGGGCAAGCTCGAAACTTGCAGTGATCCTGACGAGTGCGATGGTCCTCTGCGCCGTGGCTGCCCTTTTCTACGGTTTCGGCGCAGGTTTGGGCATTGGAGGCGTTCTGGTCGGCGGCCTCGTCCTCCTGACCGGGACCTGCTGCCTGCTCTCGCTCGGCTTGGCGATCGCATCCCGATCGAAATCCACCCAGACGGCCTTGGTCATAGCGAACGCGCTGTACTTCGTCGGCCTGTTCACCGGAGATTTGCTGATCCCCACCGGTGGGCTTCCGGTAGGTTTGCAAAACGTTCTGGCCTTTTCTCCGATCAATGCCTTCGCACAGGCGCTCCGGTCGTCTCTCGGTGCCGCGGATCTTAGGGAGGCGCTCAGCCGCGATCTCTGGCTCGCCCTCGCCGTGTTCCTAGTCCTCGGCGCAAGCGCTTTCTCTTTCGCTCGAAAGACCTATCGCTGGTCGGCGCGCTGACCCGTCGTCAGGCTCCAAAACTCTCATGGCTGGAAGCCTCTCAGGACAGTCATCCCGGATCGAAGGTTCTCTTGGCGATCGCGCGCTCGCGCGCGGCGCAGGTTGGGCGCGATATAGCCCGGCACATAGAATTGGCGCGCCCGGCAGGATTCGAACCTGCGGCCCCAAGCTTAGAAGGCTCGTGCTCTATCCAACTGAGCTACGGGCGCGCACCGCCGCCGTGTAGCGCGCTTTCCCGGCGAACGGAACGGCGCTAGCGTTTTCGACATGGAGTGGAGTGAGGGTCAGGCGGTCGAGGGGGCTCCGCTGAGGGGCGTGATCCCGGTTGCCGATGCCGTCGTCGGTTTCCTGAGGCGGCGCGAAGGCGTCGGTGTCAACGGCGAAGACACCGGTTTCACCCCCTTCCGGTCCGGGGCCTGAACCGTGAGCGGCTTCCAACAGGCGAAGGTGGCGCTGGTCCAGCTGCTCGGCCTCCCGAAGGACGCGCTTCACATCTATGTCGGCCTCGCCATCTTCCTCCTCGCCGCGGCATGGCTTCGCCGGCCGCTCGGAAGCTGGGTGCCGATCGCCGCCGTCGTCGCCGCGGCCTTGGCCGGCGAGGCCTGGGACCTGATCGAGAGCCGCGCCGCCGGCGCCCGGCTCCATTGGGAGCGCAACTGGCACGACGTCTGGAACACCTGCTTCTGGCCGGCGGTGCTTTTCCTGCTTGCCCGCTACACCCGCCTGCTCAGCCGCCGCGGACATAATTGAGACACTTCTCCTGACGGCGCGACATCGGGCCGAAAAACGGCCGGCGCAAATGCCCTCTCGCCGTCCGGCCAGTTTCCCCGGCGGTTCGTGGAGAGAGCGATCGTGAACCGTATACGTTCGAAGGTCGACTGATCCGAACGGCGCAGGAGCGCTTTCTCGCTCCCTTGATCATCCCCCAATTCAGCCCCGCCCGTCGGCGGGGCCGATCCGATCCGCCCCATCGAGGGCCTGTAAGGAGTAAAGACCATGGCGATACTGAACGGCACCAACAAGGCCGACAAGCTCAAGGGCACCGCCCAGAGCGATCTCATCTTCGGCGGCAATGGCGACGACACGATCGACGGCGGCGCCGGCAGCGACTTCCTGTTCGGGGGCAACGGCGCCGACCTGATCACCGGCGGCGCCGGCAACGACGTGACCGAAGGCGGCAACGGCCAGGACACGCTCCTGCTCTCCGGCAACCGCGCCGATTACCGCTTCCAGCCGGGCCTGTTCGGCACCGTCACCGTCCGCGACCTCCGCGCCGGCTCCCCCGACGGCACCGACGTCCTGATCGACATGGAGCGGGTCCAGTTCAGGAACGGCAATTTCAAGCTTCAGGAGCTGCTTTCCTCCAACGCCGCGCCCGTCGCCCAGAACGACTCGCTCACCCTCTCCGAGACCGCGGGCAAGACCGAGATCGGCTCGATCCTGCTCGCCAACGACAAGGACCCGGACGGCGACTCGCTCGTCATCAGCGCGGTCCAGGCCGTGTCCGCCCGGGGCGCGAGCGTCAGCATCGGCCCGGACAACAAGGTCACCTACGATTCCGGAGCGATCTTTGCCGACCTCGATCAAGGCGAGACCGCGACCGACGGCTTCACCTACACGATCACCGACTCGAAGGGCCTTACCTCCACCGCGACGGCGACGGTGACGATCACCGGCCTTTCGCAGAACCGTGCGCCTGTCGCCGTCGACGATCTGCTGGCGCTCGCCGAGGATGCCGGCAAGTCCGATCTCACCGCGCTCGTCCTCGCCAACGATACCGACGCCGACGGCGATACGCTGAAGGTGACCTCGGTCCAGGCGGTCACCGCCAGGGGCGCGGCCGTCACGATCGACGCGGCCGGCAGGATCCTCTACGATTCCGGCGCGATCTTCTCGCACCTGAAAACCGGCGAGACCGCCACGGACACCTTCACCTATAGCGTGACCGACTCCTCCGGCGCCGCCTCGACCGCCACGGCGACGCTCAAGATCGGCGGTATCACCCAGGTCCCGGACTTCTACTTCTACGTCGCCGAGGACGGCGAGAAGGCGGGGATGATGTCGATCCTCCAACCCTATTTCAACATGGACATCGAGAGCGTCGAAGGGCCGAGCATGGGCGGAACGATCGAGTTCGACGACCTGGCCGGAATCCTCTCCTTCGCCGCCGACCATGACAGCTTCGACCGCCTTCTCCCCGACCAGAAGATGGAGAGCTATTTCACCGTCGTCGGCGCCGATGGCGAGAAGAAGCTGATCGGCATGGTCATCGAAGGCCAGAACGATCAGATCGTCGCGGTCGGCGATTCGATTGCGATCGGCGAGGGCGCGACCACCGGAAATCTGTGGACCAGCCTCATCTCGAACGAAATCGACCCGGACAGCGGAATCGGCAGCCGCCGGATCGTCTCGGTCGGCACCAACGGCACCGACGGCCTGGTGTCGTTCAACGCCTCCAGCCGCACCCTGACCTATTCGGCGGCGGGCATCGACCTGGCGCCGGGCGAGACCAAGATCGACAGCTTCACCTACCTCGTCACCGACGGCTGGGGCTCGCAAGACACCGCCACCGTGTTCGTCACGGTCACCGGCGCGGCCGGCGGCGGGGCCTCGGCGTCGATGGCCGGCGGCGAGGCGATCGTGTCCGCCTTCATCGGCGGCACCGGCGGCTCGCATCTCGACGATGCCGAATTCGCCAGCTTCCCCGCGATGCAGGACTTGCTGGTGGCGGCCGCGCCGATCGCCTGAGCGAGCGCTTCGACGACAAAGGCGAAGGCCGCTCCCGCGAGGGGGCGGCTTTTTGCTGTCCTGGGCGACGGTGACCGCGGGCACGCGATCATCCGGCGCGCGCGGACATCGACGCTCCGCTCCCTATCTTATTGCAGGATGGCCACTTTCGCCAAGGACAAGCTCGTAGCCAAGCCGGTCTTGTGAAGAACTGGGGAGTTAATGGTTGGTGTACGCCCCCGTATCGTGCAGTATATGCGGTTTGGGGGGCACAATGGAACGCAAGATCGGCCGGCCGACTTTCATCAAGCGCCACTTCTTCGATGGGGAGAAGCTCAAAGAGCGCACAAAGACTGAATTCGTGCACCATCTTCGCTCCGGGCGAATGATTGCCTTCACCGGCTCATTCACGACCGAGGATCTCGGCCACCCGGACTGGCCCTCTTTCGTCCGCCAATGTTTCGAGACCTGCCGCGATTTGATCGGCCTCGACGATCCGGCGAGCTACAAATACCCGGATCTTCAAACCGTCTTCGAGCAGTTCCGCAAGCGGGCGGCTCCCGCAGGAAAGAACGCCTCCGACCAGCTGGACGAGGTGGCGCGACGGCTTGCGCCGCTGGTCGGCCTGAGCGCCGTTCCGCACCAGGCCGAACTGGCCGCAATCCAGGCGAGGCTCCAGACACTGGGGGCAACGGTGCGCAACCTCGTGGACGGCTTCGACAAACGCGTAGCGTTCAGCATCCTGGGCGAGTTGGTCGACGTTTTCGAGGAGCGGGAAGGCGCGCCGTGCGAAGAGCGCGAGAACGAGATTATCGCCAAGGCCCATTTTCTCCAGCGGACGCGGGCCACCGCGAAGAACGGCGGCACCGTGTGCCGGCTCATTCACGAACTCGGAATCAACCGCTTCGCAACTCTCAATTACGATCTCGAGCTGGAGCTGGCGCTCGCCCTTCAGAACCCGGCTTCGCCGGTTCCGGACGGGAAGACCGCGATCGATATCCTCAAGGAAGAGGCCCAACTCGAGGAGGATCGGGATACCCACCAGCTCCGCGCAACCCTGGCGGACGGCCGGACCATCGTCAGCGACGTGTTCAATCGCGAACGGACCGACAGGCTCATCGAGTTTGCCGTGCGGTCGAGCGAGATCGACTATCATGTCTTCCATCTGCACGGCCGTGCCGACCATCCGAAGTCGATGATCATCAGCTATCGCGACTATGACCGGCTGTATCGCCGCAGCGATCTTACCCGCCTGCCGTTCGAGCATGCGTTGAGAATTCTGTTTGCCGGCAATCCGATCCTGTTCGTCGGGATCGGCATGAACGAAACCGAGATCAACACGACCCTGCAGAATTTCGTCGGCAACCATCCCTATTTGCGCGTGACGCCGACCTTCCTGCTGTGGAATGCGCCCGGCGGATCGAAGGAAGAAGCCGACGCCGCCAAGGCCGTCATGCGGCTCGACATGCTGCATCGGCTCGGGGTCCTGACCCTGTTCGACGATGAGCTGGACCAGTCCCGCAAGGCGGTACTGCCTGCCTCCGCGCGAATGGCCGAGTCGGTATCGAGCCTCGCGCAGATGGTGCTCAAAGAGGAGAAAAAGCGGAAGACGCCCTCCCTTGCCTTCCGGTCGATCGATCCGCGCATCGACGAGGTCGAACCCGGCAAGGTCTTTCACACCTGGCGCGTGCTTCACGGCAACGGCTACCGGCCCTCCCCGGTTGCCGAAGTGCTCGGCAAGTCGCTCGCCGGGCTTGCCGCATCGCCGGTCGCCGAGCGCCCTCCGCTCGAAGTCAGGATCGCCGGGTCGGGTGCCGGCAAGGGCTCCGCCGCCCAGGCCTATGCCGAAAATTGGCTGGACGCGGCGAAGGGCGAAGGATGGGAGCCCTATGCCGTCATCGTCAATGCAGGCTTCTGCTTCGACACCGACACAGTGCTGAACTTCATTGCGAGACTGATCAGGAAGCTTCAATCCACGGGCGACGGCTGGAAGAAAAGCCGGAAGGCGCGCATGGAGCAATTCGCCCAACAGCAGGCCTTCCGGCTGCGCCCCCGCCGCAAGATGTTGATCGTGATCAACGGCGCCGATCGGCTGTTCGCGATGAACGGCTCGCCGCTCAGCGCCGAGTTCGACCAGCTGATGCGCGAAGTGGTGCACAAGGCGGCGGACAGCGACATCCAGTGGCTGATCCTGGGGACCGAGCGGATACGGCCCTATTTCGCGGCAATCCAGCGCAGAGACCCGGCCTCCTACGACGTCTACGACCCGCGCCGCTCAAAATCCGGGAAGCGGATGCCGTCTTTCTATCTCAAGAGCGTGGTCGAAGCCTTCGCGGACCTGCGCCGCGACGTGCCGCTGGCGCGCCGCGAGATTATCGATTTGCGCACCCACGAAGATTTGACGACGATCCGGCGCACGGTCTTCGAGGCCTATCTCGACAAGAGCGTGCTCACCAAGGCCGGGATGGACGCCGATCTCGCCTTCGACATCATCCAGGTGCTGGCCTTCATCGGCCAGCCGGTCGAGGCCGCCGTTCTCTTTCACGCTCCTCGAATCGCGCGTCGCCTGAAGAAGCTGACCGAGCTGGAGGCGCGCCGAACCCTCTTCAACGAGACGATCGCAAAGCTCTATGACAGGAGGCTGCTGCTCAAGGTCGATCGCTTTCCGGGCACCGGCCTCGATCGCTATGCGCTTCATCGGGCGCTTCTGACCGAGATGCGCGAGCGGTTCGGCGTACCGCTGTCGGAAGCGGTCCTGTCCACCGCGTTCAACATGTCGCTTTATTACGCGCAGCCGGCCGACAGCACCCTTCCCGAAGCGCGGCTGCACGACGAGCTCGGCGAGCTGGTCGATCATCTGGTCGGTGCGTTCAAGGACGAGCCGCTCGACCCCGGGGCCGAATTGGGCGACCGGACCGGACCGCACGCGTCGGCGGCGTTGCGCGCGGCGCTGTCCGTCGTTCGCGGCCTTTACTCGACGACGACCCTCCTCGCCCTGGATTTGCACGACCGCTATTTCCTCGAGGGACGCGAAGGCGCGCTGACCGAGCATGCCGAACGCCTCAATCGGATCCTGCTCGCCTTCACCAAATTCTGCAAAGAGCTGAAGGGGGGCAAGGGGATCGGGTGCGCGAGCCCGTTCTACGCCGACGAGCTCGTCTGGCTCCACAACGAGCTGGGGGTCGTGAAGCTGGTCCAGGGCGATCTCTACGCCGCCCGGAGATCGTTCGAGGAAGCGCACCGAATCAATGAGGACCATGTCGAGTTCGCCTTCCGCGGCCATAACTGGCGCCGGATCAACCTCAACCAGATCGCCGTCGACATCGACCGGGGCAAAGGCGACTCCGTCGTCAGCAGGATCGGGGACATCGAACGCGAGATCGGGATCCGGACGGTCCGCGAGATCACCGACAAATTTGCCCTGAAACCTTCGCCGACGCGCTATCCGATCGACCCCACATTTCCGCACGAGCATATATTGGCCGTCGCCCTCGTCCGCGGTCACCGCGCCGTCCACAATCACGTGCGCGGCGAGCTGGTGAAGGCGCAGGACAGCATGAACAAGGCGATCTTCATCCTGCGCCAGCTCAACGAACGGCGGGCGATCGCGTTGTTCCGCCGCCACCTGGCGTCGGTGTTCGACGCGCTCCGTCTTTCCCAGAAGGCCCAGGAGGAGGTCGAGCTCGCAGTCATCGTCGCCGAGTCGGTAAGGCAGATGGACGTCGTCTATCACGGCCGCATTCAGCGCGCGCATCGCGACCTCCTGCACGACGCGGCCAAGCTCAGGGACGCCAACATCTATCTCCGCCAGGCGCTCGCTTATGCGGACGAGACCGACATGCACCGGGTCCGGGTGGAAGCGCGGGCCGCGCTCGCGCTCCTCAAGCTGAGGATGGGCGATCACGAGGCGGCACTCGAAAATGCCGCCGACGCGCTGGCGACCGCCAGCCGATACGGATTGAGCCTGCGAAAGATCAGCCTTCGAATCGTGATCGGCCGCATTCTGATCGCGCGCGGAGACCCGAATTCAGGCCGGGCATTGATCAACGCAGCGATCGAGGAAGCGGATCGGCGCGGCTATCAAAGCGCGCTTCGCGCGGCGCAGCGCGCGCTGATCGAACTGCATGAGGAACGGCCAGGGCAGCGACCGTAGGCCGAGCACTCGCCCTCTTCAGCCGATCGCCTCCAGCAGCCCCTCGAAAAGGCGCCGTCCGTCGGTGCGGCCGTGGGCCGGCTCCACCATCCGCTCGGGGTGCGGCATCATTCCCAGCACGTTGCCGGCCTCGCTGACGATCCCGGCGATGTCGCGCGCCGAGCCGTTGCAGGCGTCGGCGTAGCGAAAGGCGATTCGGCCTTCGCCTTCGAGCCGGTCGAGAGTCTCCGGGTCCGCCTGGTAATTGCCGTCGTGATGGCCGACCGGGATGACGATGTCCTCGCCCGCCTCGTAGCGGCTGGTGAAGGCGGTCTGGCTGTTCTCGACCTTCAAGGGCACGTCGCGGCAGATGAAGTGGAGATTGGCGTTGCGCATCAGCGCTCCGGGGAGAAGGCCCGCTTCGGTCAGAATCTGGAAGCCGTTGCAGATTCCGAGCACCGCAACCCCGCGGCCGGCGGCGTCAGCGACGGCGCGCATCACCGGCGAGCGTGCGGCCATCGCCCCGGAACGAAGATAGTCGCCGTAGGAGAAGCCGCCCGGGACGGCGACGAGATCGAGCCCCTCGGGCAGAGCGGTCTCGCGGTGCCAGACCATCGCCGGCTTCTCCCCCGTCACCTGCTCGAGCGCGACGGCCATGTCGCGATCGCAATTGGAGCCGGGAAAGACGATGACCGCGCTCTTCACGCCGCTTGTCCCTGGGCCGCCTCGCGCTCGATCCGGAAATTCTCGATGACGGTGTTGGCGAGCAGCTTGCGGCACATCGCCTCGACCGCTTCGTCGCCGACGCTGTCGGCGAGGTCGAGCTCGATCAGCTTGCCGGCGCGAACGTCGTTGACGCCCTCGAAGCCCAGCCCTTCGAGCGCGTGGTGGATGGCCTTGCCCTGCGGATCGAGCACGCCGTTCTTCAAGGTGACGTAGACTCGGGTCTTCATGGATCTTCCAGTGCTTGAAAGCTGGCCGCCCTATGCCGTCAAAGCGGGCGCGGGCACAAGCGTCCGATCCGCCATTCCCGCGAATGACTCGGAGGATCGGCTTGTGGCCACCCGGCGCAACCCCTATCTTCCCCTTATGGCCGACCACTCCGAAATCGCCCTCACCCCCGCCGCGGCGGCCCGGGTCGCCGCGATCGCGGAGCGTCAGGGCAAGCCCGCGATTCTCCGTCTCAGCGTCGAGGGCGGCGGCTGCGCCGGCTTCAGCTATCGTTTCGGCCTCGCCGACGAGGTCGAGTCGGACGATCTGGTGGCCGGCGAGGGCGGGGTTACCCTGGTCGTCGATCCGATGACCCATGATCTGGTAAGGGGCGGAGCGGTCGATTACGTCGAGAGCCTTGGCGGAGCGGCCTTCCAGGTCCGCAATCCCAACGCCGCCTCGGGTTGCGGCTGCGGATCGAGCTTCAGCGTCTAGAGCGTCGGCTTTAAGGTTGAATCGTTATCCGCATGACGAGCGATGCCATTTAAAGCCCGACGCTCTGGCCGGCCGCGGCAAGGCACATTTTTCCGGCCACCTATTCCTCATCCCAGGACGGGTCGGGCTCCAATCTTTCCCGTGCCGCGGCGACGAGTCCCGCCCCCAGCGCACGGACGTCGTCCGGAAAGGCGTTTAGACAGGGATCGTCGAAGCGAAGGTGCGGCAGCGACGCGGCCAGCATCGTCGTGACAGCCTCAGCTTGAGCGGAATCGCGCCTTCGCTTGGCGGGATCGCGATCGTCGCGGCGGGACAGCCACGACTTGTGAATTGCAAAGGCGCGCGGGTCCGCGGCGACGATCGTCAACGGGTAACCCCTGTCGTCGAGAACCACTTGCTCTACCGAGGGGCTGTTCTCGAGCCAGGTCAGCCCTTCAATTTCCACCGCCGCCAGGTCGCCCGGGACATCGCTGCGCGGGGTGGCGTGCGTTGCTCGGTTGCGAAGCATCGGTGTGATCAGATCGACCATGAAGCCCTTATCGTTCGCCGCCCGGAAGCTGCCCGCCTCAGTCGGCTGAAAGCTCGGGTCGATCGCCTGCAGGAGGCCGATTAGCCCGGCCTCGCGCAGCTCGGAAGTCACGAAGCTGAGGCCCAAGCGGCTATCCTGAAGGAGGTGGATGTCCCGGGTGGCGACGGCTTCCAGGCGGAAATGCACGCCTCCCATTCGCTCATAGGCGTAGAGCGCATGCGTTCCCACAACTCGAACGCCTTGCCCAAGCAGCCCCTCGCGTTCGAGACGGCGAAGGATGCGCGCCGCGATCCAGGGCACTCGACCCAGTTTCATGGCCTTGTTCACCGGGGCCATTGCCCTAATCTCCGAGTCCAGCGACTTGCGGCGCGCCTTGAGAACTGCACGTCCGGCGCGGAATTGCTCGAAGCTACGCTCGGTCTCGGGCGAGCGGGGCCCGAGGCTTCGCCAGACGTCGGCCTTCTTACGGTAGAGATATTGGCGGCCGCTAACCCCTTTCCAGGCCATGGCGCCGGTGAATCGCTGGCGGTATTCGCGTTCCGCCGCTCGGTAGGCGGCGTAGACCTGCTCGCAATCCACCAATTGCCGAATTTGGTTAGCGCTCAAAAAGTGCATGATTTCGATTATCCCTTTTTTACTAGAATGTGAAGCAAAAGGGGATACGTTGGCCTTTGGATTATCGCTTTCGCGGGGCTTGCCGTGTAGCTAAGCCGCCTCCTCATGAAGATCGTCACCTACAACCTCAACGGCGTCCGGGCGCGGCTGCCCCGGCTGGTCGAATATCTGCAGGAGGAGAAGCCCGACGCGCTTTGCCTTCAGGAGATCAAGTGCGCCGACGAGGCCTTCCCGATCGAGGATGTCCGGGCCGCTGGCTATGACGGCGTCTGGCACGGGCAGAAGGGCTTCAACGGGGTCGCCGTCCTGACCCCGGTCGAGGCGGGCCCGCCGGAGCTTCGGCGCACCGGCCTGCCCGGCGATCCCGACGATACCCACAGCCGCTATATCGAGGCGGAGGTGAAAGGGGTGGTGATCGGATCCATCTATCTGCCCAACGGCAATCCGGTCGGAACCGAGAAATTCGCCTACAAGCTCGCCTGGATGGAGCGGCTTCGCGAGCATTCGCAGACCCTGCTCGCCGAGGAAAGGCCGGTGGTCCTCGCCGGCGACTGGAACGTCATCCCGACCGACAGCCACGACGACGTCTTCTCCGTCCGGGCGATGGCCCACGACGCCCTGATGCAGCCGGAGAGCCGCGCCGCCTTCCGCCGAATCCTCCACGGCGGCTGGACGGATGCGATTCGGGCCCGCCATCCGGACGGCGCCGTCTACACCTTCTGGGACTATACGGCGGGCGCCTGGCAGCGCGACGCCGGCTTTCGGATCGACCACCTCCTGCTCTCGCCCCAAGCCGCGGACCGTCTGCTCGACGCCGGCGTGGACAAGAGCCATCGCGGCCGCGAAAAAGCCTCCGACCACGCCCCGACCTGGGTGCGGCTGGAGGATTAGATTGAAGCAAGTGTTCCAACTCCGTTCGGGCCGAGCTTGTCGAAGCCCTCTTCTTCGTAGGAACGAAGGAAGAAGGAAGGCCCTTCGACAAGCTCAGGGCGAACGGATGAGACCTTCAGTGCCTTTGCCTCCTTTCGGAAGGATCGCCGAATGCAGCCAGTGACCCGCCGCCATTTTCTTGGCTCTGCCGCAGCGGTCGTCAGTCTGCCGCTCCTTCCAGGATGCGCGACGAAGCGCCTGGCTGCGGGCGGAACCGTCGCGCCGCTGCTTACCCGAATGGCGGACGAGATACTCACCGAATATCCGGAGAATGCGACCTCGCTCGGCCTCGACAAGGCGGCTCGGGCGGGACTGAAGTCGAAGCTCGCCGACCGTTCGCTTCACGGCCGGGCGCGGCTGGCGGGCGCGGCCGCCGACCGGCTCCGGCGCCTTCAGGCCATCGACCGCGCCGGGCTCGATCCCACCGAGCAGATCCATCTCGGAGTCGCCCGGACGGCGCACGAACTGGCCGTCGAGGGCTTCCGCTTCCCTTACGGCGACGTCGTCACCCTGAACCAGAATTATTCCTATCGAAACGCGCCCTACGTGGTGGCTCAAAATACCGGCGCCTTCGTCGAAATTCCCGACTTCCTCGACAGCAGCCACACCGTCGCCGACTCCGCCGACGCGGACGCCTATCTCGCCCGGCTCGAAGCTTATGCGGACGCGCTGGACGGGGAGACCGATCGGCTTGCCCACGACCGCGGCATCGGCGTGGTCGCGCCCGACTTCCTGCTCGACAAGACCCTGAAGCAGATGAAGAGCGCCCGAGCGCAGCCGGTCCAAGAATGGGGCGTGGTGACGTCGCTGGAGCGGCGGACGGGGACGATTGCGGGCGACTGGCGGAGCCGCGCGCTCGCCCTGGCGCGCGGCAAGATCGCTCCGGCGATGGACCGGCAGATGGCCGAGCTCGCCCGTCACCGCGCCCGCGCCGACGGCCGCGCCGGCGTCTGGAAGTTGCCCGACGGAGAGGCTTATTACGCCTGGGCGCTGCGGGCCGCGACGACCAGCAGCCTCTCGCCGGCCGAGGTCCACCAGATGGGGCTCGACCAGCTCGCCGAGCTGCAGGGGCGGATGGAGCCGCTGCTCCGAGGGCAAGGGCTGACCCGTGGAACGGTGGGCGAGCGGATGACGGCTTTGGGCAAGGATCCGAAGCAACTCTTCCCGAACACCGACGCGGGGCGCGCCCGGATCCTCGAATTCGTCAACGCCAAGGTCGCCGACATCCGCACCCGGCTTCCACGCGCCTTTTCGACCCTCGTCAAAGGCAATCTCGTCATCAAGCGCGTGCCGGTGGAGATCGAGGCAGGGGCGCCGGGCGGCTATGCGGCGGCGGGCACGATCGACGGCTCGGTCCCGGGCAATTATTATATCAACCTGCGCGACACCTCGATGTGGCCGCGTTTCAGCCTGGCGACCCTCACTTACCACGAGGGCATTCCCGGCCACATCTGGCAGGGCGAATATACGTACAAGCTGCCGCTGCTTCGCTCCCTGCTCGCCTTCAACGCTTATTCGGAAGGCTGGGCGCTCTACGCCGAGCAGCTCGCCGACGAACTCGGCGCCTATGACGGCGATCCACTGGGCCAGCTCGGCTATCTCCAGTCCTTGTCCTTCCGCGCCTGCCGGCTGGTCGTCGATTCCGGCCTCCACGCCCAGCGCTGGACCCGCTCCAGGGCGATCCAATGGTTCGCCGAGACCAACGGCTCCACCGTCGAGGAAGTGCAGGGCGAGGTCGACCGCTATTGCGCCTGGCCCGGCCAGGCCTGCGGCTACAAGGTCGGGCACAGCGAGGTGAACCGGCTGCGTGAGAAAGCGAAGGCGGCGTTGGGCGGGCTCTTCGACCTGCGGGAGTTCGACGACGCTTTGGTGCTGGGGGGCAACGTTCCGCTGACCCTGCTCGAAGAGGTGATCGACCGCTACATCGCCGGAATCTCGGTTGAGCGGGTTTGAGGGCGAGCGCCCCATTTCCGTTCGGGCTGAGCTTGTCGAAGCCCTTCACTTTCCTGTCGGCGCGGGAAGGAAGGCCCTTCGACAAGCTCAGGGCGAACGGGTGGGGTGATCCGAGCTGATCCTTTATTGCTTATGCGGGCGCTCGAAGTCCTCCGCGGCCGCTTTCCCCTTCCCAAACGCGCCACCGCCCGCTATTCCGCCCCCACCAACTTCTGGTGGGGATTTCTCAGCATGATCAAGCACATAGCACTTTGCGGCGTTGCCGCGCTCAGCCTGGCCGCGGCGACCGCGCCGGCCTGGTCGGCCGACAGCCATCCCGGCCACGTCGCCGGCAAGCCGCAGCTCGGCACCTGGGGCTATGACGTCGCCGGAATGGATCGCTCGGTCAATCCGGGCGACAATTTCTTCAACTTCGCCAACGGCCGCTGGGCCGCGACCACCGAAATCCCCGCCGACAAATCGGTCTGGGGCGGCTTCGTCGAGCTCGACGAGCTGTCGACCCAGCGCACCCGGACGATCATCGAGGACGCGGCCAAGGCGAACGCGCCCGCGGGCAGCGTCCAGCGCAAGGTCGGCGATTTCTACGCCAGCTTCATGGACGAAGCCGCGGTCGAGGCGAAGGGCGTCGCTCCGCTCAAGCCTGGCCTCGACCGGATCGCCGCCATCCGGACCCCGTCCGATCTCGCCCGCGCCTTCGGCGAGCTCGGCCAGACCGGGGTCCGCACGCCCATCGGAGTCCAGGTCGACCAGGACCTCAAGGACAACAGCAAATATACCGTCTATGTCGGCCAGGGCGGCCTCGGCCTTCCCGATCGCGATTATTATACGGATGCCTCGAACCCCAAGTTCGTCGACGCCAAGGCCAAATACCAAACCCACATCGCCAACATGCTTCGGCTCGCCGGAATCGCCGATCCCGAAGGCCGCGCCGGCCGCATTCTCGCCCTCGAGACCAAGATCGCGCAGGCGCACTGGACCCGGGTCGAGAGCCGCCAGATCGAGAAGCTCTACAATCCGATGAGCAAGGCCGAGCTCTCCACCAAGATGCCCGGCTTCGACTGGAACGCCTATCTGACGGCGGCCGGCCTGGGATCGATCGACGGGGTCGTCGTCGCCCAGCCGAGCGCTCTCACCGGCGCCGCCAAGCTGGTCGCCTCCGAGCCGATCGAGACCTGGAAGGACTATCTCGCCTTCCGGTCGATCTCCGCTTCGGCGCCGTTCCTGACCAAGGCGATCGTCGACGAGAATTTCGCCTTCAACGGCAAGGTGCTCTCGGGCACCCCGCAGCTTCGCGAGCGCTGGAAGCGCGGTTCCGGACTGGTCGGCGGCGGCATGGGCGAGGCCGTGGGCCAGCTCTACGTCGCCCGGTACTTCCCGCCCGAAGCCAAGGCGAAGGCCGACGAGCTCGTCCGCAATTTGATCAAGGCGATGGACCTGAGGCTTCAGGGCCTGACCTGGATGGCGCCCGAAACCAAGGCCAAGGCCCGGGTCAAGCTTGCCGCCTTCACGCCCAAGATCGGCTATCCGGACAAGTGGCGCGATTATTCCGCGCTGGAAATTCGCCGCGACGATTCGCTCGGCAACGCGATGCGGGCCAACCAGTTCGAATATCGCCGCAACATCGCGAAGATCGGCCAGCCGATCGACCGCTCCGAATGGGGCATGTCGCCGCAGACGGTGAACGCCTATGCCAATCCGCTGCTCAACGAGATCGTGTTCCCGGCGGCGATCCTTCAGCCGCCCTTCTTCGATCCCAATGCCGACGACGCGGTCAATTACGGCGGCATCGGCGCCGTCATCGGCCATGAGATCAGCCACCATTTCGACGACCAGGGCCGCAAGTTCGACGCCAAGGGCAATCTCGCCGACTGGTGGACCGAGAAGGACATCGCCGAGTTCAAGAAGCTCACCGACCAGATGGTCGCCCAGTACGGCGCCTACGAGGCGCTTCCCGGAGCGAAGGTCAACGGCCAGCTCACGCTCGGCGAGAATATCGCCGACCTCGCCGGCCTCGCCATCGCCTACGACGCCTATCAGGTATCGCTGAAGGGCAAGCCGGCGCCGGTCATCGGCGGCTATACCGGCGACCAGCGCTTCTTCCTGGGCTTCGGCCAGGTCTGGCGGACCAAGTATCGCGACGCCTTGCTCCAGCAGCTGCTGACCGTCGACAGCCACTCGCCGGGCCAGATCCGGCCGCTCGTCGTCCGCAATTTCGATCCCTGGTACAAGGCGTTCAACGTTCGCGACGGAAAGCTTTATTTGGCCCCTGAACAGCGTATCAGGATCTGGTAGGACTTACGGGTTCGGGCCGGCGGTTCGCCGCCGGCCCCGCCGCGGGCAGGGCAGGAGAGTTTAAGCTGAAGCGGCCGTTTTTGTACCTGCCCGTGGCCGGTCTTCTCCTTCTTTTGCTGTATTGGGCAGCGACCCATATCGACGTTGGCGCAGGCGCCCCGGCGCAGCCCGAGCTCGGCATCTCCAACCAGCAGCTCGCCAATATCGAGGAGCGGCAGAACGCTCCCGGAAGCGTCGCCGACTATAAGCGTCTCGATCAACGCCTTCAGGCGCTGATGCGGAGCGACCGAATGATCGGGCTCGCCGTCGGGATCGTCGAGAATGGCGAGATCCGCTTCCTCAAGGGCTATGGGGAGACGGTCGCGGGAAGCGGCGAGGCGGTCACCACCGACACCGTCTTCCGCTGGGCCTCTTTGTCCAAGGGCGTGGCGGGGGACATGGTCGCCCTGCTCGCCGCCGAGGGCAAGCTCTCGCTCCACGAGCCCGTCGCCAAATATTCGGCCTCGCTTCGCCTTCCGGTGGGCAATGAGCAGAAAGCGACGGTCGCCGATCTGCTCTCGCACCGCCTCGGGCTGTTCAGCCACGCCAACGATTCCAAGCTCGAGGACGGGATGGACCCGCGCTTCCTGCGCGCGTCGCTCTACCAGCTCAACGCGATCTGCTCGCCCGGCACCTGCTGGGCCTATCAGAACGTCGCCTACGACGCCGCCACCGAGATCGTCGAGAAGGTCACCGGCCAAAGCTATGCCGACGTGGTTCGCGAACGGCTCTTCGGTCCGCTCGGAATGAGCGGCGCGAGCATGACCCGCGAGGCCCTGGTCACCTCGAAGCGCTGGGCGCGCCCCCATGTCGGCGGTAAGAATTCGAAGCCGGTCGAGGTCGCCGAACCTTATTATCGGGTGCCGGCGGCGGGCGGGGTCAATTCGACCATCAAGGATCTCGCCATCTGGATGCAGGCGCAGATGGGCCTCAAGCCGGGCGTGCTCTCGCCGCGGGTCCTCGAAGCCGTTCAGACCGCTCGGGTCGGGACCCCGGGCGAGCTCGGCCGGATGCGCAAGTTCCGCGAGCGGGTCCGGACCGCCGCCTACGGCCTGGGCTGGCGGGTATACGATTATTCCGGCCACCGGGTCGTCGCCCATCGCGGCGGAGTCCGCGGCTATCGGTCGCTGATCATGTTCGATCCCGTCCTCAAATCCGGAGTGGTGGCGCTGTGGAACGGCTCGAGCAGCCAGCCCGGCGGACTCGAGTTCGAAGTCATGGACATGTTCTACAAGCTGGAACCGCGCGACTGGCTGTTCCTGGACGAGAAGCCGAAGGCGGAGCCGGCGCCAGCGGAAGCCGAGCCGGAAGAGGGCAATAACTCCAGCGTCGATGCGGGGACCAGATAGCCGTCATCCCGGAATGATGTTCCGCCCGTCCTCAAAGCCGCGTCAGCTTCGCCCACACCGGATAGTGATCGCTCGCCTTCCGAGCCGCGGCGCTCTGGTGGACTCCGCATTCGTCGATCCCGAGCCCGGGCGTGACCATGATCCGGTCGAGGCGGGCGACCGGGCGGCGGACGTGGAAGCTCCTCCCACAATCGGCGAAGGCGAGATGGTGGCCGAAATCGCGCAGGCAGCCGCCGCGCATGCTCCATTCGTTGAGATCGCCCATCAGCACCGCCGGCATTTCGGACTCCCGAGTCTGCAGATGGTGGAGGATGAAATGGGCCTGCTGGCGCCGCCACAGTCCCGAAAGATCGAGGTGCATTCCGATCACCCGAAGCGACTCGCCGTTCAGTCTGACGTCCGCCATCACCGCTCCGCGCGGCTCGAGCGAGGGCAGGTGAAGAAGCTCCTTGTGAAGCACTTCGACGGTCTTTCGAACCAGCAGGGCGTTGCCGTGCCAGCCCAGGCTGCCGTCGCGGGCCTCGAACGCGACGGGCTTATAATCGCTATGCTCGTCGATCATGTCGAGCGGGATGGCGCTCGCCCGGGTACCGAACCGACGGTCGGCCTCCTGAAGGGCGATGACGTCGGCGTCCAGCTCGCGGAGCACCTCGAGGGTGCGCTCCGGCCGGCGCCGGCGATCGGTCCCGATCGCCTTTCTCATATTGTAGCTGGCGACGCGGATCATGGGCAGCAGGGGACAGTCACTATTTTCCCTGCCTCCTCAGCCGAGCTTCGCCGGCCCGCGCAAGGAAAATAGTGACTGTCCCCAAATTCAGCGCCGATGGTCGTTGAGCTTGCCAAGTTGGTGGTCGAGCGCTCGGACCACCTTCTTGGCGGCGCCGATCACGGCCCGATCGACCGTGTCGCCCTCGTCGATCGCGGCAACCGGCGGGATGCCGTTGACCCGGGCCTCGATCGAGCATCTGAGATCCGAATTGCCGCCGCGCGGCCCGTTGACGTCCGAGACATGGACCTCGACGTCGGTAATCCGCCCTTCGAAACGGGCGAGGCGCTGGCGAATCTGCTCCTCGAGTCGGCTGTCGCGTTCGTTGTCGCTGTCGATCTTTTTGTCGGCGTGGATCTGGATAAACAAGACACTCTCCATTGCTGGCATGGGGTGAATGCCGGGGAGGGGGAGGGGTTCCGAGAAAAGCGCGTCGTCCCAGCGAAGGCTGGGACCCCAACGGGTGAATAAAAGTGCGTCGTCCCAGCGAAGGCTGGGACCTCGGCGGGTGAAATGCACCTGAGGTCTTCACCCGCCGGAATCCCGGCCTTCGCTGGGATGACGGATTTCACGTTCCCCTTCCGTTTCGCGCCTAGCCTCGCTACGCTCCCCCCATGGCCAAACCCAAGAAGCGCTACGTCTGCCAGGCCTGCGGCTCGGTCCAGAACCGGTGGATGGGCCAATGCCCGGACTGCACCGAGTGGAACACCCTGGTCGAGGATGCCGGAGCGGCGGTCACGCCGTTTTCCGCCCGCCACAATCTGCGCGGCGGCGGGCGTGCGATCGAGCTGGTGGGCCTCGACCGGGACGTCGCTCTGCCCGAGCGCATGTCTACCGGGATCCCCGAATTCGACCGCGCCGTCGGCGGCGGCCTCGTCGCCGGCTCCGCCACCCTGATCGGCGGCGATCCCGGAATCGGCAAATCGACCCTGCTGCTCCAGGCCGCGGCGCTGATGGCGAAGGCTGGGCTCGCCGTCGCCTATATTTCGGGCGAGGAGGCGACCGACCAGGTCCGGCTTCGCGCCCGCCGCCTCGGCCTCGGCGGCGCTCCGGTCCAGCTCGCCGCGGCCACTTCGGTCAGGGACATATTGACGACTCTCGGCGAAGGGCCGCCCTGCGCGCTCGTCGTCATCGATTCGATCCAGACCATGTATTCCGACCTGATCGAGGGCGCGCCCGGAACGGTCAGCCAGGTCCGCGCCTCGGCCGGCGAGCTCATTCGCTATGCCAAGGAATCGGGCGCCGCCGTCGTCCTCGTCGGCCATGTCACCAAGGACGGCGCCATCGCCGGCCCTCGCGTTCTCGAGCATATGGTCGATACGGTGCTCGCCTTCGAGGGCGAGCGAAGCCACCAATACAGGATCCTTCGCGCCACCAAGAACCGCTTCGGCGGCACCGACGAGATCGGAGTCTTCGCCATGGCCGAGGGCGGGCTGGAGGAAGTGGGCAATCCCAGCGCACTTTTCCTGACCCATCGCGGGGAGGCGGTGTCGGGCGCGGTCGTCTTTCCGGCGCTCGAAGGCACCCGGCCGGTGCTGGTCGAAATTCAGGCGCTCACCGTCCGCCTTGCCAGCGGCGCGACTCCGCGCCGGGCGGTGGTCGGCTGGGATTCGGGACGGCTCGCCATGATCCTGGCCGTCCTCGAAGCGCGCTGCGGCCTCAGCTTCTCGACGGCCGAAGTCTATCTCAACGTCGCCGGCGGCTACCGGCTGAGCGATCCCGCGGCCGATCTGGCGGTGGCGGCGGCTTTGGTGTCGGCGCTGGCCGAACGGCCGGTTCCGCCCGAGGCGGTGGCGTTCGGGGAGGTGGCTTTGTCCGGCGAGCTTCGTCCCGTCGCGCACGGGCCGCTGAGGCTCAAGGAAGCGGCCAAGCTCGGCTTCGAGCGGGCGCTGGTGCCGGCGTCGGTGAAGGGCGAGGGGGGGATGAGGCTCAGCGGCTTCAAGACGCTCAAGGATCTCGTCGATCATGTGCTTGGGCGCTAACTTGCCTCCCCATCGCAGATGGGGAGGGGGACCAGGCGAAGCCTGGTGGAGGGGTAATTGCACAGGCTTCCGCCAACTACCCCTCCACCATGCTCCGCATGGTCCCCCTCCCCATGCAAAGCATGGGGAGGATGCGAGGCCGCTTCCCCTCTCCCTAATCCTCCGTTAGCAGTCGCAGCATGACCGCGCTCGATGTCATCGTCCTCCTGCTCGTCGGCTGGAACCTCGTTCGAGGCGCGATGAAGGGTTTCGTGTGCGAAGTCCTGAGCCTCGCCGCCATTGTCGTGGCGATCGTCGCCCTCAAGCTTCTCCACACGCCGGTCACCACGGCGCTGGAGGGCCCCGTCGGTACCCAATCCGGCGCGGCCGTGCTCGCCTTCGCCTTGGTCTTCGGGCTCGTTTTCCTCGCCGGCAAGCTCGTCGCCCGCCGGGTCGGCGGCGGGGTCAAGCGTTCGATGATCGGCCCGGTCGACCGGATTCTCGGCGGCGGCTTCGGAGCGCTCAAGGGCATCATCCTCGCCACCTTGCTCTATCTCGGCGCCAACCTCGTCTACGACACGATCTGGGGCGCCCAATCCGAGCGGCCGGCGTGGATGGCCAATTCGCGCACATATCCCCTGCTCTACGCCAGCGGCCGGGCCATCGTCGATTTCGTCGAGTGGAGGCGCGGCGCTCCCGCCGCGCCTCGCTACCGCCAAGCTCCTCCCGCAACCGACAGCGAGACCGCGAACGCCTCATGATCCGACTCCACGACACCAAGGCGCGGGAGAAGCGCGACTTCGAGCCCGGCGATCCGGAACGGGTGACCGTCTACGTCTGCGGCCCGACCGTCTACAATCGTGCCCATATCGGCAATGCCCGGCCGGCCGTGGTCTTCGACGCGCTCGTCGCATTGCTCCGGCACACCTACGGCGCGGGCAAGGTCGTCTATGCACGCAACGTCACCGACGTCGACGACAAGATCATCGACGCCGCCCGGGCCGAGGGGGTCGATCCTTCGGTGGTCACCCGCCGCTACGAGGATTTCTACCTCGCCGACATGGGCGCGCTCGGAGTCCGCCCGCCCGACCTCGCCCCGAAGGCCACCGAGAGCGTAGTCGAGATGGTGGCGATGATCGCCCGCCTCGTCGAGACCGGTCACGCCTACGAGGCGGACGGCCACGTCCTCTTCAACGTGCCCAGCGATCCCGGCTACGGTGCGCTCGGCCGCCGCGACCGCGAGGCGATGATCGCCGGCGCCAGGGTCGAGATCGCCTCCTACAAGAAGGACCCGGCCGACTTCGTCCTGTGGAAGCCTTCCGACGAGGCCGTGATCGGCTGGGACAGCCCCTGGGGCCGCGGCCGGCCGGGCTGGCACATCGAATGCTCGGCGATGATCGAGCGCCACCTCGGCACCACCATCGACATCCACGGCGGCGGCCTCGACCTCATCTTCCCGCATCACGAGAACGAGCTCGCCCAGAGCCGCTGCGCCCACGGCGGCGCTCCGCTCGCCCGCTACTGGGTTCACAACGGCTTTCTCTCGATGGCCGGCGGCGAGAAGATGTCGAAGAGCCTCGGCAACGTCGTCACGGTCGGCGAGCTTCTCGACGAAGGCCATAAGGGCGAGACCCTCCGGCTGGCCCTGCTCTCCGCCCATTACCGGCAGCCGCTCGAATGGTCGCCGCAGCTCATCGCCCAGTCGAAGTCGACCCTCGACCGCCTCTACCGAAGCCTTCTGCCGCCGGCGACCAAGCGGGGCGAGGGCGACATCGCCGAGGTGGAAGCGGCGCTGAGCGACGATCTCAACACGCCCCTCGCCCTGGCGCGGCTGGGCGAGCTGGCCCGTCTCGGCGACGTCGAGGCGACGAAGCGGGCCGGCGCCCTGCTCGGCCTCCTCCAGCAGGATCCGGTCGAGTGGTTCCAGGGCGCGGCCGAGGCCGCGCCGTCCGACCGGGTCGACCAAAGCCTCAGGGAGGACGCGACCGGCTTCGTCCTGGGCGCGGCCGATATCCAGCTCCGCATCGACCGCCGCTCGGAAGCGAAGAAGTCCCGCGACTTCGCCGAGGCCGACAAGATCCGAGCCGACCTCGCCGCCCAAGGCATCCTCCTCGAGGACGGCCCCCAAGGCACCAGCTGGCGCCGCGCCTGATAATCCTCCCCGCGGCGAAGCCGTGGGGAGGGGGACCACCCGAAGGTGGTGGAGGGGTAGCTGGCGCAGGCTTCCTCCATTTACCCCTCGCCGTCATGCTGAACTTGTTTCAGCATCCAGCGACGAGCCGCCGCGCGGATGGAGAACTGGACCCTGAAACAAGTTCAGGGTGACGGAGAGCGTAGGGCGCCGAGACAAAGCCACGCTGCGCCCTTTTTGCGTCATGCATCATTTCCGACAATGTCAAAGAGCCAAGGCCAGTCCGCGACTCGACCAGCCCTCAATCTAGTAGGAAAAACCCTACAAGTCAAGAACAAAAGAAGAACACTAAAATTCAACCGCTTGAGTGGCGCCCGGCCCGGCCTCGATTTATAGCCGCTCCGTGCCAAGCGCCCTCTACAGCCGCGACATCCTTCGCCTCGCTTCCTCCATCCCCCATCTCGGACGGCTGGAGAGTCCGCAGTCGAGCGCCGAGAAAAGCTCGCCCGTCTGCGGCAGCCGGGTCGCGGTGGACGTTGCGCTCGACGGCGAGGGCAGGGTGGCGGCGCTCGGGCAGGAGGTTAAGGCCTGCGCGCTCGGCCAGGCCTCGGCCTCGCTGATGGGCGCCCATGCGGTCGGTCGGACCGGGGCCGAGATCGAGGCAGCGCGCGATTCGCTGGCCTCCTATCTCGCCGGGCGAAACGAGCGCCCAGGCGACTGGCCGGGTCTCGACATCTTCGCCGAGGCCCGCCGGGTCCCCGCCCGCCACGCCTCGATCCTGCTCGCCTTCGACGCCGCCGCCGAAGCGGCCTCGAAGGCGAAAGGGCGCTGATGGAGGTCGAAGGCGCCGGCGCACAGGCGGCGACGCTGCTGCTCCGCGACGGGGTCATCATCCTCGGAGCGGCCCTGGTCTTCGTCATGCTGTTCCGCCGCCTCGGCCTCGGCGCCGTGCTCGGCTATCTCGTCGCCGGAGCGGTCGTCGGCCCGCACGGGCTCGGCCTGATCAGCGCGCCCGAGGAGATGCTCCACGTCGCCGATTTCGGAATCGTGCTCCTGCTCTTTCTCGTCGGCCTCGAGCTTCACCCGAACCGGCTGTGGCGCCTGAAGCAGGACATATTCGGCCTCGGGCTTCTCCAGGTGGCGGTGAGCGGGCTCGCGCTCACCGCCCTCATCTATTTCGCCGCCGACTTCAGTCTCGCCGCCGCGCTGGCCATCGGGCTCCCGCTCGCGCTCTCCTCGACCGCTCAGGTGCTTCCGAGCCTTCGGGCGGACGGCTCGATCAATACGCCCGCCGGCGAGCGCGCCTTCTCGATCCTCCTCTTCCAGGACCTTTCGATCGTTCCTCTGATCACGATCATCGCCGCTCTGTCGCGGGCGCCCGCCGACCCGGGGACTCCGCCCGGCTGGCAGCTCGGCCTCTACACGCTCGCCGCGATCGCCGGGCTCGTCCTCGCCGGCCGCTTCCTGATCAATCCCCTGTTCCGGCTCGTCGGCCGGATCAGCGAGCGCGAATTGTTCGTCGTCGCGGGCCTGTTCATCGTCCTCGCGAGCGCCGCTGTGATGGAAACGCTCCACCTCTCGACGGCGCTCGGCGCCTTCATCGCCGGGGTCATGCTCGCCGATTCGCCCTACCGGCACGAGCTTGAGGCGGACGTCGATCCCTTCCGCTCCATCCTGCTCGGCCTGTTCTTCGTCGCGATCGGGATGATGCTCGACCTGGGCGTGATCGCCGAGCGCCCCTTCTTCGTAATCGGCATGGCGGCGGCCCTGATCGCCCTCAAGGCCTCAATCCTCTTCGGCTTGGCCAGGGCTTTCGGGATGAAGTCGCGCAAGGCGTTCAAGCTCGGGCTCCTGCTCAGCCAGGGCGGCGAGTTCGGCTTCGTCCTGTTCGCCGCCGCCCAGAGCGCCCTGATTGTCGAGCCCGAGGCGGCGAGTCTGTTCGGGGCCATCGTCACCGTCTCGATGGCGACGACGCCCTTCCTGATGATGCTGAACGACTGGCTCGACCGCCGCTCCAGCCGCCGCTCGGGCGACGGGCTGGACGGACCCGAGCTCTCCGGCCCCAGCCAGGCGATCGTCGTCGGCTACGGGCGCTTCGGGCAGACCGTGGCCCAGATGCTGATGGCCAAGGGGATCGGTGTCACCTTGATCGATTCCAAGCCCAGCCAGATCGAGATCAGCGGCGATTTCGGCTCGAAGGTCTATTATGGCGACGGCACGAGGCTCGACCTGCTCCGGCTCGCCGGCGCCGCCGACGCCAAGGCGATCCTTTTCTGCCTCGATGGTCGCTACCCGACGGCGCACCGGCTCGAGCCGATCCTCGAGGCCTTTCCCCAGGCTGCCGTTCTGGTCCGGGCCTTCGACCGCCTCCATCTGATGGAGCTCGCCCCGCTCGACGTCAAATGCACGATCCGCGAAGTGTTCGAATCGGCGGTGACGATGGGCCGCGAGGCCCTCGCCTTGTTCTGCATCGATTCGGACGAGGTCGACCGGGTCGAGCAGGAATATCGCGACCGCGACCGCCGGCGCCTCGACAGCCAGACCGCCTCGGGCGACATCCACGCGCTGAAGGAGAATATGTTCGGTCCGGACAATCCGTTGAGGGCGAGGGGGGAGGGGGCGGAGTGATTCCCGTCATCCCGGCGAAAGCCGGGACCTCGGGGAGACCCGTCGAGACTTCTTGTCCTGAGGTCCAGGCTTGCGCCGGGATGACGGACTAGCGCCTCATCTCCCGCCCCAGGAACGCCTCCACCTCGCCCAGCTCCACCGAGCGATCGACGAACGCCTTTCCGATCCCCCGGGTCAGAACGAACGGCACCCGTCCTCCGCTCGCCTTCTTGTCGCTCGCCATCCGCCGGACGAGCCGCTCCGCCTCGAAGCCTCGAAGCGCGACTTGCAGGCCGGCGGCGCCGAGATTCGCCGCGGCACGCTCGGCCTCCTCCGCCGGGCACAGCCCCCGTTCGGCGGAGAAGCGAGCGGCCAGGACCATCCCGAGCGCCACCGCCTCGCCATGGAGCAGCGCGAACTCCGTCTCCGCCTCGATTGCATGCCCGAACGTATGGCCGAAGTTGAGAAGCGCCCGCCGGCCCGTCGTCTCGAGCTCGTCCTCGGCGACGATCGCCGCCTTGGAGCGCACGCAGGTCTCGATCGCCTGTATCCGAGCCGCCTCGTCTCCGCCCAGCAGCGCGCCGACATTCGCCTCGCACCATTCGAAGAAGCCAAAATCCCCGATCAGGCCGTATTTCACCACTTCGGCATAGCCGGCGCGAAGCTCCCGCTCCGGCAGCGTGTCGAGCGTCGACGGATCGATCAGGACCGCCGCCGGCTGGTGAAAGGCGCCGATAAGGTTCTTGCCGGCCGCGGCGTTGATCGCGGTCTTGCCGCCGACCGACGAATCCACCTGCGCGAGCAGGCTCGTCGGGATCTGTAGGCAGGAACAACCCCGCTTCAGGATCGAAGCGGCGAAGCCGGCGAGGTCGCCGATCATCCCGCCGCCGAAAGCGAGGATCGAATCGCCCCGCTCCACCCCGAGATCGAGCAGCCGCTCGGTCAGCGCCTGAAGCTGCGTCCAGCTCTTGCTCCCTTCGCCGGGGGGAACGAGCAAAGGCACGATCTCGAGACCCGAGGCGACGAGCCGGGCGCCCTGCGCCGCCCAGACATTCTCGTCCGAAACCGCGACGATCCGTCCGCGCCGGGCAAAGGGCGCCAAATGCTCGCCCGCCCGGTCGAGCAGGCCGCCTTCGATCGTGACGGTATAGCTTCGCTCGCCCAGCGCGACCTCGACCCGGCTCATCCGTATCGCTCCGCCAGCGCTTCCACGATCCGCTCCACGATCTGCTCGTGGGGCCCCGGTCCGCTGCTCACCCGAAGATGCGCCTGGGCGTAGATTGGATTGCGGACCTCGGCGAGCTCGCGGAGGAGAAGAAGGGGGTCCTTGCCGGCCAAAAGCGGCCTGTGGCCCCGCCGGACCACCCGCTTCGCAAGCGTTTCCGCTCCGGCCTCGAGCCAGATGGCGATGCAGCTCTCGAGAATCAACGCCCTCGTCTCGCCGTCCATGAAGGCGCCGCCGCCGGTCGCGATCACCTTGCGCTCGCCCGCGATCAGGCGGCGAAGCACCCGGCGCTCGCCGTCGCGGAAGCTCGCCTCGCCGAAGCGGTCGAATATCTCCTTTATCTCATGGTCGGCGGCGCGCTCGATCTCCTCGTCCGAATCGGCGAAAGGAAGGCCGAGCCGCCGCGCCAGCCGCCGGCCCACCGTCGACTTGCCCACCCCCATCAGCCCGACGAGGACGATTGACCGATCGAGCGATCGTTCGGACGGGAGAAGCGCGTTCGGCATTGCGGCAGGGGCTATACAGGGGGGCGGCTCGTGGGGCAAAAGGCCGGCCATGCGTATCTCACCCCCGCCGCGCCGGCGTACATCCATCGTTCCGAAGCTGCTCATCGCCCTCCTTCTCCTCTTCCTGGGCTGGCTGGTCTGGCTCGGCTTTCGCGATTCCGAGGTCCCGACCCAGCGGATCGAGCAGGACGTAACC
This sequence comes from Allosphingosinicella sp., assembly GCA_035629855.1. Lineage (GTDB taxonomy): Bacteria > Pseudomonadota > Alphaproteobacteria > Sphingomonadales > Sphingomonadaceae > Allosphingosinicella. The sequence goes on from DASQLT010000027.1 coordinate 86,852, forward strand.
AATGAAGCCCTTGCGGGCTAAGCTCCTCCTTCTCGCCGGTGGCGCGGCTTTGGCCTTCGCCATTCCGGCGATGGGCCAACGCGATAGCCAACGCGGTGGGGGCCCGGAATCGCTGCTGCCGCCCGGCTTCGGCGAGCCGCCCCCGCCCGCGCCCAAGGCGCCGCGCCCCGACGCTCCGGCCACTCCGGCCACTCCCGCGTCCCCGTCGCCCCCCTCTCCGGCCCCGCCTCGAGCGCCCTCGCCGGCCCCGCCCAGCCCGGGCGAGCTGGGAATAGAGGATGCCGCGGCCGAGGATCTGGAGGCGCTCGCCCGGCCGGCGCTGCCGCCGCCGATCGAGATTCCCGAAAGCTCTCGTCGTCCCGTCAACCCCGTCGGACCGCTCCGTCCCGGCAATTGGGGGCTCGGCCTCGACGCCTTCGGCAATGCCAACGGCCGCTTTCTCAGCGGACTGATGGGCCGGCTCAGCGCTCCGCTGCCGTCGCGCTGGACGTCGATCCTGCTTCGCCGCGCCTTGCTTTCCGAAGCTTCGGCGCCGAGCCAGGTCAACGAGGTCGACTGGGTTGCCGAGCGTGCCTGGCTGCTTCTGCGCATGGGCGAGGCGGACGGCGCCCGGATGCTCGTTCAGTCGATCGACGTCGACCGATTCACGCCCAGGATGTTCAGCGTCGCCGTCCAGACGGCGCTCGCCACCGCCGATCCCGCGGCTTTGTGCCCCCTCGTCGGTCCGGGCCGAAAGGTTTCCGACCAGCCGGTCTGGCCGTTCGCCGACGCGATGTGCGCCTCGATGGAGGGCGACGCCGCGCGCGCCAGCCAATTGATCGAGCAGGCGCGGCGCCGGGCCGGCGGCGGCATCGATACCTTGCTCGCCGAAAAGGTGATCGGGGCGGGGACCAACACCCGCCGCGCCGTCACCATCGAGTGGCAGGGGGTCGATACGCTGAGCAGCTGGCGCTTCGGCCTGGCCAGCGCCACAGGCCTCGAAATTCCCGGCGCGCTGATGAATAGCGCCGGCTCCGCGGTCTGGGCCTGGCAGGCGAGGGCGCCGATGATTCCGCTCGAGCAGCGAGTCGCGGCGGCCCAACGGGCGGCGACGCTCGGCGTCTTTTCCAACGCCTCCTTGGTCGAGCTGCACAGCCTCCTGGCCGACCGCACCGATCCGTCCGAGATCGAGGCGAGCGTCGGCGGCCGGCTGCGCAAGGCCTATGTCGGCGGCTCGATCGACGACCGCATGGACGCCTTGCGCAACCTCTGGGAGGAGGGCGACGACCGCTACGGACGCTACATCCTCACCGCCGCGGCGGCGGCGCGGATCCCGGCTTCGGCGGACCGCGGCAACCGGACCGACGATTTGCTCGCCTCGATGATGACGGCGGGCTTCGACCGCTTCGCCGCCCGCTGGGGCGGTATCGCCGACGGCCTCGATGGCGACGACGGCCATCGGGCCTGGTCGATCCTGGCGGTCGGAGCGCCGCGCCCGGTGGTCGACTTGAGCGCCGACCGGGTCGAATCGTTCACCGACAGCGCCGGAAGCCATCGCGGCAGGATGCTGGTCGCCGCCCTCGCCGGCCTCGGCCGCCTCGACGATCCGATTCCCTACGGGGTCAGCCCCGCGCCCCGCAGCCGTTGGGCGACCATCATCACGGCGGCGGGCAAGGCCGGGCAGCCGGGCACCGTCGCTCTTCTCGCCGGGATCGGGATGCAGACCCCGAGCTGGCACGGGGTCCCGCCCGAGCATCTCTACCATATCGTCCGGGCGCTGAGGGAGGTCGGCCTCGAATATGAGGCCCGGATGATCGCGGCCGAGGCGATGACCCGGCTGTGAGCGCGGTTCGCGAGGACGGGCAGCTGATCGCCGCCTTCCTCGAGATGCTCGCCGCGGAGGCCGGCGCCGCCCTCAATACCCGTTTGGCCTACGAGCGCGACCTGCGCGGCGCCTCCGAGCTGCTCGGCGGCAGGCTCTCGAGCGCCGCGCCCGAAGCCCTGAAGGGCCTCTCCGAAGCCTGGCTTCCGCTCAAGCGGACCACCGTGGCGCGCAAGGCGGCAGCGCTTCGCCGTTTCTACGGCTTCCTTCACGACGAGGGCCTTCGCGTCGACGACCCTTCCGCCGCACTGCCGCGCCCCGCCGGCGGCCGGCCCTTGCCCAAGATCCTCGACCACCGGGCCGTCGGCGCGCTCTTCGCCGAGCTCGATCGCCGCCGGCGCGACGAGCCGGGCGTTGCGGCGCTGCGCCTGACCGCGCTCGTCGAGCTGCTCTACGGCTCGGGAATGCGCGCCACCGAATTGGTTTCGCTTCCCCGTCATGCCGTCCATCCGGACAGGCCCTTTCTCATCCTCAAGGGCAAGGGCGGCCGGGAAAGGCTCGTTCCAATCTCCGACCGGGCCCGGGCCGCCGTTGCCGAATGGGCGGCCCTGGTCCCGAAGGACAGCCTCTGGCTCTTCCCGTCGGGCAAGAGCCACCTCAGCCGCGTCCGCCTCCACCAGCTCCTGAAGGCGCTCGCCGCCGCGGCCGGGGTCCCTCCGGAGCGGGTCGGCCCCCACGTCCTTCGCCACGCCTTCGCCACCCATCTGCTCGAAGGTGGAGCCGATCTTCGAGCCCTCCAGATGCTGCTCGGCCATGCCGACATCGCCACCACCCAAATCTACACCCATGTCGACAGCCGCCGGCTCATCGACCTCGTCAACAGCCGCCACCCGCTCGCGGATGCGGGGAGGAGCCGGACGGGAGGAAAGGGAACGGAATCCTGAAACGGACTGCTGCTGCTCCGCCGTCATGCTGAACTTGTTTCAGCATCCAGGTTCGGGCGGAGCTCGGGGGTGGAGGGCAATCGCAAGCTCGGGGCAAGCCCGACCCTGGACCCTGAAACGCGTTCAGGGTGACGAAGGAGCGACTATCCTTTCGGCCCTGGGCCGGATCGACGCCCGCGTTGACGCACAGCCGCCGCGCTCCTAACCCGGCCCGATCATGCCCACCTTCCTCGATTTCGAAAAAGCGATCGCCGAGCTCGACAACCGCATCGAGGAGCTGCGCGAGACCGCCGAGGATTCCGACCTCAACATCGATGCCGAGATCGGCCGGCTCGAGGCGAAGTCCGAGCGGCTGCTTCGCGACACCTACGGCAGGCTCACGCCGTGGCAGAAGACCCAGGTCGCGCGCCACCCCGACCGGCCGCATTTCAAGGAATATGTCGCCGCCTTGGCCGCGGATTTCATACCCCTCGCCGGCGACCGCAATTTCGGCGAGGATTCGGCGATCGTCGGCGGGCTGGGTCGGCTCGGCAGCCGCAAGGTCATGCTGATCGGGCATGAGAAAGGCGACGACACCGCAAGCCGGCTCACCCACAATTTCGGGATGGCCAAGCCGGAGGGCTATCGCAAGGCGATCCGGCTGATGGAGCTCGCCGACCGATTCGATATCCCCGTCGTCACCCTGGTCGATACGCCCGGGGCCTTCCCCGGGGTCCAGGCCGAGGAGCGTGGCCAGGCCGAGGCGATCGCCCGCTCGACCGAGGCCTGCCTGGCGCTCGGCGTGCCTATGGTCGCGGCGATCGTCGGGGAAGGGGGGTCGGGCGGCGCCATCGCTATTGCCACCGCCAACCGGGTGCTGATGCTCGAGCACAGCGTCTACGCCGTCATATCCCCCGAAGGCTGCGCCTCGATCCTCTGGCGGACCGCGGAAAGAGCCGCCGATGCGGCGGAGGCGATGCGGGTGACGGCTCAGGATCTCAAGGCGCTGGGAGTGATCGACCGAATCGTCCCGGAGCCCGTCGGAGGTGCCCATCGGAGCCCCGGCGCGGCGATGGCGGCGCTGGGCGAGGCCGTGGAGGAGGAGCTGGAATCGCTGGCGGCGCTGTCGCGCGGCGAGGTCCGGGCCGATCGGCGTCAGAAGTACCTGGCCATCGGCTAGGTCCGTGTACGCGGTCGTCATCCCGGCGAAGGCCGGGATCTATGAACACCGTCCGTCGAGAGACAGGCAGGTCCGTGGTCGCCTCACCCGTGGATTTCCGTGATCATGGATCCCGGCCTTCGCCGGGATGACGGATACCGAAACCGGGATAATTGACGCACAAAAAAAGAGGCGGCGGGACCTGGGTCCCACCGCCTCCTTTTTCTTAGGCGGTCAGCTTAGGTGACGGCCATGTTGTCGGCGACGGCGTTGAAGGTCGTGCCGAGCTCGGTGCCGATGTTCTGCATGGCGGCGATAGCGGCGACGGCGATCAGAGCGGCAATCAGGCCGTACTCGATAGCGGTGGCGCCCTCTTCGTTCTTGAACATCTTGCGAATGAATTTCATTTCTGGTCTCCTGTTCCAAAGGCTTTGGAAGTCCACACTTCCCACCCCCCCTGTCCATTTGGGCGGCTACTGTCTGATTATTCGAAGGAAGTTTCCAAAAGGTTATCGACTTGCAGATTTTGTAAGGTCAGCCGACGGCGGCGCTGACATTGTCGGAAACATAGTTCCACATCGTCGTGGTGCGGTCGGCGACGGCGTTCAGGCCGGCGACCATCGCGATCACGATGAGGGCGCAGATCAGCCCATATTCGACCGCGCTGGCCGCCTTGATGTCGCGGATCAGCTTTGCAAAGAAGAGTCGCATAGGCCCATTTCCCACACCTGGCATTTCCGCCAATCCCCCCTTGGATAAGTGCGCAGAGTTAACGGAGTCCTTCCACTGGCGAAGAATCTGGAAAAAATTCCGACACTCACGGTGGTGGCGGCGGCGCTGGTGGCCGCGGACGGGCGTGTCCTCCTTCAGCAGAGGGCCCCCGGCCGGGCGATGGCGGGGCTGTGGGAGTTTCCGGGCGGCAAGGTCGAAGCGGGCGAGCGGCCCGAGGCCGCTTTGGTTCGGGAACTCGAGGAAGAACTCGGGATCGCCGTCGAGCCGGGGGCGCTGGGTCCAGCCGCTTTCGCGAGCGCCGACAATGAGGGCCGCCACATGCTCCTGCTCCTCTACCTGTGCCGCGAGTGGCGGGGCGAGCCGCGCCCGCTCGACGCCGCCGCGCTCAAATGGGTTCGGACGCAGGAGATGAGCGCGCTTCCGATGCCCCCCGCCGACGCGCCTCTGATCCCGCTGCTGGAGAGGCTGATCTGAAGCGCTGACGGGAAGGGTCGATTCGCCCCACCCGTTCGCCCTGAGCCTGTCGAAGGGCCTTTCTTCTTGTTCCGGAAGAGAAGTGAAGGGCTTCGACAAGCTCAGCCCGAACGGAATCGAGGGGAAGCGGAGATCCGTTGGGCAAATGAACTCAACGCGCCTTCAACGCCTGCGCCAGAGACACCGTGCCGCTGCCGCGCGCCGCGGGCCGGGGCTGGTCGGGCGACGGGCTCCAGCCGAGCAAATGGAGGATCTCGAATCGCTCCGTCGTCTTGTCTCCCGCGCTATCGAAATCGGCGATGGCGGCGGCGAGAGCATGCCGCCCCAGCGGCCGCCGCGAGCGGGCGGCCAGGACGTTGGTCGCGCCCATCGCCCTCAGGTCGCGGACGAGATCCATCAGCGTCCGGAAGCGAACGTCGACCGGCTGCGAATCGACCACCGGCAAGGCGAAGCCCGCTCGGGTCAGGAGGTCTCCGGCGGCGCGGACGTCGATCTGCGGATGGACCCGCGCCGAGGCGCCCCCCTCGACCTCATCCGCCGCGAGCATCGCCCGCTTGAGCCTCGGCAGGCTGCCGGCGCCGGCGAAGGCGCCGAGGAACAATCCGTCCGGCTTCAGCGCCCGGCGGGCCAGCAGCAGGGCCCCGGGAAGGTCGTTGACGCCGTCGAGGGCTCCGACCGAGACGATCAGGTCGAAAGCGCCGTCGGCGAAGGGCAGCCGATCCTCGTCGCCCTGCACCCCGCCCGCCGCCCGGGCGAAGGCGCCGCCGCAATCGCAGGACGTTACGTCGAGGCCGCGCTCGCGCAGCCGCTGGGTCAGATAGCCGCCGGCACAGCCCAGATCGAGGGCGCGGCGGAAATCCCGTTTGACGAAATCGAGCCGCTCGATCACCTCGTCGGCGATCAGCCGGTGAAGATAATCGGCTTCGGAGAACCGCGCCGCCGCCCGATCGCGCCGAACCCGCCGAAGCCGCCGGTCGAAGGGAACGTCCTGACTCATCGTGCCCGCGTTAGAGTGGGCGGGCCCGATGCGAAAGGTCGGGAAGCCAAGGTGTACGCATCGGGAGCCTCACCTCGCCGGCCGCAGCCCCTGGATTTTTCGAGAGAAGGCACGAAGGCACAAAGGCGCAACGTAGAGAGTGGGTTTTTCTACGTCGTGCCTTCGCGCCTTTGTGCCTTCTCTTTCAAATTGGCGCCGAGGCGCCGGGGGGCAGGCGCAAGCGCTCGACCCACAGCCTGACGGTCGTGCGCTCGATTGCTCGGATCCTTGCGGCTGAGCTTGAGGATATAGCCCTTGCGGCCCTTCAGGTCGCTTTGGACCGAGATGTAGAGGGCGCCCTTTTCGTCGGCCGCGACCCCCTGGACGTTGGCGAGGGTGCCGCCGAAGATCGCGACGACGGTGAGTCCGTCGTCGGGCGTGTAGCGGAAGAGCTTGCCGTTATCGCTGTCGGTGATGAACAGGGCGCCGCCGGCGAACAGCAAGGACTCGGGCGAGAAACCGGGCCGGTCGGCGATCGTCCGGTGAAGCGCGCCGTTGGTGGTGAGCCGATAGAGCACATTGTCGCGATTGTCGGCGATGTAGAGGTTTCCGGCGTCGTCGAAGGCGAAGCTTTCCGGTTTCGCTATTCTCCTCTCCGGTCCGAGCAGCACCGAAACCGATCCGTCCCGAGTGACCTTCAGCACCCGGTGCCCGGGCGCGTCCCCGACGACGAGGTCGCCGGAAGGGGAGAGGCCGAGCCCCTCCGTCGACGGCAGGCCCCGGCCCGGCTCGACCAAAGCGGTCGTTCGGCCGGCGCCGTCGGTCCGCCACAGGCCTCCCCGAGTGTCGTCGGTGAAATAGAGGTTGCCGGCCGAGTCGCGCACCAGATCCTCGGGCGAGGCGAGGCCCGCTTCGGAGCCCGCCAGAAGCGCCGGCCGGGTCCCGGGCTTCCAGGCCCGGACCGCCGAGCCGCCCTCGTCGGCGACGTAGAGAGTTCCGCCCGCCCAGTGCAGTCCGTCGGGCGAAGCGAAGCCGTCCTTCCCGCCCGCCGCGATCTCGGCCGCCCAACCCGGCTCGACCGTCAGAACCATCGCCTCCTGGTCGAGCTTGCCGCAGCCGGCAAGGGCCAGGGCCAAAGCGAAAAGGGCGCTGCGGCGCATCGTCTCAGCGCCCCGCGACATGCGAGACGATCTCTTCCCCGGTTCCGGCGAGATCGCGGACGTTGGTGAGGACGTTGGTCGATTCGAAGGCGACGAAGAAGACCAGCGCCGCCGCCAGCCCCTCGTGCCGGAGGGTCCAACCCGCCAGCGGGTCCAGCGCCCATGACCGGGCTCGGCGGGCGACGAGCTGGACCGCGAGAAGCACCGCCGCGCCAATCCCGGCGCCCGCGGCGATGTCGAGCGGCGAATGCATTCCGGTGACGATCCGGGGCAATAGGATCGCAATTCCGGTCCAGGCGAGGGCGACCGCGCCGGCGCGCCGGGAGGCCAGGAAGATGCCGAGCGACAAGGCGACGAAAAAGCCGGCATGGTCGCTCGGAAAGGAGCCGAGGTCGTTCCGTTCGATCTCGCCGCGCTTCAAGGCCCGGTAGCGGTTGGAAACGCCGCCGTTCAGCGACTCCCGGTAGGCGAGCTTCTCCGTCTCGATCAGCTTGCCGTCCTCCAGGTGCCAGGCCTGCTGGGCATGGACGAACGGCCGCGGCTGGAAATGGCCGTCGGCGATCGTCTTGGTGGCCGCCAGCACGAACAGGAGCGAAGCGACCGTGACGAGCAGGATCGACCGGCGGTGACGGGTGTCGGCCTCGCCGCCGCCCGACCACCAGGCGTAGACGAAGCAGGCGCCGACCGGCCCGGCCTTCACCAGGGCATTGTCGAGCGGGAGCGAAATGAGCGTGTCGACCAGCCAGGAGCGGCCGGCAAGGCCGTTGCAAAGGAGGTAGAGCCAGTCGCTGAGCCGGACGATCAGGTCCACCGCTCGGGCCTCCCGGCCGTGAGCCGCCGCCAGAGCCGCTGCCGAATCTCGGCGGCGAGATTGAGGGCTTCGCGTTCCCCGCCGGGTGGGCGGCCGCTCGCCCACCACAGGCCGACGAGGAAGAGGGGATAGGCGACGCAGCCGATCGCCACTCCGCCGGTGAGGTCGATGATCGAGCTTCCGCTGTCGGGGCCGAGAAGGCGAACGGCCGCCGCCATCGCCGCCGCCGCCGCGAACGGCCGGAAGACGTGGAGCCCCAGCGCGAAGGGATTCTGCTTCGAATAATGGGCGATCACCGCGATCCCGCTGGCGAGCACCAGCAAATTGGCGGCGAATGCGGCCAGCGCCACCGTCATCGCGTCGGGCCTCAGCCAAGCCGCTCCGGCGACGGTGATCGCCAGGCAGAGCGCGCCGCTGCCCGACATATAGGCCGCGCGCCTGGCGAAGCCGGCCGCCTGAAGCGAGGAGGCGATGACCTTGTAGACCGCGTAGAAGGCGGAATAGACGGCGACGATCTCCATGAACGGCGCCGCCGCTTTCCATTCCGCCCCGAGCAGAAGGTGGATCGCCGGTTCCGCGGTGGCGGCGAGGCCGAAGCCCATCGGCGCCGCGATCATCGCATAGACTCCCAGGATCTGGGCCGTCGTGAGTGCGGCGAGCGGCTCGTCGGTACGCGCGACGGTGACGAAGGTCACTCGGTTGAGCGCGGTCGCGATCTCCTGGGTGAAGATCTCCGACAGATCCTTCGAAACCGAATAAAGGCCGATGACGTGGGGAGAGCTGAAGCGGCCCATGACCAGGCGCTCGATCTGCATCTGCACCGTCTGGGTCACGGCATGGACGAAGATCCACAGCGAAGTGCCGAGCAATTCGGCCCGGCGCTTGAGCGAAAGGCGCGGCCTGAACGGGTGGGCGATATAGGTGGCGATCGCGAAGAAGCTGCTCTGCGCGACCATGCCGACGACGAGCGCCCAATAGTTGCGAAACCAGAAGGCGGCGCTGATCGTCACGACGAACGCCGCCAGGCGCGAGCCGATCCGCATCTTCAGGTCGCGGCCGAAAGCGAGCTGGCGGTCGAACTCGACGACTCCGATATTGGCGAGGCCGAGCGCCACGAAGCGCACGGACAAGACCGCCAGCACGGCGGTCAGCGCCGGCTGGCCGTACAGATGGCCCACCAGCGGCGCCGTCGTGAGCGCGAGCAGCCCCATGGTGCCGAAAACGATCAGCTGGATCGTCCAGGCCGTGTCGAGATGCTCGCGGTCCCATTCCTTGATCCGGAGCAGGGCCTGCCAGAGGCCGACCGCTCCGAGCAGCTCGACCAGCGCCAGCGCCGCCACGGCCAGTCCCATGATCCCGAAATCCTCCGGGTGGAGGAGACGGGCGAGGATGAGGACGGAGATGAGGCCGATGAAGCGCATCAGCCATTGCATCGTCACGGCGATGACGGCGCTTCGATAGAGTGCGTTGCGCGATGTGGGCGGGCCCGCCGGCATGGCTTCAGGCCGCCTTCCGGCGCGGCTCGGCGGGGAAGGGCGCCTCGTGGGAAGCGGGGTTCAATCCCTGCTCCACCGCTCGCGCCAGGCGGGCCAAGGCCGCGGCGATGGCGGGAAAGGCTTCCGGCCCGGAATCGTCGATGCCCTGAAGCGCGATCACCTCGGCGGCGAAATCCGGCGCCATCTGGCGAAGGCGCCACTCGATGTCGTCGTCGAGGAGGATCAGAGCGTCGGAGCGCTCGATCCGCCCGGCCGAAATCGCCTCCGAGCAATGCCCGGACAGATCGACCCCGAGCTCCGCCGCGGCCGCGACGGCCGAAGCGCTCGGAGACGCGCCGCGCTTAGGCTCGTAACCGGCCGAGACCAATTCCACCGGAAGGCCGGCCAGCCGAAGCCTCAGGAACCGCTCCCCGAAGGCGCTCCGGCAGACATTGTCGCGCCCCACCAGAGTCAGCCGAAGCGGCCGCCCCTCGGCCTTGTCGGCGATCCTTCGAACCAAATCCTCGAAGCGGCTCCGCTGCCGTCTTCCCCGGCCCGGCAACCGCTTGCGAAGCGCCCGGCGGGCACGGGCGGCAAGGGTCCGCCGCTCCTCGCTCCACGGTTCGGGATCGTCGGCCGCCCAGCTGTCCGCAGTCTCCCGCGCCCTGGTCAGGAGGACTATCGTCGCCAGGCCCGCGGCCGCCGAGCGCAGGCGCCCAAGGCCGCGCGACTCCTCGAATCGGTCCACGACCCGATTGTATTCGCCGGTCACGTCCGACTTCAGGATCCCGGCCTCGTAGCGGCCTTCGGATTCGCGGCCATGAACCGCCGAATCCCACCACAGGGACGGGAAATCGGCCCCGGCCGCCACCGCCAGCGGAAGCGACCCCCAGAATCGCGGATTGACCTCGAGCAGCACGTGACGGCCGGAACGGCGGTCGACCCGGAACTCGAACATCGCCACGCCGTCGAGTCGGGCCGCCTCGGCCAGCGGCCGGGCGGCGGCGAGCAAAGCGGGATCGGCGGGCTCGCTCACCCGCTTGGTGCTGGCCCCCGTCTCCGAGCTCTCGAGGAGCCGGCGGTGCTGGTAGGCGAACAGGATCCGGCCCTCGCGCGCCAGCACCGACAGGCCCACTCCCACTCCGGGAAAGAAGCTTTCCGCGACGCAGCCGTCCCAGGCGCCGGAGCGCAACTGCCGGTCGAGCTCGGCCAGGTCGCGCACCACCCGGGCCGATCTTTTGGTGGCGATGTCGCCGAGCGCATAGGAAGCGCGCGGCTTGAGCACGAGCGGCAGCCCGAGCGAGTCGGCCAGATCCCGTGCGGATTCGTCGCTGCCCAGCAGCCGTCCCGCGGCCACCTCGACCCCGTGACTGCCGGCCAGCGCCCGGGTGTTGGCCTTGTCGCTGAAGATTTCGAGAGCGGCCTCGTTGGCGATCCCGATCCGGTCCCGGCCGAGCGCCGCGGCATGGTGGCGAAGCATGAACAGGCCGCTGTCGCTGGTCGGAACCACCTTTGCGAAATCATGGTCGCGGATCAGCCGGGCCAGCGCCGATTCCCAGGCCTTGGGATCGAGCGGGTAGGGAGGCAATTGGTGCGCCGCGGCGATGTAGCGGGACTTGAGCGCGGGCGAGGAGAAATCGGACGGCGCGGCATGCACCTCCACGCCCCGCCGCCCGAGCGAGCGGGCGATGGCCAGGAAGGCGCGCAGATCGTCGCCCAGCAGAAGCACGCGTTCCGGCATATTCCTCATTTCGCCTCGGTTCCCAACCGCCGCTATGCGCGTCAGGCGGTTCAGATATCCCTAACGCGCCGGGAAGAATGGGCGGCATCGCTCCCTCCCCGACATTCCCGCGAAATCCTCGTCATTCCCGCGAACGCGGAATCCAGCGCCGAGTCCGAACGGGATTTCCCGGTTTTGCGGGAATGACGAGGTCGGCGGCGTGGGAAACCGTCGTCTCGCTTGCCAGTCCCCATGGCCCGCGCCACACTCTCTTGCATGCCCGTCCCGGCCGCCGCTCTCGCTCGTGCCGCGCTTCGCCTCGGCCTCGATTTCGCGCTTCCGCCGCGCTGCCCGGGCTGCGGCGCCATCACCGGCGAGCCGCATCGCTTCTGCCTCGATTGCTGGCATAAGCTGACCTTCCTCGGCGAGCCTTGCTGCGCTCGTTGCGGCCTGCCCTTCGCTTATCCGTCCGGCGACGGGGCATTATGCGCAAGCTGCCTGGCCGATCCGCCGCCCTTCGACCGCCTGCGGGCCGCGGTCGCTTATGATGAGGTTTCGCGCGAGGTGGCGCTGAAGCTGAAATATAGCGGCCGTCCGGGCCTCGCCGAGACCCTCGCCCATTTCATGCTCCGCCACGTCCCCGGGGACTCGGGCGATGCGCTGCTCGTGCCCGTGCCCCTCCACCGCTGGCGGATCTGGAAGCGCGGCTACAACCAGGCCGCTCTGATCGCCTCGGCTTTGTCCCGCCGGACCGGTCTTGCCGCCGGTCTCGATCTGCTGGACCGGACCCGCGCCACTCCGCCGCTGAGGGGCATGGGCCGCCGCGAGCGAAAGCTCGCCGTTCGAGGCGCGTTCGAGGCGCCCGGGCAGGCCAGGGCCCGGCTCGCCGGCCGCCGGATCTTGCTCGTCGACGACGTCTATACCAGCGGCGCCACCGCCGCCGCCTGCGCCCGAGCCCTGAAGCGCGGCGGCGCCGCCTCGGTGGAGATTTTGTGCTGGGCCCGGGTCGTTCATGTCGACGAGGCGTGAACCTATCGCCGTCCGCTTTGTTCTCTTAAGGAACACGCATTCCCTGCAGGAGCTGACGATGGCCCGAGTCGAGATCTATACCAAATTCGGTTGCCCCTATTGCGCCCGGGCCAAGAGCCTGCTCGAGCAAAAGGGCGCCGATTACGAGGAGTATGAGATCAATTCGGTGCCCGGCAAGCGCGACGAGATGCTCGGCCGCTCCAACGGCCGGACCACCGTCCCCCAGATCTTCATCGACGGCCACCATGTCGGCGGCTCCGACGATCTCGCCGAGCTCGAGCGCGGCGGCCGGCTCGACTCGATGCTTCAGGGCGCCGACGCGGACGGCTGAGGCGCCTCCCGTAGACGGCGATCCGTCACGGCGCCGGTGGGACGGGCCCTTCCGATGCGTCCCGCCCGCCGCGCTCGAACGGGCTTATTGGGTGCTGCGCGGCCGGTTGAAGGTTACCGTCACCTGATCGAAACGGTGCGAGGATCCGCTGCTGATCGCAATTCCCCGCCCGCCCGCCGATTCGCAGGTCAGATGCCCGCGTCCCGTCGCAAGCGCGGCCTCGACCGCCCGAAGCAAGGCGGCGAGGCCGTCCAGGTCGAGATGGATGAAGAGTTCGTCGCCGCCGCCGGGTGGATGAGGCTTTGCTGCCATCTTGTGTCTTTCGGGCCTCACCTTGAGCGCAACTGTCTTCGGCCGATTCGCCGCAAGAAGCGACACGAATTGCTTGAAGCAATATTGCGCGCACTCTCGCTCCAACTTTAGAGTGGTCGAAGCTGGAATTACAGCGGAATTGCTCGGCCGGGTGAAATTAATCGCGGATCGCCGGCTTCGCGGCGGGCGGCGCCTTCTTCAATCCTGCAGGGCGAGGGCGGGCAGGCGGGGTTCGGGTTCCGGGTCGGGACGACCGCTGCGCCAGGCGTCGTCCGGGGGGTCGGCCGGGCCGGCGAAGGTCACGATCACCTCGGCGAACCGGTTCGAGGACCCGCTGCTGACGACCATTCCGCCGTCGCTCCGCAAGGCCAGATGCCCGCGTCCGTCGATCATTGCCGCCTCGATCGCCTTCATCAGCGCGGCGAGGCCGGTAATGTCCAGATCGATGAACAGCTCGCCGCCGCCGGTCGCCGGCTTCGTCATGGGCGCGGTCCTTTCCTGCCTCCTGAATATAGGCCCGATCGGGCGAAATTGATAGGTGTCGCGCCCGGCCGGGCGGCCTTTGGAGCTCTCCGGGCCGGAAACCGCGGCGGTCCCCTCCATCCTCATTGGGTTCGCAGGCGGGACGCCCTATAAGCGCGGAGACTCGCAATGGAGGCTCGCCTTGGGTTACGCCTATCCATCGTCCGCGTTCGCCGATCCCGGCGGCTCTGGAGCGATCGTCGCGGCCGTTTCATGGCTCCAGAATACGTTGCTCGGAACGGTGGCCACGACCGTGGCGGTGATCTGCGTGGCGACGGTCGGCTTGATGATGCTGTCGGGCCGGGTGGATTTGCGGCGGGGCGCAAGCGTGGTCCTCGGCTGCTTCATCCTCTTCGGGGCCTCGACCATCGCCGCCGGCATAAGCTCGGTGGCCACCGGCGACTTCGGACCGGCCGAGGCGACCGCCCAGGTCGAGCCCTGGCTACCGCCGCCTCCGCCCCAGCCGCCGCCCGCCCCACCCCGCGTCCCCTCCGACCCCTTTGCCGGCGCCGCGGTGCCGACCCGATGATCCGCCCCTGAGCGACCGGCTCGCTCCGAGCTCGCTTGCCGGATTGTAGGCGAACGCGGTCATGATCGTCGCGGTGGAGCCGAGCGGGCCCCGGTAATCCTGGGTGAGCCGGCCCAGCCCGTCGCGGACGGTCCAGAATCTCTGGCCGTCGGGAAGGTGGGTCCGATGCGACTCCCTTCGCGGTCGTATCGGCGCGAAACGGTGCGACCAAAGGCGCTCATGTTGGTCGTCGTCGAGACGACGCGTCCGACGCATTCGTAGGCATTGTCGACGCCCCAGCCGGTCCCCGTGAACCGGGCCGAGGCCGCAGATCGTAGGCGCAGCGCAGGTTCAGCCCCACTCCGATACATGCTTGAGCGTCACCCGATTGAGGGCATCTTAATCGAGCCCAGGACCTGACCGTCGGAATGGGCCGGGCCCGAGACGCATTTATCGGCAAGCGTACTTCTCGAATCTGTGAGAGTTATTTAGCTATAATCGATAACTTTGGCGCATATACATAAATCGGTTTTCTAATAGGTACACAACTGTTCTTAGCTCCAACAAAGCACGTTAACTGTATCCTAAGTATACCCTGCACTTCTACACGCTGACCGTCTAGCGGATATAATTTGCCAAAGTTCTCTGATCCTTCCTCATCACCAATTAATAAAGATTCTGTTTGTAGTGCTTCTGTGATGTTCTGTACAGGCTGATCATAGAAGGCTAGAAATCCGTGTTTTGAATAGCTATAAAGTTCAGCACACAGCATTTTACCGCCTGCTCGGCGGGGTGTCTCAGTGACTTGCCCCAGACTATTGTATTGGCAGCCTGAATTGGCCACAATAGCACGTTCCGAAGGCGTACAAGCGACTATCGCCAACCATGGCACGCTTAAAAGGAAGCGCATGATCATTCCTCCGGATCGACCATTATGCCAAGTTCTCTGAGTGTACTCATCGGCAGCATATTTCTCTTTCCAGTATCTACCCGAAGGCGGTCTTGGCCATCAATCCGATAAAGCGTGGGCGTGATATCAGGACCAATCGTCTGAACTGGTCGACTTGTCTGATGCATTGCGGCTTGGTCTGTGTCGCTCGGAGTGTTTGCGTCCCGGCGTATCTCACCAGCATCGGCTCCAGCACTCGAAATGTCACCGTTTTAAGAGATACCTCTTTCAGTGGTTTTAGTTCTTGTGAATGTCATTTAGTATAATCAAAATAGACTCTTCATCGACACGGAGTTCTTCAAGTATTGATCGAATACGTCGGGCGTCACCTTTACCGACTGCTATGTCAAAATCATGCATCTTTCCGGATAGGACCAGACGCTCGTTTGTTGTCATTCCCTCAAGGCGCCTAATGTCCATGCTACTACTCTAACTTTCTATGCTCACGGCAAGGCTGATCAATAATATTCTTGATTTGAGGAGTCGGTGATGCTCCGAAAACTTCGGAGCGCGTCCCTTGTTTCCATCAAGTGCATGTGCAGGACATCCGACAACGCCCTTAATATCGGTAAGCTGCCCGTGCTCAGCATTGTTGCGGTATTACCGTTAGGTCGACCCGATGCATCTCGTGGATTGGCCATTTCTCTCGGATCGACCGTCACGGCCAGCGCGGTGACGCCGTCGCTCACCCATTCGCGGGTCTTGCGGTCGAGCGCGTCATATTCGGTGTCGGTCCGCCGCTCGAGCTGGAACCCCGGCCAGCTGGACGGCGCCACCCCTTCGGACTGCCAGTCGGCGAGCTGGCCAGGTAATTAGGCATCGGGTCCCCGAAATTTGTACCCAAAAAGATTATTAGTAGGGGAGCCGATCTTAAGGCCGAATCAGATGGTCCTAAGCTCTATTTTCGCGTTCCGACTGCCCGATTAAGCGCTTCCAACAGGCTATCCTTTGTAACATCATCAAACAATGAGACGACAGGCCGACAGTTTTTTGACCCCTCCTCGTCATCACAAACGTCTATTTGCCTCCGGTCACAGATGACCGAACCAATACCTGCTTTGTCTTTGAACCTAACAATGAAGTTGCCAAAGTTTTCGCTATCAAAAAACCTGCTGACAGATTTTTTGGTTCGATCCCGCTCGATATCATCGCAGATAATATCATAGGCTTCTTCAGTGGTCACAGAGAATTATCCAAAAATTTCAACCGATCCGTCATCAGCCTTTGCATAGCCTAGTAGCCGCAGAATTGCACGCCTTTGGAGGATTCATCGTACTGCCGCTTCGAGAAACAGTATATCCACGCGTTTTCAAATAATTGATTTCCTTAGCGAAATCAGATCCCTTTCGTGCTGCATGGGCGGGGGTAGACAATTTAAAGACGGCTCCAGCTTTAATCTGTCTATCAAGGAATCTGGTGTTTGCGGCCCATGCCTGCTCCCTCGTCAATTTGTTGTAAACCGACCGGGGTATCGAGAAGTATTTTGCTCCGATGCTCTGGGCGTATCTGATATATCCAGCGTGAGAGTTACCTTTGACGGTAAAGTGTCCGATGACAGCTACCGTCCCCTTCCCAGCTCATCCAGCCGGACTTAATCCTGCTGCTGCCATCGCTCCATTCAAGCCGTGGGCAGCCGTCCCCACATAATCACCCTGTTTCAGTGATTCCCATGCCGCTCCCCAAGAGTCGGCACCTACAGCTTCGCGGTAGGTGTCGTTCAGTGAGTGGGTCTGCTGCTGGACCTCCGGGTCACAGGAATAACCATTAGTGCAATATGGGTTGTTGCCAGTGGGATCCGTCTTGATGACCGGGTCGTTGTCCACGTAGGCATAAAGGTTGATGCCACCTTCATATCCGATTGGATCGGTCTGGAGGAACCGCCCCAGCCCCGGCGAGTAGAACCGCGCCTTGTAATAGTACATGCCGAGTTCGGGCAGCCATGCTTGGCCGGTGTACTGGAACCGGCCGTGTTCGAGCGCGACTGGTAGGTCTGCGAGCGGCCGCCGAAATGGACGATGATCTGGTAATCGACGCCCGGCGACTGCGGATCGTTCATGTTGATCCGGTGCTCGCTCACCATGATGTCCCAATTGTGGGAGAGGTTGGCGAAGGGGTTGGAATGGCCGTCGAGCTTTCTAGTAGCTAGAGGCGCCACGGCGAATTAAGGCACATGAACGGACTGAACATCAAATCGATACAATCTCTCAACTTCATGCCCGTTTACGACAAGAACCAGATCACTAACCCCTTCGCCCACAGTAAATAGATCAACAAGAATATACCAATATGTCGTCATCCATCGACATACAGATGTGCTCCAAGAATTATCGTGAAGCCTATCTAGACTTTCCCCATAAGCCTCTATGTTTTGATAGATACGATCAGCATCCGCAGGATTTATCGTATATGAACCACCGATTATTTTCCTGGATTGCAGTCGGTGGTTTCGTATATCCTCTACGATCTCGTATAGAGCATCTTTCCACTCGTTTGGTATGGGTTGTTCAACCTCTGGGTCTTTTTTCAGCATTACAACACCTAGTTTGGCTCGTGCAGCTTCCTGTGACAGTCCAAGCAACCAACGGGTCGAGGTGCGGTATCAAGAGACCAGCGAGACCCCAAGCGGTCATTCTCCCCTTCCGAGCGAGCCACAAAGCGTGCAGAGCAAGGCGGTCGATGTGCCGGTGTCGAAGCGGGTGCTGCTGGTGAAGGGCAGGGCCGAGCTCGGCGGCGAAGCGGGGCAGGCGGCGAGGGCGGCGGTGCCGTTGGGGCTGGTCTCGCTGATCTTCCGGCCATCGTGTCATAAGCAGGTAAGGCTTTTCAGAGGAAAACTTAACAACTAATCAGATATCCATGTTCAACTGCGGCTGCCGCCTACTAATTTACTATCGGCCTTTTGTAATGCCATCGATCTTGGAGGCATCTACGCTGAGAACATAACGAACTAGAATCTAAGATTTCCTGTATTTCAAGAATTGTTTGACATGACGTCTCTGGCTCTAAATGGACTATAAGTGTACCTGCGCTCGTGGGCATTTCTGATAGCTCTTCTATATATTGTTTGAGTTTCCTCGTATCGATGTCTTGTCCATTCCATTCTTTGTGGCCGGCCTTATTTATCAAAAGATGCCAGTGTTCATACTTTGAGCCATCAATAAATTTAGGAATATTTAGACCTTGGCATCCGCGGGATTGTTCGCCAGCGATGTTGCGCGAACTATTTTCATGGGGAGAGGAACAGGCCGGCAAAGTGCCGCTCAAGACAGCAATACTAAATAAACATAATATGTGAATTTTTCTACTCATAATTTATGTCTTTTATTTGGAGGAAGAGCAGCTCATATGATCTGCTGTATTAGTACAGTTAAATTGAGTATTCCTGGAACTATTTGCGCCACGACTTATCTCGTCGATCGTCTGTCGATTTGGACGCATACCTTGACCACGGCCCATAAGGCTTCCTTGAGACCCGGGAACATCTTTTTGGACCCGTTGACCTTTTGCGTCTACGCCACCTTTGTATTGGTCGCCTGCTCTCAATGTGTGGGCAAACTCATGCTTCTGCGTTCTAGCTCCGGCACCGGGTGCAAGCGAAATCTCCCTCCCGCCGATGCTATCAGTGTGAGATCGCTTGGCTCCATCGGGATTTGTAGCTGTCAGTGATTTATCAGTCCGAACTGAAATTGAATCTATCTCTCTACTGATAACGGAACGAACCTGAATACGGGTTCCGCTAGAGTCTGTTCCATCTATTCTCATACTATCAAGTACTTTCCTGTCTGAAACATCGGACCTGTTCACCACAGGAACATAAATAATCTTCAAACCAGGAAAATTGTAGACAGTGTCCAACCCTGTGGGATCCTGTCGATTGACCGGGTCATTACCCACATAAGCATAAAGATTGATCTGGTCATCATACCCGATCGGGTCCGTCTGCAGGAACCGCCCGAGCCCCGGCGAGTAGAACCGGGCCTTGTAATAGTACATGCCGAGCTCGGGGATCCAGGCCTGGCCGGTATATTGGAACCGGCCGTGGGTTCCCAGGGCGGTCACGCCGCGCTGGTTCGCGCCGGGGATTCCGTACTCGTCGTAGGTGTTGATCGAGAGC
>DASQLT010000028.1:0-45066 GCA_035629855.1 Allosphingosinicella sp.
GCCGGAGGGCGCCGTCTTGGCGCGCGGGGACATCGCCGACGGCGCGTTGGTCGCGCGGCTGATCGCCGAGCACGGGATCGGCGCGATCATGCATTTCGCAGGCTCGATCATCGTCCCCGAATCGGTCGAGAAGCCGCTCGATTATTATCTCAACAATACGGTGAAGAGCCGGGCGCTGATCGAAAGCGCGGTCGCGGGCGGAGTGCGCCACTTCATCTTCTCCTCGACCGCGGCGACCTACGGCATTCCCGAGGCCGTGCCGGTCGTCGAGACCGCCCGGACCCAGCCGATCAATCCCTACGGCTGGTCGAAGCTGATGACCGAGCGGATGCTCGCCGACACCGCTTTCGCCCATAAGCTCAACTTCTGCGCCCTTCGCTATTTCAACGTCGCCGGCGCCGATCCGAAGGGACGTTCGGGCCAGTCGACCGCCGGAGCGACCCACCTCATCAAGGTCGCGGTCGAGGCGGCGACCGGCAAGAGGCAGGCCGTCTCGGTCTACGGCACCGATTACGACACGCCCGACGGCACCGGGGTGCGCGACTATATCCATGTCAGCGATCTCGCCGCCGCCCATGTCGACGCGCTCGAAAAGCTGGTCGAGGACCCGACCGACAGCCACATCCTGAATTGCGGCTACGGCCGCGGCTTCTCGGTCCTCGAAGTGCTCGACGCGGTCGACCGGGTGACCAACCTGCGGATCGAGCGGCGGCTTGAGCCGCGCCGCGCCGGGGATCCCGACGCATTGGTCGCCGACAACAGCCGAATCCTCTCGACCCTGCCGTGGCGGCCGAAGCTGGACGATCTCGACACCATCGTCGCCGATGCGCTGGCGTGGGAGCGCAAGCTGGCGGAGCGGGCTTGAGGCGCGTTGCGGGAACGGGTTGCTGCTTCTAGGCTGTGCCGAGAGTCGGCGGCTGCGCTTTTACCCCTCTCCCGTCCTTCACGGGAGAGGAGGGGCCTACCGCGAAGCGGTGGGAGGTGAGGGTCTTGCTGAGTCCGGTGTACAGACCCTCACCTCCCAAGCTCCGCCTGGGCCCCTCCTCTCCCGCGAAAGCGGGAGAGGGTCTTATCCGAGCGGAAGAATGAACGTCGAAGAGGCAGAGGCGGTTTTGAAGGGCGTCCTCGAGCCGCTGCCGCTCGAGACCTTTTTCGATGCCCTGGGCCGCACGGTCCTCGATTCTGCCGGCGGCCCCGGCCATCGACGGGCGGCGTTGTTCGGGGACGATCCCGTGCGCACGGCCCTCGGCGCCGGGTCGACCCATTCGGAACGGCTCGACTGCCACGGCGTCGACCCGGTCCGGCCGCCGCCCGGGCCGCGGAAGGCCGAGGATGCAGCCGAGTTCCAAAAGCTGATCCAGGCCTATCACGAGCGGGACTATACGGTCCGGATACCCGAAGTCCTTGCGCTGTCCCCGCCGCTGCAGCGGCTCGCTCGGGCCCTTGAGACGCTCCTCCATCAGCCGGTCGACGCCTCCCTGTTCTGGAGCAAGGCCGGTGCCGGGGCGATCGTCCATTACGACAATCGGGACAATCTGGTGATCCAGCTTCGCGGCCGGAAGCGCTGGTACGTCTCGACCGATCCGCCGGGGCTTCAGAACAATTGGCGGCATGTCGGCGAGCCGCTGACGCGCCTGGACCGGCACCGGGTGATCGACGTCGGCCCGGGCGATCTCCTCTACATTCCCCGAGGCACCCCCCACACGGTGGATGGAGCGACCGAATCGCTCCATCTCGCAATATTGTTCGTTCCGACGACCCTCCGCGAAATCCTCATCGCCGCGATCGACCATTTGTCGGACGAAGAGCGCTCCTGGCGCGAGACGGCGGTCGGGCCCGGCAACCTGTCTCCTCAGGTCGTGAAGGGCCTGGAAAGGCTGATCGCCCGGTGCCGCTCCGGCAGCTTCGTCGAGGCGGCGATGGAGCATCGGTCCTCGCGGTTCGTCGGGGATCTGCCGGCGCTTGCGAAGCCGAGCGCGGCTCCGGACGTTTCCGCCGACGCCCGGGTCCGCCATTCGCCGGGCGCCTTTTTCCACCTGAGGCGGGCGGGGGATTCGATCGACTTCGGCTTTCCGGGCGATCGTCTCGCGATCCACCCGGGCGTGGAGGAAGAGCTCCGCTTCATCCGCGACACGACGGAGTTCCGGATCGGCGACATTCCGGGCGCTTCGTCGGCCGAGGTTCGGGTGGCCCTGGTCGGCCGGTTGATGGCCTTGGGGGTCTTGGAGCCGGTGGCCGAAGGACCTTGAAGCCGACGCCGCGGCCGCGCCGTATGAGAACTCCGAGGGCCGTGTTCAGGCCTCCCGGGTCGAGCCCGGGATGACGATCGGCGCAGCTTGACTTGGAAGTCCCGTCCCCCTAGGTGAGCGCCTCGCTTTTCCAGCAGACATTTTCGACGAGACAGGCAGGCGTTCCAGGCCATGAAGATCCGCAATTCCCTGAAGTCCCTCAAGTCGCGCCACCGCGACTGCCGCGTGATCCGCCGCCGGGGCCGTACCTACGTCATCAACAAGACCAACCGCCGCTTCAAGGCGCGCCAGGGCTGACGGGGTCGGCCGGAGGCCACCGCGTCACCCTGAACTCGTTTCAGGGTCCAGGTTGGGGCCACGCCCTGATGCTTGCCGATAGCCGCGGGTCACCCGCCGCCCTGGATGCTGAAACAAGTTCAGCATGACGGATATTCGTATCTCCTCCACCCCCACCGCCCTTATCTTCGACGTCGGCAACGTCCTCTACGGCTGGGATCCCGACAGCTTCCTCGCGCGCCAGTTGCCCGAGGACGACGCGCGGCTTCGATTCATCGAGGATGTCGACCTGTGGGGCTGGCACGATTCGCTCGACGGCGGCCGCCCGTTCGACGAGGCCGCGGCCGAGCTCTCCGAGAAATTCCCGGATTACGCGCACCTCATCTCGGCCTGGGGCGAGCGCTTCGGCGAAACGATCAGCGATCCGGTCCCGGGAATGCACGCCATCGTCGAGGCGCTGGACGCGTCCGGGGTCCCGCTCTTCGCGATCACCAATTTCTCGGCGGACTTCTGGGCGCCCTTCCGGGCACGCGAGGACGCCTTTTTCCGCCGCTTCCGGGACATCGTCGTCTCGGGCGAGGAGAAGATGCTCAAGCCCGACCCCGCCATCTACTATCTCGCCCTCGACCGTTTCGGGCTGAAGCCGGGCGAGGCGCTCTTCGTCGACGACCGCAAGATCAACGTCGAGGGCGCCGAGGCGGTCGGCATGCACGCGCATCTGTTCACCGGAGCCGAGGATTTGCGGCGGCGTCTGGAAGGCGAGGGGTTGCTTTAAAATCCTCCCCTGCATTCGCAGGGGAGGGGGACCATGCGAAGCATGGTGGAGGGGCCCTTCCGACTCCCAAGAACCCCTCCACCGCGCTTCGCGCGGTCTCCCTCCCCGAGAAATCTCGGGGAGGAATTAAAAGGCAACTTCCGTCCCCGTCGCGCTTTTCATGCGGCGATGAGACAAAGATGGCCCGCAAAGCTCTGGATCGTCCGCCATGGGCAAAGCGCCGGCAACGTCGCGCGCGATGCCGCCGACGCGGCCGGCCTCGGCGTGATCGACCTCGACATTCGTGACGTGGACGTGCCGCTGAGCGACCTGGGCCACCGCCAGGCGGACGCGCTCGGACGCTGGTTCGCGGCCTTGCCCGAGGAGGAGCGGCCCGAAATCGTCCTGACCTCGCCTTATGTCCGTGCCCAGCAGACGGCGGCGGCGATCTGCGAGGCGGGCGGTTCCGTGCCGGGCGCCAAGGCACCTCGCCATGACGAACGGCTGCGCGAGCGCGAGTTCGGACTGTGGGACCGGCTGACCACCGCCGGGGTCCGCGAGAAATTCCCCGATCAGGCGGAGCAGCGTACCCTGCTCGGCAAATTCTACCACCGTCCGCCCGGCGGCGAGAGCTGGGCCGACGTCATCCTTCGCTTGCGGAGCGCGCTCGACACGGTCAGCCTCCACCACGCCGACCGCCGAGTGCTGATCGTCTGCCACCAGGTCGTCGTTCTGTGCTTCCGCTACATATTGGAGGAGCTGGACGAGGCCCAGGTCCTGGCGATCGACAGGGAGGCCGACGTCGTCAATTGCGGCCTCCTCCAATATGAATTCGAGCCGGACGACGAGAAGGACTGCGTGCCCAAATTGGTCTGCTACAATTTCGCCGCGCCGCTCATCGAGGAGGATGCTCCGATCACGTCCGAGCCGGACGCGATGGTCGCCGCGCGATGAGCGGGTTCGAGATCCTCGACTGCAACCTGCTTCGCACGCTTCCGCTCCCCGACCATCCCGAAGACAGCGACAAGGGCGATCGCGGCCAATTCCTCGTCGTCGCCGGAAGCCGCGAGGTGGCGGGCGCGGCGTTGCTTGCGGGGATAGGAGGACTGCGTGCGGGGGCGGGCAAGCTGCAGATAGCCACCGCCGCGAGCGTCTCCGTCCAGCTCAGCATCGCAATTCCCGAGGCGATGGTGGTCGGCTTTCAGGAGACCGCCGACGGCTGCTTCGCCCCGAGCGCGATCGCTCCGCTGCTGGAGTTGGCGCAAGGCGCGCAGGCGATCACCATCGGCTGCGGAATGCAGCACGGCAAGGCGCTTGAGATATTGCTCGACGGCTTGCTGGCGAGCGATATCTCCAGCCCACTGGTGCTCGATGCCGCCGTATTGGGCTCGCTCGCACCGCGGGCCGAGGCGCTGGCGGCGTGGCGAAGCGGCGCAATCCTGCTCCCGCATTCCGGCGAAATGGCGCGGCTTCTCGAATGCGAGCGGGACGAGATCGAAGCCGACCCGCTCGCCGCCGCGCGCCGGGCGGCGGAGACGTTCGGAGCGGTGTCCCTGATCAAGGGCCGGTACAGCTACATCGTCGACCCGGACGGCCGCGCCTTCCGGTTCACGGGCGGCGGGGTCGGCCTGGCGACGTCGGGCTCGGGCGACGTCCTGGCCGGAATCGTCGGCGGGCTTGCGGCGCGGGGCGCCGATCCGCTGACCGCCGTCCTATGGGGCGTCTATCTCCACGGCGAGGCCGGGCGGGCGCTCGCGAACCGGATCGGCCGGATCGGCTTCCTCGCGAGGGAGCTGCTCGACGAAGTGCCGGGGCTGATGGATTTTGGACCTCGGTTGTAACACTCGCCGTCATGCTGAACTTGTTTCAGCATCCAGTTTCGAGCAGCGGTGCGGATGGAAAACTGGACCCTGGAACAAGTTCAGGGTGACGACGGTGGAGCCATGGCGTGAATTCCGACCTCATCGAAAGCGCTTATTCGTTCCTCGACCAGGGGCGCGTGCCGGAGGCGCTCGAGATCGGCGCGCGCCTGGCCGCGGGGGCCGACGCAAGCCATGACGCGCTCGTCCTCCATTCCTCGGCCCTCAAGCGGGTCCATCGCCACGAGCAAGCGCTCGCCGTCGACGAACGGGCGGCTGCGGCCTTCCCTCGGAGCGGCACGGCCTGGCACAATCTGGCGACGACCTTGATCGAGCTCGGGCGCGGCCAGGACGCTCTCGACGCGCTCGCCCGGGGTTTCGCGATCGGTCTCGATTCGCCGCTCAGCTGGCAGGTCAAGGCGCGCGCCCATGTCGCCTGCGGCGACCTGGCGGAAGCCGAAAGCGCCTATCGCGAGGCTTCGGCGCGGGCTCCGAATCTTGCCCCGCTGGCCGCCGAAACCGCGGATTTCCTGTGGATGGCGCGCGGCGATCTGGCCGAGGCGCAGGCCCCGCTCGACCGGGCCTTCCACGCCGGCGCTTCACCGGCGCCGTTGCTGATGGCCAAGGCGAAGCTGTTCGCTTCGGCGGGCGACCTGGAGCAGGCCGCCGACCTGCTCGACCGAGCGGCCGGGCATCTGCCGGACGAGCCGCAACTGGCCGTCGCGGCGGCCCAGGCAGCGCTCGAGGCCGGTCGACTCGACGACGCCGAGCGCCACGCGCGCCGCACCGGATCCCTCGCACCGGACGATCCGGCCACGCTCGTCCAATCGACCGTCGTGAGCCTGGCGCTCGGCCGGACCGGACCGGCCCTGCTCGACATGCGCAAGGCGCTGAGCCTGGCTCCGCTCGACCAGTCGGTGCTGGCCTGGGCCGCGACCGCGGCGCGGGCGGCGGGCGATCCGCTCTATGCCGAGCTTTGCGACTATGAGAATATGGTCGGGGTCTACGATCTCGAACCGCCGGCCGGATGGGCGGCGCAAGCGGACTTCCTGGCCGACCTCAAGGCCGCGCTCGACCGCCATCACGTGATGGCTGAGCATCCGTCGGCGCAATCGCTGCGCCACGGCACCCAGACCACCTATCGCCTGTCCGGATCGCGGGACCCCGCAATCCAGGCTTTCTTCAAGGCGCTCGACCTGCCCCTTCGCGAGCATGTCGCCAGGCTCGGCGCCGGGGACGATCCGCTTCGCCGGCGCAATAGCGGCGGCTATCGGATCGTCGGGGCCTGGTCGGTGCGGCTTCGGCCGGGCGGCTTCCATCTCGATCACATGCACCATGAAGGCTGGATCTCTTCGGCTTTCTACGTGGAGACTCCGGACGGCGCGCTCGATCGGGAAGGACGGGACGGCTGGCTCCGCCTCGGAAAGCCGCCGTTCGCGACGATTCCGGACCTGCCCGCCGAGCGCTTCATCCGCCCGAAGCCCGGGCGGCTCGTCCTGTTCCCGTCCTACATGTGGCACGGAACCATTCCCTTCCACACTCAGGAACGGCGAACGACGATCGCCTTCGATCTTCTGCCGGGGTGAGAAGTGAAGCCGTCATCCCGGCGAAAGCCGGGACCTCGGGACAAGGCCGTCATCCAGCGAAGGCCGGGATCCCAGGGAGTGACAGGCATTCGCGCTCTTCACTCCCTGGGGCTCCAGCCTGCGCTGGGGCGACGATCCCTCCCCGAGATCCCGGCTTTCGCCGGAATGATGAGGTCAGTGCAGCTTCTCCTCACTCTTCCGGTGCCGCTCCAGCTCGTCTCCGACCAGCCGGACGATGTGGATGACGTTGGTCGATCCGGGAGTCCCGAACGGCACTCCGGCGGTGATGATGATCCGGTCGCCGGCCCTGGCCACGCCGTGGCGCAGCGCCATTCGCTTGGCCTTCGCGATCATCTCCTCGAAATTGGCGATGTCGCGGGTCCTCACCCCATGGGCGCCCCACAGGATGCCGAGCTTGCGCGCCGTCCGAAGCGAGGGGGTCAGCACCATCAGCGGCACCGACGGCCGCTCGCGCGATAGCCGCCTCGCGGTCGAGCCCGAGCTGGTGAAGCAGACGATCGCCGCCGCGCCGACCGTTCCCACCATCGTGTTCGCTGCCTGGGCGATGGCGTCGGCGGTGGTCGGATCGGGCAGGGTCTGGGTGAAATGGACCCGCTCGCCGTGGCTGGGATCGGCCTCGACGCTGGTGGCGATCGAGTTCATCATCGTCACCGCCTCGCACGGAAACATTCCCGACGCGCTCTCCGCCGACAGCATCACCGCGTCCGCCCCGTCATAGACGGCGGTGGCGACGTCGGAGACTTCGGCGCGGGTCGGGCTGGGCGAGCTGATCATCGACTCCAGCATCTGGGTCGCGACCACCACCGGCCGGCCCATCCGCCGCGCCGCCTCGACGATCATCTTCTGGAGCGGCGGCACCGCCTGGGGCGGGAGCTCGACCCCGAGGTCCCCGCGCGCCACCATCACCGCGTCGGCCAGCTCCAGGATCCCGTCGAGCCGCTCGACCGCGGCCGGCTTCTCGATCTTGGCGAGAAGCGCCGCGCGCCCGGCGATCAGCCGGCGGGCCTCGGCGACGTCTTCCGGCCGCTGGACGAAGGACAAGGCGATCCAGTCGACGTGGCTGTCGAGCGCGAAGACGAGGTCGGCCCGGTCCTTGTCGGTCAGCGCCGCCATCGGAAGCACCACGTCGGGGACGTTGACGCCCTTGTTGTTGGACAGGCGCCCGCCGACCTCGACGATCGTCTCGATCCGGTCCTCGGTCGCGCTGACGACCCGCTGGACCAATTTGCCGTCGTCGAGAAGCAGCCTCGTGCCCTTCTCCACCCCTCCGAAAATCTCCCGGTGCGGAAGCTCGACCCTGGTCGAGCTGCCGAGGGCGGTGTCGCGGTCGAAGACGAAGGTCTGGCCCTTCTCGAGCATCACCGAGCCGTCGCCCCCGAACCGGCCGACCCTGAGCTTGGGCCCCTGCAGATCGGCGAGGATCGTCGTCGGCCGGTCGAGCTCCTTCTCGAGCGCCCGGATCATCTCGATCAGCCTGGCGTGATCCTTATGGGTGCCGTGGCTCATGTTGACCCGGAAGGCGTCGGCGCCGGCCTCGGCGAGCCTTCGGATCATCTCGGGCGTATTGCTTGCCGGCCCCAGGGTGGCGAGGATCCGCACCTTGCGGCTGCGCGGCACGAACTTGCTCGGGCGGGTTTCGTTATTGGCCATTGAAGCCGCGCATAGCCGCCCGTAAGGCCGCGGCTCAACCCCCGGACGGAAGAAGGACCAAATGGCGGAAGGTAGCATCGCGGCCGACGAACTGAGGCTCCTGATCGAGCGCATCGAGCGGCTCGAGGAGGAGAAGAAGGCGATCGCGGACGACGTCAAGGACGTCTATGGCGAGGCCAAGTCGCGCGGCTACGACACCAAGACGATCCGCGCCATCGTCCGCCTCCGCAAGATGGAAACCCACGACCGCCAGGAAGCCGATGCGCTTCTGGAGACCTACAAGGCGGCGCTGGGGCTGGACTGAATTTTGCCTCCCCATCGCTTGCGATGGGGAGGCAAGCTGGCCGCCGTTGCGCGAACCCCTCCCTCCCGGTATCGCCGTCTCCACACCCCACAGCAGGATCGACGCGCGACCCATGGCCGGCCACAGCAAGTTCAAGAACATCATGTATCGCAAGGGCGCTCAGGACAAGAAGCGCTCCAACCTGTTCTCCAAGCTTTCGCGGGAGATCACCGTGGCGGCCAAGATGGGCCTGCCCGATCCCGACGCGAACGCGCGGCTTCGCGCCGCCGTCACCACCGCCCGCGCCCAGTCCATGCCCAAGGACAATATCCAGCGGGCGATCGACAAGGCCTCGGGCGGCGACGCCGAAAATTACGAGGAGCTTCGCTACGAGGGTTTCGGCCCCGGCGGGGTCGCCCTGATCGTCGAGGCGCTGACCGACAACCGCAACCGCACCGCCACCAACATGCGCACCGCGTTTTCGAAGAACGGCGGCAATCTCGGGGCCTCCGGTTCGGTCAGCCACGGCTTCGAGCGGCTCGGTCTGGTGGCCTATCCGTCGACCGCAGGATCCGCCGACGCCGTCTTCGAGGCGGCGATCGAGGCCGGGGCGGAGGATGTCGAATCGGACGAGGAGAGCCACCAGATCTGGACCGCGCAGGAGGATCTGCACGGAGTCGCCCGATCCCTCGAAGACGCGCTCGGAGCGCCCGAGAGCGTCAAGCTCGCCTGGCGCCCCGGTCTCAGGGTCGAGGTCGGAGCCGACGAGGCCGGCCAGCTCATCAAATTGATCGACGCGCTCGAGGACGATGACGACGTCCAGACCGTCTGGGGCAATTACGACGTGCCCGACGAAGTGATGGAGAAGCTCGGCTAGGATGCGCGCAGAGACGCAGAGGCGCGGAGGGTCCGAGGCCGTTCCGGCGCGGAGCGTCCCGATCTGCGCGCTCGGCTTAAAAAGCGCTGGCGCGCGCACCTGCGCCAGTCTCTCTGCGCCTCTGCGTCTCTGCGCGAACATCCCTTGATCGTCCTTGGTCTCGATCCCGGGCTCGGCTGCACCGGCTGGGGCGTGATCGCGGCGGAGGGGAACCGCCTCAGCCATGTCGCCAACGGCCAGATCCGAACCGATTCCAAGGCCCGGCTTCCCGCCCGGCTGATCGATCTCCACGGCCGCCTTCTGGCCGTCCTCGCCGAGCATGGGCCGACGGCCGCCGCGGTCGAGGAAGTGTTCGTCAACGACAATCCGCAATCCACGCTCAAGCTCGGCCAGGCCCGAGGGGTCGTCCTGCTCGCCGCCGCCAGCCTCGGGATCGCGATCGGCGAATATG
The DNA here is from genome assembly GCA_035629855.1 of Allosphingosinicella sp. GTDB lineage: Bacteria > Pseudomonadota > Alphaproteobacteria > Sphingomonadales > Sphingomonadaceae > Allosphingosinicella. Next base: position 10,007 of record DASQLT010000028.1, read on the forward strand.
CGCCTCGGCTGGTCAAGAAGGCGGTGGTCGGCACCGGCGGGGCAGACAAGGCGCAGGTCCACGCCATGGTCCAGCGGCTCCTTCCCGGAGTGAAGATCGCCGGCGCCGACGCCGCCGACGCGCTCGCGGTCGCGATCACCCACGCCCACCATCTGGCGACGGCTCGGCGGGTGGGGTGAGCCGGCAACGAGGCAATCATCATCCCGGCGAAGGCCGGGACCCATGAACACCGAAGTGCGAAGCCTCAACCGGCGGTGTTCATGGACCCCGGCTTTCGCCGGGGTGACGGGTGTGTCGCGAACGGATAGGAACACCGCCATGCGTCTTTCCCCGGCACCCACACCATGATCGCGAAGCTGCGCGGCCTGCTCGACAGCTTCGCCGCCGACCACGCCGTGGTCGACGTGAACGGCGTCGGCTACCTCGTCTTCGCCTCGACCCGGACGCTCGCCGCGCTCGGCCCTGTCGGCGGCGAGATCACTCTCCACACCGTCATGCAGGTGAGCCAGGACGACATCCGACTGATCGGCTTCGCCTCGGGCGACGAGCGCGACTGGTTCCGGCTCCTGACCTCGGTCCAGGGCGTCGGCGCCCGGGTCGCCCTCGCCATCCTCTCGACCCTGCCCGGCGACGACCTCCACCGCGCCGTCGCGAGCGGCGACCACGCCATGATCGCCCGCTCCCCCGGAGTCGGGCCCAAGCTCGCCCAGCGCATCGTCCACGAGCTGAAGGACAAGGTCGGAAGCCTGGCCCTCGGCCCCGCCACCGCCGCCTTGTCGGCCGCCCCCGGAAGCGCCGCCGCCGACGCCGCCTCCGCCCTCCTCAACCTCGGCTTCCGCCCCGGCGAAGCCGCGGCCGCGGTAGCGAAGGCGGAATCGGAGCTCGGCCCGAACGCCACCCTCGACGCCCTGGTCCGAACCGCGCTCAAGAAAGCGGCGAAATAACCCGTCGCCCCAGCGAAGGCTGGGGCCCCGGCGGGTGAAGACCGCCAGCGCCTTTCACCCCCTGGGATCCCGGCCTCCGCCGGGATGACGGAGGGAAATCTCACAATGTCAAAGAGCCCGGCCAAACGCGACTCGACCCGGCATCCAATCTAATAGGAACATTCCTACTTGTCAAGAACAAAAAAGGAACACCGAGGGAGGCGCTCGGTCCTCGACTGCTTCCAGGCCTCGCCGACGTTCCTGCATTCCCGCTTTCGCGGGAATGGCGAAGGGGGCTAGAGACGGCGTGTGACCGACGCTGCCCGCCTCACCACGCCCGAGAAGCGCCCCGAGGACGTGGATGCCGCGCTTCGTCCCAAGACGCTCGACGATTTCGTCGGCCAGAAGGCGGCGCGCGAAAACCTGCGTATCTTCATCGAAGCGGCGAAGAGCCGCGGCGACGCGCTCGACCATGTCCTCTTCTTCGGCCCTCCGGGCCTGGGCAAGACCACGCTCGCCCAGATCATCGCGCGCGAGCTCGGAGTGGGCTTCCGAGCCACTTCGGGCCCGGTCATCGCCAAATCGGGCGATCTCGCCGCCTTGCTCACCAATCTCGAGGATGGCGACGTCCTGTTCATCGACGAGATCCACCGCCTCGCACCGGCCGTGGAGGAGATACTCTACCCGGCGATGGAGGATCGCGCCCTCGACCTGATGATCGGCGAGGGCCCCTCCGCCCGCTCGGTCCGGATCGACCTCCCCAAATTCACCTTGGTCGGAGCCACCACCCGCCAGGGCCTGATCACCACGCCTCTCAGGGACCGGTTCGGGATCCCCGTTCGCCTCACTTTCTATTCGGTCGACGAGCTCGAGCAGGTGGTTCGCCGCGCCGCCGGGCTGCTCGGCCTGGCGCTGACCGGGGACGGAGCGCACGAGATCGCCCGCCGCTCGCGCGGAACGCCCCGGATCGCCGGGCGGCTGCTCCGGCGAGTGCGCGATTTCGCTCAAGCCGGCGGTGACGGCGAGGTCGATTCGAAGGTCGCCGACGGGGCCCTGACCCGGATGGAGGTCGACCAGCTCGGCCTCGACGCGATGGACCGCCGCTACCTCATGATGATCGCCGATCTCTACAAAGGCGGCCCGGTCGGCGTCGAGACCCTCGCCGCCGGACTTTCCGAGCCGCGCGACACGATCGAGGAGGTGATCGAGCCTTTCCTGATCCAGCTCGGCCTCGTCGCCCGAACCGCCCGCGGCCGCTGTCTCAACGGCAGGGCCTGGACCCACCTCGGCCTGCCCCAGCCCAAGACGGCGCAGGACGGATTGTTCGATTGATTTTGCGATAGGATCCGGAATGTATCTTCCAACCGACAAATTTCCGTTCGCCCTGAGCCTGTCGAAGGGCCTTTCTTTCCTTTCGGCGAATCTCGCGGGCAAGAGGAGGGCTTCGACAGGCTCAGCCCGAACGGGGTGGGTACCGGTACTTGGCTTCGTTCTAGCGCTCGCCTCGCCGGCCTCGCCCGCCGCGGCGCAGCACGAGAGGCTCAATTATGCCCACGATTCGAACTGGCTCTGCCTGCCCGGCCGGGCCGACGCCTGCAGCGCCCCTTTGGCCACGACCGCGCTCAATTCGAACGGCTACGGCTCGACCGGCCAGATGCTCCCCGACAAGGACGCCGCGGTCGACTGCTTCTACGTCTACCCCACCGTCTCGCGCGATCCCGGCCTCAACAGCGACAGCCGAGCCGGTCCCGAGGAGCAGGCGACGGCGGCGGTCCAGCTCGCCCGCTTCGGCACCGTCTGCCGAACCTTCGCTCCAATCTACCGGCAGGTGACGCTCGCCGCGCTCCCTAGAGCGACCGCCGGGGAGAACCTCTTCCAGGAATTCGGGATCGCCTATGACGACGTCGGCCTGGCCTGGATCGAATTCCTCGCCAGGCGCAACGACGGCCGTCCCTTCGTCCTGATCGGGCACAGCCAGGGCGCCATCCATCTGCTCAGGCTGCTCGCCGAGAAGATCGAGGGCAAGCCGGTGGCGAAGCGGATGCTCTCCGCAATCCTGCTGGGCTGGCCGGTCGAGGTTCCGGAGGGCAAGCTCGTCGGCGGCAGCCTCAAATCGACTCCGCTCTGCACGAAGGTCGGCCAGACCGGCTGCGTCATTTCCTACATGACGTTCCGGGCGTCCGCGCCGCCGCCCGCCGGCGCCTTGCTCGGGCGCGCCTCGAAGCCGGGCCTGACCGCCGGCTGCACCAATCCCGCCGCCCTCGCCGGCGGCAAGGCGAAGCTCGATTCCTACTGGTTCACCGGCTCGCCCACCCAGCCCGGCGCCGAGCCCATGGTCTGGTCGAGCCAGGGCAAGCCCCCCACCCCCTTCCTCCGAACCGAGGGGCTGGTCACGGCCGAGTGCCGGCACGGCGGCCAGGCCGGCTATCTGGCCGTCACCGAGAACGCGAATCCCAAAGATAAGCGCACCGACCGCATCCCGGGCGACGTCTACATGTCCGGCAAGCTCAACCCCGGCTGGGGTCTCCACCTGATCGACATGAGCGTCGCCCAGGGCGATCTCATCCGCCTGGTGGAGGCGCAGGCGAGAGCGAAGAAGTAACTTGCCTCCCCGCCGCGAAGCGGTGGGGAGGGGGACCACCGAAGGTGGTGGAGGGGTAGCTGGCAGAAGCCTGCGCCAATTACCCCCCACCATGCTTCGCATGGTCCCCCTCCCCATCTCGCGATGGGGAGGCAAAGAAACCCCCACCCCAAAATCGCCCCGCCTCGTCCCGACCTGCCCCTTTGGGGTTGCCCCGGCGAATCCCGAGCCGATAGAGCCCTCGTCATGGGCGGGGACGGACCGAAGCCGGCGGACGGGATCATGCGGGGCGCCACGCACCTGTTCCCGCTGCGCGTCTATTTCGAGGATACCGACGTCGCCGGGATCGTCTATTACGCCAATTACCTTCGCTTCATCGAGCGCGCCCGCTCCGACATGCTCCGGCTGCTCGGGATCGACCAGCGAGGGGCTCTCGAAAGCGGGGCGGGCGTCTATGTGGTCGCCGAGGTCGCGGTGAAGTACCGCGCTCCCGCCAAGCTCGCCGACGAGCTCGTCGTGATCACCGAGATCGACGAGGTGCGCGCGGCGAGCGTGCTCATTCAGCAGCGGGTCATGCGCGGGGATGAACTTCTGGTCGATGCCAGGGTGACCGCGGCATTCCTGACGCCACAGGGCCGTCCCAGGCGCCATCCGCGCGAATGGGTCGAGACGTTCGAGCGGTTGCTCGAGGAAGGAAGAGAGTGAGCTCACTAGCGATGACGGGAGCGGACATGTCGCCGGTCGCCCTGTTCCTGCAGGCGGACATCGTCGTCAAGGCGGTGATCCTCGGCCTGCTCCTCGCCAGCATCTGGACCTGGGCGATCATCGTCGGCCACGCCTTGAGGCTCGGCCGGGCTTCGCGCGGATCGATGGAATTCGAGCGCGATTTCTGGAAGGCGGACGATATCGACCGCTTCTACGAGTCCCGAGGCAAGGCCGACATCCCGAGCGCCAAGGTTCTCGCCGCGGGGATCGCCGAATGGCGCCGCTCGACCGGCGGCAAGGTCGTCGACCGCGACGGCGCCCGCTCGCGCCTCGCCCTGGTCATGAATTCGGCATTGACCGAGGAGGTCGACCGGCTTGCGGTCCGGCTCAACATCCTGGCGACGGTCGGCTCGGTCGCGCCCTTCGTTGGCCTGTTCGGCACCGTTTGGGGGATCATGCGAAGCTTTACCGCCATCGCCGGCGCCAACAACACCAGCCTGGCCGTCGTCGCGCCCGGAATCGCGGAGGCCCTCTTCGCCACCGCGCTCGGCCTGTTCGCCGCCATCCCGGCGGTGATCGCCTACAATCGCATGAGCTTCGGAATCAACCGCCTCGAGGCGAGGCTCCAGCGCTTCGCCGACGGCTTCCACGCGACCCTCTCCCGCGAGCTGGAGCTGGAGGGATGAGGGGCCTTTGCTTTGCCCCCCCGCGCGCAGCGGGGGGAGGGGAACCGGGCGAAGCCTGGTGGTGGGGTAATCGCACAGGCCTCGCCAAATACCCCTCCACCAGGCTTCGCCTGGTCCCCCTCCCCATCTTCGATGGGGAGGCAAGGTAATGGCCATGGGACCCATCCTCGGCGCCCACCGCCGCGCCCGGCGCTCGCCGATGGCGGAGATCAACGTCACGCCGATGGTCGACGTGATGCTCGTCTTATTGATCATCTTCATGGTCACGGCGCCTCTCCTCGTCGCCGGGGTCCCGGTCGACCTGCCGGACAGCAAGGCGGGAGCGCTCGACCAGGAGCAGAAGCCCGTGCAGATCTCGCTCGACGCCGCCGGCACCCTCAATGTCGACGATCGGCCGGTCGCCCCGGCCGATCTCGGCGCGCGGCTCGCCGCCATCGCCGCCGCCTCCCGCGAGCCCGGCGGCCCCCGAATCTTCCTTCGCGCCGACCGCGCCCTCGATTACGGCCGGGTGATGGCCGTGATGGGCGAGATCAACGCCGCCGGCCTCCGCAAGGTCGCCCTGGTCAGCACCCAGGGGCAGGAAGGACAATGACGCCCTCACCCCCTTCGTTCGCCCTGAGCTTGTCGAAGGGTCTTCCTTGCCTTTCCCGCTGGAAGAGAAGGGAAGGGCTTCGACGGGCTCAGCCCGAACGGATTTCACTTTCTCCCTGCCGAGGGACAGCCTGATGGACCGCGCGGAGGCCACCGGGTTCGGAGTCGCGACGGCGGGCCATCTCGCCCTCCTCGCCGCTCTGACCTTCGGCCTCGCCACAACCCAGATGCCGGTCGCGAAAAGCGATGCGATCGAAGTCTCCTTCGTCGAGGACGTCGGCCTCGAAAGCACCGCGCCCGCCCCATCGGCCGCCGAGCCCGCGCCGCTGCTCGCGCCGGAAGAGGGGCCGCCCGAACCGGCGATGCCGGCGCCGCCCCAGGTCCAGCCGGCCCCGCAGCCGCCAGTGGCGCGCGCTCCGGCGCCGACGCCCGCTCCGACCCCGAAGCCCGCGCCCAGGGCCGCCACTCCAAAGCCGGCGCCGGCGCCTGCCAGGCCCACGCCGCGGGCTGCCCAGCCGAAAGCCGCACCGTCCAAGGCGCCGCCCGCAAAGGCCGCGCCGGCGAAGGCCGCATCGGCCGCCAAGGGGAATAACGCCCGCCCCACGGGACGCCTCTCGGGCCTGCTGACGGGCGTTTCGGACCGTAAGACCGAGAGCCGTTCCACGGCGACCCCGGCTGCGGCCGCGGGTCCGGCGGTCCAGGCTTCGCTCGGCGCCGAAATCCGCCGCCAGATCAAGCCGCACTGGAAGGCACCGACCGGGGCCGATTCCGAGCAGCTTCGAACCGAGGTGATCATCGCGCTCGCCCAGGACGGGCGGGTGACCGATATCCGGATCGTCGGCACCACCGGTCAGACCGCGAGCAATCGCCCCCAGGTCCCACTCCACCGCGAGCATGCCGAGCGCGCGGTTCGGCTCGCCTCTCCTTTCAAGCTTCCAGCTCAATATTACGACGCATGGAAGTCGCTCCGCTTCAACTTCGACAAGAGGCTCTCTCAATGATGAAGCGCTGGCTTCCGCTCTTCCTCTTCGCGTTCGCAATGCCGGCCGCCGCCCAGCTTACGGTCGACGTCACCGACGAAAGCGGCGAGGACCTCGTCATCGCCGTCCCGGTCATGCCGACCCCCGAGGCGACCGACACCCCCGCCGGAAGCACCGAGGCGCTCGGCCGCCAGGTGGCCGAGGTCGTCGCCGCCGACCTTCGCGGAAGCGGCCTGTTCCGCCCCGTCGGGCCCGGCGGGATCCGTGCCGTGCCCTTCGCCGAAGTCACCGCCCCGGCCTATTCCGCCTGGAGCGGCGCCGGAGCCGCGGCGCTCGTCCAGGGCTTCGTTCGCGCCAATGGGGACGGCCAGCTCACCGTCGGCTGCTATCTCTACGACGTCGCGCTCCAGTCCGAGCTCACCCGCCAGGGCTATGTCGTCGCCCCGCGCGACTGGCGCCGGGCCGCCCACAAATGCGCCGACGCCATCTACTCGCGCCTCTCGGGCGAGAGTCCCTTCTTCGACAGCCGGATCGCCTATATCGCGGAGAGCGGGCCGAAGAATGCGCGCGTGAAGCGCCTCGCGATCATGGATTCGGACGGCGCCAACCACCGCTTCCTGACCAACGGCCAGTCGACCGTCCTGACCCCGCGCTTCTCGCCCGATTACAAGCAGATCGTCTATCTGAGCTATGTCGAGCGGCGGCCGCGGATCTACATTTACGACATCGGCACCGGCCGCCAGCGGATCGTCACCGAGAGCTCGAACCAGACCTTCGCCCCGCGCTTCTCCCCCGACGGGCGCTGGATCCTCTACGCCATGTCGGTCGGCGGCAATACCGACGTCTACCGGGTCTCGGCCCAGGGCGGAGCGCCGGTTCGGCTGACCAACTCGCCCGGGATCGACGTCGGCGGAAGCTATTCGCCGGACGGGACCCGGATCGTCTTCGAGAGCGACCGCTCGGGCCGCCAGCAGCTCTACGTGATGAACGCCGACGGCACCGGCCAGCGGCGGATCAGCTTCGGCGGCGGCGGCTATGCGACTCCCGAATGGAGCCCGCGCGGCGATCTCGTCGCCTTTACCCGGATCGCCGGCAATTTCCGGGTCGGCGTGATGAGCCCCGACGGCTCGGGCGAGCGGCTCCTGACCGACAGCTGGCAGGACGAGGCGCCGAGCTGGTCGCCCAACGGCCGGGTCCTCCAATTCTTCCGGACGACCCAGGGCCGCGGCGGCAAGTCGAGCGTCTGGCAGGTCGATCTCACCGGCCGCAACGAGCGCCGGATCCCAACCCCCCTGGACGGCTCGGACCCGGCCTGGGGCCCGATCCTTCCGTAAGCGTCAAAGGAGAGCGTAAGATGAGAGCCACCCCCTGGAAAGCCGCCGCCCTCGCGGCCGCTCTGGCCTTGACCGCCGGCTGCGGCAAAAAGGCGCCCAAGCAGCTTCCGCCGGTGCCGGGCAATGGCACCGAGGCCGGCACCGCCACCGGCGTCGACGACGGTTCCGAAAACGATCCCACCGGCGGGGTCGGTCCCGGCTCTCGCGAGGATTTCATCCGGACGGTCGGCCTCGAGGGCGACCGGGTCTTCTTCGACACGGACGATTACGATCTCGACGACCGCGACCGGGCGACGCTCGATGCCCAGGCGGAGTGGCTCAATCGCTATACCGCGGTGCGAATCACCGTCGAAGGCCATGCCGACGAACGCGGCACCCGGGACTACAACCTCGCTCTGGGCGACCGCCGGGCCAACGCCGCCAAGAATTATCTCGCCGCCCGCGGAGTCTCGGCCGGCCGGATGACGGTGATCAGCTACGGCAAGGAACGCCCCGAGGCCCTGGGCTCGGACGAAAGCGCCTGGGCCCAGAACCGCCGGTCGGTGACGGTGCTTCCGCAATAATATTTGCCTCCCCATCGAAGATGGGGAGGGGACCCCGCGCAGCGGGGTGGAGGGGTATTTGGCGCCGGCTTGTTCCAGCTACCCCTCCACCACCCTTCGGGTGGTCCCCCTCCCCACCGCTACGCGGTGGGGAGGCAAGTCTCATTCGTCCTCGTAGATTTCGACCCGGCTTCCCTCCGCCGAGGCGATTCCGCGATACATTCCCGGCGTGTTGAACGCCCAGCCCGCATCGCCGTCCGGGGTCACTAATATCACCCCGCCGCTTCCGCCCAGCGAGCCGACGTCGGCGATCACCTTGTCGGCGGCGACCTTGGCGCTCTCGCCGAGCATCCGCATCCGGGCGCAGATTTCGTGGGCGACGGCGGCTCGGATGAAATATTCGCCGGCGCCGGTGGCGGAGACGGCGCCGGCGCGGTCGTCGGCATAGGTGCCGGAGCCGATTAGCGGAGTGTCGCCGATCCGGCCCCAGCGCTTGCCGGTGAGGCCGCCCGTCGAGGTCGCCGCCGCGACATGGCCGCGAACGTCGACGGCGACGGCGCCGACCGTCCCGTATTTCAGCTCCTCGTCGAAATAATGGTCGCCTTCGGCCCGCATCGCCTCGAGCTGGCGCCGCCGCTCCTCGGTCGCGAACCATTCGGGGCCGACCTGCTCCAGCCCCTGCTCGCGCGAGAATTGGTCGGCGCCTTCGCGGCTCAGGAAGACGTGGGGGCTGTGCTCCATGACCGCCCGGGCGAGGCTGACGGGATTGCGGGTGGCGGTGACCCCGGTGACGGCGCCGGCGTCGCGGCTTTTGCCGTCCATCACCGCGGCGTCGAGCTCGTTCGTGCCCTGATAGGTGAAGACGGCGCCGCGCCCGGCGTTGAAATTGGGATCGTCCTCGAGGACGCAGGCCGAGCGCTCGACCGCGTCGAGGGCGTCGCCGCCTTGCGCGAGTATCTCCGAGCCCGCCGCCAGAGCCCGTTCGAGCGAGGCTCGGATGTCGCGTTCCTGCTCGGGAGTCGACTGGCCGCGCTCGATCACTCCGGCGCCGCCGTGAATGACGAGCTTCCAGGGGATTTGAGTCATGGACAGGGGCTCCGTTCGGAAGGGCAAGGCTCGGGAGAGGTGCCCTATCCGGGGGAGGAGAGGGGGGCAAGGCGGCCTCGGCCGTCACCCCGGCGAATCCCTCTTGCCAATTCTCGAATCATATAATTATGATATCATCATTACAGGAGGGAATGATGACGACGACCAACCACGGCATTTCCGGTTCCAACGCGCTCAGTCTCTCGCGAGAGACGTCGGCCGCGACCTACAGCGGCTTCGTCATGCTCGGCCTGATGCTGCTGGCGCTCGTCGCCGGCCTGGCCGGCCTCGGCCTTTTCGTGTCGAGCCCCATCGCGGGGATCGCGATCGGCGCCGTGGCCGGAATCGTCTTCCTGTTCGTCGCCTGCGGCTTCTACCTGCTCCAGCCCAACCAGGCGGCGGCGCTTCTTCTCTTCGGAGCCTATCGCGGCACCGATCGCAACTCGGGCCTCAGGTGGCGCTGGCCGTGGCTGACCCGGACCAAGATCTCGACCCGGGTCCACAACGTCACTTCCGAGCGGCTGAAGGTGAACGACCTTCGCGGCAACCCGATCGAGATCGCCACCAACGTCGTCTGGCGGGTCACCGACAGCGCCCAGGCCCTGTTCGTCGTCGACGATTACAACAAGTTCGTCTTCGTCCAGATCGAGAGCGCGGTGCGGGCGATCGCGGCCAAATATCCCTACGACGATATCGAGCATCAGGAGACGACCCTCCGCGGCCATGCCGAAGTGGTCAGCCACGAGCTCAAGGAGGAATTGCAGGAGCGGGTCGGAGTCGCCGGGATCACCATCGACGAATGCCGGCTGACCCATCTCGCCTACGCTTCGGAGATCGCCCAGTCGATGCTCCGCCGCCAGCAGGCCGAAGCAGTGATCGCGGCCCGCCAGAAGATCGTGATCGGCGCCGTCTCCATGGTCGAGAATGCGCTTCAATTGCTTTCGGAGAAGAATGTCGTCGAGCTGGACGACGAGCGCCGCGCGGCGATGGTCTCGAACCTGATGGTCGTTCTCTGCTCGGAGCGCGACACCCAGCCGATCATCAATACCGGCACGCTCTACCAATAGGGGCCGCAGCGCATGCCGCCGCCCCCCAAGAAGGCGTTTCCGCTGCGCATCGAGCCGGCCCTGTGGGCCGCGCTCGAACGCGCCGCGGCGACCGACCTGAGGAGCGTCAACGCCGAGATCGAATGCCTGTTGCGTGAGGCGCTGCAGCGTCGGGGGGTGAAGCTGGCCCCGCCGGAGCGGCGGAAAAGGGGACGCCCCGCGAGAGCGGACGATGATTAAAATAGCTTCGCGCCTGCTGCTGCTCGGCTCCATCGGCATCGCGTCCCTGCTTCTGGTGCCGCTCGAGCGCGTCCTGCCCATCGCTCTTCCGGCTCTCATCGTTCGGCTGCTCGGGACCCTTCAGCCGGCAATCCTGATGGTCGCGTTTACGGCGTTGGGAGCCTGGCTGGCGCCCAAGGTCGGCCTGGACGCCCCGCTCGTTCGCGCCAGGATAGAAAGACGGCCGACGAGGCCGATCCTTCGCCATCAACTCTCTGCTGCCATTCCGGTGGGGCTCCTCGCGGCCGCCGTCATTCTTTTCTACGACGCCTTTTATGCGTCGGAGCTTGCGGTTCGCGATGCCTCGCCCGTTGCGGGCTTGGAAATCCCTTTGATCACCCGAATTCTCTACGGCGGCATTGTTGAGGAGCTGATGCTGAGGTGGGGCGCCGTGAGCCTGTTCGTTTGGCTCATGTGGAAGGCGTCCCGCGCGGGCGAGGCGATTCCCGTCTGGTGCCATTGGTTCGGAATGGCGCTCGCCGCTCTCCTCTTCGCCGCGGGCCACCTGCCGCTCTTATTCTCCGTTCAGAGTTCGCCGTCAGCCGAACTTGTCGGGGCGGTTCTGATCGCAAACTCGGCAGGAGGAATGCTGTTCGGCTGGCTTTTCTGGAAGAGAGGCCTCGAAGCGGCCGTGATCGCGCATGCGCTCGCCCACCTCTTCGCGGCGGCGGCGGCCGCCGTGCTCCTTTCGTGATCCGACGCCCGCCCGCCCGCCGAGGTCGATAGGCAGAATGGTTCGATTCGGATTCGATTCCCGGTCCGGGACAGATTTCGTTTCGGGGGAGGAGTAGAGTCCTTCGCACCGCGCCGCAGCCCGCGGCGCCTGAGCGAAGGGGCTCTGACATGGCAATCATCACCGGTACGGGCGGCAACGACACGCTCAACGGCACCACTTCGTCGGACCAGATTTTCGGCCTCGGCGGCGACGACACCTTGTTCGGGAACGGCGGCAGCGACACGCTCGACGGCGGCACCGGCGCCGACACGATGAGCGGCGGCACCGGCAACGACACCTATATCGTCGACGATATCGGCGATTCGGTCATCGAGAATTCGGGCGAGGGCAACGACGTCGTTCGAACCACCCTCGCCAGCTATGCGCTGACCGCCAATGTTGAGGATCTGCGCTTCGTCGGAGTCGGTAATTTCACCGGCACCGGCAACGCTCTCAACAATTACATCTACGGCGCCGGCGGCGACGACACCCTGTCCGGCGGGGACGGCCACGACACCCTGACCGGCAATGGCGGCGACGACAGCCTCTACGGCGGAATAGGCCACGACGTGCTCTCGGGCGGCACCGGCGCCGACTATCTGGAGGGCAATGACGGCAACGACGTCTATGTGGTCGACAATGTCGGCGACTCGGTCGTCGAGGCAAGCGGCGAAGGGACGGACGAGGTCTATTCGCTCCTGGCCAGTTATACGCTCGGCAGCGACGTCGAGAACCTCACCAATAATGTGTCCGCCTCCACCTTCCACGGAATCGGCAACGGGCTGGACAACGTCCTCACCGGCCAGTCGGGCGTCGACACGCTGGAGGGTCTCGGCGGCAACGACACGATCCGCGGCAACGTCGGCGACGACACCCTCGACGGAGGCGCCGACGACGATCTCCTCATCGGCGGGTCCGGAGCCGACGTCCTGACCGGCGGCAGCGGCGCCGACAATTTCCGGATCGGCTATTTCGAGAGCGGCACCGGACCGGGCGCCGACCGGATCACCGACTTCGCCGCGGGCAGCGACAGCGTCGACGTTTCGGGCTGGGACGCCGATACCGGAACCGGCGGCGATCAGGCCTTCACCTTCGTCGGCTCGGCGGCCTTCACCGGAACGGCCGGCGAGCTTCGCACCTTTTTCGACGGGGTCGACACCTGGGCGCAGGGCGACATCAACGGCGATGCGGTGGCCGATTTCGACATCCGCTTCGACGGAAGCGTCAGCCTCGCCGGCTCGGATTTCATTCTTTGAGGATTGGGGTGGCCCGGCGGCGAAGGCCTGCCGGGCCGCCTACAACTAATTGGTTCATTTCCGATCTAAACCCCTTTGACGGCAGGATTTCGTCAATCTTCCCTCGTATCGCTCGTGCTTTGGCGCCGCCTCCCGCGGCGCCGCGATGAAGGGGCTCAATGATGGCAAACTTTCAGGGCACGATCGCTAACGAATCCCTCTCCGGTACCGGCTCCGACGATTCGATTTACGGCTTCAACGGTCATGACTTTCTTTACGGAGACGCCGGCAACGATCTGCTTTCGGGCGGCTACGGCGACGACACGCTCGACGGCGGGACCGGCGCCGATACGATGGACGGCGGCGAAGGCAACGATACCTATTACGTCGACGATGTCGACGACGTGGTCGTCGAAGTCTATGCCGGCTATGCCGATACCGATGTCGTGCATGTTTCCGTTTCTTATTACGACCTCGGGGACGCTGCAGTAGAGCAGGTCTATTATTCCGGTTACGGGTCGACAACGATCCTTGGCAGCGACAGCGACAATTTCATTACCTCGAGCCTGGGTGCCGATTGGCTCGAGGGCAAAGGCGGCAAAGACCATCTCGACGGCGGCGGCGGCGACGATCATCTCGACGGCGGCGACGGCAATGATGAACTGGACGGCTGGCAAGGCAACGACGTGATGATCGGCGGCGCCGGCGACGACGTCTACCATGTCGACTCCTGGAGCGATGTCGTCGTCGAAGGATTCAACGAGGGCACCGACACGGTCAGGGTCCGCAAGTCGAGCTACACCCTGCTCGCCGACTTCGAAAATGCCGACCTGCGCTTTTACTCCGGTTCGATCTCGGTCACCGGCAACTCGGCCGACAATGTCTTCATCATGGGGTTCGGCGAGCAGGCGGCGATCGGCGGCGCCGGCATCGACACCGTTTCTTATGCCTATACCGGCGCGGTCAGCGTCGACCTGTGGACCTGGGCCTTCGACGGGGAAGCGGCGGACGATTATCTGCACGGGATCGAGAATCTCACCGGCAGCGCCTATGACGACGTCCTGCGCACTTTGGGGACCGCCAGCATCATCGACGGCGGCCTCGGCGCCGACACGATGGAAGGCCGCAACGGCAGCGACATCTATTATGTCGACAATGCCGGCGACCTCGTCATCGAGGGGGCCGGAGGCGGCACCGACGAGGTCCGGATCCGCAACCTCGCCAGCTACACCCTGCCCGGTCATGTCGAGAAGCTGACCAACTTCACCGACCTTTTGTTCACGGGCACGGGCAATTCCGAATCCAACGAGATCAACGGCGGAATGACCGTCGACTATCTCCATGGCGGCGCCGGCCACGACACGCTCAACGGCGGCGCCGGCGACGACGAGCTTCACGGCGACGACGACCACGATATCCTGAACGGCGGCTCCGGCTCGGACGCCATGTACGGAGGCGATGGCAACGACCTCTACTACGTCGAATTCGAAGGCGACACGGTCATCGAGCTCATCGGCGAGGGGACCGACCACGTCTACACCCTGCTCGCCGACTTCGTGCTGAGCGACCATGTGGAGAATCTGACCTTCTACGGCGCCGACGATCCGGTCCTCAACTTTACCGGCAGCAATGTCGGCAACCTCCTCGTCGGCAAGGCCAATGACGACGTCTTCTACGGCCTGGGCGGAGCGGACGAGCTTCAGGGCAATGTCGGCGACGACGCCCTCGACGGCGGCTCCGGCGACGATCTGCTGATCGGTGGCGAAGGCGCGGACACGCTCACCGGGGGGACCGGCGGCGACCTGTTCCGCTTCTTCGAAGGCGATTCCGGCGCCGGCGCCGGCGCCGACCGGATCGTCGATTTCGTCAATTGGGTCGACAAGCTGGACCTTCGCGGAGTCGATTCCGACGGCGGGACGGCCGGGGACCAGGCGTTCTGCTGGATCGGCACCGCGGCCTTTTCGGGCACGGCCGGCGAGCTTCGCCACGCCTTCGACGGCACCGATACCTGGCTTCAGGGCGATATGACGGGCGACGGAGTCGCGGATTTCGAGATCGTCTTTACGGGCGCCGTCACCTTATATTCGACGGACTTCTATCTGTAGGCCTGCTCGATCCTCCTCGCCGCGAAGCGGCGGGGAGGGGAGCTGGAGCATGCCCGCGCGATTACCCCTCCACCATGCTTCGCATGGTCCCCCTCCCCATGCTGCGCATGGGGGGATGAGCTTTGCACCGGACCTCCACAACCTCCCCGCCTTCCCTCCATTTCGGTGCGGCTTTCGCCAGCCCTTTCAACCGCCTATATGGGCCCAATGAGCATCCGTCCGTGGCGCGACATCGCGCGCCGTCCGTCCCGCCAGATCATGGTCGGCTCAATGCCGGTCGGCGGGGACGCGCCGGTCACGGTGCAGACCATGACCAATACGATCACCTCGGACGTCCGCTCGACGGTCGACCAGATCCGGCGTTGCGAGGAGGCCGGGGTCGACATCATCCGGATTTCCTGTCCGGACGAGGATTCGACCCGGGCGCTGAAGCAGATCGTCCGGGCGACTCGGGTGCCGATCGTCGCCGACATCCATTTCCACTACAAGCGCGCGCTGGAGGCCGCCGACGCCGGCGCCGCCTGCCTTCGAATCAATCCCGGCAATATCGGCTCGGCCGACCGGGTGCGGGAGGTCGTCAACGCCGCCAAGGCGAATGGCTGCTCGATCCGGATCGGGGTCAATGCCGGAAGCCTGGAGCGCGACCTCCTGGAAAAATATGGCGAGCCCTGCCCGGAGGCCCTGGTCGAAAGCGCTCTCGACCATATCCGGCTGCTCGAAGATCACGATTTTCGCGAATATAAGGTCGCGGTCAAATCCTCCGACGTCTTCCTCGCGGTCGCCGCCTATCAGCAGCTCGCCGAGGCGGTCGACTGCCCCCTGCATCTCGGGATCACCGAGGCCGGAGGGCTGATCGGGGGCACGGTCAAATCCTCGATCGGGATCGGCGCCTTGCTCTGGTTCGGGATCGGCGACACGATCCGGGTCTCGCTGTCGGCCGAGCCGGAGGAAGAGGTCAGGGTCGGCTTCGAGATTTTGAAGAGCCTCGGCATCCGCAACCGCGGGGTCCGCGTCGTCTCTTGCCCGAGCTGCGCCCGCCAGGGCTTCGACGTCATCCGAACCGTTCAGGCTCTGGAAGGGCGGCTTTCGCATATCCGAACGCCCATGTCGCTTTCGGTGCTCGGCTGCGTCGTCAACGGCCCCGGCGAGGCCCGCGAGACCGATATCGGGATCACCGGCGGCGGCAACGGCAAGCATATGGTCTATCTGTCCGGGGTCACCGACCATCATGTCCGCGACGAGGAGATGGTCGATCACATCGTCCGTCTGGTCGAGGCCAAGGCGGCCGAGATCGAGGGAGCGATGATCGACACGCCGATCCCGGACGCGGCGGAATAGCCATGATCGAGATCGAAAAGCACAAAGCGGTCAAGACGGGCGCATCCGCCACCGGAACCGCCGCGGTCGGATCGCTGGGGCTTGGCGCCGCGGCGCTGGGCGTGATCGCGCTGGGCGCGATCGCGGTCGGCGCGGTCGCGATCGGCCGGCTGCGCATCGGCAGGGCGCGTATCCGGAAGCTTCGAATCGACGAGCTCGAAATCGGTCGCCTGATCCGCCTCGACGAAGGCGAGATTCGGCCGGCCGACGCACCGCAAGCGAGGGTCGGAGAACGATGAGCGCCCATTGTTGCCATGAAAAGGGCCAGGAGCTGGAGCGGATCGCCCTTCACAAGGACATCCGCCGGGTCCTCGTCGTGGTGATGATGCTCAACCTGATGATGTTCGTGCTCGAGTTCGGCGCCGGGATCATCGCCGATTCGGCGGCCTTGATGGCGGATTCGGTGGACATGCTCGGCGACGGGCTCGTGTACGGGATCAGCCTCTACGCGCTCAATCGAAGCCTTAGGTGGAGGGCCGGCATGGCGCTCGCCAAGGCCGGCTTCATCCTCGCTCTCGGCCTGGGCGTCATTGTCCAGATCGCGATCAAGATCTTCTGGGGCCATCCGCCCGAATCGGGCATCATGCTGATCTTCGGAAGCATGGCCCTGGTCGTCAATCTGAGCTGCGTCGGCCTGCTCTGGCCCTACCGGCGTCACGACGTGAACCTGTCGAGCACCTTCGAATGTTCGCGCAACGACGTCTTCGCCAACATCGGCGTCCTTGCCGCGGCGGTCCTGGTGTCGGCCCTGGCCTCGCCCTGGCCCGACATCGCCATCGCCGCGGTCATCGCCTTCCTTTTCTTTCGCTCGTCGCTGAAGGTCACCCGGGACGCCTGGCCGCAATATCGGCATGCGCACGTCCATCCGGCGGAATGATCCGTCATTCCCGCGAAAGCGGGAATCCAGACCGGCCCGCGAACCGCGTTACCGCCCGACCGGATCCCCGCTTTCTCCGGGATGACGAAGGGTCTTTAGCGCTTCCTTCACCGTCTCGGGCCTAGCTTTGCGCTATGCAGAAGGCGCTCTTCCTCGTCCTTGCCGCGGGGACCGGCCTCGGCCTGCTATGGCCGTCGGGGAAGCAGGCCCCGCCCGTCGCGGCGACCGTGCCGGCTTCGAAGGCGGGATCGGGCCAATCCTACACGATAATCGAGCGACCCCGGGAGACGGTCCTGGAGCGCCGCGGGAACGGTCATTTCTACGTCGACGCGCGGGTCAATGGCGAGCTCGTCAACTTCGTCGTCGATACGGGGGCGTTCGGAGTCATCCTGCCCGTCGAAACGGCGCGGCGGCTGAACATACCCTTTGCCGAGAGCGAGTTCGAAACCATCGCCTCGGGCGCCTCCGGGCCGGTGCGCGGCAAGCTGATCCAGCTCGACCGGGTGTCGATCGACGGCAAGGAGGTTCGCAACGTCACGGGTGCGATCGCGGACGGGCTCGACCAGCCGTTGCTCGGCCAGGCCTATCTCTCGCGCCTTTCGGTGGAAATGACCGGAGACTATATGCGGCTTAAGTAGCGCCGCCGCCCGGGCACCGCTATCGGCGGCGCATGAGCGCGCCCGAGCTTCATCCCCGCCCCATCGTCCCGTTCGCGGTCGCGACGGCCGGGATCGCGCTTTTCTCGACCATGGACGCCCTGATGAAGGGGCTCTCCCTCGCCATCGGCACCTACAACGCCCTGCTCTGGCGGACCCTGGCCGGCGCCGCCATCGGCGGCGCCGTCTTCCTCGCGCACCGCTCGCCGCGCCCGGGCCGGGCCGCGATGCGGGTACACCTCATCCGCGGCGTGATGGGCAGCGTCATGGCGATGACCTTCTTCTGGGGCCTGGCCCGGGTGCCAATGGCCCAGGCGATCGCGCTCGCCTTCGTCGCCCCGCTGATCGCCCTCTACCTCGCCGCCGTTCTGCTCAAGGAGCGGATCGAGCGCGCCGCCATCCTCGCCTCGCTGCTCGGCTTCGCCGGGGTCGTCGTGATCCTCGCCGGCCAGGCCCAGGCCGAGCTCGGGCATGAGGCTTTGCTCGGCTCGATCTCGATCCTCGTCTCGGCCGCCCTCTATGGCTGGAACATCATCCTGATGCGGCAGCAGGCGCAATTGGCGGGGCCGGTGGAGATCGCCTTCTTCACCGCCTTGATCATGACCTCGTGCTTCGTCGCCGCCGCGCCCTTCCTCGCGGTCCCGCCGCCGGTCGCCCAGCTCCCCGCCATAATGGCCGCCGCGGCGCTCGCCTTCGGATCGCTCATGCTCCTGTCCTGGGCTTATGCCCGGGCGGAGGCGCAGCGGCTGGCGCCGGTCGAATATACCGGCTTCCTGTGGGCGGCGATCTTCGGCTGGCTGATCTTTGCCGAGCCGATCCAGCCGCTGACCTTCGTCGGGGCGGCGATGATCGTCGTCGCCTGCTGGGCCGCCACGAGGCCAAGCCGGACGCCCATGCCGGCGGTCGAGCCCGGCGCCTGATGGCCTGGGTGCTCCTCGTCGTCGGCGGTCTCTTCGAGGTCGGCTTCACGACCTGCCTTCGCTTCGTCGACGGCTTCCGGAACCTGCCCTGGACCCTGGGCTTCCTGGTCTCGGTCACCCTCTCCATGGGCCTTCTCGAGCGCGCCGCCCGCGACATACCCATGGGCACCGCTTATGCGATCTGGGGCGGGATCGGAGCGGCGGGGACGGTGCTGGTCGGGATCCTCTGGTTCGGCGAGCCGGTCACCTCCGTCCGGATCCTGCTCCTCCTCACCCTCATCGCCTGCATCGTCGGGTTGAAGCTGACGGCGGGGTGAGCTTGCCTCCCTACCGCGAAGCGGTGGGGAGGGGGACCACCCGAAGGGTGGTGGAGGGGTAGATGCCGTAGAACCGGAGGATCCCGCGCGGCCGACTGCTCCCCGCCTTCTACCCCTCCACCATGCTTCGCATGGTCCCCCTCCCCATGCTGCGCATGGGGAGGCAAATCAGCGCACCGGCCGCATCAGCGGCGCCACTTCCGGGCTTTCCTCGATCGACGGAAGGAAGCGCGGCTCCACCCGTTTCCTCGACGCCTGCTCATAGGCATAGCCAAGCGACAGGATCATCCCGTCGGACCATTTCGGCCCGATGAAGCTCAACCCCACCGGGAGCCCCTTCACCTGGCCCATCGGCACCGTGAGGTGCGGATAGCCGGCGATCGCCGCGAAGCTCCCGGCGCCGCCGCCCGAAATCTGGTCCCCGTTGACCGCGTCGATCGGCCAGGCGGGCGGCATGGTCGGCCCGACGAGGGCGACGACATCGTTGTCCCTAAGCATCTTGTCGATGCCCTCGGTCCCCGCCAGCCTCAGGCTCGTCTCCCGCGCCTTCCTGTAGTCCGGATCGTCGAGGCCCCTGGTCTTCTCCGCCTCCTCGAACGTCTCCTGCCCGAACAGGGCCAGCTCGCGGGGCGAGCCTTTGTTGAAGGCGATGACCTCGGCGAGGGTTCGGGTGCCGACGCTCGGCGGCGTGGTGGCGAGATAGGCGTTCAGATCGGCCTTGAGCTCGGTGAGAAGCACCTTGAACTCGCCCTCTCCCATCTCCCGCTTACGGTCGAACTTGGCGATCTCGACGAGCACTGCGCCTCGAGCCTTCAGAGTCCTGAGCGCCGCCTCGAACGGAGCGTCGGTTCCAAAGCCGCTGGCGAAGCGCATCACCCCGATCCTCTTGCCGCGCAGGGCCTCGGCCGAAAGGCCCGACGCGTAATCGGAGCGGCGCGAGTCCGCCTCGCGGGTCTGCGGGTCGGCCGGGTCGGTTCCGGCGATGGCGGAAAGGACGAGGGCGGCATCGCGAACCGTCCGGGTCATCGGCCCCGGCGTATCCTGGCTGTGGCTGATCGGGACGACATGGGTCCGGCTGACGAGGCCGACCGTGGGCTTGAAGCCGACGATCCCGTTGATCGCGGCCGGGCAGGTGATCGATCCGTCCGTCTCGGTTCCGATCGCCGCCGGCACCATCCCGGCCGCCACCGCGGCGCCGCTTCCGGTGCTCGATCCGCAGCTGTTGCGGTTGAGGGCGTGCGGGTTGCGGGTCTGGCCGCCGACCGCGCTCCAGCCGGAGATGGAACCGCCGTCGCGGATATTGGCCCATTCCGACAGATTGGCCTTGCCGACGATCACCGCGCCCGCCTGGCGAAGCCGGGCCACCAGAGGTGCGTCGCGGTTGGTGACGTTTCGGGCCAGCGCCAGGCTTCCCGCCGTCGTCGGAAGCGGTCCCATGGTCTCGATATTGTCCTTGATCAGGATCGGCATCCCGAACAGCGGCCCGCGCGCCCGCCGGATCCGGTCGAGGGTCCGAGCCTGATCCAGGGCGGTCGGATCGACGGCCAGAACCGCGTTGACCTTCGGATTGAGCGCCTTGATCCGCTTCAGCGCCGCCTTGGTGTTGGCCGTGGCGCTATCGACGGAGCTGAAGACCGGCGCCCGGTCGGCCGCGACGGCGGTGGAGGCGAGGAGGAGGATGGCGAACAAGGGGGCGGTGCGGCGCATTCGGCGACTCTCCTGGTGAGACCGCGCTTCGATGGCGGGCCGCTCGCCGCGCGTCCAGCCTCTTCCCGTCATCCCGGCGAAAGCCGGGACCTCGGGGAGACCCGCCGAGACTCTTCGACCTGGGGTCCCGGCTTTCGCCGGGATGACGGGAGAAGCGCATCCTTCCCACGCCCCGCAAAAATGCTAAGGCCCCGCCCATGAGCAAAGGGCCGCAGAGAGTAAGGGGAACCCAGGACATCTGGGGCGAGGACGCCGACCGCTTCCAGACGGTGGTCGCGGCGTTCGAGCGCGTGCGCAGGCTCTACGGCTTCGGCCGGGTCGAGATGCCGGTGTTCGAGAGCACCGCCGTCTTCGCCCGATCGATCGGCGAAACCACCGACATCGTCTCCAAGGAAATGTACAGCTTCGAGGACCGCGGCGGCGACAGCCTGACCCTGCGTCCCGAATTCACCGCCGGCATCTGCCGCGCCTACCTGTCGGAAGGCTGGCAGCAGCACGCGCCGATGAAGATCGCCACCCACGGCCCGGCCTTCCGCTATGAGCGGCCGCAAAAGGGGCGCTACCGCCAGTTCCACCAGCTCGACGCCGAGATCATCGGCGCCGGCGAGCCGGCCGCCGATGTCGAGATTATCGCCATGGGGGCGCAGCTTCTGGCCGAGCTTGGCATCAGCGAACGCGTCGATCTGAAGCTCAACACGCTCGGCGATCCCGCCACCCGCGATTCCTGGCGGTCGGCCTTGGTCGATTATTTCCAGGACCACCGGAACGACCTGTCGGACGAAAGCCGTGCCCGGCTCGACAAGAACCCGCTTCGCATCCTCGACAGCAAGGAGCATCAGGACTGGCCGATCGTCGATTCCTCTCCGGTCGTCGACGATTACCTGACCCCCGAGGCCTCCGACTATTTCGGCAAGGTGACGGCTGGCCTCGACTCCGCGGGCATCGTCTGGACGCGCGACCCGCGCCTGGTTCGAGGTCTGGATTACTACCGCCATACCGCCTTCGAGTTCGTCACCGAGGATCTCGGCGCGCAAAGTGCGGTGATCGCCGGCGGTCGCTATGACGGACTCATGGAGAGCCTCGGCGGCCCGCACACGCCCGCGGTCGGCTGGGCGGCGGGTATCGAGCGGCTCGGCATGCTGATCGAGAAACAATCCCGTGATGAAACGACGATCGCGCTCCTTCCGAACCGAGCCGAACTGCTCTCGCTGACATGGGAATTGGCGATCCATCTGCGAAGGCGGGGTGTAAATGCCGCCGCTCCTTATTCTTTCCGCAATCCGCAGAAGGCTTTCGATCGGCTCAAGAAGTCAGGTGTTCCCTATATCCTCGACGTCGCGAAGGACGACCCCGACGAATTGGCCCACCTCCGGTTGATTTCCGCCGGCCAGAGTAATGACGACGTCAAACGCGTGGCGATCGCGATAGAGGATGCGCTGGCCGCGAAATATGCCCTGCGGTTCATGGGAGATGGACCGCACGATTCGACCGGTTGGGACGTGACAGGCCGGCTATGACCTCCATCTCGGCCGAAAAGATCGCCGCCATCGAGGCTCGGCGCGAGGAGCTTCAGAACGCGATGTCGTCGCCGGCGCTCGCGCCCGACGAGTTCGTCCGGCTCTCCAAGGATTATGCCGAGATCGAGCCGGTCGCCATCGCCGCGCGCGAGGTTCGGCGGATCCGGGCCGAGATCGAGCTTCTCGCCGAGATGCTGGTGGATACGAGCCCCGAAATCCGCGAGATGGCCGGCGAGGAGCTGGCCGGCCTTCAGGGGCAGCTACCCGAGGCGGAGCGGGCGCTGGCGTTGAAGCTGCTGCCAAGCGACGCCGCCGACCAGCGGCCGGCGATGCTCGAGATCCGCGCCGGCACCGGCGGCGACGAGGCCGCCCTGTTCGCGGGCGACCTGTTCCGGATGTACCAGCGCTATTCCGAGAACCAGGGCTGGAAGGTCGAGCTCATCTCGGCCAGCTCCGCCGACATGGGCGGCTATAAGGAGGTGGTCGCCTCGGTCCGCGGCCAGGGCGTGTTCGCAAGGTTGAAATATGAAAGCGGAGTCCACCGGGTCCAGCGCGTTCCGGTGACCGAGAGCGGCGGCCGGATCCACACGTCCGCGGCGACGGTGGCGGTCCTGCCCGAGGCCGAGGAGGTCGACGTCCAGATCGACGAGGCCAGGGACTTGCGGATCGACGTCTACCGTTCCTCGGGGCCGGGCGGCCAGTCGGTCAACACCACCGACAGCGCGGTCAGGATCACCCACCTTCCCACCGGCCTGGTCGTCATCCAGCAGGACGAGAAGTCGCAGCACAAGAACAAGGCCAAGGCGCTCAAGGTGCTTCGAACGCGGCTCTACGAGCAGGAGCGCGAGCGCCTCGCCTCCGAGCGTGCCGGCGCGCGCAAGTCGATGGTCGGCTCGGGCGACCGCTCCGAGCGGATCCGGACCTACAATTTCCCTCAGGGACGGGTGACCGATCACCGGATCAACCTCACCCTCCACCGCCTGCCCGAAATATTGGAGGGCCAGCTCGACGAGCTGATCGGCGCCCTCATTTCGGAGGACGAGGCCGAGCGCCTGGCGAGCCTGGACGAGATGTAGGGGGTGGTCGTCCTCACCACCCGTGCCCTTTCCCCCGTCACCCTGAACTTGTTTCAGGGTCCAATCCTCCACCCGCGAGGCGGCTCGCCGCTGGATGCTGAAACAAGTTCAGCATGACGGCCCTTGGATTGGGCAAGTCCGGGCAATTGTCCGCCCGCCCGGCCCGTGCCACACAGTTACCGGTAGGAGGGGACCTGGAAATGCGCTCGATCCTGTTGACCTTGCTCGCAGCCTTCGCCCTGCTGTCCGGTGCTCCGGCCGCGGCGCAGGCGGCGCGGGCCGTCTACGCGATCACCGACGTCACCGTCGTTCCGATGGACCGGGAGCGGCTTCTTCCGGGGCGGACGGTGATCGTCCGCGACGGGCGGATCGCCGCGATCGGGGCCGCGCGCTCGACCCGGATACCGGCGGGCGCGGTCCGGATCGACGGCCGCAATCGCTACCTCATGCCCGGCCTTGCCGAGATGCACGCCCATGTCCCGGCGGGCGCCGACGCGCAATGGACCCGGGACGTCCTGTTTCTCTACGCCGCCAACGGAATCACCTTCGCCCGAGGGATGCTCGGGGCGCCGGCGCATCTGGAGCTTCGCTCGAAGCTCGAGCAGGGCGCGCTGATCGGCCCCCGCCTCTACACGTCCGGCCCCTCGCTCAACGGCAATTCGGTGGCCACGCCGGAAGACGGTCGGCGGATGGTCGCCGAGCAGAAGGCGGCCGGCTACGACTTCCTGAAGATCCATCCCGGGCTCGACCGGGCGCGCTACGATGCCATCGCCGCCGCCGCTCGGGCGCATAAGCTGCCGTTCGGAGGCCACGTCCCCGACGCCGTCGGCCTGCGCCGGGCGCTGGAGGCCGGGCAGGCCACGGTCGACCATCTCGACGGCTACATGCCGCTGCTGGTGCGCGACGATTTCGCGATTCCGGAAGGGGCAGGGGGCTTTTTCGGCTACGACCTCGCCGACTCGGTGGACGAGCGCAAGATCGCCCAAGCGGCGCGCCTCACCCGCCAGGCGGCGGTGTGGAACGTCCCGACCGACAGCCTCATGCACCACATGCTTCTGCCGGGTCTCGGCGAAGCCGAGCTGCTCGCCCGCGAAGAGCTGCGCTACGTCCCGAGCGCCATGCTCGAAGGCTGGAAGCAGGCGCGGGCCGGGTTTCGGGCTCAGCCGGATTATGTTCCGGCCCGCGCCGCGAGGTTCATCCTCGTGCGCGGCAAGCTGATCAAGGCACTTCACGACTCGGGCGCGGGGCTGCTTCTGGGGTCGGACGCGCCGCAGCTGTTCAACGTCCCCGGCTTCTCGCTTCACCGCGAGCTGACCTATTTCGTCCAGGCCGGCCTGACGCCCTATCAGGCGCTTTCGGCCGGAACCCGCGAGGTCGCGCGGTTCCTCGGCACTCCGGGCGACTTCGGGACGGTCGAGCCGGGACGGCGCGCCGACCTGATCCTGATCGAGGGCGATCCGCTGAAGGACGTCGCCAACGTCCGGCGTCGGGCGGGGGTCATGGTCGGGGGGCGCTGGCTAGGCCGGGACGAGATCGAGGCGGGGCTCGCGGCGATCGCGGCCCGTCACGCCGGCTGACGGTTCGGGCGAAGCTCGAATGAAGGTGAGGGAAGCCCTTGCGGCCGCAGCCGCCCGGCTGGCGCCGGTCAGCGAGACTCCCCGGCTCGACGCTGAGCTGCTCATGGCGGAGGCGCTCGGCATCGAGCGCGAGGCCTTGCTGCTCTCCAGGCTCGACGATGTCGCGCCGGTCGAATTCGACCCGCTCCTCGCTCGGCGCCAGGCGTCGGAGCCCGTCGCCTATATAATCGGCCGCCGGGACTTCTGGACGATAGCGCTGGAGGTCGGCCCCGGCGTCCTGGTGCCGCGGCCCGACAGCGAGACCCTGATCGAGGCGGCGGTCGAGCATTTCGGCCGGAACGGGCCCGGGCCCGGGCGCGTGCTCGACCTCGGCACCGGTCCCGGCACCCTGCTCCTGGCGGCGCTCTCGCAATGGCCGGAGGCCTCGGGGCTGGGAGTCGATTCCTCGAAGGCCGCGCTCGAATATGCGAAGCGGAACGCCGAGAGGCTCGGGGCTTCCGGACGGGCGGAGTTTCGCCTCGGCGACTGGGGGCAGGGGATTGCGGAGCGCTTCGACCTCATCCTGTGCAACCCGCCCTATGTCGAGAGCGGGGCGGATCTGCCTCGCGACGTCGCTACATGGGAACCGCACGCCGCCCTGTTCGCGGCCGCCGACGGCCTGTCCGAATATCGCCGCCTCGCTCCGCAGGTCCCCGATTTGCTCGCACCGGCCGGCCTCGCCTGCATCGAGCTCGGCGCCGGGCAGTCGGAAGCGGTGGCGCGATTGTTCGACCCGGCGGCGTTCACGATAAAGTCACTCAAGGACCTTAACGGTATCGAGCGCTGCCTCACGCTAAGCCGTTAATCCACGTCATCATCTTTCCGCTTGGATTTCGGTTCGGTCATAGCTACATAGGGGTCAGGGACGGGGCTCTTCACAGCTAAGCATGCGTGAGGCCATCCGTTGCCGACCCCCGATTGCTTAGACGTCTCCGGACGTTCGCAGCGTGAGGTGGCGGAGGCCGCACGTGCGGCCCTGCCCGGGTGTCGTGCTTAAATGTTGCGGCCGGGAGGGCCCGGTTGTCACGGTGGCGTGAATAGGACCACGAGGACGAGGACCTACATTTGATAAACAATCGTCAGAACGGCCGCCGTCGCGGCCGCGGGGGCAGCGGCCCGCGTTCTCCGAACCAGTCGTCCAATGTGGGCAACCGGCAGGACAACCGCTCGCGCGGCAACGCCGCCCAGCTCCTTGAGAAATATAAGTCGCTGGCGCGCGATGCGCAGCTTCAGGGCGACCGCGTGCAGTCCGAATATTGGCTGCAGTTCGCCGAGCATTATTTTCGAGTCTTGAACGAGACTCGAGCCCGCTTCGAGGAGCAGCGTCCCCGTCGCGACGATTACGGATCCGACGAGGACGAGGATCAGGACGAGGCGATGTCCGCCGACGGCGACGACGGCGACGAGGACGATGGCGACCGCCACGCTCGCGACGACCGCGGCAATCGCGACAATCGCGAAGACCGGGGCAATCGCGACGACCGCGGCTATCGCGCCGAGCGCAACGACCGCCCGGAACGTCCGGAACGCAACGACCGTAGTGAGCGTCCGGAGCGCAACGAGCGTCCGGAGCGCAACGAGCGTTCGGAGCGCAACGACCGTCCGGAGCGGACCGAGCGCGCCGAGCAGCCGGAACGTGTGGAGCGTCCGCGCCGGGAGTATCAGCCGCGCGAGGAGCGTAATGGCGAGCGCCGGCCCGAGGGCCTGCGCCCCCGCCGCGAGCGCCAGGAGCCCCGCGTCGAGGCGCATAACGATTCCGACGAGCGTATCTCGCTCGACGTGCTTCCGCCGGCGATCGCTCCGATCGAAGCCGACGCTCCGGCCAAGGCGCCGCGCCGCCGCACCCGCCGTCCCCGCGAGGATGGCGACGCGGACATCGCACCCGCGGCCTGAGGCTATCCAGGGCGGATTCAAGTAAGGCGGCGGTCCCTGCGGGGGCCGCCGCTTTTCTTTTGGCGACCCCGCGGCGGCTAAGGGCATTGCGATTGACAGCCGCCGCCGCGGCGTAGACGCTGAGGACGCGGGGAGGGTCATTCATGCAGCGCCTTGGCTTCATTGCATTGTTCGCTGCCGCCCCGGCGCTCGGCCAGTCGGCGCAAGGCGACCTCGGGGTCACCATCTACCAGTCCGATCTCGCGCTCGTTCAGGATGTTCGGCAGATCGACCTTCCGGCCGGTTCGTCCCGGCAGGAATTTCCGGACGTCTCCGCGAGCATCCGGCCGGAGACGGTCACCCTGAACGGCGAGGGCTTCGGCATCGCCGAGCAGAATTTCGATTTCGACCTGCTTTCCCCGACCGCCCTGATGCAGAAGGCGGTCGGCCAGACCGTGACCCTGCTTCGAACCAACCCCGCGACCGGCGCCGAGACCCGCGAACGGGCGACGGTTCTGGCGGTCAACGGCGGAGTGGTCCTCAGGATCGGCGACCGGATCGAAGTGCTCCGCGACGACGGCCTTCCGGTGCGGGTGATCTTCGACGACATTCCGGCGAATCTGCGGGCTCGGCCGACGCTGAGCGTGACCCTCGAGACCGCCCGGGCCGGGCGGCGGCCGCTGACGCTGAGCTATCTGACCACCGGCCTCAAGTGGAAGGCGGACTATGTCGCCCTCTTCGACGAGCGCGCCGGCAAGGTCGACGTCCAGGGCTGGATCACCTTGACCAACGCGACCGGCACCACCTTCAACAATGCCGCCACCCTGCTCGTCGCCGGCGACGCCGCGCCGGTCCAGGGCCGGCGGGACGACGAGGACGAACCGCAGGGCAATTCGGCGGGAACCGAAAGCGCCGACCGCGAACGGATCGGCGACTTCTATATCTATCCGATCGCCGGCCGAACCACGATCGCCAACGCCCAGACCAAGCAGGTCAGCTTTCTCGACGCCAGCGGCGCCGCCGCCGCCAATTCCTACGAGTTTCGCAATCCCTGGCTGGGCGCCGCCAGTTACGCGCGAAGCGCGTCGACCATCCTCAAATTCTCGAGCGCGCGGGCCGGAGGTCTCGGCGACGCTCTGCCTGCGGGGATCGTTCGGGTCTATATGCGCGACGCTCGCGGCCAGGCGCAATTCGTCGGCGAAAGCCCGATCCCACACACCGCCATGGGCTCCTCTTTGGGTCTCAAGACGGGCGCGGCGTTCGACGTCAAGGTGCGCCCCTTCGTCGACAAGCGCGAAAAGATCACCCCGGACGAATGGCAGAGCACCGCCCGCTACCGGATCGTCGAGGACGGCCGGGTGCGCACGGCCGAGGTCCAGGCGCAAAAGGAATATTGGCGCTCGACCTTGCGCTACGTGCTGACCAACGCCCGTCCGGAACCGGTCGTCGTCGACCTCATCCAGGGGGGGCTCAACCCCTCCTGGCGCGATACCCGGCTGATCAGCGAGAGCCTCCCCGGCCGCCAGCTCGGCGCCGACGAGCGCCTGTGGCAGGTGAACGTGCCGGCCAACGGGGAAGCGGTGGTGACCGCCGTCATCGACACGCGCGACTAGGCCGGGCGATTGCGCCTCGCCGGCCGCCTCGCTCTCCTCCTTGCCTTCGCCGGCCAACCGGCGGCGGCCCAGCCGGTCGTCCATTCGGCCGCGCCCGACTCGGTCGAGGTCACGATCTACCGCGATCCGGGCCGCTCGGCCGACGAGCTGATCGACCTCGAGGAGCCCCTCGGCGGCTACGCGCTGATTACGGAGACCCGGACGGTCGAGCTTCCGCCCGGGCCGGTGACGATCCGTTTCGAGGGTGTGGCGAGCGGCATACAGCCCGAGAGCGCGATCGTTCGCGGGGTCGATCCGGCCGAGAAGAACCAGGATCGGCTTTTGCTGTCGCGGCGGGGGCTGCTCGACGCCTTCACCGGCCAGCGCGTGATCGTCCGGCGCACCGATCCGGCCACCGGACGGAAGACGGAGGAACCGGCGCGGCTCCGCTCCGGAACCAACGGGGTGGTGATCGAGACCGCCGCCGGCTTCGAATCGCTGCATTGCACCTATCTCAACCAGGCCCCGATCTTTCCGCGCGTGCCCGCCGGGCTCTCGGCCAAGCCGGTGCTTTCGGTGACCACCGGCGAGCAGCCGGGCGGGCGGCGACAGGTGAGCCTGTCCTACCTGACCGCGAATTTCGACTGGCAGGCCAATTATGTCGGCGAGCTTTCAAGCGATTCCCGGCGGCTGGACCTGTTCGCCTGGGTGACGCTGGCAAGCCGGGACCAGATCGGCCTCGTCCGCGCACAGGCCAATGCGGTGGCCGGCCGGGTCGAGCGCGCGAGGCGGGCGAGCCGCGGGGATGAAGAAAGCGAAGAGGAGGACGAATACGACCCCGATGACGGGTGGGAAGACAAATATTCGAACTGCTGGCCGAGCGGAAGGACCGGCCCGGCTTATTACCAGCAGCCGTTCGCGCCCGACCGCATTCCCGAGATCGAGGCGCCGATCGCGATCCGCGCCGACGATTATGACGATTCCGGGTTCAACTGCGACAGCTGCGTCCTCACCGGCTCGAGGCTCGCCTCGCAGGAGGCGCTCGGCGATCTCAAGCTCTACCGGATACCCTTTCCGGTGACGGTCGCCTCCCATTCGCAAAAGCAGGTCGCCTTCCTCTCCAGGCCTCGGGTCAAAGGGGAGCTGGTGTATCGCAGCGAAATCGAAGACGGCGACGAGGTCGGCGATCCGCAATTGCTGTTCAGGTTTCGCAACCTGCGCGAGGACGGGCTGGGCCAGTCTTTGCCCACCGGTCAGGTCACCTTGTTCCAGACCGTCGGCGGCCGCCGCCTTCTGCTCGGCGAAACGACGATCGAGGACAAGGCCGTGGGCGAGGAGGTCGAGCTCCGGCTGCCCGAGAGCGAGGCCGTCGAGGCCGAGATCGTCGATCTCGAGGAGGGGGAGGATTGGAGCGTCCACCGGCTCCAGGTGGCCAACGCCAACGATTTCCCGATCCGTTTCGAAGCCGAGTTCGAGGACGACAGCTATCACCGATACGAACGTTTCGGCTCTCGAGTGCGCGAGGAAGACCGCAAGAAGATCTGGAGCGTCAGGGTGCTCGCCCACGGCCGGGCCAGGCTCAAGTATCGCAAGGTCGACATCCAGGACGAATAAGCGGTTCGGATTGACAGCCGTCCCGCCCCTGTACACCCTGCCGCGAGGGAGAGTTCGTCATGCGCCGCTTTGTCTTCATTGCGTTTTTCGTCGCGGGGCCGGCGCTCGGCCAGTCCCCCCAGGGCGAGGTCGCCATCACCATCTACAACAACAATCTCGCCCTCGTTCAGGACGTTCGGCAGATCGCCATCCCGGCCGGCCGGTCGCGCCAGGAATTTGCCGACGTCTCCGCCCAGATCCGGGCCGAGACCGTCTCCTTCGCCGCGCCGGATACCGCCATCGTCGAGCAGAATTTCGACTATGACCTGCTTTCTCCCGGCAAGCTGATGGAGAAGGCGGTCGGCCAGACGGTGACCATCGTCCGGGTCAACCCGGCCACCGGCGGCGAGATTCGAGAGTCGGCGAAGGTGCTCGCCACCAATGGCGGGGTCGTGCTTCAGATCGGAGCCCGGATCGAGGTGCTTCGCGACGACGGCCTGCCGGTCCGTGTGATTTTCGACAAGGTGCCCGAGAACCTCAGGGCTCGCCCGACCTTGTCCGTGACCCTTGAAAGCGGCCGGGCCGGGGTTCGGCCCGCACGGCTGACCTATCTGACGCCCGGCCTGGCCTGGAAGTCGGACTATGTCGCCTTGTTCGACGAAGCGGCCGGCAAGATAGACGTCCAGGGCTGGATCACGCTCTCCAACAGCAGCGGCACCACCTATACCAACGCCGACGTGGTGATGGTCGCGGGCGCGCCGAACGACGGCAACAATTACAACAGCAACAATTACCGGAGCTACCGTCCGCAGGCCGCCAGCGACCTCGTCCGGGCGGGCACCGAAAGCGGCAACCGTCCCCGGCTCGGCGATTATTACCTCTACCCGCTGGCGCATCGAACGACGATCGCGAACGCGCAGACCAAGCAGGTGAGCTTCCTCGACGTGCAGGGCGCGGCGGCGGCCAAGGCCTATCATTTCACCGTGGGGTGGATGCAGACCGTCGATACTCCGACGAGCGCTTCGACGGTGCTCAATTTCTCCAACAGCCGGGCGAGCGGGCTCGGCACCCAGATGCCGGCGGGGACCGTCCGGGTCTACATCAGGGACGCCCAGGGCGCCCCGCAATTCATCGGCGAGAGCGGAATCGGCCACACTCCGATGGGCTCTGAAATCGCGATCCGCACCGGCGAGGCCTTCGACGTCAAGGTCAAGTCCGCGGTCACCAAGCGCGAGAAGATCACGAAGGACGAATGGGAGCGCACGTCGCGCTACCGGATCACCGACAGCCGCGAAGGCACGAGGATCGTCGAGGTCGAGACCAATCCCGTCTTCAGCCGGACGACGATGACCTACACCCTGACCAACGCCCGGCCGACTCCGTCGGTGGTCAACCTCGTCCAGACCGGTCTCGACAATCCCTATCACGACACCCGGATCGTCGAGGAATCGGTTCGCGGCGAGCAGATCTCTCTGTCCGACCGGCGTTATCGGATCACCATCCCCGCCAACGGCGAGACGGTGGTGACGGCGACCTTCGACACGCGCTACTGAATATGCTTCGCCTCATGGCCGCCTCGTTGCTCCTGCCGGCGGCGCTGCCGGCGCAGCCGGTGGTGACCTCGCCGGCGCCCGAAGCGGTCTCGGTCACCGTCTATCGCGCGCCCGGCCGCTCGGCCTGGGAGGAGATGGATCTCGGTTTCCTGAGCGGCTACGCGCTCGTTACGGAAACGAGGACGGTCGATCTTCCGGCCGGCCCGAGCGTGATCCGGTTCGAGGGCGTCGCCGGCAACATCCTTCCGGTCAGCGCTATCGTCAGCGGCCTTCCGGGGCGCGTTCCGGAAAAGAATTACGATGCCCGGCTGCTCTCGCCGGGAGCCCTGGTCGAATCCTTCCTCGGCCGCCAGGTGCACATCCGGCGAACCAGCCGGGCCACCGGCAGGACGGTCGAGACGGAAGCGATCCTGCGCTCCGGCCCGGACGGAATCGTCCTCACCACCGCCGAGGGCGTCGAAGCGCTTCGCTGCACCGGGATGCCGGAAAGCCTCGTCTATTCCGAAGTGCCCGAAGGCCTTTCGGACAAGCCGACCCTCGCCATCCAGACCGAGACGGCGGCGCCGACCCGGGCGACGCTTCGGCTTTCCTATCTCGCCGGCCAGTTCGACTGGCAGGCCAATTACGTCGCCCAGCTGGCTCCCGACGGGCGGACGGTGGACCTGTTCGCCTGGCTCACCCTCGCCAACGGCAATGACGAGAGCTTCGTCGCCGCCCGGACCCAGGCCGTCGCCGGCACCGTCGACCGGGTCGAAAGCGAGGAGGACGAAGGCGCCGAGCCGGTCGTCCCGGAAATCTCGCTCCAATGCTGGCCGGCGGGGACGACCAGCGACACGCCCTATGTGGTGCCGCCGCCGCCCTCGCCGCCGGGCGAATATGAGATGTACGGCGCCTCCATCGTCGTCACCGGCTCCCGGATCCGCCGCCCCAATTTGGAATCGGCCGTCCCGATCACCTCGATCGGCAGCTTCGGCGCCGAGCTGGAGGCGCTGGGCGACCTGAAGCTCTACCGGATCCCCGAACCGGTGACCTTCGCCGCCAATTCGCAAAAGCAGATCGCCCTGCTTTCGAAGAGCGAGGTTCCGTTCGAGCGGATCACCTCCGCCTGGCTTCTGGCGGGCCGGCGGACGGGCGGGCCGGAGGAAGCGGGTTTCCTGCTGAGGACCCGGAACGTCGAAAAGCGAAAGCTCGGCCTGCCCTTGCCGATGGGCCCGCTCGCCATCTTCGAGAATGTCGGCGGACGGCTGATGCTGACCGGCCAGGGCGCCATAGCCGAATCGGCGGTCGGCCAGGAGGTCGAGATCTCCGTCGGAGTAAGTCCCGGGATCCACGTCCGGCAGCGCTTCGCCCCGGCGAGAAGGGCCGGCGGCCGAAAGGCGGAAGACGAGGACGAGGACGACGATTTCATTGCGGGCCGCTACGAGCTGGAGGTCAGCAACTCGACCTCCCGAGCCGCCGAGGTGGAGATCAATCTCCGGCGCCGCGATGCGGGCGCCCTCATCCGGCGCCCAAGCCGCGAGCTCGCCATGAAGAACGGCCGCTACGTCTGGCGGACGAAGGTGCCCGCCAACGGCCGCTCCACTTTGTCCTACGTCTACGTCCCTGAACCGGAGGACGAGGAGGATTAGGCTCGCTTGACCGGGCGCGGGCGGTTGTTCTCGTCGAGCGCGACGAAGGTGAAGAGGCCTTCCGTCACCTTGACCTCGCTTGCGCCGCGATCGCGAATCGCGATGACGTCGATCCGGATCGCGATCGAGGTCCGGCCGATTCGCTCGACCCAGGCGTAGACCGAGATGAGGTCGTGGAGGAGGATCGGGGCGAGGAATTTCATCGCGTCCACCGCCACCGTCGCCACCGGGCCGTCCGATTCGCGCGCCGCGACGATACCGGCGGCGATGTCCATCTGGGAGAGCACCCAGCCGCCGAAGATATGGCCGTTGGAATTGATGTCGCCCGGCCTCGGAACCACCCGAAGGATCGGTTCGCGCCGTTCCTCGCTGCCCTGGGCCTCGCTCAGCCGATCTTCGCTCACGGCCGCCCCTCCTTGCCGGAGGCCGCTTCGTCGTGGCCGCTCCGATCGGAGAGGAAGATGAGGCCCATCAGGGCCGTGCCGAGCAGCACCGACAGCCCGACTCCGGCGATCGTGGCGAGCACCATCTGCCACGGCATGGCGTCGCTCGTCGCCTTGAGCCAGGCGACGGCGACGGCGGCGGCGAGCGCCGAGGCCAGGGCCATCCACTTCATCATATTCTTGTAGCGGGTCCAGGCGAGCGCGGACGCATCGGGCCTGGGCGGGATTGGGTCATGGTGGGGCATGCTTTGCATTTGGGCCCGCGCCATGGGATGATTCAACCCGAGTCGGGCGAAAAACAGGAGTCTTTCGATGACCATCGCCGCCATTCTCGAGGGAAAGCCCCGCGACATCGTCAGCGTCGAGGCCGGAACGAAGGTGCGCGACGCGGTGGCCTTGCTCGCCGAAAGGAAGATCGGGGCCTTGCCGGTGCTCGACGGCGAGCGCGTGGTCGGGATCATCTCGGAGCGGGACGTCATTTATTGTCTGAGCAGCGACGGCGCCGAGATGCTCGACTGGCCGGTGAGCCGGGTGATGACGGCGCCGGCGATCGCCATCGAATCGAAGGTGCCGGTCCTGGTGGCGCTCTCCCAGATGACGCGGCGGCGGATCCGCCATTTTCCGGTGGTCGACGGCGAGAGGCTGGTCGGATTCGTCTCGATCGGCGATCTCGTCGCCTATCGGATCAGCCGGATCGAGCAGGAAGCCGAGGCGATGCGCGCCTACATCCAGAGCGCGTGAGCGCGTTTCCTCTAAATCCTCCCCGCGATTTCGCGGGGAGGGGAACCGCGCGAAGCGCGGTGGAGGGGTTCTTTGGAGCCTGAAGGAGCCCCTCCACCCTGCTTCGCATGGTCCCCCTCCCCGGCAAATGTCGCAGAGGAATTAGAGTTCGATTGAGCCCAACGTCGAAAGACACTTTTTTGAATTTTTCGATATTGCCGCGATTCGGGGGGTTGCCACCCGCCGGCGACCTACCTAGATCAGCCCCCGGTCGGCAGTGACCAACACCTTCGGGTTCTAAGTCGTTGCCTTCTTTGAATGTTTTCCGACAGGCCTTGACGGCGGGGTTCAGCTCCACCAGATGGGCTCTTGAAGGCGCTGCCCGGAAGGGACGCGGTTTTTCGGAAACTCTCCAGCTTCGAACCCGTCCCGGCCTGGCCGCGGCACGCTTTGAAGTCGGTTCGGCGCTGGCGCCGGACACCGGAAAGTTTCCGAAAAAAGTCATTGACGGGGGCAAACAGCCTCCATATATGGCCCTTCACCGGCGGGGCGGTTTTGCCCGACCCGTCTGCGTCTTCTCAATCGGTAACCCGGTTGCCCCGATAAAAAGGGGAGAGGAAGTCGCGGCTCTTTGACATTGTTGGTTAAGATGAAGGGACATGTGGGCGGCGGCCCCGGTCAGCGACAGCCTCTGGGTGTCGTTGGTCGGTTAAAGCTAAGCCGTTCCAAAGGTCTTTCCTATGAAGCTTGCTTCAGGGATCGACCCTACATGTCTCGTTACATATCCA
>DASQLT010000029.1:0-12388 GCA_035629855.1 Allosphingosinicella sp.
TCGATCCTCGTCTCGGCCGCCTTGTACGGCTGGAACATCATCCTGATGCGGCAGCAGGCGCAATTGGCGGGCCCGGTGGAGATCGCCTTCTTCACCGCCTTGATCATGACCTTGTGCTTCGTCGCCGCCGCTCCCTTCCTCGCCACTCCGCCGCCGGCCGCCCAGCTGCCGGCCATATTGGCGGCCGCCGCGCTCGCCTTCGGATCGCTGATGCTGCTGTCCTGGGCCTATGCCCGGGCCGAGGCGCAAAGGCTGGCGCCGGTCGAATATACAGGGTTCCTGTGGGCGGCGATCTTCGGCTGGCTGATCTTCGCCGAGCCGATCCAGCCGCTGACCTTGGCCGGAGCGGCGATGATCGTCGTCGCCTGCTGGTTCGCGACCCGGCCGAGCCGGGCGCCGATGCCGGCGGTCGAAGCGGGCGCATGAGGGAGTGACAGTCACTAGCGACAGTCACTAGTGACTGTCGCCATGGCCTGGTTGCTCCTCATCCTCGGCGGCCTGTTCGAGGTCGGCTTCACCACCTGCCTGAGATTCGTCGACGGCTTCAGGAACCTGCCCTGGACATTGGGCTTCCTCGCCTCGGTGACCCTGTCCATGGGCCTGCTCGAGCGCGCCGCGCGCGATATCCCGATGGGCACCGCCTACGCCATCTGGGGCGGGATCGGCGCGGCGGGGACGGTGCTGGTCGGGATTCTGTGGTTCGGCGAGCCGGTCAATTCGATCCGGATCCTCCTCCTCCTCGCCCTCATCGCCTGCATAATCGGCCTTCGGCTGACCGCGGCATGAGCTTCGACGAGGGCCTTTACGCCTGGGTGCAGGAAGCGATGGAGCCGCTCGGGACGGTGACTATGCGGAAGATGATGGGCGGGGCGACGCTCTACCTCGACGGCACCATCTTCGCGATTATCGACGAGAGCGAGCTCTGGCTCAAGTCGGACTCCGAGAGCGACGCCGTGTGGGATTCCGAGGGGTGCGAGAAATTCGCCGTCACCTTCAAGGACGGCAAGGTCGACGTGATGAACTACCGGAGGGCGCCGCAGGACGTCTACGACGATCCGGAAGCGATGCAGCGCTGGGCGACGCTGGCGGTCGAGGCGGGGCAGCGCGGCGCGGCGAAGAGAAAGCCGAAACCGTCATCCCGGCGAAAGCCGGGACCTCAGGACAAATAGGCACGGCGGGTCTCCCCGAGGTCCCGGCTTTCGCCGGGATGACGCTCAGCGCTTCACGGGCCGGAGCAGCGGCGCGATCTGCGGGCTTTCCTCGATCGACGGCAGGAAGCGCGGCTCGACCCTTTTCCTCGACGCCTGCTCATAGGCATAGCCCAGGGAGAGGATCATCCCGTCCGACCATTTCGGGCCGATGAAGCTCAAGCCCACCGGAAGGCCCTTCACATGCCCCATCGGCACGGTCAGGTGCGGATAGCCGGCGATCGCGGCGAAGCTGCCGGCGCCTCCGCCCGAAATCTGGTCGCCGTTGACCGCATCGATCGGCCAGGCGGCCGGCATGGTCGGACCGACCAGGGCGACGACATTGTTCTCCTTCAGCATCTTGTCGATGCCCTCCGGCCCGGCCAGCCTCAGGCTGGTCTCGCGGGCCTTCTTATAATCGGGGTCGTCGAGGCCCTTGGTCTTCTCGGCCTCCTCGAACGTGTCCTGGCCGAACAGGGCCAGCTCGCGCGCCGATCCCTTGTTGAAGGCGATGACCTCCGCGAGGGTCCGGGTCCCGACGCTCGGCGGAGTCGCCGCGAGATAGGCGTTGAGATCGGCCTTCAATTCGGTGAGCAGCACCTTGAACTCGGTCTGGCCCATTTCCGGCCTGCGGTCGAACTTCGCGATCTCGACGAGAATCGCGCCTTGCGCCCTCAGCGTTCGAAGCGCCGCCTCCAACGGCGCGTCGGTGCCGAAGCCGCTGGCGAAGCGCATCACCCCGATCCTTTTGCCGCGCAACGAATCGGCCGAGAGTCCGGCCGCGTAATCGGCGCGGCGCGAGTCGGCCTCGCTCGTCTGCGGGTCGGACGGGTCGCTTCCGGAGATGGCGGAAAGGACGAGGGCGGCGTCGCGCACCGTCCGGGTCATCGGCCCGGGCGTGTCCTGGCTGTGGCTGATCGGGACGACATGGGTCCGGCTGACCAGGCCCACCGTGGGCTTGAAGCCGACGATGCCGTTGATCGAGGCGGGGCAGGTGATCGAGCCGTCCGTCTCGGTGCCGATCGCCGCCGGCACCATCCCGGCCGCCACCGCCGAGCCGCTGCCGCTCGACGAGCCGCAGGCATTGCGGTCGAGCGCGTGCGGATTGCGGGTCTGGCCGCCGACCGCGCTCCAGCCGGAGATGGAATCATTGTCGCGGATATTGGCCCATTCCGAGAGGTTGGTCTTTCCGACGATGACCGCCCCGGCCTGGCGAAGCCGGGCCACCAAAGGCGCGTCGCGGTTGGTCACGTTCCGCGCCAGGGCGAGGCTTCCAGCCGTCGTCGGGAGCGGCCCCAGGCTCTCGATATTGTCCTTGATCAGGATCGGCATGCCGAACAGCGGCCCGCGCGCCCGGCGGATCCGGTCGAGGGCCCGCGCCTGATCCATCGCGGTCGGATCGACGGCGAGGACGGCGTTGATTCGCGGGTTGAGCGCCTTGATCCGCTTCAGGGCCGCCTTGGTGTTGGCGGTCGCGCTCTCGGCGGAGCTGAAATCTGGCTTGCGGTCGGCGGCGCCGGCCGTGGCGGCGAGGAGGGCAATGGCGAGCAAAGGGGCGGTGCGGCGCATTCGGCGACTCTCCTGGCTGACGCGCTTCGATGGCGTCTCGCGCATCGCACGTCCAGCCTCGGTCACGTAATTCCTCCCCGGCATTTGCCGGGGAGGGGGACCATGCGAAGCATGGTGGAGGGGCCCTTCCAGACTCCAAAGAACCCCTCCACCGCGCTCCGCGCGGTCCCCCTCCCCGAGAAATCTCGGGGAGGATTTAAGGGTTCGGTGCCTTCCCCCGCCGCGCAAAAATGCTAAGGCGCCGCCCATGAGCAAAGGGCCGCAGAGAGTAAGAGGTACCCAGGACATCTGGGGCGAGGACGCCGACCGCTTTCAAAGGGTGGTCGCGGCCTTCGAACGCGTACGCAGGCTCTACGGCTTCGGCCGGGTCGAGATGCCGGTGTTCGAGGCCACCGAAGTGTTCGCCCGCTCGATCGGCGAGACCACCGACATCGTCTCCAAGGAAATGTACAATTTCGAGGACCGCGGCGGCGACAATCTGACCCTGCGTCCGGAGTTTACCGCCGGAATCTGCCGCGCCTATCTCTCCGAAGGCTGGCAGCAGCACGCGCCGGTCAAGCTCGCCACCCATGGCCCCGCCTTCCGCTTCGAGCGGCCGCAAAAGGGGCGCTACCGCCAGTTCCACCAGCTCGACGCCGAGATCGTGGGCGCCGCCGAGCCCGCCGCCGACGTCGAGATCATCGCCATGGGCGCCCAGCTCCTCTCCGAGCTCGGAATCGGCCATCGTGTCGCTCTCAAGCTCAACACGCTCGGCGACCCGGCGACCCGCGATTCCTGGCGCGGCGCACTGGTCGAATATTTCCGGGCTCATCGGGATGCTTTGTCCGAGGAGAGCCGGCTCAGGCTCGAGAGGAATCCGCTTCGAATCCTCGACAGCAAGGAGAGCCAGGACCGGCCGATCGTCGAGTCCTCGCCGGTGGTCGACGATTACCTCACTGCGGAGGCCTCCGATTATTTCGGCCGAGTGACCGCCGGCCTCGACTCGGCCGGAATCGCCTGGACCCGCGACCCGCGCCTCGTTCGCGGCCTCGATTATTACCGCCACACGGCCTTCGAGTTCGTCACCCAGGATCTCGGCGCTCAGAACGCGGTGATCGCCGGCGGCCGCTACGACGGCCTCATCGAGAGCATGGGCGGCCCGCACACGCCGGCGGTGGGCTGGGCGGCGGGGATCGAGCGCCTCGGAATGCTGATCGAGATTCCGGCGAGCGCCGCCGCGGCGATCGCGGTGGTACCCGACCGGCCCGAGCTCGAGACGGAGGCTTTCGCGCTTGCCATGCGGCTCAGGCGGAGCGGCATTTCGACCGATTGGTCGTTTCGGGGGAATGCCAAGAAGCGCATCGAGAATGCGCGAAAGAAAAACGTGTCCGCCGTCCTGATCCTGAGGGACGCCACTCAGCAGCCGCGCCTGCATCTGACTCATTATTCGGGCGACGACGCTCAGCGTCTGGCTCTCGCCGATGAAATCTCGAATGCCGTAAGCGGCGTTTACGAAGGCATTTCGGGCGGCGGATCGAGATGACCTCGATCTCGGCCGAACGGATCGCCGCGATCGAGGCGCGGCGCGAGGAGCTTCAGAATGCGATGTCGGCGGGCGGACTCGCGCCCGACGAGTTCGTCCGCCTCTCCAAGGATTATGCGGAGGTCGAGCCGGTCGCCGTCGCCGCGCGCGAAGTCCGGCGGATCCGCGCCGAGATCGAGCTGCTCGCCGAGATGCTCCAGGATCCAAGCCCCGAAATCCGCGAGATGGCCGGCGAGGAGCTCGGCGACCTGCAGGCCCGGCTGCCCGAGGCGGAACGGGCGCTGGCGCTCAAGCTGCTGCCCAGCGACGCCGCCGACCAGCGGCCCGCGATGCTCGAGATCCGCGCCGGAACCGGCGGCGACGAGGCGGCCTTGTTCGCCGGCGACCTCTTCCGAATGTACCAGCGCTATGCCGAGACTCAGGGCTGGAAGGTCGAGCTGATCTCGGCAAGCTCGGCCGAGGTCGGCGGTTACAAGGAGGTGGTGGCCTCGGTCCGCGGCCAAAGCGTGTTCGCCAAGCTGAAATATGAAAGCGGGGTCCACCGGGTCCAGCGCGTTCCGGTGA
Source organism: Allosphingosinicella sp. (assembly GCA_035629855.1). GTDB lineage: Bacteria > Pseudomonadota > Alphaproteobacteria > Sphingomonadales > Sphingomonadaceae > Allosphingosinicella. The sequence continues at coordinate 4,843 of DASQLT010000029.1, forward strand.
CCGAAAGCGGCGGCCGGATCCATACGTCGGCGGCGACGGTGGCGGTCCTGCCCGAGGCCGAGGAGGTCGACGTCCAGATCAACGACGCCGACCTGCGCATCGACGTCTACCGCTCCTCGGGCCCCGGCGGACAGTCGGTCAACACCACCGACAGCGCCGTCAGGATCACCCACCTTCCCACCGGCCTGGTCGTCATCCAGCAGGACGAGAAGTCGCAGCACAAGAACAAGGCCAAGGCTCTGAAGGTGCTCCGCACCCGCCTCTACGAGCAGGAGCGCGAGCGCCTCGCCTCCGAGCGCGCCGGCGCCCGCAAGTCGATGGTCGGCTCCGGCGACCGCTCGGAGCGAATCCGCACCTACAATTTCCCGCAGGGCCGGGTGACCGACCACCGAATCAACCTGACCCTCCACCGGCTGCCCGAAATATTGGAAGGCCAGCTCGACGAGCTGATCAGCGCCCTGATTTCGGAGGACGAAGCCGAGCGCCTGGCGAGCCTGGATGACGCGTAGGGAAAAATCCTCCCCGCGATTTCGCGGGGAGGGGGACCGCGCGAAGCGCGTCGGAGGGGTTCTACGGAGTCAGGAAGCCCCCTCCACCAGGCTTCGCCTGGTCCCCCTCCCCTGCAAATGCAGGGGAGGATTGAAGCAAGCCCGGTCGACCTGATGTCGGTTTCGCTTAGACATGCTCTCGTCGATGCCACCGCGCGTCTCGCTCCGCACAGCGGCACGCCCCGTCTGGATGCCGAATTGCTCATGGCGCACGCCCTGGGGGTCGGGCGGGAGGCGCTTCTCCTGGCCGACAAGGCTCTGGAGGTGCCGGCGGCCTTTGAGACATTCGTCACCCGCCGCGAAGCCGGCGAGCCGGTCGCCTACATCACCGGACGCCGCGGTTTCTGGACGATCGAGCTGGAGGTCGGGCCGGGCGTCCTCGTTCCCCGCCCCGACAGCGAAACCTTGATCGACGCCGCGCTGTCGCATTTCGGCCCGGCCGGCCCGAAGCGGATCCTAGATCTCGGCACGGGCCCCGGAACCCTTCTGCTCGCGGCGCTCGACCAGTGGCCGGGCTCGACCGGCCTCGGCGTCGACGCATCGCAAACCGCGCTCGGCTACGCCTGCCGCAATGCCGAGCGGCTCGGCCTGTCCGGTCGGGCCGAGTTCCGCAAAGGCGATTGGGCGGAGGGGGTGGAGGAAAGGTTCGACCTCATTCTGTGCAATCCTCCCTATGTCGAAAGCGGAGCCCGGCTTCCCCGCGACGTGGCCGAATGGGAGCCGCGCGAAGCCTTGTTCGCCGCCGCGGACGGCTTGTCCGAATATCGACGCCTCGCTCCGGAAATCCCCCGCCTCCTCGCCCCGGGCGGTCTCGCCTGCATCGAGCTGGGGGCCGGCCAGCGCGACGCGGTGGCGCGATTGTTCGGCGGTTCCGGATTTACCTTATCCTCACGCAGGGACCTTAAGAATATCGAGCGTTGCCTGCTGTTAAGCCGTTAATCTGCGTCATCATCTTTCCGCTTGGATTTCGGTTCGGTCGTAGCTACATAGGGGACAGGGACGGGGCTCTTCACAGCTAAGCATGCGTGAGGCCATCCGTCGCCGACCCCCGATTGCTCAGGCGTCTCAGGACGTTCGCAGCGTGAGGTGGCGGAGGCCGCGTGTGCGGCCCTGCCCGGAGGTCGTGCAGAATAAAGCGGCCGGGAGGGGCCCGGTTGTCACAGTGGCGTGAATAGGACCACGAGGACGAGGACCTACATTTGATAAACAATCGTCAGAACGGCCGCCGTCGCGGCCGCGGGGGCAGCGGCCCGCGTTCGCCGAACCAGTCGTCCAATGTGGGCAACCGGCAGGATAACCGCTCGCGCGGCAATGCCGCCCAGCTGCTTGAGAAATACAAGTCGCTGGCGCGCGACGCGCAGCTTCAGGGCGACCGCGTGCAGTCCGAATGGTATCTCCAGTTCGCCGAGCATTATTATCGCGTCTTGAACGAGAACCGTGCCCGCTTCGAGGAGCAGCGCCGAACCCGCGACGATTACGGATCCGACGAGGACGAGGATCAGGACGAGGCGATGTCCGCCGACGGCGACGACGGCGATGAGGACGGCGACGACCGGCACATCCGCGACGATCGCGGCAATCGCGACGACCGTGGCAATCGCGAAGATCGCAATTACCGGACCGAGCGTTCGGACCGCAACGACCGCCCGGAGCGGAACGAACGTCCCGAGCGGAACGAACGCCCGGAGCGGAACGAGCGTCCGGAGCGGACCGAGCGCGCCGAGCCGTCGGAGCGTCCGCGCCGCGAGTTCCAGCCGCGCGAGGAGCGCAATGGCGAGCGCCGGCCCGAGGGTTTCCGCCCCCGTCGCGAGCGGCCCGAGCCTCGCGTCGAAGCGCAGAACGATTCCGACGAGCGGATCTCGCTCGACGTGCTTCCGCCGGCGATCGCGGTGATCGAAGGCGACGCTCCGGCCAAGACGCCGCGCCGCCGCACCCGCCGTCCGCGCGAGGACGGCGACGCGGACATCGCGCCCGCGGCCTGAGCCTTTCGGCAAGCCGATCCGGATAAAGCGGCGGTCCCTTCCGGGGCCGCCGTTTTTTCTTGGTCCGTCCCGCCGCGAGCGGTTCCGATTGACAGCCGCCCCGGCCCTGTACACCTTCGCTGGCAAGGGAGGGGCCGTCATGCGCCGCTTTGTCTTCATTACGTTTTTTGCCGCCGTCCCGGCGCTGGGCCAGTCGTCCCAGGGCGATGTCGCGATCACTATCTACAATAACGATCTCGCCCTGGTTCAGGACGTCCGGCAGATCGCCATCCCGGCCGGCCGCTCGCGCCAGGAATTCGCCGACGTCTCCGCCCGGATCCGGGCCGAGACCGTCTCCTTCGCGGCGGCGGACACGGCGATCGTCGAGCAGAATTTCGATTACGACCTGCTCTCGCCCGGCAAGCTGATGGAGAAGGCGGTCGGCCAGGTCGTGACCATCGTCCGGATCAACCCCGCCACCGGCACCGAAGTGCGCGAACAGGCCAAGGTGCTCGCCACCAATGGCGGAGTCGTGCTTCAGATCGGAACGAGGATCGAGGTGCTACGCGACGACGGCCTTCCGGTCCGGGTCATCTTCGACAAGGTGCCCGAGAATTTGAGGGCGCGACCGACCTTGTCGGTGACTCTCGAGAGCCGCCGGGCCGGAGTGCGGCCGGCGCGGCTGACCTATCTCACCCCCGGCCTGGCCTGGAAATCGGACTATGTCGCCCTGTTCGACGAGGGCGCGGGCAAGATCGACGTCCAGGGCTGGATCACGCTCACCAACAGCAGCGGCACCTCCTACACCAATGCCGACGTGGTGATGGTCGCGGGAGCGCCGAACGACGGCAACAACTACAACAACAATTACCGAAGCTATCGCCCGCCCGCGGCCAGCGACCTCGTCCGGGCCGGTACCGAGAGCGGCGGTCGTCCCCGCCTCGGCGATTATTATCTCTACCCGCTGGCCCAGCGCACGACGATCGCCAACGCCCAGACCAAGCAGGTGAGCTTCCTCGACGTGCAGGGGGCGGGAGCAACGAAAGCCTATCATTTCACGGTAGGATGGATGCAGACCATCGAGACTCCGATGAGCGCGTCGACGGTGCTCAATTTTTCAAACAGCAAGGCCGGGGGGCTCGGCACCCAGCTTCCGGCGGGGACCGTCCGGGTCTACATCAGGGACGCCCGGGGCGCCCCCCAGTTCATCGGCGAGAGCGGCATCGGCCACACGCCGATGGGCTCCGAAATAGCGATCCGCACCGGCGAGGCGTTCGACGTCAAGGTCAAGTCCGCGGTCACCAAGCGCGAGAAAATCACCAGGGACGAGTGGGAGCGCACCGCGCGCTACCGGATCACCGACAGCCGCGACGGCACCCGGATCGTCGAGGTCGAGACCAACCCGGTCTTCAACCGGACGACGATGACCTACACGCTCACCAACGCCCGGCCGACTCCGGCGGTCGTCAATCTCGTCCAGACCGGGCTGGACAATGCCTATCACGACACCCGGATCGTCGAGGAATCGATGCGCGGCGAGCAGATCTCTCTCAACGACCGGCGTTACCGGGTCACCGTGCCCGGCAATGGCGAGACCGTGGTGACGGCGACCTTCGACACGCGCTACTGACCATGGTCCGTCTTGTGGCCGCCTTGCTGCTCTGCCTGGCCGCGCCGGCCTTGGCGCAGCCGGTGGTGGTCTCGCCGGCGCCCGAGGCGGTCTCGGTCACCGTCTACCGCGACCCCAACCGCTCGACCTGGGGTGAGATGGATCTCAAATGGCTGGGCGGCTACGCGCTGGTCACGGAGACAAGGACCGTCGACCTCCCGGCGGGCCCGAGCGTGATCCGGTTCGAAGGCGTCGCCGGCAACATCCTCCCGGTGAGCGCCATCGTCAGCGGGCTTCCCGGGCGGGTGCCGGAGAAGAATTACGATGCCCGGCTGCTCTCGCCCGGCGCTCTCGTCGAGGCCTTTCTCGGCCGCCAGGTGCATATCAGGCGCACCAGCCGAGCCACCGGAAAGACCGTGGAGATGGAAGCGATCCTTCGCTCCGGACCCGACGGCATCGTCCTCACCACCGCCGAGGGCGTCGAGGCGCTGCGCTGCACCGGCCTGCCCGAAAGCCTGGTCTATCCCGGAGTGCCGGCCGACCTGTCGGACAGGCCCACCCTGGCGGTGCAGACCGAAACGGCGGCGCCGGCCCGGGCGACCCTTCGCCTCTCCTATCTGGCGGGACAGTTCGACTGGCAGGCCAATTACGTCGCCCAGCTCGCGCCCGACGGGCGGACCGTGGACCTGTTCGCCTGGCTCACCCTGGCCAACGGCAATGACGAGAGCTTCGCCGCCGCCCGGACCCAGGCCGTCGCCGGCACCGTCGACCGGGTCGAAGCCGAGGGCGACGAGGGGGCCGAGCCGGTCTCGCCGCAAATCTCGCTGCAATGCTGGCCGGCCGGAACGACCAGCGACACGGCCTATATGGTGCCGCCGCCGCCGGGGCCGCCCGGCGAATATGCGATGTACGGCGCCGACATCGTCGTCACCGGCGCCCGGATCCGCCATCCCAACCTGATGTCGTCCATTCCCATCACCTCGATCGGCGGGGCCGAGCTGGAGGAGCTCGGCGATCTCAAGCTCTACCGGATCCCCGATCCGGTCACCGTCGCCGCCAATTCGCAGAAGCAGGTCGGCCTGCTGTCGAAGACCAGGGTCCCGGTCGAGCGGATCAACGCCGCCTGGCTCGAGGCCGGCCGGCGGCTCGACGAGCCCGAGGAAGCGGGCGTCGTTCTGAGGACCAGGAATGTCGCCGAGCGCAATCTCGGCCTGCCCCTGCCGATGGGGCCGCTGGCGATCTTCGAGGAAGTCGGCGGGCGACAGATGCTGACCGGCCAGGGCGCCATCGCCGATTCGGCGGTGGGCCAGGAGGTCGAGATCGCCGTCGGAGCAAGCCCCGGAGTCTTCGTCCACCAGCGCCTGGGGCCGAAGAAGAAGAAGAAGAAGAAGACGAAGAAAGGCGAGGAAAAACCGGACGAGGACGAGGAGGACGACAGCTCCTACCTTCCCGGCCGGTACGAGCTGGAGGTCAGCAACGCGACTCCGCACGCCGTCGAGGTCGAGGTCAATCTCTGGCGCCGCGACCAGCGCGCCCTCGTCCGCCGCGCCAGCCGCGACCTGGCCATGAAGAATGGCCGCTACGTGTGGCGGGCGAGAGTGCCGGCCAACGGCCGCGCCACCTTGGCCTATACCTACGTCCCCGCGCCCGAGGACGAGGAAGAGGATTAGCCCTGCTTGACCGGCCGCGGCCGGTGATTCTCGTCGAGGGCGACGAAGGTGAACAGGCCTTCGGTCACCTTCACCTCGCTCGCGCCGCGGTCGCGGATCGCGATCACGTCGATCCGGATCGCGATCGAGGTCCGGCCGATCCGCTCCACCCAGGCGTAGACCGAGATGAGGTCGTGGAGCAGGATCGGCGCGAGGAACTTCATCGCGTCCACGGCCACCGTCGCCACCGGCCCGTCCGATTCGCGCGCGGCGACGATCCCGGCGGCGATGTCCATCTGCGAAAGAATCCAGCCGCCGAAGATATGGCCGTTGGAGTTGATGTCCCCCGGCCTGGGCACCACCCGAAGGATGGGCTCGCGTCGTCCCTCGCCTTGCCGTTCTTCGTTCACGGCTTTTCCTCCCGGCCGGAGGCCGCTTCGTCATGGCCGGTCCGGTCCGAGAGGAAGACGAGGCCCATCAGGGCGGTGCCGAGAAGCACCGACAGGCCGACGCCGGCGATCGTCGCGAGCACCATCTGCCAGGGCATCGCGTCGCTGGTCGCCTTGAGATAGGCGACCGCCAGCGCGGAAGCGATCGCCGCGGCCAGGGCCATCCACTTCATCATGTTCCTGTAGCGGGACCAGGCGAGCGTGGACGCTTCGGGCTTGGGCGGTATGGGGTCATGTTGGGGCATGCTTTGCATTTGGGCCTCTCCCATGGGATGATTCAACCCGAGTCGGGCGAAAAGAGGAGTTCGGGTCCATGACCATCGCCGCCATACTCGAGGGCAAGCCGGGCGCCATCGTCAGCGTCGAGGCTGGAACGCGGGTGCGCGACGCGGTGGCCTTGCTCGCCGAGAAGAGGATCGGGGCCCTGCCGGTGCTCGACGGCGAGCGCGTCGTCGGGATCATGTCGGAGCGCGACGTCGTCTACTGCCTGTCCAGCGACGGCGCGGCGATGCTCGACTGGCCGGTGAGCCGGGTGATGACGGCGCCGGCGATCACCATCGAATCGAAAGTATCGGTGCTCGCCGCTCTGTCGCAAATGACCAAGCGGCGGATCCGGCACCTCCCCGTGGTCGACGGGGAGAGGCTGATCGGCTTCGTCTCGATCGGCGATCTCGTCGCCTACCGGATCAGCCGGATCGAGCAGGAAGCCGAGGCGATGCGCGCCTATATCCAGAGCGCGTGACGCTTTTTTGACACCGCGTCCGATTCGGGGGGTTGCCAGCCGGCGGCGACCTACCTAGATCAGCCCCCGGTCGGCAGCGCTCGGCGCCTTCGGGAGCTAAGCCGTTGCCATCTTTGAATGTTTTGTCGACAGGCCTTGACGGCGGGGTTCGCCCTACCCAGATAGGTCACTGAGGCGCGGCCCGTAAGGGGCGCGTTTTTTCGGAAACGCTCCAGCTTCGAACCGCCCCCGGCCCAGGCCGCGGGCCGGAACTCGAAGTCGGCCTGGCAGCCTGACGGGCCCCGGAAAGTTTCCGAAAAAAGCCATTGACGGGGACAAAAGGTCTCCATATATGGCCCTTCACCGGCGGGGCGGTTTTGCCCGACCCGTCTGCGTCTTCTCAATCGGTAACCCGGTTGCCCCGGTCAAAGGGGAGAGGAAGTCGCGGCTCTTTGACATTGTCGGTTTAGATGAAGGGACATGTGGGCGGCGGCCCCGGTCAGCGACAGCCTCTGGGTGTCGTTGGTCGGTTAAAGCTAAGCCGTTCCAAAGGTCTTTCCTATGAAGCTTGCTTCAGGGATCGACCCTACATGTCTCGTTACATATCCA
>DASQLT010000030.1:0-12425 GCA_035629855.1 Allosphingosinicella sp.
TCAACGCCTACAATTACGGACGCCGCCTCAAGACCCTGCGCGGCCTCACGCCCTACGAGTACATCTGCAAATGCTGGGCCTCACAGCCCGAACGCTTCACATCAAACCCGCACCATCAATCGCTGGGACCAAACACCTAGAGCAGCATCCCCGCCCCCAAAAGCAGCAGCAGCTTCGAATCCGCCGCAACGCCCGCCGCCCGGCGCCCGGCGACGAAGGCCGCCACCTCTTCCAGCTTCACCCGGTGCACCTCGATAGCCTCGCCCGCGACTCCGCCGCCCTCGCCGACCTTCGTCAGCCCTTCGGCGCGGAGCAGGGTGAAGCCTTCCGACGACATCCCCGGCGAGGCGTGATAGCGGCCGAGATCCACCGCCCGCTCGGCCCGGTAGCCGGTCTCCTCCTCGAGCTCGCGGATCGCCGCCGCCTCCGCCGCCTCGCCTTGCGCCTCGTCGCCGATCAGGCCTGCGGGAAGCTCGAGGCAGCGGGCTCCGATCGGCACCCGATATTGCTCGACGAGAAGCACGTGCCCGTCGTCCACGGCGAGGATCGCCGCAGCGCCGACCCCGCGGGTCCGGGAGACGAATTCCCACGTGCCCAGCCGCTTCGCCTCGATGAAGCGGCCACGCCAGACGATCTCCGGTTCCTCCCGATCGCCCCGAGCTCGTCGAAGCCCGTCCTGAGCCGGGTCGGAGGAGGTCAAAGCTCGATCAGCCGGTCGGGAAGCTCGTTGCGGTCGGAAGCGCTTCTTGGAAAATGCTCGGCCAGCACGGTTCCGATGCGTTCGACCGCCTTGGCCATGCCGGCGCCGGGCCGGCCCGCCTTCACCTCTTCGACGAGGTCGGCCATCGCCTCTCCCCAAAGCGCCTCCGGGACTTTCGAATGGATGGCCTCGTCGGCGATCAGCTCGGCACGGCGCTCGTCGAGCGACAGATAGAGCAGCACGCCGGTGGCGGCGTGGGTACGCTTTTCCGCCGCGGTTCGGAAATAGGCGAGCGCGCGTCGCCGCACCCGCCGCTGCTTGGTGGTCGGCGGAGTCAGGAACAGCCGGAGCGGCCGCCACGCGAGCAGCAGCCGGACCAGGACGAAGGTCGCGGCGAGCAGGATCAGGGCAGTGGTGAAGAGCTCGCCGGGGGTCGCCGGGGTCCAGGAATCGCCCACCAGCGCATGGAGGGCGAGCGAGAAGCCGGGCCAGGCCGCCAGCAGAGCGAGGACGAGCAGCATGGCGAGGACGGCCCAGTGCAGGGCGACGTCATGATAGGCGTCGGATTGCGACGCGACGACGGTGACGATCTCGCCGTCGGTCGAGGCTTCCGCCGCGGTCACGGCAGCGGTGACCTGGTCGTGGTCCTGAGAGGTAAGTCGCATCACCAGCTCCCCGACGCGCCGCCGCCGCCGCCCCAGCCGCCACCGCCGCCGCTGAAGCCGCCGCCGCCCCAGCCGCCGCCGCCCGAGGAGCCGCCCCCGCCGCCGCTCCAACCGCCGAACCCTCCGCCGCGCGATCCGCGGGTCATCTCGTTAGCGACCGTCCACAGCAGGACGTTGCCCAACCCGCCGCCGCCCCGGTAGCGCCGTCCGCGCCGTCCGCCGCGCAGCATCGGCAGGATCACGAACACGAAGACGATTCCCCAGAAGATAAGCGAGAAAGGAATGCCGCCGCCGCGCTGGGGCGAAGGGCGATGGCTTCGATCGAATTCAGCGACCGCCTTGTCCACTTCGGCCTGCGCCTCTTCGGGCGACGCCCGCAATTGCGCGATCACCGTGTCGGTACCCGCCGTCATCGCTCCGGTGATGTCCCCGGCCTTGAGCCTGGGCATCATGTCGCGGTTGATCGTGATGCTTGCGAAGGCGTCGGTCAGAACCGGCTCGAGCCCGGTGCCGACCTCGAGTCGGGGACCGCGCTGGCCCACCGGGTTGTTGGGAGCGATGAACAGGATGGCGCCATTGTCGACGCCCTTCAGCCCGACCCCCCAGGTGCGAATCAGGCGATTGGCATAATCCTCGAGCGGATAACCCTGCAGGTCGGCGATCGTCGCGACGACGAGCTGGCGCTTGGTGTCCCTCTGAAGCGCACCCAGCTTCGCGGTCAGGTCCGCCTCGACCGCGGGCGGGAGCACGTTCGCATCGTCGACCACGAAGCCGGTAAGCTTGGGGAAGGTCTGCGCCCACGCCGGCGCGGCGAGGCCGAGCAGCGCGAGCGCGAGCGCCGCCAGCAGGGAGAGCCTCGCCACCTTGCCTCAGGCGCCGGTGTTGGTGTCGAAATTCACCGTGGGAGCCACGTCCGCATTGGGCGTGGTGGCCTGGAAGGTCGCCATCGGCTTGGCGCCGTAGATGACCTTGGCGCCGATCACGTCCGGGAAGGTCCGGATCCGGGTGTTGTAGGTCTGAACCGCCTGATTGTAGTCGGTGATTGAGATGTTGATCCGGTTCTCGGTACCCTCGATCTGGCTCATCAGGGTCTGGAAATTGGCCTGGCTCTGAAGCTGCGGATAGGCTTCCTGGAGCCGCTGCAGCGACAAGGTCAGCTGGTTCTGGGCCTGGGCGAAATTGGCCAGGGCCGCAGGATCGGTGAGCTGGTCGCCGGTCACCGTGATCCGGGTGGCGTTGGCCCGAGCCTCGGTGACTCCGACCAGGATCCTTTCCTCCGACGCCGCCGCCCCCTTCACCGTCGCGACGAGATTCGGGATGAGGTTGGCACGGCGCTGATAGGCCGCCTGGACGTTGGCCCACTTGGCCTTGGCCTCCTCCTCGGCGGTCGGGATCGAATTGACTCCGCAGCCGGAGAGCGAAACCGCGGCCACCGGCACCAGGAAGGCGGTCATCAGGGAAGTGCGCTTCATTTCGAACCCCTCGTTCATCTGTGGGCAAGGAAATAGGGACTTCGCTTCGCCCTCGCAACGGGCAGCGCGGCTTTCACTTTAAATTCAGGCTGGATCGCCTATATGGGAGGTGCCGGGTTCGGGCACCCATCAAAGTACTACTTTGACGGGACCCTCGCCCGGCTATGGTGATAAATTGCAGCGTGCAATAGACGCAGCGGACCCGGGGGCGGTACCCGGCGGCTCCACCAGGTGGGCCGAGCCTTCGGGGCGACACGCATCGAGCGTGCCGCCCCAGCGGCTCAGCTGATGGGGCCGAACTAGGATCGACGTGTGTTGAAAAGCGTTGTTTTTGCCCGGCCTGAATGCGCCGTAAAACCGTTCATAACCACAAGTGCCAACGATAACGAGGCGCTCGCGATTGCTGCTTAATCCCAACCCTCACGGGTAAGATTAAGTAGGCCAAAAGCGCGGTTGGGCCGAACCGGGCAACAGAATCGGTTCCAGCGGTACGGGGAGCACCGGGCAACAGAAGCTCCCCACTTTCCCTCCCGTCATCCCGGTGACGGCCGGGACGTCAGGTCGATACGTCTCGGCGGGTCTCCCTGAGGTCCGGCTTTCGCCGGGATGACGAGCACCCCCCGAATGCCCTATGGACGGCGCATGCACCGCCTCCTCCTCCTCGCCCCCTTGATCCTCCTCGCCGCCTGCGAGCCCGAGCCCGAGAATATCCAGGCCAAGGCCGAGACCACGTCGAAGGCGCTGGAGGAGCGCGCCAACCAGATCCGCGCCGAAGCCGAGAATGGAGTAGAGGCCCAGGCCGCGCCGCTCGAGAACGAGGCCGACGCCCTCCTCAACCAGATCGCCGGGAACGTCGCGGACGGCAACGTCTCGGCCGAAGCCGCGACCGCTCAGTAGGAAAAGCTTCGGGCCGCCCGGATCCCGCGACATGGATCGGAAGTGGACCAAGTAGGAGTCGCGATATCGGGTTTCCCGTGGTTTCGTCCCGCCTCCACCGAAGAAGGAAGGGATGTAAGATGCGCGTAACGACGAAGACTATCGCGACCCTGCTGGGGACCGCGGCGCTGGCGCTGGCGCCTTCGACCGCCGGCAGCCAGTACAACAACCCGCCGGTGGCCAATCCGAACAGCCTCTCGATCTATGTCTGCCAGTCGGTGACGATCAACCTCACCGGCAACGACACCGATCCGGAAGGCCATTACCCGCTGACCGTCACCGCGGTGGACAGCTCGCCTTACGCCAACACCTACATCTCCAGCGCCAGCTCGGTCGTCTTCGAGGGCACTGCGCCCGGCGGCCACACCCTGTCCTACACCGTCGAGGACAGCCAGGGCGCGAGCTCCGTCGGACTGATCAGCCTGGGCGTCTTCTCCGGCGGCCGCCACTGCAACTGACCGGGAGAGCCTGATCGCCTCGGGACCGAGCGCCTGCCGGCGCCGCGTCCCGAGGCGTGGGCCAAGCGCGCGCCGAGCGCCGGCGCTTGCGGTCGGGCGCGGCGGGGCATAGCCTTGCACTGCGGGAATGGGTCCAACGCCGCGGGGCGGCCGCGGCCCGCTTCCGTCGAAAGTGGATCGCGCATGAAAAGACCGATCGAGCCCGGCGGACATATGGACCGCCATCCGCAGAACGACTGGCAGTCCGTTCGCTGGGACGCCCGCTTCGACGAATATTGGGTTCCGTCCGGCGGCGCTCGGCAATGCCTGTTCTACTGCCCCTGGTGCGGCGAAAAGCTTCCCCCGTCGCAGCGGGACCCCTGGTTCGACGCGCTCGAGGCCAGGGGCCTGGACCCGCTCGCCGACGAAATCCCCGAGGCCTATCGTTCCGGCGCCTGGCGCGGCGCGTCGGCCGGCGCCGGTCCCGGCGGGCCCGAGCGCGGCGGGCCGATCGAAGGCCGGACCCTCAATCTGTTCGACGACGACCAGGATCGGCCGGACGGATCCTGACCCGAGCGCCGATAATCGGCGGTTCAGCTACGGTACCGTAACGATCCCGTCCGACCTCATGAGGAGCGTGCCATGCCGTCCCGGATCCTTATCGCCGCCGCCGCCCTTTCCCTCGCCGCCGCGACGGCCGCGGCTGCCTGCGGAGAGCCCCCCGCCTCGCTCCGCAAGCTGAGCGACTCCGATATCGCCGCTTACGCCGCCGAGCCGTTCGACAAGCGCGCGATGATGTTCAAGCGGGTAGCACTGGGCCGTCACCGCGGCCTGGCCGTCGCCGCCATCCACCCCTGCGGCGACGTCTGCCCGGTCTACACGCGGCGGATCGTCCATTACGAAATTCCGATCGCCGAATGCGCGCGCCGCGGCGGGATCGTCCGTGAGGAGCTCGTGCCGAGGGGCCCGGCGGTGGCCCGAATGCCCTTCTGCGTTCCCGCCATTCTAGCCGGGCCAAAGCTGCCCCGGCACTGACGCCTCCCTTCCTCCCGCGACACTGGAGCGACGAATGAGACACTCGATTTCCGGCATTGCCTGCCTCGCCTTTCTCTCCGCCTCCCCCGCCGCCGCTCAGCCTGCCGCGGAGGCCGGCATCCGGGCCACCGTCTCGCGCTGGTACGAGGAGCTGATCAAGAAAGACAAAGGACGTCTCAACGATCTGGTCGCGCCCGCCTTCATCGATGCGTCGCCGCCGACCTATCACGCCAGGACCCGGTCGCGCGCCGCCGGCCCCTTGGTCTATGGCTCGCTCGCGGCTCGGGCGCTCAAATTCACCTGGGAGATCGATTCGATCCGCCGGGATTCGAGCTTCGCGAAAGTGCGGGTTTGGGAGCGCGGCTATTTCTACGCCGCCGCCGCTCAGACGACCTTCGAAAATGCCGCCGCCACGACCTTCATCCTCGAGCGCAGCGAGAAGGACGGACGCTGGCGGATCGCCGCCCACGAATCGTCCGGCCTGGGCATTCCGCCGAACAAGATCACCCGCCCGCTGCCCGACCTCAGGGCGCTCTATTATTCGACCCTGGGCAAGAACCGCGACCCCGCCGCCGACGCCCGGGCGGCCCGGAATTGGTGACCGGTAACGAAAAAGGCCCCGCGTCGCCGCGGGGCCTCGATCTTTCCGATCGCCGAAGCGGTCGGTAGCGCGCTTACTGAGCGTTCTCGGCCGGGATGTTGACGTCGACGTCGGGGACCTGGACGGTCTTGTTCTCCATCCCGACATTCACCTCGGGCGTGGTGACGTCGAACTCGGGCGCCTGGCCGCCGCTGACGTTCACGTCGACGTCGGGAAGCTGCGCATTCTTGGTCTGGTCGACGTCGCAGGCCGCGAGGCCGAGGGCGCCCGCCGCGGCGAGCATGATCGTGAGCTTTTTCATAATGCCTCCTGTAAGTTCCCGCTTCCAACCTGCGATTGGAAAGGATGTTCCGCCCGCGTCACAAAAAGACGCGCCCGGCTCGCGAACCCTTTCGCCCGCCCGAGCGCTTTGTCCGGCGAACAAGGAGACGCCCGCATGACCGGTACGCATTCGAAAGGCGACAAGGTGAGCTGGAAGAGCCACGGCGGCGAGGCCCATGGCAAGATCGTCAAAAAGCAGACCGAGCCCACCAGGATCAAGGGCCACAAGGTCGCCGCCAGCCCCGAAAACCCGCAATTCATCGTCGAAACCGACGAAGGCAAGCGCGCCGCCCACAAGCCGGAGGCGCTGAGCAAGGATTAGGACGGAAAAGGGCGGTTGCCTTTGCCGTCCCTTTTCCGCCCGTCCGGCGGTCGGGCTCCCTGCCTTAGTGGATGTCCACCCAATAGCCGTGGTCGCAATAGCCGATAAGCTGGTATGAGGCATATTGCGTGGTCTGGCCCGAGTGACCATAGCTTGGACCGAAATAGCGACAGTCCCCGCTGTCGTAGCCGACCGCGACACTGTAGCTGGAGTCGCTGTAATAGGTGATGTTGTAGACGGGTTCGCCGATATGGTCGGCAGAAGCCGGCGCCGGCAACGACAAGGTTGCGGCGACCAGCAACGTTGCGACGATCCTGCGCTTGATCATGATCTTTCTCCACGATGTGCCGATCACCACGAGTCGGCGCCTTCGATGATACGCCTTGCTGAACTTCGCACAACGACTTGGCGCCCGTCGGCCGCTACGGAATTATACGTAGCGCAGGCCATGATTGGACTTCCAAGGGGCCGGCCGGGACCTTTCAACCGCATCGCCGCCGGGCCCATTCGCGCCGGTCGCTCTCGATCCGTGCCGGGTCCAGCGCCCGTTCCCGCTCGATCGCCGCGACCGAGCGCAGCTCATCGCTTCGCCCTCCATTCGCCGAGAACAAAGAAAGAATATCACGGATCGGAAGGCCCGTATCCTTCAACTTCAGGCGCGCCGGGCGGCGGCTGGGATCGGCCCACGACACGGGCTTCGGTCCAGTTCCACACGTCCTGGCTGAGCCAGCCGCAATAAGTGCCCTCCATCACCTGGGCGACGATCAATTTGTCGCCGGGGCCGAGCTTGGCGTGAAGATCGGCGGAAACCTGCCCCGCCGACAGATCCGTCGCCACGAACCGGATCGACTCCAGATCCGGATCCCCAACGCTCTCATACCGATCGAGATGCGCGACGAACGCCGCCCAGGCCGAGCCGTAATCCGGCTTGTCCTCAACCATGACCCAGACGACCAAATGAACGTTCACATCTGCTCTCCAACGATCGGGGATGGGTCTGTAATTCGAAAAACAGGAAGCCTCGGCGGCATGGATTTTCATCGTCGGCCATGGGGGCGCCAGCCGCGGAAAAGCTATAGTGCCGCCGTTTTTCGATTCCAATCCCGGCGACCAGTCCGCGCGACGGCACAAGCTCCTCGCCGCCCTGACCGCCCCCGCCGCCTAGCGAATCCGCGCCTGCCTCACCGCGGCGTTGGAAATGGGTTCGCTGGTGGTCTGACCCTCCCCGTCATTCCCGCGAAAGCGGAAATCCCGCTTCTCCTTTTCAAAGGGGCGAAGAAGTTACGGTCACTGTTTACCCACGGCTCGGTCGCGTGAACCGATATCAGGCGCTACCGTTACAAAAAACATGCTCGAATTTGCGCGATTTCAAATCGAACGTCACATGCATCACCATGCAGCCTCCGTCGAAGATCATCGGCATCGCCTTGTGGTCCTCGACCCAGCGCCGCTGTCCCGCCTTCAGATAGCGCCTCATGTCCGGGTCCGGGCCGCAGGGCACCTCGCGCGAAGTAACGCTGTTGCCGAGCATCGCCATCTCTTCGCAGCCCCAATCGGCGGGGAGAGGGTCGGGGGTCATCGGCTCCGGCGGGAGAACGTAGCGGGCTTGCACCTTTGCCTTGCCGTCGAAGGCATAATATCGGCCGTAGGCGTCTAACGGCCCGGCTTTCGCCGGAAGCCGGACCTTACGCTCGATCTCGTCCATGAGAGCCTCATGAGCCGATGTCTCGCGCGCCGCCGAGGAAGAGGTCAGTGCGATCAGTGCCGCCAGGATGAGGACTGACTTCATCTCGCCACTATCTCATCGACGGCCTGCGGGAGCAACGGCTATCAGTTGTCGGCAAGGCAGGAGGTGTCGACCGGGGCGTTCGGCCCATAGGCCCGTTGCTTTGCGATGAATCGTTCGCAGGCGGACCTCTCCGCTTTGGGATAGAGGTGGAAGCACAGGCCGATGGCGGCGGCGGTCGCGACGACCAGTCCGCCCAGCACCCAAAGCCGCCGCCGGGTCCAGCACAGCAGGCAGAAGACCCCCGTCGCGAAGAGAAGCGACCCGGCCAGGACGTAGGACCAGATCAGGTTCCACTGCATCGCGGTCGGCTGCGTCGGCTCCGACAGCTCGACGGCAAGGCCGATGAGGAACCAGAAGCCGTAGTAGAACGCCGCCGCAATCAGCGCCATGCCGAGCACCCAGAGCGCGGCCAGGACGGGCAAGCTGAGAGTGCGCGACTCCACTTAGGCGGCGGACGCTTGGAGGGTGAGGCACAAAGCCAGGACGGCGGCAGCAACGGCGGCCAGCCCGCCGACGAGCCGCAGCCGCCCCCAACTGTCGCACCGCACGCTGACGATCCCGGTCAGCAGCAGGAGGGGCCCGAACAGCGCCTGACAAGTGACCAGGATGGCTCGACGATGCCCAGGCGCCCGGGCTCGACGAAGCCGGCTCCGTACGTGACCAACCAGAGCAGGCCGCAAGCCACCCCCGCGAGAATCAGCAGCATTCCGAACACTCGCAGTGCGGCTCGAGCCCCGGAGTCGAGCGGCCGAAAACCTTCCATGCTATTCGCCTCCCAATCCCTTCGCCGCCAGCCGCCGAAGCGCCTCCGGCCGCGAAGGCAGGTCCGGCTACTCCCGACGCCAGGCGGCCAAAGTGTCAGCTACGTGCCTGGCACCGAAAGTCCTGCTTCCGGTCTCGGCCGACGCGGTCAGGAAGCGCCGACCGGCTCCAGGACCGGACCGTAGCCGTCATTAGCGCAATAACCCACATGCTCGGAAGTGACATATGGGGTCCGCAGGCCGGAAAGGGTGTAGACCACGCCGTGATTGGAGCAACCGGGCGTGTCCATGCCGACGTCGACCGAATAGGTCGAATCACTATGGTAATAGTAATAGTACATCGGCTCGCCATGATTGGCATAGGCAGGCGCCGGCATCGAAAGCGCGGCGGTGACAAGCATCGCAGCGGCGCTTTTTTTGATCATCGTTGGTCTCCCACCATAAAAAGCCGCTAAGCCCAGAGGTGGCACATCCTAAACCTTTGCGACCCCCGCACAACAACGAGTAGGCTGAAGATTATTGGGAGTTATACGTAGAGCACCCGGCGGCCCGCGCCGAGCGACGCCGGCTGGATGAGGACATTCTCGTCGAGTACCACCGGTGAGGCTGCGTGGGAGGCACCCCACCCAGGAGCCATCGCGGCAACCGCGTGCAATAGGGCCGTCGAGACTTTCACGCGCCGATAATTCCATGCGGCCGCTGCCGCCAAAACGAGGACCGACTTCATCGGGCCACGGTCTCATCCATGGGAAGCGCGGGCAACGGGGCAAATCTCGCGCAATGCGATAAGGTCAAAGGCTCGGGGCCGGCGGGAGGTGCGGCCGCTTCGTGCCTTCGCGGGCTTTGTGCGAACAAAAAAAAGGCCCCGCATCTCTGCGAGGCCTTCTTGCTTTTCCCGAAAGGTTCGGCCGCATGGCCCGCGGTTCCCGAGAGAGCCGCCAGCCGGTGAGCTTCTACCCCTCCACCGCCAAAATTGGCGGTCCCCCTCCCTATCCTCGCGGACGGGGAGGATGAAGGATCAATCGTCGTCGCGGGTCAGGAACGCGGGAGCGAACTCCGGCTCGGGGCCGTCGTTGCGCTCGGGGCGGTCGCCGCCTTCGCGCCTCGGGCCACGGTCGCCGCCACCCTCGCGGGGGCCACGGTCTCCGCCGCCTTCGCCGCGCGGGCCGCGATCGCGGTCGCCGCCGCGGCCACCGCCGCCGTCACGCCTGGGACCACGATCGCGGCCGCCCCCGCCGCCCCGGTCGCCTCGGCCTTCGCCGTCGCGCCTGGGGCCACGGTCACGGCCGCCGCCTTCGCCGCGCGGGCCGCGGTCACGGTCGCCGCCTTCGCGCGGGGGACGGGTGTCCTCCAGCTCGGCGCCGGTCTCCTGGTCGACGACCCGCATCGAAAGGCGGACCTTGCCGCGCGGGTCGATCTCGAGGACCTTGACCTTGACTTCCTGGCCCTCGGCGAGGGCGTCGCCGACGCGCTCGACGCGCTCGTTCTTGATCTCCGAGACGTGGACGAGGCCGTCCTTGCCGCCCATGAAGTTCACGAAGGCGCCGAAATCGACGAGGTTGACGACCTTGCCGGTATAGACCTTGCCGACCTCGGGCTCCTCGACGATGCCTTGGATCCAGCGGCGGGCCGCCTCGATCTGGGCGACGTCGGACGAGCTGATCTTGACGATGCCTTCGTCGTCGATGTCGACCTTGGCGCCGGTGGTGGCGACGATCTCGCGGATGATCTTTCCGCCAGTTCCGATGATGTCGCGGATCTTCGCCTTGTCGACCTGCATCGTCTCGATGCGCGGCGCGTGAGCGGAGAGCTCGCCCTTCACCTCGCCGATCGCCTTGGCCATTTCGCCCAGGATGTGGGCTCGGCCCTCATTGGCCTGGTCGAGGGCGGCCCGCATGATCTCCTCGGTGATCCCGGCGATCTTGATGTCCATCTGGAGCGAGGTGATGCCCTTCTCCGTCCCGGCGACCTTGAAGTCCATGTCGCCGAGATGGTCCTCGTCGCCGAGGATGTCGCTGAGCACCGCGAAATCCTTGCCCTCGAGGATCAGGCCCATGGCGATTCCGGAGACCGGCCGGGCGATCGGGACGCCGGCGTCCATCAGCGCGAGGCAGCCGCCGCACACCGTCGCCATCGACGAGGAGCCGTTGCTCTCGGTGATGTCGGACAGGATCCGGATCGTATAGGGGAAGTCCTCGTGGCTCGGCAGAACCGGGTGGAGGGCCCGCCAGGCGAGCTTGCCATGGCCGGTCTCGCGCCGCGACGGAGCGCCGAAGCGTCCGACTTCGCCGACCGAGTAGGGCGGGAAGTTATAGTGGAGCATGAAGCGCGTGTAGGAGAGGCCGTCGAGGCCGTCGATCATCTGCTCGGCGTCCTTGGTGCCGAGCGTGGTCGTGCAGATCGCCTGGGTCTCGCCGCGGGTGAAGAGCGCCGAACCGTGGGTGCGCGGAAGGAAGCCGACCATCGCCTCGATCGGGCGGACGGTCCTGGTGTCGCGGCCGTCGATGCGGACTCCGTCCTTGAGGATGGCGCCGCGGACGATCTCCGCCTCCAGCTTCTTGACGAGCTTCAGGGCGCCGAGATAGCCGGCCGGGTCGCTCGCTTCCATGTCGGCGAGGCCGGTGCGGGCCTTGGCTCGGGCTTCGTTGATCGCGGTCTGGCGCTGCTGCTTGTCGGTGAGCTTGTAGGCCGCGGCGAGATCGGTGCCGATGAGGCCGCGAAGAGTCTCCTTGATCGCCTTGGTGTCGGCCGGAGCCTCGAGCTCCCACGGATCCTTGGCGGCCTTCTCGGCGAGACTGATGATGCCCTGGATGACCGGCTGCAATGAGCGGTGGGCGAACATGACGGCGCCGAGCATGATGTCCTCGGAAAGCTCCTTGGCTTCCGATTCGACCATCATCACCGCATTGTGGGTGCCGGCGACGACGAGGTCGAGCTCGCCGTCCTTGAACTGGTCCTGGGTCGGGTTGAGGATATATTCGCCGTCGGCATAGCCGACCCGAGCGGCCGCGATCGGGCCCATGAACGGGATGCCCGAAAGGGTGAGGGCGGCGGAAGCGGCGATCATCGCCACCACGTCCGGCTCGTTCTCGCCATCGTAGCTCATCACATGAGCGATGACCAAAACCTCGTTATAGAAGCCCTCGGGGAAGAGCGGCCGAATCGGCCGGTCGATGAGGCGGCTGGTCAGCGTTTCCTTTTCGGTGGCGCCGCGCTCGCGCTTGAAGAAGCCGCCCGGAATCCGACCGGCGGCCGAGAATTTTTCCTGATAATGCACGGTCAGCGGGAAGAAATCCTGCCCCGGCTTGACGTTCTTCGCCGCGGTCACCGCGCAAAGGACGACGGTCTCGCCGAGGGTCGCGAGCACCGCGCCGTCGGCCTGGCGG
>DASQLT010000031.1:0-21122 GCA_035629855.1 Allosphingosinicella sp.
AGTTGCGCAGGTCGGGCACATTCTCCTTGAAGGCGAGGCCCATCACCAGCGCCGAGCCGGCCTTGCCGCGCCGCTCGTGCAGCCGTTCGGCGACCCAGGACCCCATGCGGTCGTTGATCGACCGGCCCGCCAGGATCACGTTCGGCTCGAGGCCGAGCTGCTGGGCGCGGAAGCTGAGATAATAAGGATCGACGCCGATGCAATGGCCGCCGACCAGCCCGGGCTGGAAGGGCAGGAAATTCCATTTGGTTCCGGCGGCCTCGAGCACGTCCCAGATCGAAATGTCGAGCCGGGCGAAGATCTGGGTGATCTCGTTCATGAAGGCGATGTTGATGTCGCGCTGGGCGTTCTCGATCACCTTGGCCGCCTCGGCGGTCTTGATCGAGGCGGCCCGGAAGACGCCGGCGCTGGTCACCGCGCCGTACATCGCCGCCAGGCGGTCCGTCACCGCCTCGCTCTCGCCGGCGACAACCTTGACGATCCGATCCACCGTATGTTCGCGGTCGCCGGGATTGATGCGCTCGGGCGAATAGCCGAGAAAGAAGTCGCGGCCGCGCCGGAGTCCGGAGACCTCCTCGATCAGCGGCCCGCAAATGTCCTCGGTGACTCCGGGATAGACGGTGCTCTCGTAGACGACGATCGGCTTGCGTGCCGGATCGAGCAAGGTCGCAAGGCTTCGGGTGGCGCTCAGCACCGGCCGGAGATCGGGGCGATTGTCGCCGTCGACCGGGGTCGGCACGGTGACGATGTAGACGTCCGCGCCGGCGGCGTCGGCGGCGCGGCTGGTCAGCCGGAGCGGCGAGGCCGCCAGCCTTTCGCTCTCGACCTCGTGGGTTCGGTCGATTCCCAGCCTGAGCTCCTCGATCCTCTTCTCGTCTATGTCGAGGCCGACGACGTCGAAGCTTCGGGCCAGCGCTACCGCCAGCGGCAGGCCGACATAGCCGAGGCCGACGACCACGATCTGCTCGGAACGGGACGCGTTCATTCAACGATCACTTCAGGAAAAGAGGGCGGCGGGCTCGCCGGGACAGCGGCGCTAACATTCGAGGGTGAACGAATTGTCAAGCGCGCGGGACGACCTTGGGACCGCTTCGGCGCGGTGCGGCCGGGGTGTCGACGCGATGGAAGGTCGCGTCGCGTCCGGTCAGCCAGGTCCGGTTCCGGGCGGTCATGGTCACGAGAAAGGAGCGGGGCTTCTTCATCAGCTTCCTGGTGTCGGGGCTCATCCCGATGGCGGCGGCGAGCTCGGCGACGAAGTGAACGCAATTATGCTTGTCGAGATCGTAATTCGGCTGCCTGGCGGAGCGCCAGCGCGCGATCGTCGCCATCACCCGATCATATTCGGGGTCGGTAAGGGCGAGGGTGAAGTGGCGGTCGCTGCCTTTGACGTAGCCGGCGGTATGATCGGTGATCACCTCGCCGGAGACCTTGCCCCACAGGATGGCGGGGCTGATCGTCTTGGCGGTGAAGCCGTAATCCTCCTCGATTCGCGGTCCGCCGCGCTCGAGCGTGCCTTCGAGGACGACGAAGGCATGCGGGAAGCTCGCGCCCAATTCCTTCGAATAGAAGGTGATCGACACCGCCGCCCATCCCGGCGCCGCGGTCAATGCGAGCAAGGCCGCCGCCAAATGGACGATCACGCGCGGCAGGCGAAAGTCAGGGATCACCGGCTCCTCCCAAAGTCGGGGTTCTCGAACCCTCTGAAACAAAATGCCATTTGGAGCAATCCTCGGTGGGTGTCGCGCTTCGGCAACAGTGGGGCCGAGTTAAGCCGACGGGCCCGATCGGTCGGCCTTCCGGTCTCCGATCGGGCGCCTTAACGCCCTGAAGGGACAGCGCGTTTCGGCCTTTCCGGCGCAGACGCTTTTCGGGATAGACACGCCGGAGCCGCTCGACTAGATAAAGTCTCGAAATCGAGACGATCAGACTCGGGTACGAAGGGAGAAGCTGACGTGGCTTTCAAGGGACTTATTGCTGCGGCCGCCTCGGTGGCCTTGATGACGACGCCGACTCTGGCGTCGGCGCAGGCGACTGCGAGCGCTGCCGCTGCGGCGACTGAAGTGGCCCCGGCGGCCGAGACGGTCGAGGGCGAGCAGCTGCGTGGCGGCTGGATCATTCCGCTGATCGCGCTCATCGCCATCATCCTCGGCATCTGCGCCGGGACCGATGTTTGCGGCGGCGACGACGACGATCTGCCCACCAGCCCGTAAGCTGACGCAGACCGTTCTGCACTGAATTCGAAATCGGCCGGACGAAACTCAGTTTTCGTCCGGTCGTTTTCACGTCTGTGCCATGTTCATTCGCCCGCTCCGGCTCCTCCGTCCGGCGGAAGCCGAGGCCATGAGCTCGAACGCCCGGCCGAAGGCGCACGAGCGGCGATCGTGAATCCCGGATCGAATGCGGGATGACGAGGCGATGGCGGAAAGCCGTCGCTTCGACCGGCGCCGGGCCGGCCTCGAGCAGCCGACAGCTTCTCGGCGACCGGCATCGGCTTCCCCGAACCTTCTGATAGGAATAGCCATTTCGGAGATTCCGGGCCGAGTGTCGCTTTCGGGCAACAGCCGGGTGCCTATCTCTCGGCACGCATGAACCAAATCGCCGCGCCGACGTTCGGATCAGGCTTCGTAAACCTCTCGAGGGCTAGGAAGCGTGGCGGCTTTTCGGTCGGGGCGGATGTTTTCGAGGGTAGACAGGCTCGGAACCCCCGATTAGGAAAAGCCGGAATCGAGAAATAAGGCTCGAGTACGAAGGGAGAAGCTGACGTGCGTTTCAAGGGACTAATTGCTGCGACCGCCTCGGTTGCGTTGATCGCTACGCCGACCATGGCGGCGGCGCAGGCCACCACGGCCGCCGTCCGCACCGCCGAAGTCGCGCCGGCGACCGAGACCGTCGAGGGCGAGCAGCTGCGCGGCGGCTGGATCATTCCTCTGATCGCGCTCATCGCGATCATTCTCGGCATCTGTGCCGGGACCGATGTCTGCGGCGGCGACGACGACGATCTCCCCACCAGCCCGTAAGGGTTCGGCTGGGACGTCAGCCCGTCTTGAGTTTCTGGCCGGATGAAGACAATCTTCATCCGGCCATTTTCTTGTCCGTCGCATA
Organism: Allosphingosinicella sp.; assembly: GCA_035629855.1. Classification (GTDB taxonomy): domain Bacteria; phylum Pseudomonadota; class Alphaproteobacteria; order Sphingomonadales; family Sphingomonadaceae; genus Allosphingosinicella. Next base: position 3,103 of record DASQLT010000031.1, read on the forward strand.
AGGTCGCCGAGGTGCGTGAAAGGGCCCGCCCGCGCCGTCCGGCGCTCCGCTTCGCCATCCTCTTGCCGATCCTTTCGCTCGGTTTCGGCGCGGCCGGGGCGGGCGCCCAGCCCGCTCCCGTCGCGTCCACCGCCGTCGACTCGGCGACCTCCACCACCTTGCGGAGGGACGACCTTCGGGTCGCGCTCGTCGCCTACCGCCTGGCGCTGGCCGGCACCGCTTTGTGCACCGAGCGCCATCCGCTCACCGGGATGCTCTTCCACCACCTCGCCGAATATGAGCCGGGCGACCGTCCGCTCATGGTCGCCCGCTACGGCCTCGACCGCGGACCGGGCGTCCTGACCGTGCTTTCGGACAGCCCGGCCGCGCGTGCGGGCCTGATCGCGGGCGACGTCCTCCTCGCGGTCAACGGCCGGCCGCTGCCGACCGGAACCTCGGTCGCTGCCGAGCCGAAGCGGGAAAAGTGGCGCCGGCTCACCGACGAATCCGAAGCCGAGCTCGAGACGGCGCTTCGCCGCGGCCCGGCCGAGCTTCGGGTGCTTCGCGAGGGGCGGGAAGTGGCGCTGCGCCTCGGCTCCCTGCCGGCCTGCCTCGGCCGGGTCCGGCTCGCCCGTTCGACCCAGGTCAACGCCTTCGCCACCGGCCGGACCGTGGTGATGACGACCGCCATGCTCAAATTCATAAGGGGCGACGGCGAGCTCGCCGTCGTCCTGGGCCACGAGCTCGCCCACAACATCTTCGGCCACCGCCAGATGCGCAACGAGGAGGGCATATTGCGCGGCCTCGGCCTCAAGCCGAGCGCGGTCTGGAAGCGGGAGGAAGCCGCCGATCGCTTCGGGCTCCGGCTGATGAGCGCGGCCGGCTACGATCTCGACGCCGCCATTCCCTTCTGGCGCCGCTATCTCGGCAAATATGACTGGTTCCCGCAAATCTTCCGAAGCCATCCCAGCCTCGGCGCAAGGGAACGGATCGCGGCGGAGGAGATTGCGGCGATCCGGCGGGAGAAAGCGGGTTTGTAGCCGAAGCACGGTTCGGCGTTCGAATGCTGCCTCTTTACCCACCGTCACCCTGAACTTGTTTCAGGGTCCAGCTGGTCATTCGTCCGGGAGGCGGGGAACTGGATGCTGAAACAAGTTCAGCATGACGACGAGGCCTGAACGTCCGCCCGGCGTCCGTCAAACCAGCGTCCTCTCAGACCAAGGTCCGAAGCGACCAGAGCTCGGGAAACGCCCGCTTGCCGAGCGTCGACTGGAGATAGGCCACCCCCGCCGTTCCCCCGGTTCCCCGCTTGAGGCCGATGATCCGCTCCACCGTCACCACGTGCTTGTGCCGCCAGGTCGCGAGCGAATCGTCTATGTCGACCAGCTTTTCGGCCAGCTGGTAGAGCGCCCAATGGCGCTCGGGGTCGCGATAGACCCGGGCCCAGGCCGCCTCGACCGCCTCGCTCGGCCGGTAGGGCTGGCTCCAGTCCCGTTCGAGAATTTCGCCGGGCAGGTCGAGCCCGGCGCGGGCGGCGGCGCAATTGGCCTCGTCCCACAGGCCCGGCTGGTGCAACGCCTCGAGCAGGGCCGCATAGGGTCCGCTGCCTTCCTCCTGGAACTTGAGGTGCCCGCCGTCCTTCAGGCCGAGCCGATATTCGAACTCTCGGAATTGCGCTGACTGGAAGCCCGAGCTGGAACCGAGCACGGCTCTGAAGCTGGTGTAATCGAATGGCGTCATCGTCGCCAGGACGTCCCAGCTCAAGGTCATCACGGCCTGGATCCGCGACACCCGGGAGAGCGACTTGTGCACTTCGATCAGCCGATCCTGGCGGATCATGTCGCGCGACAGCTTCAGCTCGTGGACGATCTGCTTGAGCCACAGCTCCTTGGTTTGGTGGATGATGACGAACAGCATCTCGTCATGATGGCTGGAGACCGGATGCTGGGCCGAGAGCAGCTGGTCGAGCGAGAGGTAGCCGCCATAGGTCATGGAGGCGGGCGTATCGGTCATTCCGCTCAGCCGTGGGTCGCGAAGACGGCGTGCCGGCCGGCCGCGTCGAACGCCATCACCTGATAGCGCTGACGATGATTGTGCCCGACGTCCATGCCGGGCGATCCGGCGGGCATGCCCGGCACGGCAAGGCCTTTGACGCCCTTGCGGCGCGAGGCGATCAGCCGCTTGACGTCTTCCGGCGGAACATGGCCCTCGACGACCACGCCCTGGATCAGGGCGGTGTGGCAGGAGTGAAGCGCGGCGGGTACGCCCTGAGCCTTCTTCACCGCGGCCATGTTCGGGGCATTGACCACCGGAAGCTTCTTTCCGAACGCCGCCTCGACCCGTCTCGCCCATTCGAGGCAGCAGCCGCAGCCGGGCTCGCGCCACATCACATAGCCCGCCGGCGCCGCCGCTTGTGCCGCGCCCGGCAGGAACGGCAATGAAGCGGCGCCGCCGATCAGGCCGACCATCGTCCGCCGGTCGATCATGCTTTTTCTCCTCACAAACGCTCCGCGCTCGAAACCACGTCGGCGGCCCGAAGCGCCGCCAGTATCCGCATCAGATGCTGCACGTCGTGCACTTCGATGTCGAGATGGAAGGTGTGGAAGCTGCCGTCCCGGCTCGCCTGGTCCATCGAGACGATATTGGCGCCGTGGCGGCCGAGGATCCCGGCGATGACCGCGAGCGAGCCGGGTTCGTTCTTGATGACGATGCACAGCCGCGCCGTGCCGCCGTCCGATTCGTCGCCCCAGGCGAGGTCGAGCCAATCGGCATCGACCCCGTCGGCCAGGCTGTCGCAGCCGATGACGTGGACCTCGATCTCGGTGCCTTCGCGCCTGAGGCCGACGATGCGGTCGCCGGGGATCGGGTGGCAGCATTCGGCGAGCTGGAAGGCGACCCCGGGCGTCAGTCCCTTGATCGAGATGGCGGTGCGCTGCGGCGGCGGCTTGACGCCCTCCTTGCCGGTCGAGCCGGGGATCAGGGCCTCCATCACCGCGACGTCGCTGACCCGCTTCAGGGCGATCGCCTCCATCAAGGCGGCGTCGTCGTGGAAATGGAGTCGCTTCAAGGCCTCGGTGATCGCTTCCCAGCCGAGCGGCTGGGGCAGGCGCTGGACGATTTCGTCGAAGATCTTGCGCCCCAGCTGGATCGTCTCCTCGCGTTCCTTCGATTTGACGAAGCGGCGGATCTTGGCGCGCGCCTTGCCGGTGACGACGAAGCTGAGCCAGCCGGGCTGCGGATGCTGCGCCTTCGAGACGAGGATCTCGACCTGATCGCCATTCTCGAGAGGGGTTCGAAGCGGCATCACCCGCCCGTTGATCTTGGCGCCGACGGTCTGGTCGCCGAGATCGGTATGGACGGCGTAAGCGAAGTCGACCGGGGTTGCGCCCTTGGGCAGCTGGATCAGCTCGCCCTTCGGGGTGAAGGCGAAGATCCGGTCCTGATACATCGCCATTCGGGTATGTTCGAGCAGCTCCTCGGCGGTCGCCGCATGCTCGAGGATCTCGAGCAGATCGTCGATCCAGGGATGCTGGCCGGCCGCATCCTCCTCGTCGCCTTCCTTATAGGCCCAATGGGCGGCGAGGCCGTGCTCGGCCGTGGCGTGCATCTCCTGCGTTCGGATCTGGATTTCGATCCGCATCTGCTCGTCGTGGATGACGGTGGTGTGGAGCGACTTGTAGCCGTTGCGCTTGGGGGTCGAGATGAAATCCTTGAAGCGCCCCGGCACCACCGGCCAGCGCTGGTGGATGAGGCCGAGGGTCCGGTAGCAATCCTCGACCGTCCCGACGACGGCCCGGAAGGCCATCACGTCGGACAATTGCTCGAAGCTGACGTGGCGCTCCGCCATCTTGCGCCAGATCGAAAAGGGATGCTTCTCCCGCCCCTGGACCTCCGCCGCGATTCCGCTCGCCTCGAGATGGGCGCGAAGGCCTCGGCCGATCCGGGCGATGAGGTCGCCCTCACCCTTGTGGAGCTGCTCCAGCCGGCGGGAGATGGAAGCGTAAGCGTCGGGCTCAAGCTCGCGGAAGGCGAGCGTCTGCATCTCCTGCATGAACTCGTACATCCCAATCCGCTCGGCGAGCGGGGCGTAGATGTCCATCGTCTCGCGGGCGATCCGCTTCCTCTTCTCCTCGCTGGCGATGAAGTGGAGGGTGCGCATGTTATGAAGCCGGTCGGCGAGCTTGACGAGCAGCACCCTGATGTCGCCCGACATGGCGAGCAGGAATTTCCTGAGATTCTCGGCCGCCCGCTGGCTCTCGCTCTGCGCCTCGATCTTGCTGAGCTTGGTGACTCCGTCGACCAGGCGGGCGACGTTGGCGCCGAACAGGCGCTCGATCTCCTCGGGAGTCGCGACCGTGTCCTCGATCGTGTCGTGGAGGATGGCGGTGACGATCGTCTCGTCGTCGAGATGAAGATCGGTGAGGATTCCGGCCACTTCGATCGGGTGGCTGTAATAAGGGTCGCCCGAGGCCCGCTTCTGCGAGCCGTGCGCCTTCATCGAGAAGACGTAGGCGCGGTTGATCATCGCCTCGTCGGCGTCCGGGTCGTAGGCCCTTACTTTCTCAAGAAGTTCATATTGTCGAAGCACCGCACCAACATGGGGTGGTGCGGTGCTGCGATGCAACACTAATCGGGCATCGATTGCCATTACCGCCGTCATTGCGAGCGAAGCGAAGCAATCCAGAGCGGCCTCGGAAGGCCCGCCGGATTGCCGCGCCGCTTCGCTCCTCGCAATGATCCTAGCGGGCGCGGGCGCGGGCGTTGCACTTGCCGAGCGCGGCGGCGTCGAGCGGCTGGCCGCCGACGGTGAAGCTGCGCAAAGCGCCGACCTCGCGGGCCAGGGCCGGGCAGTCTATGGCGGGGCGGCTGTTGCCCTGGGGCGCGACGCAGCCTCCCGAGCCGCATTTCCAGACGATCTCCTTGACGATGAGCCGGGCCGCGCTCGGCGGAGCCGAAGGCTCGGCCCGGTATTGCGCTCCGGCGAAGGCGGTCCCTCCGAAGAGGGAAGCCGCGAGGACGAAGGGGAAAACGAAGGAAGTGAGTTGCCGGATCATGACAGGCTCCTTTCAGTTGCGATATGCAACCTAGTAGGCTCACCAGTTTCAGTTTGCAACTGGAAAAAGTGTCTTATGTTACGGCAGTGAAAAAAGCTAAGGTCAGCGCATGAGCCGTGCGGAGCAATTGCGGGAGGTGTTCGCGGACTGCGGCATCGGCGCCGCCCTGGAGGTCGTGGGAGAGCGCTGGTCGTTCCTGATCCTGCGCGGCGCCTTCAACGGCCTCAGGCATTTCGAGGAATTCCAGACCAATCTCGGGATCGCCCGCAACATTCTGTCCAACCGGCTCGGCCGGCTGGTCGAGCACGGCATTTTGCAGCGCGATCCGGATCCGGCCGATCGCCGAAAGGTCACCTACCGGCTGACCGAGAAGGGGCGCGACCTGCTTCCCGTCCTGCTCTCCCTCCGCCAGTGGGGCGAACGCTGGATTTCCGGCCATCCCAGCAATCCCGTGCTGGTCGACCGCTACACCCGTCAGCCCATCGCTCCGATGACCGTCCAGTCCGCCGACGGCCGGCCGTTGAGCCTGCGCGACATGGAATGGGTCGACCGCGACGAGCTCGATCGCGAGACTCGCGCGGCGTAACCGTCATCCCGGCGGAAGCCGGGACCTCGGGGAGACCCGCCGAGACTTCTCGTGCTGAGGTCCCGGCTTTCGCCGGGATGACGATCAGCTCGGCTTCACCCTCAGCGGCAGCGATTCGAACAGCTCCGGCTCCCCCGCCCGGCGCGCGCCCTCGATCTCCAGGATTCGGAATTTCGTGGCCACCCCGCCCGGGGCCGAGAAGCCGCCGCTTCGGCCGTCGGCGGCGAGGACCCGGTGGCAGGGCACGAGGATCGGGACCGGATTGCGGCCGAGCGCGAGGCCGACGGCCTGGGCCGCGCCCGGAGCGCCGATCTCGCGGGCGATGTCGCCATAGCTGCGCACCTCGCCGCAAGGGATCCGCCGCGCCGCCTGCCAGACGTTGCGCTCGAACGCCGAGCCTTCCGGATCGACCCTGACTCCGCCGAGGTCGGTCCTGCCGCCGGCGAGCAGGCTGGCGACGGCCGCGATCGCGTCCGCCGCGAAGGGCGGCGGCTCGCTTTCGACCGCGGTCGGGAACCGCCTGGCCAAAGCGGCGCGGGCCCGTTCGTCCGACGTCTCCGGAAGGGCGGCGCCAACGACGAGGCCGCCGCGCCACACGAGGGCGCAGCGGCCTATCGCCGTGTCGAAGAGAGCATAGCCCTCCGAAAAATTATTCGTAGTCGCCGCCGGCATTGTTGTTGCGCGGCGGAGCGGCCGCGGTCAGGCGCAGGGCCTCGGCCGAAGCGGAGAGCGAGCCGACCTCGTCCGGAGCCTCGTCGTCGTCGACCTGGACGCGCTGAAGGCCGGAGATCAAGGCTTCTTCCAGCTGCTTGGGCTTCACCGTCTCCTCGGCGATCTCGCGCAGGGCGACGACCGGGTTCTTGTCGCGGTCGCGGTCGATGGTGAGCTCGGCTCCGCCGGAGACCTGCCGCGCCCGCTGGGCCGCGAGCAGAACCAGATCGAACCGGTTGGGGATCTTGTCGACACAATCTTCGACGGTAACGCGCGCCATGAAAGCAGCTTTCGAAAACACCATTTCTGGGGGAGCGGCGGAGATACGGACGGCGGGCCTGAAAGTCAATGTTTCCGCAGCGAGAAGGCCCGAGCGCGAGCCCGGACCCGTCATGCTGAACTCGTTTCAGCATCCAGCGAGGAGCCGCCCCCGCGGGCGGAGAACTGGACCCTGAAACAAGTTCAGGGTGACGGTTTGCGCGAAGCGAAGGCTTGCTCTCCCCGCCGGAGCCCCGCATGCATCCCTCCATGGGGCAGCCAGAAGCTCAGGAGCCGGGTCTTTCGCACGACGTGGCGGGCAGCCGCCTGACCCTCCTCGCCGACGGGCCGGAGCGGCTCGACGCCCTTCTCGAGCTGATCGAGAATGCGAAGGAGAGCCTGCGCTTCCTCTATTACATGTTCATGGACGACGCCTCCGGCACAAGGGTGCGCGACGCCCTGATCGCCGCTTCGGGCCGGGGCGTGCGCGTGTCGCTGCTCGTCGACGGCTTCGGCTCGACCGCCAATCGCGACTTCTTCCGTCCGCTGGAGGAGGCGGGGGTCGCCTTCTGCCGGTTCAGCCCGAAATTCGGCCGCCGCTACCTCCTGCGCAACCACCAGAAGCTGGCTCTGGCTGACGACGGGCGAGTGATCATCGGCGGCTTCAACGTCTCGGACGATTATTTCGGGACGGTCGAATCGGGCGCCTGGCGCGATATCGGGCTTCGGGTCGAGGGCGCCTCCGTCGCCTGCCTCGCCGGCTATTTCGACAGTCTCTTCCGATGGACCCAAAATCCGGAAGCCCGGGTCCGCGACATCCGCCGTCTGCTTCAGCAGAGCAGCGTCACCAAAGGCAGGCTCCACTGGCTGTTCGGCGGTCCGTCGCGGCGGTTGAGCCCTTGGGCACGCGCCGTCCGCCGCGACATGCGGAGCGCCCATCGCCTCGATCTCGTCGCCGCTTATTTCGCGCCGAGCTTCGGAATGCTCCGCCGCCTGTCCGGGATCGCCCGCCGCGGCGGCCGGGTGCGGGTCGTCACCGCCTCGAAGTCCGACAACAACGCGACCATCGCCGCGGCGCGCAACACGTATTGGTGGCTGCTCCGGCGCGGCGTCGAGATTTTCGAATACCGGCCGACCAAGCTCCACACCAAGCTCTTCGTGGTCGGCGACGTGGTCCATATCGGCTCGGCCAATTTCGACATGCGGAGCCTGTTCCTCAACCTGGAGATGATGCTCCGGATCGACGACGCGCCCTTCGCGGCGGCGATGCGCCGCTTCGTCGACGGCGAGGTCGCGAGCTCGGCGCCGGTCACCCTCGAAAGCCACCGCCGCAACCGCACCTGGCTCAACCGGCTGCGCTGGGCGGTCGGCTATTTCATCGTGGCCGTCGCCGATTACGGGATCTCGAAGCGGCTCAATTTCAAGGATGTGGGAATGCCTCGGCCCTGACCGTCATCCCGGCGCAAGCCGGGACCCCAGGTCAAGAAGTCTCGGTGGGTCTCCCCGAGGTCCCGGCTTTCGCCGGGATGACGTGCGCTAGTCCCGCCAGGCCCAGAAGAGCGTCGCCGGCGGAACGTTCATCCATTCGAAGCCGCGGTCGATGCGTTCGAAATAAGGGGCGATGAAGTCGCGCACCTTGGGCGAGAATTGATAGACCAGGAAGGCGCCGCCGGGCCGGAGCGCCTCGGCCGTTTCCTCGGCGATCTTCGGGCCGATTCCGGGGGGCAGGGTCGAGAAGGGCAGGCCGGAGAGGATATAATCGGCATGCTCGAAGCCGAAATTGGACATGATCTCGCGAACGTCGGAGGCCGAGCCGGTAACCGCGCGAAGCCGCGAATCGCGGATCTTGGAGCTGAGGTAGGCGGTGAAATCCGGATTGGTGTCGATGGTCAGGAGGATCGCGTCGGGCGCGAGCTTCTCCAGAATCTTTTCCGTGAAGGTGCCGACCCCGGGACCGTATTCGACGAACAATTTGCAATTCGCCCAGTCCACGGGCGCGAGCATCTTGTCGATCAGCATCTTCGACGACGGGATGACCGAGCCGACCATCACCGGGTGCTTGACGAACCCCTTGAGGAACATGAGCCAGGGACCGCCCTTGGCGCCGTGGCGCGCATAAGCGCGGGTTCGTTGAGCCTGTTCGCCGGGAAAGGTCATGGAGGGGCCTTGCGTAATTAGGTCAGCATGGTGCGTTGGCAAATCAACGCACCGATGGCAAGGGCGAGGCGACCCGAGGCCTGATTTGGGGCGAATCCGGGACGAACCGCCATATTTCCGGGATTTGCCCCCTCATGGTCCCTTCCGCCAGCCTCTCCCGGGAGCGATTCGCGCTGCTTTTCGCGGTCATGCTGGTCGCCGCCTCGGGCAATACCGCGATGCAGTCGCTGATGCCGGCGATCGGCCGCGAGCTCGAAGTGGCCGATCTGTGGGTGGCGGTCGCCTTCTCGCTTTCGGCGGTGATCTGGGTGCTGATGGCGCCCTATTGGGCACGGCGGGCCGACCACAGAGGGCGCCGGGCGCTGATGCGGCTCGGCCTCTACGGCTTCATCGCCTCGTCCCTGATCTGCGGCGGGATCCTCGCCGCCGGCCTCCACGGACTCATCCCGGCCACGATCGTCTTCGTCGTCTTCGTCTTCGGCCGGGCCGTCTACGGCGGCTGGGGCTCCGCCTCTCCACCGGCGGTCCAGGCCTATATCGCCGCCCGCACCGAGGGCGAGCAGCGCACGGCCTATCTCGCCGCGCTCGCCTCCTCCTTCGGCCTGGGCACGATCATCGGCCCGGCGATCGCGCCCCTGTTCATCTTCGAGCCGCTCGGCCTCTCGGGGCCGCTGATCGTCTTCGCCGCCATCGGGGCCGTCGTTCTGGTCCTGGTCGCGATTCGCCTTCCCGACGACACGCCGGGCTCGGCCGCGCGCGGCGAGGTGGTCGACTACCCCTCGATGGGCGCCTTGCTCGTCGGAAGCCGCGAGCGGGGCGACGACGGCCCGGCCGAGGGTCCGGGCCGCCTGCGCTGGCGCGACCCGCGCGTCCTGCCCTGGCACATCATCGGAGTCGTCGGCGGCCACGGCCAGGCGGCACTGCTCGGGATCGTCGGCTTCCTCGTCATCGACCGCTCGGGCGTCCCGCTCGCCGAGGCCCAGCAGTCGATCGCGATCGTCCTGATGGCCGGCGCCGGAGCGACCCTGCTCGCCCAATGGGGCCTCATTCCCTTCCTCGCCTTGAGCCCGCGCCGGCTCGTCTTCTGGGGCCTGCTGATCGCGGCGCTGGGCACGACGCTCACCGGGATCGCCGAGTCGATGTACGGGATGACCCTGGCCTTCGCGATCGCCTCGGTCGGCTTCGGCCTGTTCCGCCCGGGCTTCACCAGCGGCGCCTCGCTCGCCGTCCGGCCCGAAGAGCAGAATGCGGTCGCCGGGATGGTCACCTCGGTCAACGGAGTCGCCTACATCGCCGCCCCGGCGGTGGGGGTCCTGCTCTACGGGGTGTGGATGCCGCTGCCGTTCCTGGTGACGGGGGCGGGGTTGCTGTTGCTGGCGTTGTGGGTGTGGGCGCGGGTGAGGGGCTGAGCCCGACCCGGCCGGGCAGGATTTCACCGTGACCTTCCGCGCTCCCGGCGGGCGCCGAAGCGCCTCCCGCTCCGCCGGAGTCGCATCCTCGATCCGACCCGCTCGGCCCGCCGACCCGCGCGTTGCACTCGGCCGGGGCCTGTCGCCCGCCTGCCGGCCGTCTCGGTACCCCGATTCCAGGAAAGGCACGAAGGCGCGAAGGCACAACGCAGAAAGGGAGGAGGCCCGCTCCCGGGGGCCAAAAAAATGGTGACAGTTACGAATTTCCAGCGACCGCTACCGCCCTCTCGAGCACGGGGAAATTCGTAACTGTCACCATTTTTTTCGGGGGGAACGTCGTCCCGGCGAAAGCCGGGACCTCGGGGAGACCCGCCGAGACTTCTCGACCTGAGGTCCCGGCTTTCACCGGTTGACGGGGCGCTAGGCCCCGCGGCTTCTTCTTGCCGGCGGCTTCCGCCATCCGCGACGCGCCGGGCTTCACCGCGAGCAATGTCCTGCGGGTTGCACAGTGACAGTATACATCTACCCGCCACTCGGGAGACACGCCGACCGTCGGTAAATGTATACTGTCACTGTTTATATGGAGCCGGAGCTCGACGATTGGTTACGAAGCTTCACGCTGGATTCGATCAGGGGCCAGTCCCTGAAACAAGTTCAGGATGACGGGGAGACGGCGGCCGGAATGCTCTACTCCGTTCCCTTCGGGCCCCGCGGCGTGAGCATCCCGGGCGAGATGAAGCCGATGCCTCCCACGCCGCTGCTCATCGCGTCGCTCTTCAGGCTTTCCTGGATCTTCTCGTAATCCTTTTCCATCTCCGGGGTCACCGAGGCCCGGGTCTCCTCCATCGCCATCTCGAAGTCGGAGCCGGTCACCGTCTTCGACTCGATCGAGCGGCGGAGGGCGAACATGCCGGCTCGGCGGACGAGGTCCTCGAGGTCGGCGCCGGTAAAGCGGTCGGTTCGGGCGGCGAAGATGTCGAGGTCGACGTCTTCGGCGAGCGGCATCTTCGCGGTGTGGATGGAGAGGATCTTGCGGCGGCCCGCCTCGTCGGGGACCGCCACGTAGATGAGTTCGTCGAAGCGGCCGGGACGGAGCAGGGCCGGGTCGATCAGGTTCGGGCGGTTGGTCGCTCCGATCACCACCACCGAGCCCAGATCCTCGAGGCCGTCCATCTCCGCGAGGATGGTGTTGACCACCCGCTCGGTGACCTGCGGCTCGCCGAGGCCGCCGCCGCGGGCGGGAACCAGGCTGTCGAGCTCGTCGATGAAGATGACGGTCGGGGCGACTTGGCGGGCCCGGGAGAACAGTCGGGCGATCTGCTGCTCGCTCTCGCCATACCATTTGGACAGGAGGTCGGAGGATTTGGTGGCGATGAAATTCGCCTCCGCCTCGCGCGCCGTCGCCTTGGCGAGCAGGGTCTTGCCGGTTCCGGGCGGGCCGTAGAGCAGGAAGCCCTTGGCCGGGCGGATGCCCATGCGCTTGAACGCCTCGGGGCTCTTGAGCGGAAGCTCGACGCCCTCGCGAAGCCGCTCGCGGGCCTCGTCGACACCGCCGATATCGTCCCAGCGCACCGTCGGCGCCTGGACCATCACCTCGCGCATCGCCGAGGGCTGGACCCGCTTCAGGGCCCCTTCGAAGTCGCTGCCCATGACCGAGAGATTGTCGAGCACCTCGTCGGGGATCTTGCCCTCGTCGAGGTTGATCTGGGGCATCATCCGCCGGACCGCCTCGATCGCCGCCTCGCGGGTCAAGGCGGCGAGATCGGCGCCGACGAAGCCGAAGGTCCGGCGCGCCAGCTCCTTGACGTCGACGTCGCCGGCGAGCGGCATCCCGCGGGTGTGGATGGCGAGGATCTCGCGGCGGCCGCCTTCGTCGGGGACCCCGATGACGATCTCGCGGTCGAAGCGGCCCGGCCGCCGGAGCGCCTCGTCGAGCGCCTCGGGCCGGTTGGTCGCGGCGATGACGACGAGATTCTGCCGCGGCTCGAGGCCGTCGAGGAGGGTGAGGAGCTGGGCGACGAGGCGCTTCTCGGTCTCGCCCTGGACCTGGCCGCGCTTGGGCGCGATAGAATCGATCTCGTCGATGAAGATGATCGCCGGCGACGCCTTGGCCGCGGCCTCGAACACTTCGCGAAGCCGCTTTTCGCTTTCGCCATAAGCCGAGCCCATGATCTCCGGCCCGGCGATGTGGAAGAAGCTCGCGTCGCTCTCGTTCGCCACCGCCCGGGCGAGCCGGGTCTTGCCGGTTCCGGGCGGGCCGTAGAGCAGGACGCCCTTGGGCGGATCGACCCCGAGCCGCTCGAATATCTCGGGATAGCGAAGCGGAAGCTCGACCATCTCGCGGAGCTGGTCGATGGTGGTGCCGATCCCGCCGAGATCGTCGTAGGTGACGTCGGCGCGCCGGGTCTCGGTCGCCTCGGCATATTCGGGGCGAAGCTCGACTTCGGTATTGGCGTCGATATGGACGATGCCCTTGGGCACGGTCGAGACCACGGTCAGCCGGATCTCCTGAAGGGCGTAGGCCGGAGCGTTCAGCATCTGGCGAAGCTCGGGCGGGATGTCGCCGCGCTGGATCTGCTGCTGGCCGGTGGTGGCGACGACGTCGCCGGCGGTGAGCGGCTTCATGCCGAAGCTCCGCTTCAGCGCCTGGGCCGAGCCGTGAAGGCGCAGATTCTTCTGGGCGGGGGCGAAGATGACCCGCTGCGCCGGCTTCGTCTCGACCTTGCGCAGGGTGACGAAGTCGCCCGATCCGATCTCGGCATTGGCACGCTGGAGGCCGTCGAGGCGGATGATGTCGAGCCCTTCGTCCTCCGTATAGGGGCCGACCGCCCGGGCGGGGGTGGCGCGCTTGCCGGTAATCTCGATGACGTCGCCCTCGGCGAGCCCGAGCTGGGCCATGAGCCGCCGGGGCAGCCGGGCGAGCCCGCGGCCGCTGTCTTCCGGCCGCATCGTCGCGACCTGCAGCCTCGCCGGCTGCTTTTCCTCGTCCGCCATCTGTCGCTTGTCCCTTCGCTGCTCACGCAGTCAGATAGGGAGGGACAACGGGCCTTCCACCCCGAGGGGTTCCGCTTGGGCCGAAAAAGGTCGCCGTTCTCCGTCACCCTGAACTTGTTTCAAGGTCCAGTCCTCCACCCGCGAGGCGGTTCGCCGCTGGATGCTGAAACCAGTTCAGCATGACGGTAGCGGGCAAAACCGCCACCAGAAAGCGACCGCACCAGGCGGCGCAGACAAAAAAAGGGCCGGTCCCGAAGGACCGACCCTGAAAGTTTTTTAGGAGAGGATGCCTGAAAAGGCACGCCCTTTCTCTGCCTCAACCGGTCATTGTGCAAGTGCGAACAAGTATGTTACACATGCAATTGTTGCACTCGAATTTGCTGAGTTTCGCGCGTGTCGTTACGCCGGCTGCTATTGGGTGCAGCGCACAACAGGAGAGGTCTTCCAATGCGCCGACTGCCGCCTCTGACGTCGATCGAGGCTTTCGTACAGGTCGCTCGCCGGGGTTCCGTGAAGGCCGCGGCGGAGGCCTTGTCCCTGTCGTCGCCGGCCTTGTCGCGCCGGATCCAGTCGCTCGAGCGCTTCGTCGGCCACCCCCTGTTCGAGCGGCGCCACCAGTCGGTCCATCTCAACCCCGACGGAGAGCGGCTGATGGCCGAGATCGGGCCGGCCATCGACGCCCTCGCTTTGGCGATGGAGCGGGCGACCGGCACCGTCGAGGTCATGCGCCTGAGGCTCGCCATACCCTCGCTCTTCGCCTCGCAGCGGCTGATGCCGAAGCTTCCCGGGCTTCGCGAGCTTCATCCCGATCTCCATATCGACATCGACACCGGTTCCAACCGCCTCGCCCGACTGGACGAGGGGCTCGACGCCGCGATCGCCATCACGACGGAGATCGATCCCTCGCTTTATTCCCGGCGGATCGACAACAATTGCGTCATCGCCATCGGCTCGCGCGCCCTCCAGGCCGGGCCGAAGGCGATAAGGTCGCCGGCGGATCTGGCCGGAGCAACCATCTTCCTCCATCGCGACATGCCGGAATCCTTCGCTTTCTGGCGCGACGCCATCGGCATGCCGGACTTGCAGCCCGCGGCGATCGACCATTTCGATTCCGGCCAGCTCATCCTCGACGCCGCAGCCCAGGGGCTGGGGGTGGCCTTCATGCTCGAAAGCCATCTCTACGGCTCCGGCGACGAACGGCTGGTCCGGCTGTTCGACCACAAGGTCGAGAGCCCCTACAGCTATTGGTTCGCCTGCCGCCGCTCAGCGCTCAAGCGCAGGCCGGTGCGGATCTTCCACGACTGGCTGTTCGAGCGGTTGCTGAAGGAAGAGGTGAGGGAGGCGGCCTGATCCGTCATCCCGGCGGAAGCCGGGACCTCGGGGAGACCCGCCGAGACCTTCCGCGCTGGGGTCCCCGGCTTTCGCCGGGATGACGGTTATCCCTTCAGCGCCGCCACCGCGCGCCTCAGCGCCGCTCGCGGCAATATCCGCCCCGCCTGCGAGGTCATCTTGTTCATCAGCCCGGGGACGACGATCGCCTTGTTGCGGGCGAGGCCGGCGAGGCCCGCGGCGACGACCGCCTTGGGGTCGGTCGCCATCTTCGCGAGGCGGCCGTTCGGGCTTCCCGCCACCGCGAAGAATTCGGTCGCGGTCGGTCCGGGGCAAAGCGCCGAGACATGGACGCCGCATCCCTTCGACTCCTCGTGAAGAGCCTCGCTGAGCGACAGGACGTAGGCCTTGGTCGCATAATAGACCGCGCTGTAGGGGCCTGCCTGGAAGGCGGCCGTCGACGCGACGTTGAGGATATGGCCGCGGCGCCGCTCCAGCATGGCCGGAAGGGCGAGGCGGCACAGCTCGGTCAGCGAGCGGACGTTGAGGTCGATCATTTCGAGAAGCCGTTCCGGCGGCGCCTCGACGAAGGCGCCGGCCGCACCGAAGCCGGCGTTGTTGATCAGGGTGTCCACCTCGAGGCCCAGGCCGGCCACGTCGGCGAGCAGCCGGGCCGCGGCGCCGGGTCGGGCAAGGTCCGAGGCGATGACGTGGGCCGAGCCGAGCTCGCTTGCCAGCGCCTCCAGCCTGTCCCTGCGTCGGGCGACCAGGACCAGCTCGTCGCCGCGCCGGCGGCACTGGCGGGCGAATTCCGCGCCGAGCCCTGCCGAAGCGCCGGTGACCAGCGTGATCCCCCGCGCCACGGCGTCAGGGCCTCAGGGAGGCCTTGACGATCTTGCCCGGCTCGCTCGGCGGCTCGCCCTTGGGCAGTGCGTCGACATGCTCCATGCCTTCGGTGACCTGGCCCCAGACCGTATATTGGTTGTCGAGGAAGCGGGCGTCGTCGAAGCAGATGAAGAACTGGCTGTTGGCGCTGTTCGGATTCTGGGAGCGCGCCATCGACGCGACGCCGCGGACGTGCGGCTCGCCGCTGAACTCGGCCTTGAGGTCGGGCAGTTTGGAGCCGCCCATGCCGCTTCCGGTCGGGTCGCCGCCCTGCGCCATGAAGCCGGGGATGACCCGGTGGAAGACGACACCGTCGTAGAAACCTTCCTCGACCAGCTCACGGATCCGGGCGACGTGGCCGGGCGCGAGATCGGGCCGAAGCCTGATGACGACGTCGCCGCCGCTGCTGAGGTTGAGGACCAGGCTGTTCAGTTCGTCGGCCATTATGATCTCCATCTTGCGTCATCCCGGCGAAAGCCGGGACCCATGAACACCGTCATTGTCGAACGGGCGATTACCGCACCGTCTCTTTCGAGCCGATCCGTGTTCATGGGTCCCGGCCTTCGCCGGGATGACGGGTTGGGGCGGACATAAGCATCCGGCTCCCTCCGCGCCACCCCCCGCTCGACAGCCTCACCGCCTCGGCCTAGGAAGCGCCTCGGCGAAATCACACCGGTCGGAGGGGCGGATGAGCGAGAGCGAAATCGATCTGCTGTCCGGCGCTCCCCCAGGCTCGGTTCCCGAAGGCCGGCTCGACGAGGACGACCGGCTGAAGCCCGCCTATGTCCGCGAGGTGATGGACCGGGTCGAGGCCGGCGATTCCGACGGCGCCCGAGCCCTGGTCGAGCCGCTCCACCCCGCCGATCTCGCCGATCTGTTCGAGCTGGTCGACAGCGACGACCGCCGGGCGCTCGCCGCCGCCATCGCCGATCTTCTCGACGGCGACGTGCTCGCGGAGATGAACGAGCATGTCCGCGAAGAGCTGATCGACGCGCTCGACCCGCGCCAGGTCGCCGATCTCGCCGGCGAGATGGAGACGGACGACGCCGTCGCGATGATCGAGGATCTCGAGGAGGACGAGCAGCGCGCCGTGCTTCGCGAGCTCGACCCCGACGACCGCGCCGCGATCGAGGAAGCGCTCACCTATCCCGAGGAATCGGCCGGCCGGCTGATGCAGCGCGATCTCATCGCCGTGCCCGAGCATTGGATGGTCGGCCAGATCATCGACTACCTTCGTGCCGGCGAGGATCTGACCACCGATTTCTGGGAGGTGTTCGTCGTCGACGAGCGCCACCATCCGGTCGGCACCTGCATGCTGAGCTGGATCCTCAGGACCCACCGCCACGTCGCCGTCGCCGACGTGATGAAGCGCGAGCAGACCCTGATCCCGGTCGACATGGACCAGGAGGAGGTGGCGCTTCGCTTCCAGAAATATGCGCTCATCTCCGCGGCGGTCATCGACCAGTCGGGCCGGCTGGTGGGAATGATCACGGTCGACGACATCGTCCACATCATCCAGGAGGAAGCGAGCGAGGACGTCCTCCTGCTCTCGGGCGCCGGCGAAGGCGACATCAACCAGCCGCTCCTCGAAAGCTATTCGAGCCGGGTCCGCTGGCTCATCGCCAACCTCGGCACCGCGCTCGTCGCCGCGACGATCATCGGACTGTTCGAGGGGACGATCTCGAAGATGGTGGCGCTCGCCGCCCTGATGCCGATCGTCGCCGGGGTCGGCGGCAATGCCGGTACCCAGACCCTGGCGGTGACGGTCCGGGCGCTCGCGACCAACCAGCTCACCCAGTCCAACACCTGGCGCGCCATCCTTCGCGAGATCCAGGTCGCCTGCCTCAACGGCCTCACCGTCGCCGCGGTGATCGGCGTCGGCGTGGCCCTGTTCTTCGCCAACCCCGCTCTGGGCGCGGTGATCGCGGCGGCGATGCTCGTCAACATCATCATCGCCGGCTTCGCCGGGGTCCTCGTTCCGCTCGCGCTCGAGCGGGCCGGCGCCGATCCGGCGGTGGCCTCTTCCGTGTTCGTGACCATGGTGACGGATTCGATGGGCTTCCTGGTCTTCCTCGGCCTGGCGACGGCCTCGGGGATTGCGGGCTGATCCGTCACCCCGGCGAAAGCCGGGGCCTCGGGGAGGCCCACCGAGACCTTTCCGGCCTGGGGTCCCGGCTTTCGCCGGGATGACGGGGGGCACACGGATATTCCTATTGCTTCAACCCCTTATCCAATTATGAAATCCCAATGCCGCTCAACATCAGCAAGGTCGCCGTCGGCTGCGCCAGCCTCGACGCGCTTCAGGCGCGGCAGCGGCTTCGGCTCAGCGAAGGGGTCGTGCCCATCGTCACCCGCTTCCGGCCCAAGCGCGCGGACGAGCTGATCGGCGGCTCGATCTTCTGGATACTGAAACACCGGCTCGCGGTGCGTCAGACCATATTGGGCTTTGCCGACAGCGACGATCGCCGCACCCTGATCCGGCTCGACCCGCGGCTGGTGCCGGTGCGCGCGCGGCCCAAGCGCGCGCATCAGGGCTGGCGCTATCTCGATCCCGCCGACGCGCCCGCCGATTTCGACGGCGACGATGACGGGCTGGCCGAGATGCCGCCGATGCTGGTGGTCAAATTGTCCGCGCTGGCGCTGATCTAGTCTTTTAAT
>DASQLT010000032.1:0-42302 GCA_035629855.1 Allosphingosinicella sp.
CTCGATTAAAGCGACGTAGTCGCTTCTATGAATCCTGGACGTGATCGACATTCGCACACCGGCTAGCCCCCGCGGCGCCTTTGGTGCTTTGGTGCTTTGGGTGAACCAAACCTCTCACCGATCCGCGTCCTTCAGCCCCCCGCCGGGTCCGCGACCTCAGACGGAGATTATTGAATATCTACGCGCGCCATTCTCGGTTTCGGCTCAGGCAGCCTTCAACCGGCGCAAGTCAACTCGACCCGCTTTCCGCAGGCCGCAAGCGCCCACTCCAGCTGAGCCACTGTCGAGCCGTGCCGAAGGTCGAGCAGGCGATCGATCTGGCGCGGATTGAACGACATCGCACGAGCGAGGTCGGCTTTCCGCCAGCCGCGCTCGCGCATCGCCCGGTAGACACTGACCTTGAGGCTGCCGAGAAGGGACGGCGATACCGTCTTCCTGCCCCGCGGCGGAGACGGCCGTGGAATGTCGCATCTGTCGCTGATCAGGGCCGAGAAGATGCTTTCCAGCGCATCGACGGCGTTGGCCAGCGCCTCCCCTTCGTCGCTCCCATAGGTGATGGCGCCCGGCACGTCCGGAAACGTAACCAGCAAGGTTTCATTGTCGTCGGGCGTGAGGTTCACCGGATAATCCATCCGGCCCGCAGCGGCGCTCATAGTCCCAGATCCTTCTTGATGCTTTCGATCAGTCCCGTCCCCAGCTGCTTGCTGCCCCGTGCCGGGGAAGCGCCGCCAACGTGCCGTCCCGTCGCACGATGGTGTGACGCTTACCCTCCTCGAAGGTGCATCCCTGCTTGCCGAGATAGCGTCGGAACTGACTGGCATTCACTCGGCCTTTGTAGACGCCCCTGTCTATGAAGAATTGATATTCGGCGGCGCGCCTTGCCCCTCAGTCCAGCTCACCGAGCAATTCGTTCACCCGCCGGTCCGCGTCCCTCAAGGCCGCCTCCACCGGCTTCTGCCCGGTCACCGCCGCCGCCATCTCCTCTCCGACCAGGCCTTCGATCGCCGACTGGCGGCGGACGTGGCTCGGCAGCGGCCGGCCGATCTCGCCGAGCAGGGCGATGTCGGCGCGATGGGGCAGGGACTTGAACTTCGGGTCGTCGAGAACGGCCTTGAAGGCGGGGATATGGCCGGTCCTCGCCCAGTCGAAATTGTGCGCGGCCATGAACCTGAAGAAGCGGGCGATGGCGTCCTTCTGCTTCGCGCTCCGCTCCCGCGCCGGCACCGCCCAGGCATGGCCTCCGACATATTCGAGCCGCTCGCCCCACAGCCGCGGAAAGGGGAAGACGGCGTAGCTTCGGTGGAGCGGCCGCCCCGGGCTGGCCGCCTCTTTCTCGAACGAGCCGATCATCCAGGTTCCGGT
This sequence comes from Allosphingosinicella sp., assembly GCA_035629855.1. GTDB lineage: Bacteria > Pseudomonadota > Alphaproteobacteria > Sphingomonadales > Sphingomonadaceae > Allosphingosinicella. The sequence continues at coordinate 1,363 of DASQLT010000032.1, forward strand.
CGGGTAGATGCCGCCCTCCCCGCTCATGAAGGCGGCGATCGCGGCCGGCGTGTCCATGTCGAGGGTCCCGAGCCCCTCGACGTTGATCCGGCGGAAGAAGGCGGCGACCCTGAGCCCTTCCGGGGTCGCGAGGCGAATGTGCCGGGAGTCCGGAAAGATCCCGGCGCCCTGCGCCATCATATAGGTATATTGGTTGCGCGCCGCTCCGGCCGGATCGCCGACCAGGCTCTGGATCAGATAGGGCTTGCCGGTCCGCGCCTGGAACTGGCGCGCATGGCGGATCAGCTCCTCGGGCGAGGCCGGAAGCATCGGCTTGCCGCCGCGCATCAGCCCGGCCTTGGCGAACAAGGCGGTGTTGACGTGCCAGAGCCCGCCATGCGTATCCCAGGGCAGGCCGTAGACCTTGCCCTTCATCGTGACTCCCAGGCGGCTCGCCTCGGTGAAGCTGCCGGGATCGATCCCGGCCTTGCCGAGATACGGCTCGACCGGCTCCAGCAGCCCCTTGGCGGCATAGTCCGACATCACTCCGCTATGCATGGTGACGAGGTCGGGCGGATCGCGCGCGGCCATCTGGGCGGTGAGCTGCGGATAGCCGGGCCAGGCGACGACGTTGACGTCGACCTGGACGTCGGGATTCTCGGCGTTGAAGCGGTTGATCATCGAGGTCATGATCCCGCATTCGCCCTCGGACTTGCCGACGTCGGTGCTTGCCCCGAACTCGGCCCCGCATTCGCCGAAGAAGCGCTGCAAGTAGATGTGCGTCTTGCCGTCGCTCTGCCCGCACCCGGCGAGGAGGAGGGCGGCGACGAGGACGAGGCTCCATCCTACCCCCCTCACCTTACCGCCGTCCCCGCCATGGCGCTGACGATCTGCTTCTGGAAGACGATGTAGACGATGAAGATCGGGACCGAGGCGAACACCGCCTGCGCCATCAGGAAGCCGAGGCCCGAGGTCTGCGCGTAGTTCATCTGAGCCGCGGCGAGGCCGACGGTGAGCGTATACATGTCCGAATGGGTCGCCGAGATCAGCGGCCACCAATAATCGTTCCAGGTGCCGAGGAAGGTGAAGACGGCGAGCGTCGACTGCGCCGGAACGGTCAGCGGCAGGATCACCTTCCAGAAGATCGTCCAGAGCGACGCCCCGTCCAGTTTCGCCGCCTCGTCCAGTTCCTTGGGAATGCCGCGCATGTAGGTGGTCATGAAGAAGACCCCGAACGGCCCGATCAGCCCCGGCAGGATCAGCCCCGGATAGGAATTGTGGAGGTGGAGCCAGGCGAACAGCTGGTGCTGCGGGAGGATGATCGCCTGGCTCGGAACGGCCAGGCCCAGCAACACGATCACGAACAGGGTCCGCCGGAACGGGAAGTCGAGCCGGGCGAAGCCGTAGCCGGCGAGGCTGGCGAGGACGAGCACTCCCGCCGTCGTCCCGAGCGCGACGATCGCGCTGTTGAGAAGCCAGCGCATCGTCGAGCCGTTGCCGAAGATCGCGGTGTAGTTTTCGAGCGTATAGGGCCCGTGCAGAGCCGCGCCGCTGTTGCCGACCAGCTCGGCATTGTCCTTGAGCGACAGGAGGATCGTCCACAGCAAGGGCGCGATCATCAGCAAGGCGCCGAAGACCAGCGCCGCCCAGCCGACGGGTGTGAGGCGCCCCCGCTCCACTACCGCCCCCCAAGAAAATGGTGACAGTTACCATTTTTTGACGGCGCGAAATGCGGGGACACGGACACAAAATGCGGGAAATGCGGGGACACGAAATGCGGGGACACAATACCTATTGCCCGAACTCGGCCGCCGAGACTGCCTGTGAAACGGCTATCGTGTCCCCGTTTCTGGAGCCCCGGGACGGTGAATGAAAAATGGTAACTGTCACCATTTTTTGAGCTTCGGCCGCGAAACATTTCAGCGGCCCCCCGGCGCGGCGCTCGCCCGCCCGGTCGCCCAATATTGGGCCAGGGTCACCGCCAGGATGATCAGGAACAGCACTTCCGCCGCGGCACTCGCATAGCCCAGCTCCCAGCGCCCGAACGCGGTCTCGAACAGGAACAGGACGGCGGTCCTCGAGGCCCCGCTCGGCCCGCCGCCGGTGAGCAATTGCGCCTGCCCGAAAATCTGAAGCTGGGCCGCCGTCTGGAGCATGACGACGAGGACGATCGTCCGCCTCAGGCTCGGCACCGTGATCCGCCGGAAGGTCCGCCAGCGGCTCGCATTGTCGAGCGCCGCCGCCTCGTACATGTCGCCCGGTATCTGCTGAAGGCCCGCCAGGAACAGAAGCATCGGAAGGCCGATCGACCACCAGAGGGTGGTGAGCGCGATTGCCGGGAGCACCAGGTCGGGATGGCTTAGAAAGGCGAGCGGCGCCCACCCCGCCGCCTGCCAGGCTTCGCCGAGCAGGCCGGCGTCGGGGGCTAGGACGAAGCGCCAGATGAGGGTCACGATCGTCACCGAAAGCACCGCCGAGGAGAAAAATATCCCGCGAAGCAGGGCCGCGCCGCGCCCCGCCTTGTTGAGCGCGAGCGCGAGCAGCAAAGCCAGCATCGTCAGCGCCGGAACGATCATCAAGGTGACGAGGAAGGTGTTGCCGAGCGCGGTGGCGAAGACCGGATCGTCGGCCAGCCGAGCGTAATTGCCGAGCCCGACGAACGCGCCGTCGCCGAACAGGTCGACCCGGTGCAGGCTCAGCCACATCCCCCGGAACAGGGGGAAGATCAGGATCAGCGAATAGAGCAGGAGGAAGGGCGCGACGAACAGGAGTCCGCGCCAATCCCGCTCGAAGTTCGCGCCCCGCTTCGGATTCACCGGCGCGCCTCCGGATGGAAGGCGGCGCCGTCGGAGCCGAACAGATGCGCCGCCGCCCCGTTGATCCGAAGGCCGATCCGATCCCCGACCCGGAGCCGGCTGTCGCCGACGTCCTGGGCGATCACCTCCAGCCCGTCGGCGAGCAAGGAATAGACGAGGGTCCGCTCGCCCAGCCGCTCGACCAGCTCGACCTTCGAGTCGGTGGTCCCCGCACCGGCGGAGGCGACCCCCACCATCTCCGGCCGAAGCCCGAGCTTCAGCGCTCCGTCCGCCGGAAGCCCGTCCCGCCGGACCCGAGTCTCGACCTCGGCGCCGTCGCCGAGCCGAACCCTCGCGAACTCGCCCTCGCCCGCGGCCAGGGTCGCCGGCGCCAGGACCATCGCCGGCGAGCCGACGAAGCGGGCGACGAAGGCGTTGGCGGGCCGGGCGTAAATCTCCATCGGCGGCCCGATCTGCTGGATCCGCCGATCGTTCATGACCACGATCCGGTCGGCGAGCGTCATCGCCTCGGCCTGGTCGTGGGTAACCATGATCAGGGCCGCGTCGACCCGCTGGCGCAATTGCGCGAGCTCGACCCGGGTGCGCATCCGAAGCGCCGCGTCGAGGTTGGACAAGGGCTCGTCGAGCAGGAACAGCCTGGGATTCTTGACGATCGCTCGGCCGATCGCGACCCGCTGGCGCTGGCCGCCCGACATCTGCCCCGGCTTCCTGTCGAGCTGCGCCTCGATCTCGAGCACCCGCGCCGCCTCGGCCACCCGTGCCTCGATCTCGTCCTTCGGAACCTTCGCGTTGCGAAGCCCGAAGGCCATGTTCTCGCGCACCGTCATGTGCGGGTAGAGCGCATAATGCTGGAACACCATCGCCACCCCGCGCCGCCCGGGCGGCAGCCGGTCGATCCGCTCGCCGTCCAGCCGGACCTCCCCGCCGTCGGCCGTCTCGAGACCGGCGATGATCCTGAGGAGGGTCGACTTGCCCGAGCCCGAAGGCCCGAGGAAGGCGACGAATTCCTTCGCCTCCATGGTCAGCGAGACGTCGTCAAGGACGACCGTCCCGCCATAGGCCTTGCGGACGTTGCTGAGCTCCAGACTGGGCAATGATTCCTCCGCGGCGCGATTTGTCGGACAAGTGGCGCGCCCCGTCAACAACTCCGTCCCGGGAGCACGGACGAAGGACGGCGGCGGCGTCCTGGCTGGCTTGGCCCGGCGCCCTCTGGCGAGGTCGCAATCTGGTTCGCACAAAGACACGAAGCCACACAGAGCCCGCGAAGCGGCTTATCCAAGGGCCGGTCCGAAAGGTCCGCAGTGTCAGCCCCCGTGAGGCACCTTGGTGCCTTTGTGCCTTTGTGCGAACCGAAATTCAGGCCTTCGGCCGGGGCACGGCGATCGCCGTTACACTCCGATAAACAATGGCCGATAACAGTGATGAACCACCGCTCAGGTCCGGATCAGTTTCCCCGACGCAATGACCGGCCCGGTCGGTCGTCCGGACGGAGATCCGCCCGTCTGCTCCACCGACAGGGCCAGGGTCGCGTCCGCCTTCAGCTCCTTCAGCATCGGCGGCGCCACGGCCATCCGGCGCGGGGCTCCGGGCGCGACGATACCCATCGAGCGCGGCTTGCCGTCGGCCGGAATCAGCCACAGCTCATGCGCGTGCCCGGGCACCGATTCGACGCCCGCGGCGGGCGCGACTATGAGGCTTTTGCGGTCGGGATCGAAGGATGCGACCAACTTGGCCGCGCTGCCCTCCGAGCTCATCATCGCGACGAGCGGCTCGGCGGCGATCGGGGGCGGGGGCGGGGGCGGGGCGGTCCGGTCCGCCGGGCGCGCGACCAGGAAAAGCGCGAGCGAGGCGGCAAGGGCGGTCGCGGCCGCTGAATAGCCGCGCCACAAATTCACCTTCCGGCGAAGGATGTGGACGTTCGAGCCGGCCGCGGCGGCGGGCGAAAGCCTCCGCTCGATCCGGGTCCACAGATGCACGGGCGGCGAGACCGCCTCGACCTCGTCGAGCAACGGCGCCAGGCGCCCGGACCATCGGGCCGCCCGGCGCCTGAAGTCCGGGTCGGCCGCGGCCAGGGCGGCGGCCCTCGCACGCTCCTCGCCCTCGAGCAGGCCGAGCGCATATTCGCCGGCGAGCAGGTCGCGTTCTTCCTCGCTCATCTCGAAATCTTCGCTCATCGCTCCAGACACCCGCGCAACCGGAGCAGCCCCCGCCGCACCCAGGATTTCATCGTTCCCAGCGGAACGCCCTCCCGCGCCGCCAAGTCCGGATAGCTCGCACCCCCGATGAAGGCGGCGCGGATCGCCTCGCCGGTCCGGGGTTCGAGCTCGTCGAGGCAGGCGGACAGCCGCCGGCTCTCCTGGGCGTCCTCGAGCAGGTCGAGGGCCGAAGCGCCGGAATCGGCAATGTCGGCGGCGGCGTCGAGCCCGGCATCCGTTCCCGGACGCCGCCCGCGAAGCCGGTCGATCGCCTTGTTGCGGGCCAGAACGGCGAGCCAGGTGACGGCGCTCGCCTTGCCCTGGTCGAACGCGGCGGCCTTGCGCCAGACGGTGACGAAGGTTTCCTGGAGCGCTTCCTCGGCCTCGGCCTCGCTGCCCAGGATGCGCAGGCAGATTCCGAACAGCTTGCCGGAGGTCCGCTCGTAAAGCCGCGCCATCGCGGCCGTGTCGCCGTTGGCGACGTCGCTCAGGGTGCCGGCGAGGCGGCGGCCCTCCTCGGACACGAAATTGGCGCCGGCCGGTCTATCCATGATCGGGTCCATGCACGATCCTGCGGAGGCGGGAAAGAGCCGGAAAGTTGAGAGCGGAGCCGGACAGGTTTCGACGGGGGCTGTCATGATCGGCTCCGCTCTCGCCGGGGCGCGTCCGCCAAGGGGCACGGACGGACGCGCCCCGGATCAGGGCATCAGCACCGTATCGACGACGTGGATGACTCCGTTCGACTGCATTACGTTGGCGATGGTGACTCGCGATTTGCCGCCCTTGGCGTCGGTCAGGACCAGCGACTTGCCCTGCATGCTGGCCATCAGGCGTTCGCCCTGGACGGTGGTGAAATGGGCCATTCCGCCGCCGGCGCGGATCTTGGCGGCGATCTGGGTGGAGGTCATCCGTCCCGGGACGACGTGATAGGTGAGGATGCCGGTCAGCATCGCCTTGTTCTCGGGCATGACCAGGGTATCGACGGTGCCGGCGGGAAGCTTGCCGAACGCCGCGTCGGTCGGCGCGAACACGGTGAACGGCCCAGCGCCGGAAAGGGTCTCGACGAGGCCGGCGGCCTTGACGGCGGCGACCAGGGTCGTGTGATCCTTCGAATTGACCGCATTCTGGACGATCGTCTTGTTCGGATACATCGCGGCGCCGCCCACCATCGGGTTCTTGGCGATGGCCGCGCCGCCGGCGGCGAAGGCGAGAGCGGTGGCGAGCAGCGCGGTGCGCATTTTGAGCTTCATCATGATCGAAAAATCTTCCTTGTTGGACAGCCGTCGCGAGGCTGCACGGGAAGATACGGGAGCGATTCGCCCGCGGATGCAGGGCGCCGCGGATTTATTTCGTGGCGCCCTGCATCCGCGGCGAAGGCGAAAATGAGGGTGTCCCGGCCGGCCTGTGCCCGCGCCTTACACCGAAGTCAGAAAAGCAGAGTGGTTCGCACGAAGACACGAAACCCCGAAGACCCCGCGAAGCGGCTCACCTACGGGCCGATCCGGACAGACTACAGCCCCATCGCCATTCGCAATGCCTATGTGCCTATGTGCCTTCGTGCCTTCGTGCGAACCAAAATTCAGCCCTTCGGCCGAGGCACGGCGATTACCCGCTACAATCCGTACCGAGAGGTACCAGGTACCAAGGAAAAACCCGACGCACCTGGCACCGAGGAAAAGCCCGCTGCGCGTCGTCCTCAGCCTCCTCCAGCCCCGGATAGGGCCGCGCCTTCAGCACCCCTGCCAAGTGCGGAGTAAACTGTGGAATAAAAAGTGACGGAATAAACAGTAACAGTATACATTTACACCCGGGCGTTGGTCTGCCCGCGAGCCGCTAAGTCACTGTTTATCGGGCGACCGGACAAGCGGACTTAAACAGTGACAGTACACATTTACCCCACCGCCGCCCCTCCACGGCAATTCCATAAATGTATATTGTCACTGTTTAATTCTCGGAGCGAAAGAACCCCTCCATTACGTCGTGCCTTCGTGCCTTCTCTCAAAAAAAGATTGATCGCCGGCCGGAAACGCAAGGGCGCCGGAAGCGCTCGCGCCCAGCAAGTTCAATCGCCTCCAATCCCCGGATAGGGCCGCGCCTTGAGCAGCCCCGCCAGATGCGCCGCGTTGCCCGCCGCCATCGCCGCGCTCTCCTGCACCTTGTCCGGGACCTTCGTCAGATCCTGGAAGTCGACGCTCCCCATCGCCTCGCCGACCCAATAGGCCGTGGCCGAGGCCGGCACCGTCCAGCCGGTGTCGGACAACGCCTGGTAGAGCTGCGCCGAGACGCAATGGGCGCCGTCTTCGTTGCCGACCACCGCGACCAGGGCGATCTTGCCGAAGCTCGGCATCCGCGACCTGTCGTCCGTCTCGGCAAGGAAGGCGTCCATCCGCTCGACGACGCGCTTGGCGAGGCTCGACATCTGCCCCATCCAGATCGGGGTTCCGAAGATGAGGATGTCGGCCTCGAGGATCCGGCGGCGAAGCTCCGGCCATTCGTCCCCGTCCCCTTCGTCGGACGTCACGCCCGGCTTCACCTCATGGTCGGCGATCCGGATCGTCCCTGAAAATTCGACGTCCCTCTTCTTCAGCTCCGAGACGAGCAGCCCGATCATCTTGTCGGTCGACGAGCTCTCGCCGGCGCTGCGCTTCAAGGTGCAATTGAGGGCGATGGCGGTAAGGGTCATGAGCGGCCTCCCTGGCCCGGGACAGACGCCTCGACCGGACCTGCGGTTCCGAAGGTCGCCCGCGGCGATCGGCCCCAGGGCGCGCGGGAATGAGGCAGCGGCCTCCCCGCTTTCTCGAGGACCGGTCGAACCTCGTCCATCATCCTATCTCCGGCGCGTGGAAACCGGGACGATAGGCGTTTTTCGCCCAGCCGCCGCTTCGTCCGGGACTCGGAAGCGGGGCGGCCGTCAGCACACCGGGCAGCGGTCGGAATCCTCCGTCGCCGCATAGGTCCGCCGGACGATCTCCTCCAGAACCGCCGGGTCGACGCCGGCCAGAGCGTTCAGATAGAGGCAGGCCTTGGAGCTTTTGTGCCTGCCGAGCCTGGCGAGCAGCGCCTCATATTCGGGGAAGCCGCCGACGTAGAGCACGAGATTGGCCGAGCGCGGCGAGAAGCCGATCCGGCACATGTCGCCCTCATGCCCGCTGGCGTAGCGATAATGATAGCTTCCGAAGCCGACGATCGAGGGTCCCCACATCGTCGCGGGCTCGCCGGTAACCCGCTCCATCAGGGCGCGCACCGCCTTGCCGTCGGCGCGGCGCACGGGATGCTCGACGCCGTCGAGAAAGGCGTCGACGCTCGCGGCGGTGGGCTTCGTCTTGACCTCGGCCATTCGCGCCTCCCTCGCCCGGGCGCCGGTTTCATGCCGGCGCGGGAGCGGACAGCTTGCCGGGAAATCGGCGGCCGCGCCAGCCCTCCGGCGGCCGCGTGAAAGTCGGGGCCGGCACCCGTGCTTGCGAATGCCGGCCCCGCCCCCGCTACGCAACAGGAGGGGCCCGTCGGGGCCGGCGCGCGACATACATCGTCGACGCCGCGCCGGCCGTGGAGGGCGAGCGAGCCTTTGCAATGTCCGCGATGATGAGCGTCTGAACGAGGCTGACAGTCACCGTTAACCTGAGCGGCGGCGAAAGGCTCGGCGTGAAAGGCGAAAGGGCCGGGGGCCGCTTCAAGACGTCCCCCGGCCCCCGCTACCGTAAGAACCGAATCCTCGGTGGCTGGGCGGGCCCCTAAGCCTGTTCCGGTCTCCTGCAAAGCGTAATGTTTTCAAAGCCAAGCGTCGCGGACCTCATAATCCGCCCGGCCCCCGCCCGCTGAACGCCCGGCTGCGCGGGACTCGGAGCGCCCGGGCCGGAAATGGGCTTCCTCTCTCGGCGCGAAGCGCCCGATCGTCCCGGCGTCTCGCATTTGCGCTCCGGATCGATGGCGGCTAGCCGGTCCGGATGCGCCGCCCGCTCGCCTTCGGACTCGCGATCGCCGTCCTCCCGATCGTCTTTCTCGCGGCCTGCGCGTCGCCGGGCCGGGGGTATCGGGAATCCGAAATCGTCGTGATCCGGCTGGCCTTGGATCCTCCCGGGGCCTGCCGGGCGAGCCTCGGCGGTAGGGATTTTGCGCTCCCGGCGAACGAGGCCGCCTTCCTCGCGGCGCTCCGATCGCGGGCGAAGGCGTCGCCCGATGCCATTGTCACGGCAGGCGAGACCACCCCCTACGATTGCTTCGGCCATACCGTCTTCCTCGCCGAGCGAGCCGGGTTCAGGCGAGTCGGCTTCATCGCCGAACCCCCGCCCCCGCCGGGGCGGTAGCGAGACGGTCCTTCGGCGATTCGGAACCCGGCGTCCTCGACGCCGCCCGGGCCCGCGTATCGGGATCGGGCGACGGCCGCTTCAGGGTCGCCGGATCCTTCGCCCACGGCGAATCCCGGCCGGCCGCCTTCAGCCCAGCATCCGCACCAGCAGGGCGGAATCGACGAACTGGACGAGCTCGGCGATCCGGCCCTCGTCGTCGAACGTCCACAGGTCGCAGACCTCGGTCGTCGCGGCCGCGCCGCCGTCGATCGAGAAGTGGATGATCCAGCGGCAGGCGGCCCGGTTGCCGTCGACGACGGCGTCGATCCGCTCGCAGGAATCGAAGCTGACCCGTCGCATGAGGTCGGCGACGGTCGGCACCGCCTCCCCCGGCCCGGCCGGGAAATCGCCGTACAGGCTCGGCTCGCCGGCGATCCGGAACTTGGCCCGGGGCGCGAAGAAATGGGCGACCTCATGCCCGGCGGTGCGGGCGGCGAGCGCCGAATCGATGATCGCGAGGATCGCTTCGCGGCCGAGCGGCCGGCCCGCCGCCTCGCTCTTCGCCGTATCCGGCCCCTGGTTCCGCCCGTCCGGCATGATGCCCGCTCCCGCTCCTCAAGTTGCGGCGAAGCTCTAGCATAATATAGCTAACGAATCGACGAAGGGACGCAACGTCCGGCAGCTTTCCCGAGTCGTAGCATATCCCTCCGGATATCAAGAACATTTATAGAACACGTCTCGGGATCGGCGGCGCGCTTGCGCGCGAACGGCTCAGCGGTGCATCAGGCTTCGATGAGATACGCTCCGCTCCTCGCCGCCTTGCTCTCCGCCCAGTCGGCAACCGCGTTCGCCTGCTCCTTCCCGGAAGACCCGCGCCCCGTCGAAGTGCAGCGGGACGAATGGACGTGCGAAAGCTATGCGCGCGCGCTGGCCATGGTCGACGTCGTCGCCCTCGAGGGCTCGCGCCGCCACCGGCCGGGCGTCGTTCGCGTGGTTCGGGTCCTGAAGGGCCGGATCCGGCCGGGCCGGCTCCTCAGCCTCCGCTCGATCGAGCCCAGCCTGTGCGGTGCCGGCGGTTTTCGAAGCGGCTCGCGCGGCCTGATCCTGCTCGACCGGCTCAGCGGGCCCCTCGTCTTCAACGGCTACCTGCCCCCGGACTATTTGAACCGCCTCGACCGCCTCGGCCTCCGCCCGATCGGCGCGCCGCCGCATCGGCGATGAGACGGCGGCTGGATCTCCTTCGGTGCCCTGACACGGACGTGGCCCCGGCAGCTTTGCAAATTGTCGAGCTTTGATCTCCCGCCCGGCCGTATATCGGACGCCGTCACTTGCAATCCGAGATGGATGCCGGGCGCAATGGCGGGGTGCGACCGTGCCAGGGTACGACCGTGCCAAGCACGTAGCTGGCACCGAGCATCAGGCCTTACCCCTAGAGGCCTGAATGCCGGTTATGCCGCCCCTACGGCAAATCGAGCGAGATCTCTTGGATGAGGCTGGAGAGAGCCTGCGCCAAAGCCCGCGCTTCGTCTTCGTTCATCTCCACGGGATCGCCATGCGGCTCCCAAGTCTTGATCATGATGACGCCGCCGTCTTCCCACAACGTGACATGTTCTACCGGCTCGTGCATTTCAGACATCACAACCCCACGTTTTTTCCGCCGTCTACCGGACCTGATCCGGCCTCCGCTTCTGCTTGGCGTCTTTGCGGCTTCGCGTGAGACAAAAAAAGAGGTTGTGCACGCAAAGGCGCTAAGCCGCGAAGAAACGCGCTAAGTGCCGCTTTCGTGAGCTACCGAGGAGCGCCCTTCGGGAGACCTGCCTCCACCGGGATGCACCGGTAGCGCATGGGAGCCAGCATTCCTTCGTGCATTTTAGCGATCATGCGAAGGGCGAAATTTCGACACTCCGCTTCGGTTGCGAACGGCTCCTCGATCAGCTTCGCCATTCCGAGTGTCCACGGACCATCCCAATCCAGGGCGTCGGGAGGTGCAGCATAGATCGTCAGCACGAGCAGCCACTTCATGTGCTTCTCCTAGACCAGAAATTCTCGCGACCGCCTCCGCTAGGATTTCCCTTCGGAATCTGGAACCAAGAGTCCCAGATGCGAAACTAAGGGCGAACGTAACCCATGCCGTTGTAAACTGTGCAGCGTCCGGCTCGCCATTCCCTTCGATTTCCGAAGACGTCTGGAGTCTCCCGACCGCATGAACCGCAGCTACACTTCGTTGCACCTCGGCAGTGCGGACAGGTGACTACGCCTTCCGGTATCGTTCCGTATCGCATGTTCCGAAGGATAGCGGCAGGCGCGGACCGACTGCAAACCCTTTCGATATCGACCGTCGCTCGGCTGCCTTGAAGGCCTTACCTGCTACTCTTGCACTTCTTGCACTTGATTGTGTCGGGCCCCGGGCGCGAATTACACTTATGACACGTCTTTGCACCCTCTTTATGACACTTGCCCGCGCGCACCGAGGGATAACTGTATTCTTCGTCGAACAACGACCTGTAAAGGCTCTTCGTTGCCTCGAACGATGCAGCGAGGTCCTCAGCATCTTCAGCACTTCTCATGCCGAAATAGGGAAAGTGATGAATGAATTCCCCGAAAACTCGCTGGTAGTCTTCTGCATAGGCTTTATCACTTCCGCTGCCGGCTTTCGTCGCACCCTCAGCGTCTTCGTGCCTTCGCGCCTTCCGAAAAAAAATGAGTACGTATCCCATTGGAAACCAAGGCACCGGTTGCTCCGCGGATCGTCCCGGACTTGATCCGGGGTCTATGAACACCGGAGCGGACAAACTCGCTCAGCCATGTTCATGGATTCCGGCCTTCGCCGGAATGACGGAGCAGGGATCGAAGGCGGGGAAGCAATACCCCCCCAACCAAACCCGCTTGCCCCTCTCACGCCCTTCCCGTATAGGCCCCTCCGTCCGGCGGGCGTTAAGCGCCTGCGGAGGCTCAGGATAGACGCGACGGGAACAGAGGCGAAGACGCCCGCCCGGCCCGCGCTCTGTTGTTGTCCCGACGCTTCGCTTGCGCTTCGCGCCTCGCTTAGGACGCCGTTTCGGCATGGGGCCGGAGCGGCAATGACGTTTTCGAAGACCGGGGGAGACAACCCCTGGCCGGAATAAAAGCAACGAAGGACATCCTATTTATGGCGACTACGGCGATGCCGACCCGCGAGGATTTCGCGGCACTTCTGAACGAGACCCTCGGCGGCGAGAATGAGGGCTTCGAGGGCAAGGTCGTCAAGGGGACGGTCACCGCGATCGAGAACGACATGGCCGTGATCGACGTCGGCCTGAAGAGCGAGGGCCGAGTCTCGCTCCGCGAGTTCGCAGCGCCCGGCCAGAAGGCCGAGATCGCCGTCGGCGACGTCGTCGACGTCTATGTCGACCGGGTCGAGAACCATCAGGGCGAGGCCATGCTGTCGCGCGACCGCGCCCGCCGCGAGGCCGCCTGGGACAAGCTCGAGACCGAGTTCACCGCCGGCAACCGGGTCGAGGGCATCATCTTCGGCCGGGTCAAGGGCGGCTTCACCGTCGATCTGGGCGGCGCCGTCGCCTTCCTTCCCGGCTCCCAGGTCGACATCCGCCCGGTCCGCGACGTCACGCCGCTGATGGACATCCCGCAGGCCTTCCAGATTTTGAAGATGGACCGCCGCCGCGGCAATATCGTCGTGTCGCGCCGGGCCATTCTCGAAGAGACCCGCGCCGAGCAGCGCTCGGGCCTGATCATGAGCCTGGCCGAGGGCCAGGTCGTCGACGGCGTGGTCAAGAACATCACCGATTACGGCGCCTTCGTCGACTTGGGCGGGATCGACGGACTGCTCCACGTCACCGACATCAGCTACAAGCGCGTCAACCACCCGTCCGAGGTGATCAACATCGGCGACACGGTGAAGGTGCAGATCATCCGGATCAACCGCGAGACCCAGCGGATCTCGCTCGGGATGAAGCAGCTCGAGGCCGATCCGTGGGACGGCGCCGGCGCCAAATATGCGGTCGGCGGCGTGTTCAAGGGCCGGGTGACCAACATCACCGAATACGGCGCCTTCGTCGAGCTCGAGGCCGGGATCGAGGGCCTCGTCCACGTCTCCGAGATGAGCTGGACCAAGAAGAACGTCCACCCGGGCAAGATCGTCTCGACCTCGCAGGAGGTCGACGTGTCGGTGCTCGAGGTCGACGAGGAGAAGCGCCGCATCTCGCTCGGCCTCAAGCAGGCCCAGGCCAATCCCTGGGCGGCCTTCGCCGAGACCCATCCGGTCGGAACCGAGGTCGAGGGCGAGGTCAAGAACGCGACCGAGTTCGGGCTGTTCGTCGGGCTGGACGGCGATGTCGACGGCATGGTCCACATGTCGGACATCGCCTGGGGCGTGACCGGCGAGGAGGCCTTGAACCTTCACCGCAAGGGCGAGAGCGTCAAGGCCGTGGTGCTCGACGTCGACGTCGAGAAGGAGCGGATCTCGCTCGGCATGAAGCAATTGGAGCGCGGCGGCGTCGCCAAGGGCGGCGGCGGCGGCCTGGGCAAGAACGAGGTGGTCACCGTCTCGGTGCTCGAGGTCGACGAGGAGAAGCGCCGGATCTCGCTCGGCCTCAAGCAGGCCCAGGCCAATCCGTGGGAGGCCTTCGCGTCGACCCATCCGATCGGCACCGAGGTCGAGGGCGAGGTCAAGAACGCGACCGAGTTCGGCCTGTTCGTCGGGCTCGACGGCGACGTCGACGGCATGGTCCACATGTCGGACATCGCCTGGGGCGTGACCGGCGAGGAGGCCTTGAACCTGCATCGCAAGGGCGAGATGGTGAAGGCGGTCGTGCTCGACGTCGACGTCGAGAAGGAGCGGATCAGCTTGGGCATGAAGCAGCTCGAGCGCGGCGGGGTCGCCAAGGGCGGAACCTCGGCCGCGGGCGGCGGCGTCAACAAGAACGAGACGGTGACGGTGACCGTGCTCGAGGTTCGCGATGGCGGGCTGGAGGTCCAGGTCGGCGACGACGGGGCGACCGGCTTCATCAAGCGCACCGATCTCGGCCGCGACCGCGACGAGCAGCGTCCCGAGCGCTTCCAGGTCGGCCAGAAGTTCGACGCTCTGGTGATCGGCTTCGACCGCTCCAAGAAGCCCAACTTCTCGATCAAGGCCCTGCAGATCCACGAGGAGAAGCAGGCCGTTGCCCAGTACGGCAGCTCCGACTCGGGCGCCTCCCTCGGCGACATCCTCGGCGAAGCCCTCAAAAACAAAAACAAGGAATAACCGATCGGCGGGGCGGCCTGTTGGGTCCGCCCCGCCTTTTTTCGCTCCCGATTGAGCGGCAAGGGCCGAATTTTCCTTGTTTTTTTCTACCTCGGATATTGCGCTCGAAACGAAATTAAGATTTAACCTGGGTTAGCGGGCGAGCTTCGGGGGCGAGGCGGCGTTCGTTTTGGTCGTTTTTCTCATCTGGGGGGAAGCTGTGATCCGTTCCGAGCTCGTGCAGCTGCTATGCGATGATCATCCCGATCTCACCGGCAAGGAGATCGAGCGGGTGGCCTCCGCCTTTTTCGACTCGATAACCGACCAGCTCCAGCACGGCGGGCGGGTCGAGCTTCGCGGCTTCGGCGCCTTCTCCACCCGCGAGCGCGAAGCCCGCAAGGGCCGCAACCCCCGCACCGGCGACGCCGTGGACGTCGACGCCAAGCGCGTCCCCTATTTCAAGCCCGGCAAGGAAATGCGCGAGCGCCTGAACGTCTGAGGGCTCCGCAATCGGCGAAGTGGACGACCTGGACACCAGGCGCCCCTTCCGCCTCTCCGCCGCGAAGCGGCACCCGATCGCCTTTCTACGTTGTGCCTTTGCGCCTTCGTGCCTTCTCTCAAAAAAACAGTCACGCACGCCGCCCGAAGAAAACCGCCGGATGCACCGAACGCCCTTGGCATTGCACTCGGTCAAGCGCTCCCGCCTGCCTGTCGACCGTCTCGGTTGCCGAATCCAAGAGACGGCACGAAGGCGCGAAGACACAACGTAGAAGGCCAGGCTCCCGCTCACGGAAGAGGAAACGGCACGCGCGCGCTTCCACCGCCACCGCGATCATGGCATGGCCATGGAGGAGCGGACGTGGCGGAACCGGTAGACGCCGGAGACTTAAAATCTTCTGCCCCTCGGGGCGTGCGGGTTCGAGTCCCGCCGTCCGCACCAGGTCAACCTGATGTCTAATCGGCCGTCGGCTCGCCGCCACCGTTGTTGCCCGTGTCGGGATCGAGGACGATCGGAAGCGTCACCGCTTGGGCGGCCTGTCCGGCGACTTCCAGCAGAGCGTTTATATTGAGCGAGTATAAATGCTCATTTCCTGCCTTGATCTTGTAATAGTGTATGAATGGAAAGAATCCACATTTATGACGGAAGTAATTTTTCATATACAAAACTTCTTGTGAACAACCTTCCTGGATCGATGGCTTTCCTGTACAATCTATCGGTGTTACAACGCTGGCGTCAAAGAAGCTCCAATTCTCTCTGGCCGGCAGCGGCTTCCCCGAGCTGTCGGCTTTGATCAGGACATCGCTGAACCAGACCGGGCGGCTATCGAAATTGATATTTTTATCCCTGATATAGATGGCCAGATGGTTGGGCTGATTGAAAAATAACTCAGTGGGGTGGTCATAAACCCAGAAATCGGGCTTTATGGTGCAAAGCGGAGAGCTCGTGTCGTCGTTAAGGTATTTGATCCATTTGGAAATTTCTTCCTGATTTGTCTCCCAGTCGTTTTTTCCCTTTTTCCATCCGATCGAACGAAACTGGATCCTGACCGCCCGCAAATGGGTTACATTGGATTGAGCCGATGCGCTGCTCCGGAAATCAAGATATAGCAGAGTGGTGAACTTGGGATCGAAGACGATCTTGCTATTCGGATGACCCTTCGTCGGATCGCGGCCATGATTCCAACGCGGATTGACCGCCATCTTGAGGGCGCCGACAATGAAGGCGACGAGGCCGACGCCGCCGATGGTCGCGAATGCGTATAGACCGTAGGTCGCCAATTGCTCGGTCGCCAGCATCACATTGCCTCCTTTATACGATGTTGCCCAATAGCGCCTTGGTACTCTGCGCCGTCTCCGGAAAACTCGAAGCTATACGTGAAGCAAGCGCCTCGGCCTGCAATCGAGACTCTCGATGATCCGGCGACCCGGCCAGGCGCTTCGCCCGAGCCAGGAAGAGCCGCATCCGCAAACCGGCGGTCCAGACATCGTAGTTCGTTTCGATCTCGAGCCGCGGCGCAAATTCGCGCCAGCTGCGATCGAGGAGCGCCACAGCGCGCCCAGGCTGACCGGAATCGATGAGTATTTGCCCGATGGCGATATCGGCCCAGCTTCGCCGCAACACATAATTGGCGTTCAAGGGATCGTGCGCGAGCAATCGGTCCATCAACGCCCGTTCGGCCTCGCGGCTGGCGAGCGCGGCTCGCAGATCGCCTTTCGCAAGCTCTATGCGTGCCATCCAACCGTGACGATTTGCCAGATCCCGCATGATCGACCAATCCCCTGGCGCCTTGGCAAGTGCGACAAGCTCGTAGCGGATCGCGTTGCGGCAGTGGCGCTCAGCACCCGATAGGTCGAAACGATCACGATAGCCCAGATCGCAAAGATTGCCTTCGGCATAACCCTGCTCCATCGAGGCACGGACGCTGTCCGGTTCGATGCGCGACAATGCGCGAGCCTGATCGAGATAGGCGAGCCAATGCCGGGTTGCCGTGGCACGATCATTCTTGCGCGATGCCATCTCGCCAATCCAGAATTCACTTTGCGCATGCGCGAAAACAGCGTCCGGGTTGTTCGGATTTCGCGCCAGAATTGCCGCGGTTGCACGGTGGGCCTCGGAAAACTGGGCCAGGGCGCGGTCGAGCTGGCCGGTATTTTCGTAGTCCGCGCCTATGGCATGAAGGAGCCGGGCACGCCGGCCAAGGCTATCGTCCGGCAACCTGCTCAAATCGCCCTGGCTCGCATAATAGGCCATGGCGCGTTGATTGACGGCGCCCATGATCTCCAGGCGGCCCACGCCTTCCAGTCGTTCTCTCAGGTCGGTCAGCATATATTCGACCAATCCTTCGGCCTGCGTGCGCCTACGTTCCGCCTCTGCGCGCTGACGCTCCGCCGAGTCCTGAGCCCGGAGCGCCATGGTCAGAAGCAGGGCCATCATTAGCACCAGCACTGCCGCCGCCGCCGTGATCGCAATCACGCGCCTCACCTGCCGCTGGGCGTCGCGCTGAACCAGCGCGTCGAGGGGGAGATCGGAGAGACCCGCGACGATCTTGAGGAAGGCGAGGCGCGTGCCGTCGCCCGCCTTGCGGAAGTCGGCGCACAGGGGTTCGACTTGGGCGCTGCGGAGCGCCTCAGGCAGGGCCCCATGAGGCTCGCCGCGGGCCAAGGCCACCAGGATCGGCGCGTCCGGATGGATCTCCCGGAAAAGCTCTATCTCGCGCGCGACCCAATGCGATCCGGCGGCGTCGGGCGATGCCACCACGACCAGGGCCGACGAAGCCGCGATCCCCTCGCGCACCGCCGCCGACAGGTCGGTCGCGGCCGACAAATCCTCGCGGTCGCGGAAGATCGGACCGATGCGCCCGGGCGCCTGGCCGGGCAGCGGCTCCACCTGGTCGGCCAGCCGCTTCGGCAGCCGATAGGCTTCGAGCCGGCGCTGAAGCCGGGCGGCGAAGGCCTTGTCCTTGTGGCAATAGCTGACGAATGCGCGGAACGGCCTGGTCGACGACATGGTGAGCCCCCCTCCCCAAGATTGCCGGCCGGGAGGATGCACGCTTCCTGGATATTTCCAAATCAAATCGCCGCCATAATGGCGCGACGGGACAGAGACGCGCGGATGACGCTGCGGCGCGCCTGCGCTACGCTGCCGGCCGATGGTGACTCGCTTCCCTCCGGCGCTTCGGCTTCTCGCCGCGGTCCTGCTCATTCTCGCCGGTTGCCGCGACAAGGAGACGGGCCCGATTTCGGTCAGCGCGATCGGCGGCGAGCCGCGCCTGGCCAATCCCAATCGCGAGCGGCTCGACCCGCCCTCCGCCATCCTTCTCGAAGCCGCCGCCCAGGGCCTGGTTCGTTTCGACGCCGGCGGCGAGATCGAGCCGGCGCTGGCACAGCGCTGGATCGCCTCCGACGACGGCCTGCGCTACACGTTCCGGCTCGGCAAGGCGGATTGGAGGGGCGGCCGGATCACCGCCGAGCAGGTCGTGGCGAGGCTTCGGGCCGCGGCGGCGGCGGGGAGCCGCAATCCGCTCAAGCCCGTATTGGGCGCGGTCGACGAGTTCGTCGCGATGACCGACGACGTGCTCGAGATCAGCCTCAAGACGCCGCGGCCCAATTTCCTGCAATTGCTGGCCCAGCCCGAAATGGCGATCGTCCGCGGCGGCGAAGGCTCGGGCCCCTACCGGCCCGAGCGCCGGCCGGACGGTTCGATCCGGCTCGCTCGGTCCGGAGCGGAGCCGCAGGAGGGCGATCCGCCGCCCGCGCCGCCGCTGCTTCTGCGCGGCGAGAGCGCGGCGCTGGCCGCGGCGCGATTCGGCGAGCGGCAGTCCGATCTCGTGCTCGGCGGGACGCTCGCCGACCTTCCGCTGGCACGGGCCGTGCGCGCGCCGGCCGCGCAGCTGCGCTTCGACCCGGTGACCGGCCTGTTCGGCCTCGCCTTCACCGCGCCCGACGGCGCCTTCGCCCGAATGGAAGTCCGCCAGGCCCTCGCCATGGCGGTCGACCGGCCGGCGCTTACCGCCGCTCTGGGCGTGCCCGGCCTGCAGCCGCGGCAGTCGCTTCTCCCCCCGGGCATCGAGGGCCTGGGCGAGGTTTCGGCGCCGCTCTGGATCCGCGATCCGCTTCCGGTACGGCAGTCGCGGGCCGCGGCCCTTTTGCGCGAGGCGGGGGAAGGCGGCCGGCTCGTCGTCCGGGTCGCGCTTCCCGAAGGCGCGGGCCACCGCCTGCTCTTCGCCCGGCTCAGGCGCGATTGGGCTGCGGTCGGAGTCGAGACGATTCGGGTGCCCGCCGGCGCCGCCGCCGACCTGCGCCTGATCGACGAAGTGGCTCCGGCCGCGCTCGCCAGCTGGTATCTGCGCCGTTTCTCCTGCGAAGCGAGCCGGATCTGCGATCCCGCCGCCGACGAGAAGATGGCGGCGGCGAGGATCGCTCCCGATGTCGCCACCCGCCGCGCCCTGCTCGCCGACGCCGACCGAATGCTCGCCGGCCTCGGCCCCTTCATCCCGCTGACCGCGCCGGTACGCTGGTCGCTGGTTTCGCCCCGCCTCACCGGCTTCAGGCCCAATGTCTTCGGCCGCCATCCGATCGCCGAACTGATTCGCGAGCAACCTTAGGAGACGAGCATGCCGACGCCGAAGGATCAGTTTGACTCGCTCGCGGAGCGGTTGCCGGTCGGCCGCGACCCGGCCTCCGTCCGGCGCCGGATCGAGGCGATGGAGAAATTGCTCGAGCGGATGTTCACCCTGCCGGGCACCGACCGCCAGTTCGGCCTCGACGTCATCTTCGACATCATTCCGGTCGGCGGAAGCCTGATCGCCGCGGCGATGGGCAGCTGGCTCGCCTGGGAGGCTCGAAACCTGGGAATGCCGAAATGGCACCTGGCGCGGATGGGCGGCAATATCGGAGTGGATTTCCTGCTCGGGGCGATCCCCTGGGTGGGGGCCATTCCCGACTTCTTCTTCAAGTCGAACACCCGCAACCTGAGGATCGTCAAGCGCTGGCTCGACAAGCATCATCCCGAGACGATGATCGTCGAAGGGGAAGTGGTGGCTCGGCGATAATTGCCTCCCCATGCGGAGCATGGGGAGGGGGACCAGGCTTTGCCTGGTGGAGGGGTAATGGGCGCGGATCGATGCCGTCTCGCGCTGGGCCCTCAGCGTTCGGTGCCTTCTACCCCTCCACCACCTTCGGTGGTCCCCCTCCCCATCTCACGATGGGGAGGCAGAAAAATCCAGCCCGATGTCCGCCGCCGGGGCGCTTTGCGTGATCCGGCCCACCGAGACGTAGGTTACGCCCGTCTCCGCCTTGGCGCGGATCGTCTCCAGCGTCACGCCTCCGCTCGCCTCCGTCGGCACCCGCCCGCCGACGAGCGCCACCGCCTCGCGGAGCATCGGCGCGTCCATGTTGTCGAGCAGCAAATGGGTGGCGCCGGCCGTCAGCGCCGGCCCGATCTGGTCGAGCCGGTCGACCTCGACGACGATCCTCTCAATCCCGGCCTCGGCGGCGCGGCGAACCGCTTCGGCGACCCCGCCGGCGACGGCGACGTGATTATCCTTGATCATCGCCATGTCCCACAGGCCCATGCGATGATTTTGCGCTCCGCCCATCCGGGTGGCGTATTTCTCGAGGCGGCGAAGGCCGGGGATGGTCTTGCGGGTGTCGAGCAGGATCGCTCCGGTTCCGGCGATGGCGTCGACGTAGCGGCGGGTCAGGGTCGCGATCCCCGACAGATGCTGGACGATGTTGAGGGCCGAGCGCTCCGCGGTGAGAAGGGCCCGGGCCTTCCCCCGCAGTCGAAGCAGATCGGCGCCGGCCGCGACGGTCTCACCGTCCCGGGCGAGCGGATCGATCTCCACCTCGGGATCGAGCGCCCGGAAGAAGGCTTCGGCGACGGGTAGGCCGGCGGCGACGATCGCCTCGCGGCTGTCCATCACTCCGGTGAAGCGCGCGTCGGCGGGGATCACGGCCGCCGAGGTGATGTCGCCCGCCTCGCCGAGATCCTCGGCCAGAGTCTCGCGGACGAAGGCGTCAAGGTCGAAGCCGGGGAGTGAGAAGGTCATTTGTTTATACCTAATCGTCATGCTGAACTGGTTTCAGCATCCAACGGAGAGCCGCCTCGCGGGTGGAGAACTGGACCCTGAAACAAGTTCAGGGTGACGGCTCGGGCGACGTCTACGAGCACGCTCTACCGCCCGCCCTGGACCAGCTCCCGCTTCAGATAGGCCATCAGCAAGGCCGCCCGCTTGGCGTCCTCGGCATTGTCGGCGCCGACCGAATGGCCGCCCTCCAGATATTCGTGGAAGTAGAAATTATTGCCATATTCCTCCAGCCGAGCCGCCATCTTGCGGGCGTGGCCGGGATGGACGCGGTCGTCCTTGGTCGAGCTGTAGAAGAAGACCGCCGGGTAGCGCTGCCCCTTCCTGAGGTTCTGATAAGGCGAATATTTAGACAGGAACGCCCAGTCCGCCGGCTTGTCGGGATCGCCATATTCGTCGATCCACGACGCGCCGGCGAGCAGATGCGAATAACGCTTCATGTCGAGCAGAGGCGAGCCGTTGATGACGGCGGAATAGAGGTCGGGCCGCTGGTTCATCGCCGCTCCGACCAGGACCCCGCCGTTGGAGCGGCCGGATATGCCGATCCTGCCCTTGGCGGTGACTCCGGTGCGGATGAGATCCTCGGCGACGGCGTGGAGATCGTCGAAGCTCTTCTGCCTATTCTCTCGAAGAACCGACTTGTGCCATTCGGGCCCATATTCGCCGCCACCGCGAATGTTGGCGAGGACATAGGCATTGCCCTCCTCGGTCCAGAACATCCCGAGCGGCCCGGCCCGATAGGGCTGGCCGGTGAGGTATCCCGGAGTCTGGGCGGCTCGGAAACCGCCGTAGGCGTGGATCAGCGCCGGGACGGGGCCGTCGGCGCCCTTCCGGCGAACCAGGAAATAAGGGATTTTGGTGCCGTCCTTCGAAGTCGCGAAACGCTGCTCGACCGTCCGGGTGGAAGCGTCGAACCTGGCGGGCAGGCGCTGGACGAGCGACGGCTTGCCGCCGGGCCGCACCGCATAGAGCGCCGGCGGGGTCAGCATCCCTTCCACCGTCGCGAAGGCGAGATCGGGCTTGCCGCCCACGGAAAGCAGATGGACGGTGCTGTTCGCAGGCAATGCGATCGAGCGCGAGGCCCAGGCGCCGTTCTTCTTGCGGGTGAGAGCGAACAATTTGCCCGACACGTCGTCGAGCGCCTTGACCCAGAGGACATTGTCCGACGCCGAGACCTCCTCGATCGCCTGCTTCGCCGTCGGCGCCATCACCAGCCGGGGCGAAGCGGTGCCGCGGGCGAGGATGTCGCGGAGCGAATAGGCGACCAGGGTGCCGGCGCTGAAGCGCCCGAGCGGGCTCTGCAGCTTGGCGATGAGCTCGTCGCCGATCACATCCTCCAGCTCGGCGTCGGCGGGCAGAGGGACCGGGACCAGCCCGCCCGCCGGAGTCAGCAGATGGCGCTCGTTGGTCCAGAAGGTCTCGCCGCGATCGACGAACACCCAGCGCCCGGTCGAGCTCTGGATCGCCAGCGGATTGGTGGCGACGTCGCCGGTCTCGCCCTCGAACACCGTCCGCGCCGAAGCCAGCGGGGTGCCGCGCTTCCACAGCTTCAGGATCCGGCCGTAACCCGACGTGGTGAGCGAGCCTTTTCCATAGTCGGTGCCGACCAGCAATGAGTCGCGATCCACCCAGGCGGCCGAGGTCTTGGCTTCGGGAATGACGAAGCCGTCTTCGACGAACCGCCCCGTCCCGAGATCGAATTCGCGAACGACGTCGGCGTCGGTGCCGCCGGCGCTTACCGAGACGAGGCAGCGGCGGTAGTCGGGTGCGAGGCAGTCGGCGCCGTGCCAGACCCAGCTCTTGCCCTCCTGCCGCCCGAGCGCGTCGACGTCGATCACCGTGCGCCACTGCGGCTTTCCGGCGCGATAGGCGGCGAGCGGCGAGATGCGCCACAATCCCCGCGGGTTGGCCGCGTCGCGCCAGAGGTTGGCGACCCTGTCGCCCAGGATCTGGTCGGGCGCCGCGATCTGCTCCTTGTCGTCCAGGATGGCGAGGGCGCGGCTGCGGTAGCTTTCGAACTTCGGGTCCTGGGTAAGCAATGTCTCGGTCGCCGCGTTCCACGCCTTGACCTGGTCCAGGGCCTTCTTGCCCTCGACCTCCTCGAGCCAGAGATACGGATCGTCGCTCGCGGCCGGCGGCGCGGCGGCGGCGAGAAGGAGAAGGGACGCGGCGGGAAGGAGGAAGCGATGCAAGGGCGGTCTCCGGATCGGATCGGGAGCGGATTAGCGATTGTGCGCTCCGCCGTCATGCTGAACTTGTTTCAGCATCCAGCGACGCGCTTCCGGGCGGGTGGAGAACTGGACCCTGAAACAAGTTCAGGGTGACGGAGTGGGCCTCAATCGCCCGAGATCACCGGCCGGCCGACGTCCCCCTGCCCCACCGTCCTCCCGGCCATCTCCAGCATCCGGTCGAGCGACTTCTTCGCCGCGAGACGCAGTTCCTCGTCCATCTCGATCCGCGGCTCGAGGTCGCGCAGTGCGACATAGAGCTTCTCCATCGTGTTGAGCGCCATGTACGGGCACATGTTGCAGTTGCAATTGCCGTCCGCGCCGGGCGCTCCGATGAATTTCTTGTGCGGCGCCGCTTTCTCCATCTGGTGCATGATGTGAGGCTCGGTGGCGACGATCATCACCTCCGACGGCGACGACAAGGCATAATCGAGGATCGCCCGGGTCGAGCCGACCAGATCGGCATGGTCGAGGATCTGCGGCGGGCATTCGGGATGGGCGAGCACGGGCGCTCCGGGGTGAAGGGCCTTGAGCTTGAGGAGCTCCGTCTCCGAAAAGGCCTCGTGGACGATGCACACGCCCGGCCAGAGCAGCATGTCGCGGCCGGTCTTGCGGGCGAGATAGCCGCCCAGATTCTTGTCGGGGCCGAAGATGATCTTCTGCTCCTTCGGGATCTGGGACAGGATGATCTCGGCCGACGAGCTGGTGACGATGATGTCGGACAGGGCCTTCACCGCGGCCGAGCAATTTATGTAGGTCAAGGCGATATGATCGGGGTGGGCCTCGCGGAACGCCTTGAACTGGTCGGGCGGGCAGCTGTCCTCGAGGCTGCAGCCGGCGTTCATGTCGGGCAGGACGACGATCTTCTCGGGCGAGAGTATCTTCGCCGTTTCCGCCATGAAGCGGACTCCGCAAAAGGCGATGACGTCGGCCTTGGTCGAAGCGGCCTTGCGCGACAGATCGAGGCTGTCGCCGACGAAATCGGCGAGGTCCTGGATTTGCGGGGTCTGGTAATAATGGGCGAGGATGACGGCGTTGCGCTCCTTGCGCAGCCGGTCGATCTCCTGCGCCAGGTCGAGCCCCCTGAGGCTCTGGTTCGGTGCGTTCATGCTGCCACTCCCGGGTGGGAGACGCAGCCCTAGGCCGGCCGTCTCCCTGGTTTGCAAGCTCAGCCTCTCGTGCCCCGACCGTGGTCTCAAAAGGCGCGGAGTGGATGGACGGGAGATAGGCGGGGGCGACAGCTTTTTCAATCACCGTCGTCCCAGCGAAGGCTGGGACCCCAGCGAGTGAAAGGCACCCGAGCTCTTCACCCCCCGGGGCCCCAGCCTTCGCTGGGGCGACGAAAAATCACCGCTCCGCCTGGCGATCCCTCAGCCTCGCTTCCAGCGGGCGGGGGCGGTCGAGCCAGGTCGCTTCCTCCTTGCCGGCCGGGTCGACGAAGCGGACGGCGACGCTCGCCTCGATCCCGGCGGCGCGAAGCGGCAAGGCGAAAGCCCGCGCCACGTCGCGCATCGCCGAGCCGCGGGCCATTTGCATCGGGCGGGCCTCGCGGGCCTGGCGCATCAGCTCGTCCTGCGCCGCCTGGCGGTTGGCCGAGTCGAGTTCCTGCTCCGAACCCGCAAGCGCCATGACGAGGCCGCCTTCCGAGCTCTCCTGAACCTGGTTGAGGTCGATTTCCGGTCCCGACAATTCGAGCGGCGGAAGAGTCACCGAGAGCGTCCGGCTGGCCTCGTCCCAGGCGAGGCTGGAACGGCGAAGCCGGGCGAGGTCGACCCCGTAGCGAACGATCCCGGGCATGATCAGGGTCTTGCGGGCGGTGAGTCCGAGATGGCTCTCGCTCGCGCTCGCCACCGACACGAAGCGGGCGCTGAACGGAACCACCCGGCCGGAATCGCGCACCGAGAGCAAAGCCGCGGTCGCGATCGCCTCGGCATCGGGCCGAGGCGGCGGCGGCGAAGGGCGAAGCGCCCAGCCCAGGGCGAAGCCGAGCAGGAGCAGGCCGAGCGCCGGAAGGACGAAGTGAAGCTTCAGGCGGCGAGCGTCCATCTCTCCCCCTCCTCCCGGACCTGGCCCCGCCGCTTGAGGTCGAGAAGATGGGCGAGGACCGAGCGGCCCGCGGCGGGGAAGAGCCGCGGGTCGAGGTCAGCGTATATCTGCGCCACCATCGTCGGTATCCGGCCCTCGCCGCGTTCGACATGGCCGAGTATCTGCCGCTCGCGCGTCCGGCGATGCTCGATCAGGCGGCGGACATGGGCGTGCGGATCCTCGACGGCCGGGCCGTGCGCCGGATAATAGACGCGGTCGTCGCGCTCGAGCAGGCGCTCGAGGCTGGACCTGTAATCGGCCATGTCGCCGTCCGGGGGGGCCACGACGCTGGTCGACCATCCCATCACATGATCGCCGGTGAACAGCGCGCGTTCCTCGAGCAGAGCGAGGCAGAGATGGTTGGAGGTGTGTCCCGGAGTCGCCACCGCCTCGATCGTCCAGCCCTCCGCTCCGAGCCGCTCGCCGTCCGCGAGTATCCGGTCGGGCCGATAGTCGGAATCGAACGCCTCGTCGGCGCGCGGGCCTTCATCCTCGAGGTCGAGCGGGGCGCAGCCGACGATCGGAGCCCCGGTCCAGGCCCGGAGCGGCCGGCTCGCCGGACTGTGGTCGCGGTGGGTGTGGGTGCACAGAATGGCGGCGACCCGCTCGCTCCCCAGCGCGGCGATCAGGGCCTCCACATGGCCGGGCAGGTCCGGGCCGGGATCAATCACGGCGACTTCGCCCTCGCCGATTATGTAGGTCTGGGTGCCGGTGTAGGTGAAGGGGGACGGATTGGGCGCGAGGATCCGGCGAATCCGGCTTCCGAGCCGCTCTACCCTGCCAGTCAAGTCCATCGCGCCGATGTGGCATCGCCGGCGGAGAAAACCAAGCGGGCTGCGCGCCCTGCTTCCGTCATTCCCGCGAAAGCCGGAATGACGAATGGGGAAGAAAGGGCGGAGGTCTTGGGGCCCTCCGCCCTTTCCCGAGCCGCGCTCGCCTCAGGGGGCGCTGCGGGCGCGTTCCATCGCTGAGCGCAGGGCGGTTTCGATCCGAGCCTTCTGCTCGTCGCTGAGCTCGTCGTTGGACCGGATCCGGGCGAGCGCCTTCTCGATCCGCTCGGCCGTCGCGGCGGTCGGTGCTCCGCCCTTGGTGCAGATGACGATCTTGGTCTTCTTGCCGTCCGCGCCGGCGCTTTCGTCGACGACTTTCTCGCCGCCGTCGCAATCGATGAGCGCGCCATGGCCGCGCATTTCGAAGTGGCGCACCTCGGGGCCGTGGCCGCCGGAGCGATTCTCGCCGTGGCGAACGATCCTGACCTGGCGGACCCGGTCACCCGCCACGCCCTGGTCGCCGTCCTTGCCGTCGTGGATGACCACGACCCGTTCGACCTTCCGTTCGCCGTCATCGTCCGGATGGGGATGGGCGAGTGCGGCGCCGGCGGTTCCGGCGAGGAGGAGGGCGGCGGCCGCGAGGCCGAGCCTGGGATCGAGGATCATCGAGTCATTCTCCCTTTACGAGCGTCTGGATATTGATGTCGAAGCCGTGGCCCTGCCCGCCCCCGCCCGCCGGGCTTTCGCCGCGATGGACCCGAAGCTGGACCTTGCGCCCTTCGGCGGCGGCCTGGACGACGGCGCGTTTCAGTTCGGCCACCTCCTCGGCGCTGAGCGCCTGCCGGACGGTGAAGACGTGCGCTTCGGCATGGATCCGCTGGAACCGAACGGCCTCCGGACCGGCCGGCAAAGGCGCGAGCGGCGCGGACGCCAGGCTGCGCAGGGTCATCCGAGGCGCGACGGCCGATTTGGGGAGCCGGCGAAGCATCGTCGTCATCGAGGCGAGCGTCGAGGGGAAGGCGGCCGGCGCCTCGGCCGACTCGAAGCTCGCCGGCTCGGCCTTCAGCCGGGTCGAGACCCGGGCCGCCGCGGCGCGCGCCGGGCGGCGCGCCGTGACGACGGTCGCCGGCGCCGCCTGCACCGCTGCGGCCATCTGGACCGGAGCGGGGGACGGAGCCGCGGCGGGCCGCCCCGACGCATAGCGCGGTTCCGCTCCGTCCGCCTTGGGCGGGCCGGCGCTTCCGACCGCGAAGCCGGCGGCGGCGAAGGCGGCCAGTGCCAACACGCCCCCGGTCGAGCGCAAGGGGCTGGCGCGGTGGTTGCGCATCATCTTCAGGCGACGCTTGAGCTCCCCGGCCGGATTGAGCGCGCAGGCGGCGATGAGGCCGGGCCGGCTCGCCGATTTGACGAGAGCGCGCGCATAGTCGCACCTTTCGTCGAGCGAGGCGGTGCGGGCGACGGCGGCGTCGCAAGCCAGCTCCTGGTCGCTCCTGAACGCTCGGAAGGCGAGCCAGGCGACGGGATTGAACCAGAAGATCGCGAGCACGAAGGTCGCGATCAAATTCCACCAGATGTCGCCGCGCCGGTGGTGGACGAGCTCATGCTCGAGCGCGAGCCGCCGCTCGACGGGATTGTAGCGCCTTGAGAAATCGCCGGGCAGGACGATCCGGCGCTCGATCACTCCGATCGCGAGCGGCCCGTCCACCTTGTCGCTGATCCAGGTGCGGACACCGCCGAACAGAGGCGGCCGCGCCGGCCGCGCGCTGTCGCGGATACGGCCGAGGAAAGCCCGGTAGCCAAGCCATTGCAATACGAGGAAGATGACCGCACCCCCGGCCCACATTGCGAGCATGAAGGGCACCCACTGCCCGGGTCCGGCCTCCGCCGGCAGGGGTGCGGCCATTTCCGCCGCCGTCGGGATGAAGAGTACGACCGGCGGAAAATAGAGGTCCGGCGCCAGCTGGGGCAGCGGCGGCAGGACCAGACGAAGCGCCGGGACGGCCCACAAGGCATAGGCCCAGCCGGCGCCGAAGCTGCGCGCGACGGGACCGCGCAGAAGCAGCACCATCACCATCAGCAGGGTAACGGCGACCAGCGTCTCCAGGAGCCAGGCGATCATGACTTGAGCGCCTTGAGGAGCTTTTCGATCTCGGCAATGTCGGCGGCGGTCAGCTTGTCGCGGGCGGCGAGCTGGGCGACGAGCGCCGGCACCCGGCCGCCGAACATCCGATCGATCAGCCGTCCGGACTCCTCGGCGACATAGTCCTCGCGGCGGATGGCGGGGCGGTAGAGATAGCGCCGGCCGTCCTCCTCATGCGCCAGCACGCCCTTGGCGAGCAGGCGCGAGAGCATGGTCTTGACGGTTGCGAGGCTCCAGCCCTTGTCTTCCGGCACCCTGGCGGCGACGTCGGCCGCCGTCAGCGGCGCCTCGTCCCAAAGCACCTCCATCACCGCATATTCGCCTTCGGCGATTCTCTCCACGGCTCACCCTCCCTGTCGATTACATGTGTAATTCTGCCTCGTGCGCTGAACGCCCGATGAATGGCATTGTAATGTTACCGGCTTCTGTCGAACCGCTTTACAATAAGCAAAAGAGGTTAAATCCCGTAAACCATCGTGTGGCCTGAAAATCCGCCATCCGCGCGCTTTGGCACGAGGCGTGTATCGTTATCCGCGTCCACACGCTTCATAAGAACAGGGGCGGACGAGCGGTTTTTCTGGTCCCGCCGTCCGCCCCTTTCCTTTTCGGCCCGTCCGCCGGCCTACCCCCGCAGATAATCCGCCGTCTCCGAATCGGCCGGAAGGAAAGCCTCGACCGCGAGCTCGGACAAGGTGATGTCGATCGGGGTGCCGAACACCGTCGTCATGCTGAGGAAGGAGAGGAGATGCTCTCCCTGCCGCACCTTCAGCAGGATCGCGATCCCTTCGGCCTCGTCCGAGGCGCCGGTATCGCCCGGATAGGCACGAAGCTCTTCCAGGAGCGCCGCAAGCACCGGATCGGCGCTGATTTCGATCTGCTCCTCGAGCCGCCGGAAGATGTAGGCGCGCCACTGCGCCAGATTCTCGATCCGCGGCGCCAGCCCTTCCGGGTGGAGGCTCAGCCGGAGCACGTTGAGCGGCGGCTGCAGCAGATGCGGCGCGACCTCCGCCAGGAAGGGCGCGATCCCGGCATTGGCGGCGACGAGGTTCCAGTGAAGATCGATGGCGAGCGCCGGATAGGGTTCGTAGGCGGCGAGCACCTGGTCGACCGCCCGCCGAGCGGCGGCGAGCGCTGGATCGTCGAGAGTCCTCGCCGGCAAAGCGGGCGCGAAGCCGCCGGCGACGAGCAGGACGTTGCGCTCGCGCGGCGGGATCCGGAGGCGCTCGGCCAGCCGAAGCAACATGGCCCGGCTAGGCCGCGACCGCCCCGTCTCGATGAAGCTCAAGTGCCGGGTAGAAATCTCCGCGTCGAGCGCGAGGTCGAGCTGGCTAAGGCGCCGGCGCGCCCGCCAAGTGCGGATCTGGGTGCCGACGAGGTCGGCGGGACGGGCGGCCATGGCTCAGCCTAACCCAAGAAGCGGGCAAATCCCATTACCTGCCGGGTAATCGACAGCATGACCTGGAAAGGCCGATCAGGATCGGGCGGCGCTCGTCGAAGCGCCTCTGGAAAGAAAGGATCGGACCATGAATAACCCAGCCTTCCTTCGGCGCGTGCTCGCCCTCGATTCCGCCAGCTGCGCCCTGATCGGCCTTCTGCTTTGCCTGGGCGCCGGCTCGCTCTCCGGGCTCTTCGGCCTCGGCGAGAGGCTATTGTTCGGCGCCGGGCTTCTGCTCCTCCCGCTCGCCGCCTTCATCGCCTGGCTGGCCTCGCGGCAATCGCCGCCGGCCCCGCTGGTCTGGCTGGTCATCGTCGGCAACGCCGCCTGGACCGCCGAGAGCTTCCTCCTGATCTCGATGGAAGGGGCGCGGATCACGGCGCTTGGGACGGCGTTCGTCGCCGTTCAGGCGGTGGCGGTGCTGGGGTTGGCGCTGCTCGAATATGCCGGGTTGCGCCGGATGCGGGCGGCGGGGTGATAGTGACCGTCGTCCCAGCGAAGCTGGGACCCCAGCGGGTGAAAAGCACCGAGGCTTTCACCCCTGGGGCCCGGCCTGCGCTGGGGCGTCGCGCCATTCCCGTCGCCCCCTAAGCCTTCGCGACCTGCTTCTCGTCGAGCAGCTGCTGGAGCTCGCCGGCCTCGTACATCTCCATCATGATGTCGGAGCCGCCGACGAACTCGCCCTTGACGTAAAGCTGAGGCACCGTCGGCCAGTCGGAATATTCCTTCACGCCCTGGCGGATCTCCGGATCCTGGAGCACGTCCACCGTCTCGAAGCCGACCCCGAGATGGTCGAGGATGGCGACGGCCTTGCTCGAGAAGCCGCATTGCGGGAAGAACTGGGTGCCCTTCATGAACAGGACGACGTCGCTCTTCTGGAGGATTTCGTCGATTCGGGCCTTGGTGTCGGACATTTTTACTATTCCTCAGTCGGGGGTCGCGGTGGAGAGTTGGAGCGCGTGGAGGGCGCCGCCCATTCGGCCGCCAAGCGCCTCGTAGACCCGCTGGTGCTGGCGCACGCGCGGCATTCCCCGGAAGCTCTCGGCCACCACCCGCGCGGCATAATGATCGCCGTCGCCGGCCAGATCGGTGATCTCGACCCGAGCGTCTGGAATTCCGGCGCGGATCAGCGCCTCGATCTCGGCCGCCGCCATCGCCATCAGCCCTGCGACTCCATGAGCTGGCGGCGCGCCTCGACCGTCTTGTGCTCGAGCGCCTCGCGGATCCGCGATTCGTCGCAATCGACCCCGGCCGACGTCAGGTCGCCGACCAGCTTGCGGATGACGTCCTCGTCCCCGGCTTCCTCGAAATCGGCGCGGATGACGTCGCTCGCATAAGCGTCGGACTCCGCCTGGCTGAGCCCCATCAGGCCGGCCGCCCATTGCCCCAGCAGCTTGTTGCGGCGCGCCACGATGCGGAACTGCATTTCCTGATCGCGGGCATATTTGGTCTCGAAGGCCCGTTCGCGGTCGTTGAAAGTGCTCATGACGATCCCTTGCTCAAGCTTTCGACTCAGATAGGCGCGGCACGGGAGAGGCGCAACGGGCCCTTGCACGTCGTCCCAGCGAAGGCTGGGACCCCAGGGGGTGAAAGGCGCCGCGGTTTTCACCCGCCGGGGCCCCAGCCTGCGCTGGGGCGACGAGGCTAGCCTACCCCATCGTCACCACGAGCTTTCCCACCGCCTTCCTCGCCGCCATGTGGGCGATCGCCTCGCCGCCCTGCTCGAGCGGCCAAATGCGGCTGACCCTGGGCGCGATCTTCCCTTCGCGCCACAGGCGGAACAAGGTCTCGACATGCGCCGCATTGGCCTTGGGATCGCGGGCCGCGAAGGCGCCCCAGAAGACTCCGCGCACGTCGCAGCTCTTCAGCAGGGTGAGGTTGAGCGGAAGCTTGGGGATCCCGGCCGGAAAGCCGACGACGAGATAGCGGCCTTCCCAGGCGATCGAGCGAAGCGCCGGCTCGGCATAGTCGCCGCCGACGGGATCGTAGATCAGGTCCGCCCCGGCCGGCCCGACCGCCTCCTTGAACATCTGCCCGAGCGCTTTCGAACCGTCCTTGTCGAACGGGCCCGACGGATAGACGATCGCCAGGTCCGCGCCCGCCTGCCGGGCGACCTCGGCTTTCTCCTCGGACGAGACGGCCGCGACGACCCGCGCGCCATAGGCCTTGCCCAGCTCCACCGCGGCAAGGCCGACCCCGCCGGCGGCGCCGAGGACGAGCAGGGTCTCGCCCGGCTTCAGCTTGCCGCGGTCGAGAAGAGCATGGATCGAGGTCGCATAAGTCAGGATCAAGGCGGAGCCGTCCTCGAAGCTTCGCTCGGGCGGGAGCGGCACCGCCTGGGCGCTCGAGATCACCACCTTCTCGGCAAGCCCGCCATGGCCGATCATCGCGATCAGCCGGTCGCCCTGCGCCCAGCCCGAGACCCCCTCCCCGACCGACTCGACCGTCCCGGCGACTTCCCCGCCCGGAGCGAAGGGCCGCGGCGGCTTGAACTGATATTTGTCCTCGATGATCAGGACGTCGGGATAATTGATCGCGCAGGCCCGAACCCGGACGAGCAGCTGGCCGGGGCCGGGCGTCGGATCGGGAAGCTCGGCGAGCTCGAGCGTTTCGGGTCCTCCCGGCGAATTCGACAGCAATGCTTTCACTCTAAAGTCCTTCGATCAGAGCAACTCCGACCGCCCGCGCCGCCCGTGCCAACGAGCGATCGAGCGTGGCCAGAGGCAGTTCGCGCCGGCCAGCGAGTTCCAGATAAGCTGCATCGTAAACCGACAGATGATGTGAGCGGGCCAATGGGATGATTACGCCGGCTATTCGGTCGGGATCGGCTGCTGCGGACTCTATGGGAATTTCCCCGAGACGCGAAAGAAACGCGTCCGTATC
This sequence comes from Allosphingosinicella sp., assembly GCA_035629855.1. GTDB lineage: Bacteria > Pseudomonadota > Alphaproteobacteria > Sphingomonadales > Sphingomonadaceae > Allosphingosinicella. The sequence goes on from DASQLT010000032.1 coordinate 33,988, forward strand.
TTCGATCGGCGATCGATTGCGCCGCTCTCCCCGCAGCAGAGCGCTCGAAACCTCCAGCAGCCAATGTTGCGGGACTACGACCCCTTCGTCGAACGCTAGGCGAAGCGTCGCCCGCACGGCGTTCGGCGCTTCGTCCTCGAAATGCCAAGACAGCGTGGTAGAGGCATCGAGGACGAACGCCATCAGTAGCGTCGACCCTCCTCGATGAGCTGCTTTATCGTCACATCCGGGCCGAGGGTGATGTTCTTTTCGGCACGATAACGCTCCCAGGCCTCGAACGACTTGAGACGCTCCTCGCGGGTCAGCTCTCGTTTGACCGGGACCAGCCTCGCAACGGCCCGGCCGTGACGACGGATGATGATCGTCTCGCCCGCTTCCGCGCGCGCCAGAAGCTCGGCGAACCGCGCCTTCGCGTCTGCGGCACCGTATTCCGTTGTGCGCGCATCCATGTCTTTTCCTTTCCGCTGGCCATAATTTGGGCCAGAAGCGGACCGCCGTCAAGTCACCGCGCCGACTTCGGGAAGGCGGGAAGCTTGGCGATGTCGGCCGGCTCGTGCTGGATGATGACCTTCGCCTTCAGGTTGGCGGCGATCCTCTCGAACCGGTCCGACGAAGCGAGCGTGTCGGAGCGATCGTGGTTGAACGGCGGCACTCCGCGGTTCTTCACCTGCTCGGTGAAATGATATTGGTCGCCGGAAAGGAGGACCGGCCCCGAGGCCAGCCGGACGAGCAGGGCGTAATGGCCGGGCGTGTGCCCCGGCATCCTGAGCATGACGACCCGGCCGTCGCCGAAGACGTCCTTGTCGGCCGCGACCTCCTCGAGCTTGCCGCCGCCGGTCAGCCAGTGGGCCAGGGCCTTCACCGAATCCTCGTCCACGGGCGGGGTCGCTCGAAGCATCTCGAGATCGGCCTTCCCCATCAGCAGCCTGGCCTGAGGGAAGCGGCCGGCCTGGCCGACATGGTCGAAATGCCAGTGGCTGATCCCGATCGTCTCGATCTGCCCCGGCTTAAGTTTCAGCTCGGCGAGCTGGTCGACGAGGCTTCGCTTGACCCGGAGGGTCTGCGCCGGATTGTCGAAATCCTTGCCGACGAGGGCGTCGGTCAGGCCCGTGTCCCAAAGCATGTAGCGATCGCCGTGGCGGATCAGATAGCAGCTTCCGACGATCTCCTTGGGGCCCGCCGGATATTGGAAGGTGTCGGAGAAGAAGGCGCCATATTGCTTGATCGTGAACTCGCCGCAGTGGAGCCGCCAAAGCTCGATCGGCGCCTGCGGAGCCGCCTGCGAAGTCGGCGGCGCCTGCGTCGCACCGAGACCGAGCCAGGCGGCCGCGAGGAGAGTAAGTTTCCTGATCATGTCGGTGCCCCTTCCTTGGGCGAGACATAATGAGGTTCGTGCACGAAGGGCAATGGCCGGGCCTGGCGGGACGGCTCGTCGAAGGGACCCGTCATCCCGGCGAAAGCCGGGACCTCGGGGAGACCCGCCGAGACTTATCGTTCCGAGGTCCCGGCTTTCGCCGGGAGGACCTACCCTTCGCTCCTCCCGTCACCCCTCGTATCTCGCCGTCGTCTTCTCCCGAACTTCGTCGGCCGTCACGTCCGGCGCCAGCTCGATCAGCCGGAACGGGCTGTCGTGGTCGGGCCGGTGGAAGACGCACAGGTCGGTGACGATCATGTCGACGACGTTCTTGCCGGTCAGCGGCAAGGTGCATTCGGGAATGAACTTGGGATCGCCGCTCTTGGAAACGTGCTCCATCACGACGATGATCTTCTTGACCCCGGCGACGAGATCCATCGCTCCGCCCATCCCCTTCACCATCTTGCCGGGGATCATCCAATTGGCGATGTCGCCGTCCTGCGAAATCTCCATCGCGCCGAGCACGGTCAGGTCGATATGCCCGCCGCGGATCATCGCGAAGCTCTGCTCGGAGCCGAAATAGGAGGAGCTGTCCAATTCGCTGATCGTCTGCTTGCCGGCGTTGATCAGGTCGGGATCGACCTCGTCGTCATAGGGAAAGGGCCCGATCCCGAGCATCCCGTTCTCGCTCTGCAACGTCACCTCCATCCCCTCCGGGATGTTGTTGGCGACGAGCGTCGGGATTCCGATTCCGAGATTGACGTAATAACCGTCGCGAAGCTCCTTCGCCGCGCGAGCGGCCATCTGATCGCGGGTCCAGGGCATGTTCACTCCTTGAAAAGCGGCTTTGACCACAAACGCGGCACGAACCATTCGTCGAACAACTCTTCATTCGAGACGAGCGTCATCCCCTCGATCATCGACTGGGCTATGAGCAGCCGGTCGAACGGATCCTTGTGCGGGATCGAAAGCAGTCCTCCGCGCTGAGCATGATGGCCATTGAGCGCAAGGATGATGAACCCCTGGCTCTCGACCTCCTCGACGAAATGCTCCGCCAGGGTGGGCGATACGTCGAGCTTACCCAAGCGAAATTTGGTCGCGATCTCCATCGCGGTGACAGCGCTGACGTAAATGGCATTACGCTCGTCCGCGATTGCGGTGCGAGCGACGGCGGGCAGTAATTCCGGCTCTTGTGCCGCCCAGATCAGGGCATGCGTGTCAAGCAGCAGGCGCATCGTCGGGATCGTCCCCCTCCCCGTTCCACAACGCCAGTTCGACGTCCGGAAGGGGATCCCAGAAACCGTAAGCGAGTGGATCGCGGCCGCGCGAGTCCCTTCTCAGCCAGCCCAATTGCCGCTTCGTCGGCGTCGGCTTGGCCGGAACGAGCTTCACGAGCTCCTCTCCGGAACGTCCCTGCCGGATCGTCACCTCGCCGCCGGCAAGCGTCTCTCGAATCAAGCGCGACAATTGCGTCTTGGCCTCATGGATCGTTACGCTGGTCATGATCGTGGTACTTAGCTAATCTGTTTAGCTAATTCAAGCCGCCTCCCTCGTCCGCACGGTCCGGAACTCGATCTTCTTGTCGTAGGGCGCGCCCAGGATCATCCGTTTCACGTAGATGCTGGGGAGGTGGACGCAGTCCGGGTCGAGGGCATCAGTCCAGACTTCCTTTCTGAATTGCGGTAATCTCGTTGAACTGCTCGCGAAGCTCTTCGCCGAGGCCGTCGACGATCGCCTGCAAGGCCGCGTCCTCGTCGAGATCATGAGCCGATGCGTAGGCCAAAGCGGCGTGCCGGACGGTGTCGGCGATAAGGAAACCGAACACATGCGGGTCCTCGAGAGCACCGGCGTTGATCCACACGCTGCTTCCGGCCCCGTTCGTCACCCAGACCCGCATGACCTCATGCGAGTCCTCCGTCAGGATGTCGCCATCCTCGAGGGCGATGGCGTTGGGGTGCCCCTCGTTCACGCCGTCTCCCGCTGCCGGACGGTCCGGAACTCGATCTTCTTGTCGTAGGGCGCGCCGAGGATCATCCGTTTCACGTAGATGCTGGGGAGGTGGACGCAGTCCGGGTCGAGGCTTCCGACCGGGACGATCTCCTCGACCTCGGCGACGCAGACCTTGCCGGCCGTCGCCATCGGCTGGTTGAAGTTGCGCGCGGTCTTTCGGAAGACGAGGTTGCCGGCCTCGTCCGCCTTCCAGCCCTTGATGATGGAGAGGTCGGCGCGGATTCCGCGTTCGAGCACATATTCCTCGCCGTCGAACTCCTTCGTCTCCTTGCCGTCGGCGACGATCGTCCCGACGCCCGTCTTCGTGTAGAAGCCGGGAATTCCGGCGCCGCCGGCGCGGCAGCGCTCGGCCAGGGTTCCCTGCGGGCAGAATTCGACCTCGAGCTCGCCGGCCAGATATTGCCGCTCGAACTCCTTGTTCTCGCCCACGTAGGAGGAGATCATCTTGCCGATCTGGCGGGTCCTCAAAAGCTTGCCGAGGCCCTCGTTGTCGATTCCGGCGTTGTTCGAGACGAAGGTCAGGTCCTTCACCCCGCTGTCGCGGATCGCGTCGATCAGCCGCTCGGGAATGCCGCACAGGCCGAAGCCGCCGGCGCAGATCGTCATTCCGTCGAACAGCAGCCCTTCGAGCGCCGCCGCCGCATCGGGATAGGTCTTCTTCATGCACCGCTCCTTCTGACCCGCGGGCGATAGTCGGAGGCGGCAAGTCCGGTCAAGAACGGCTCCGTCATCGCGATGAACATCGGCGGGCCGTGCCCCCCAACCGTCATTCTGAACTTGTTTCAGCCTCCAGCGGCGAGCCGCCTCGCGGGCGGAGGCCTGGACCCTGAAACGCGTTCGGGGTGACAGCCGCTTGGCGGCGATCGTTGACAAATGACATATGTCCAGAGTACTTTGTTTCTCAGAGTACTCTGGAGGACATGATGACCAGCAGCGCGCAACCGACCGGCGACGACATCCGCTACGTTCGGCAGCTTGCGGAGAGCGGCGCTCACGCGCCCTTGCTCGGCGGCCGCTTCATGGCCTGGTGGGGCCTTCTGCTCACTTTCGCCTACATCGCCCATCACCTCGCCCTTACCGGAGCGATCGGCGACGGGAGCACGATCTTCGCGATCGTCTGGATCGGCTTTTCCGCGCTCGGAATCGTCGGCCAGGTCGTTCTGGTGCGAAGCATGCCGGCCAAGGCCGGCGCCGGCTCGGCCGGCAATCGCGCCTCGGAGACGATCTGGATGGCGGCGGCCGCCGCCATCGGTTCGATGTTCGTCGGATGTGCGGTCGCCGCGAATACGGGCGCGGGCCCGGCGGCGTTCGACTGGATCGTCCCGGTCGCCTTCGCCGTCTACGCCTGCGCCTTGATCGTCACCGGCTCGCTGGCCAGGAACCGCCCCACCGTGGCGGCGGGCGTCGCGGCGGGCGTCATGGTCGGGCTGTTCACCGCTTTGATCCTGTCGCCGGACCGTTATCTGGTCGCCGCCGCCGGAGTCGCGCTTACCGTGCTCGTTCCGGGCCTCGTCCTGCTCAGGGCCGAGCCGCGCTGATCCGATGGCGGAAAATCCATTCGATCACACCGGCCTGGACGATGTCATCCACGGCCGGATCCGGCTCGGCATCGTCGCCTATCTCGCTTCGGTCGAAACGGCCCTGTTCACCGAGCTTCGGGACAAGGTCGGAGCTAGCGACGGCAATCTCTCGGCGCATCTCGGGAAGCTCGAGGAGGCGGGATATGTCAGCGTCGACAAGAGCTTCGCCGGCCGAAAGCCGCAGACCCGGTTCACCCTCACCCACCGCGGCCGCCAGGCCTGGATCAATTGGCTCGACCGGATCGAGAAGCTGGCCCGGGCGGCGGGCGCCAATGGATAAGGAGAGTAAGATGCGAAAATTGTTCGGCCCCCTTTGGCTTGCCTGGGTCGGCTTGGTCGGCCCCGTGGCGGCGGCGCCCGCTTCGGCACCGTCGGCTCCGCCCGCCCAGGAGGCGGCCGGGGTCTGGAACCCTCAGTCCCGGATCGACGCCCAGCGCGAAGCAATGAAGGCGCTCGCGTTCATGGACGGCGCCTGGCGGGGCCGTGCGCAGACCGAGCAGATGCCGTCCGGCTTCGTCCATACCGAGCGCTCCGGACCGCTGCTCGACGCAAGCGTGCGGCTCATCGAGGGACGAAGCTATGACGAGAAGGGCGCAACCCGGTTCAACGCCTTCGCGGTCATCTCCTACGATCCCGCCCGGCGCGCCTATTCGATGCGCTCCTACGCGCTTGGTTATGCCGGCGATTTCCCGCTGACCGTTCGCCCGGACGGTTACAGCTGGACCCAGCCTGCGGGTCCCGGCGCGGTGATCCGCTACGTAGCGACCGTCAAAGGCGGCGAGTGGGTCGAGATCGGCCACCGCTCGGTCGGCGACGGCGTGCCGGAAAAGGTTTTCGAGATGCGGGTCCGGCGGATCGGTTCGACGAATTGGCCGCAGGACGACGCGGTGGGACCACGCTGACACCGTCGTCCCGGCGGAAGCCGGGACCTCGGGTCGAGAGGTCTCCGCGGGTCTCCCCGAGGTCCCGGCTTTCGCCGGGACGACGGGGGCCGCCTTCAGCTCCGAAGCTTCGCCAGGACGCCCTGGAGCTGCATGGCGTTGGACATGTCGCCCTCGACCTTGAGCTTGCCCTGCATGAAGGCGGTCATTCCATCCAATTTGCCGTCGCTCATCGCCTGCCAGTCTTCCCAGGCGACCTTGATGGTGGTGTCGGCCTGGCCGTCCTCCTCGGTCACCTGGCTTGCGGAGCCGTCGAGCATCACCACGCCTTCGGAGCCGAAGTCGAGCTTGACCCTCTTGCCGGGAAGCCAGGCGCTCTTCTCGTTGAGGGCCGCGGCCATTTCGCTCTTGTTCATGGGTCTTCCTCCCGCTGGGGTGCCTTGCCTCCCTACTTTACGTAAACGTCAGGTCAAGAGGGGGCTTCCTAGCCGCAGCAAGGCACGTCGTCCCAGCGACGGGCCTTGGTCGGGATGACGGGTTCTTTCCATTCCCGGGCAACGCGGTTACTCGCCCGCACATGGACGCCGCCGAAGCCATTCATCAGAAATTCCTCGCCCGGGTTCGCGAGGAGAACCTGCCTCGGCGCACCAGCGACGTCCGGCCGGAGGACATCGGCCTCGCCCCCGAGGCGATGGTCGAGCTGTTCTACAGCCAGGTCGCCAGCCGCCAGCTCGACCGGCTCTCGCGCAAGCTGCAGGCGCGCGGCGAGGGTTTCTACACGATCGGAAGCTCGGGCCACGAGAACAACGCCGCGGTCGCCGAGGCGCTTCGACTGGGCGACATGGCGTTCCTCCATTACCGGTCCAACGCCTTCCAGATCCACCGCTCGAAGAAGCTTCCCGGCCAGACGCCGCTGTGGGACATGCTTTTGAGCTTCGCCGCCTCGGCGGAAGATCCGATCTCGGGCGGCCGCCACAAGGTGATCGGATCGAAGCCGCTGGCGATACCGCCGCAGACCAGCACCATCGCCTCGCATCTGCCCAAGGCGGTCGGCGCCGCGTTCAGCATCGGAATCGCGCGCACGCTCAAGCTGGAAGAAACGGCGCTGGCCCGGGATTCGATCGTCCTCGCCAGCTTCGGCGACGCCTCGGCCAATCATTCGACCGCGCAGGGCGCGTTCAACACCGCCGCCTGGGCCGCCTATCAGGGTTCGCCCATGCCGCTCATCTTCCTGTGCGAGGACAATGGCATCGGAATCTCGACCCGGACCCCGCCCGGCTGGATCGCGGCCTCGTTCCGAAACCGGCCGGGGCTGGAATATCTGCATTGCAGCGGCCTCGACATGGCCGACGCCTGGCGCGGCGCCACGGAAGCGGCGCGGATCGCCCGGACCCAGCGGAAGCCGGTCTTCCTCCACATGGACTGCGTCCGGCTCTACGGCCATGCCGGCTCGGACGTCCAGGCCACCTATCTGACCAAGGCGCAGATCGAGCAAGACGAGGAGCGCGACCCCCTCGTCTACAGCGCCGCCTTGCTGATCGAGCAGGGCCTGCTTTCCGGCGCCCAGATCCTCGACCTCTACGATGAGACCGAGGCCACCCTCGCCCGGATCGCCGAGCAGGCGATAAAGCGGCCCAAGCTGACCGCCAGCAAGGACGTGATGGCGAGCATCGTCCCGCCGAAGCGCCCGCCGGCCCGGGCCAACACCCCTACTCCGGACCAGCGCGACGCCCTGTTCGCCCGCGACAGGAGCATGATCGACAAGCCGCAGCATATGGCGCGGCTGCTGAGCTGGGCGCTCGCGGACCTGATGCTGGCGCATCCCCAGATCATCGTCGCCGGCGAGGATGTCGGGCCCAAGGGCGGGGTCTACAACGTCACCGCCAAGCTCCACGAGCGCTTCGGATCGTGCCGGGTGATCAACACCCTGCTCGACGAGCAGAGCATTTTGGGTCTCGGCATCGGCGCCGCCCATAACGACCTTCTCGCCATCGCCGAGATCCAGTTCCTCGCCTACGTCCACAATGCCGAGGACCAGATACGCGGCGAGGCGGCGACGTTGAGCTTCTTCTCCAACGGGCAATATACCAACCCGACGATCACCCGGATCGCGGGCCTCGGCTACCAGAAGGGCTTCGGCGGCCATTTCCACAACGACAACAGCCTCGCCGTCTTCCGCGACATTCCGGGCTTGGTCCTCGCCTGCCCGAGCAACGGCGCCGACGCCGTCGGGATGCTCCGCGAATGCGTCCGGCTCGCTCTCGAGGAGCAGCGCGTCATCGTCTTCGTCGAGCCGATCGCGCTCTACATGACGCGGGACCTGCACGAGGAGGGCGATGGCCTCTGGACCTCGACCTACGCCGCGCCCGGCGAGGCGAAGCCGATAAGGCTGGGCGAGCCCGGCATTCACGGCGACGGCACCGACCTCGCCGTCGTCTCCTACGCCAACGGCTATTTCCTCTCCCGCCAGGCCGAAAAGGTCCTTCGCGA
>DASQLT010000033.1:0-4012 GCA_035629855.1 Allosphingosinicella sp.
AGCTCTACTCGGAGGAGAAGGTGAACCCGATGGCCGGGTGCCTGCCGATCCTCATCCAGATCCCGATCTTCTACGCCCTCTACAAGGTGCTGATGGTGTCGGTGGAGATGCGCCACAAGCCGTTCGTCCTGTGGATCAAGGACCTGTCCGCACCCGACCCGCTCACCCCGGTGAATCTGTTCGGCTACCTGCCGTTCACCCCGCCTTCTTTCCTGGCGCTGGGCGTGTTACCGATCCTGCTCGGGATATCCATGTGGGCCCAGTTCAAGCTCAACCCGCCGGCCACCGATCCGGTGCAGAAGCAGATGTTCGCGATCATGCCGTGGGTGCTGATGTTCGTGATGGCGCCGTTCGCGGCCGGGCTTCAGCTTTACTGGGTCGTCAACAACTGCCTCACCATCCTCCAGCAGAAGTGGCTGTACAGCCGCTATCCGGGAATGAAGGCGGCGGCGGAAGCTCCGGCGCCCGCGAAGTGAGCGAGGACAAAGCGGAGCTGGACGAGACGGCGCGCAAGCTCTTCGCGGGCCCGATCACGTTCCTGAAGTCGGCGCCGGGGCTCAGGTTCCTGCCCGATCCCGCCGCTCCGGAAGTGGCCTTCGCGGGCCGCTCCAACGTCGGCAAATCGTCGCTTCTCAACGCCCTCACCAACCGCAACGGGCTCGCCCGGACCTCGAACACCCCGGGGCGGACCCAGGAGCTCAACTTCTTCGACGTCGGCGAGCCGCTTCGCTTCCGCCTCGTCGACATGCCGGGCTACGGGTTCGCCAAGGCGCCCAAGGACGTCGTCGCGAAATGGCGCCAGCTGATCAATTCCTACCTGCGCGGACGCCAGGTGCTGAAGCGGGCGCTCGTCCTCGTCGATTCCCGCCACGGGCTCAAGGAGATCGACCTCGACGTGATGAAGATGCTCGACGATGCGGCGGTGAGCTACCACCTCGTCCTGACCAAGGCCGACAAGATCAAGGCCTCGGACCTGGCGGAGGTCGAGGCCGCCACCGCGGAGGAGGGCCGAAAGCATGCGGCCGCCCATCCCGAGATCATCGTCACCTCGGCGGAAAAGGGCATGGGGATCGAGCGGCTCAGGACCGCGGTGCTGGAATCGGTGATTTAGGCATCACGTCGCCCCAGCGAAGGCTGGGGCCCCAGTGGGTAAAGAGCGCAGATGCCTTTCACCCGTCGGGACCCCAGCCTTCGCTGGGGTGACGATAGATTTTCAATAGCCCATCAGCGCCAGCACCTCGCGCCGGCTCCGCTGGTCCTCGCGGAACACGCCCATCATCCGGCTCGTCGTCATCATCACTCCGGGCGTCCGAACGCCGCGGGCGGTCATGCAGGCGTGGCTCGCCTCGATGACGACGGCGACCCCCTGCGGCCTCAGATGCTCCCAGACGCAGTCGGCGACCTGGGCGGTGAGCCGCTCCTGGACCTGAAGCCGCCGCGCGAAGCCGTGGAGGACCCGGGCGAGCTTCGAGATCCCGACGACCCGCTCGGCCGGCAGATAGGCGATCGAGGCCTTGCCGATGATCGGCGCGAGATGGTGCTCGCAATGCGACTGGAAGGGAATGTCCTTGAGCAGCACGATCTCGTCATAGCCGCCCACCTCCTCGAAGGTCCGGCTGAGATGGTGGGACGGATCCTCGGTATAGCCCTGGGCATATTCCTTCCAGGCGCGGCCGACCCGGGCGGGGGTGTCGGCCAGGCCTTCGCGGTCGGGATCGTCGCCCGCCCAGCGAATGAGCGTTCGAACCGCGTCCTGAACCTCGACGGGAACTTCGATCTTGGCGGGGCGGCGGACGAGGTCGCCGTCGCTCGGTTCGCCTGGACTGGTCATTTGCGCTCCCGCTTCCGACGGCATTCGTCGCCTTCGGCATACGGGCGGTGGTGACCTCGACAGGATTCGAACCTGTGGCCCTCAGATTAGGAATCTGATGCTCTATCCTGCTGAGCTACGAGGCCGCACCGCCCTGTGCGTGGGACTAGGGCGAGCGGGGCTTCCGGTCAATTCTCCTCGCCCGGCGGCACCATCGGGAACGGCAGAGGGGCGATGGCCACCCCTTCGTCGATCAGGCTCTCGGCCTCGGCGCGGGTGGCCTCGCCGTGGATGGCGCGGTTGTCGGCCTCGCCGAGATGGATGGCGCGGGCTTCGGCGGCAAAGCGCGGCCCGACTCCCTCGGAGCCGGCGAGAAGGGTCTTCTGGAACGCCGCGGCGGCGGCGAGCATCTCCTTCACCTCCCCCGGAGCGCCGGCGAACAGGCTTCCCGGCGGAGCGGAGGCCGGGGCCTTATTGCCCTTGGCGCCCACCGCCGGCGCCATCGGCGCCTTGGCGACGTCCGCCGAACCGCACAAGGGGCAGGCGACGAGGCCCCTTCCCTGCTGCTCCTGGAAGGCGGACGAGGACGCGAACCAGGCTTCGAAGACATGGCCCTGAGGGGCGCATCTCAGGTCGAAGATAATCATGAAATCCGCTCTACCGTCGGGATCTCGCGGCGGTGGCGAAGCGCCGGCAGGCGGGAACGGACCGAATCGACCTCGGCCAGGTCGATCTCCGCGAAGCCGACGCCCGCTGTTTCTCCCATGTCGAGCAGGATCTCGCCCCAGGGGCCGACGACGAGGCTGTGGCCGTAAGTCTCGCGGCCATCCTCGTGGCGGCCCGACTGGGCGGCCGCGACGACGAAGGCGCCCGCTTCGATCGCCCGCGCGCGCATCAGCACATGCCAATGGGCCAAGCCGGTCGGCACCGTGAAAGCGGCGGGGATCGCAAGCACCTGCGCCCCTGAGTCGCTCAGTGCGCGGTAGAGGTCGGGGAAGCGCAGGTCGTAGCAGATGGACAGGCCGAGCGGTCCAACCGGGCTGTCGGCGACCACCGCCCGCCCGCCCGGCGCATAGGAGGCCGATTCGCGCCAGCTCTCGCCCGTCGGAAGATCGACGTCGAACAGATGGAGCTTGTCGTAGCGGGCCCGGACGCCGCCGCCGCCGTCGATCAGATAGGCGCGATTGTAGAGCTTCGAGCCCCCCTCCCCGCAAATGGCGTTGCCGCGAATGGCGAGCGAACCGAGATGGACCCATAGACCCGACTCCGCCGCCGCCGCCCGGACCGCCGCGAGCACCGGATCGTCCGCCTCGGTCCGAAGGTTCGCCGCCGCCCGTCCGCGGTCGCGGTCGAGCAGGCCCGACATTTCCGGCGTGAAGAGCATCGCCGCGCCGCCCGCGGCCGCTTCGCCCACCGCCGCGACGAGCGCTCGGGCATTGGCCTCGGGGTCGATTCCGGTTCGGGCCTGGAAGAGGGCGATGCGGGTCACCGTTCGGAGGTGGGCGCGCGACGGCGACGGAGTCAAGCGTGCCGGAAGTGGGCAGGCCCCCGGCCGGCCCGAGTCGCTCGAGGCCGTCTCCTTAAATACAGAAATTCAATTTTAGTTAAGGTTTACAATTCATTGGAAATAAAGACTCGGAATCTGTTGGATTTGACTCCCATAGTTTTTCATGCCTGTTTGGCCCCGCATCAGCAAAAGGGGTTAAGATGCGCTGTCGTGGTCATCGGGCCGGCTTGCTGCTGGCGACGTCTACTCTCGCCTGGGCCGGAGCGGCCGAGGCCGGCGAAACGGTTACTTACGGTTACGACAGCCTTGGAAGGCTTGCCCGGGTCGAGCGCAGCGGAACGGTCAATGCGGGGGTCAATTCCACTTACAGCTACGATTCGGCCGACAACCGGACCAACGTCACCGTCGGCCTGACCGGGACACCGCCGCCTCCCGCGCCGCCTCCGCCTCCGCCGCCCGCGCCTCCGCCGCCTTCGCCGCCTCCACCGCCGCCACCCTCCCCGCCCGCGCCGCCGCCGCCGCCGCCGCCCACTTCGGCGCCGCCGCCGCCGGCCCCTCCGCCGCCCCCGATCGCGCCGCCGCCACCGCCGCCCGCGCCGCCGCCGCCCTCCCCACCGCTTCCCTCGACGCCGGAGATGAACAAGCCGAAGATCGTCGAGCCCGGCGGGGAGTCGCCGACGGCCCCGGTGCCGGGG